>NZ_MTAW01000229.1 GCF_002154725.1 Nostoc sp. 106C | reverse complement strand
ACAGGAAATCAGTACCATTACCACCTGCAACTACATCTAATTCTTGTTCTGACAATTCGATAGCGGCTTGATTTTCAACTGACATGATTTTGACTCCTATATTGGTAAGTTTTTACTGATTTAAAAGCAGAGGTTTATTGATGATTGATTGTGTTTGAGTCTCACCTCTGCTGAAGTTTTTGTAATATTTAGTGTCCACCTAATGCAATCAAGTGAATCGCACTAGTATCGAGTACTTGTCTTGCTACCGTGGAAGTTGTGGAACTACCTCCTGGACCTGATTGAGTGTTTTGTCCCACGAGCAGAGT
>NZ_MTAW01000228.1 GCF_002154725.1 Nostoc sp. 106C | reverse complement strand
TATCGAAAAACATACAGTTAAATAGATATTGAGTCGGTCTATCCTAGGTCGGTCGAGATTGGTTGAAAGCTTTCAAAGTATGATTCGGTTTGATTGATCGAAGTCTGAAATTATTATTTGGGATAGAGGAATTCAGCAATTGACGAAAAAAGAGTCAACCTGCTGGAATCAGAACCAGCCAGAACCTTGAAAACTGCATAGTAATGCGAAAAAAGTAGGTAGTCACAAGTCATTGATGAGGAATCAGAACTGACGGATGACAAAACAGACAGCAATTGTTAGTGGTCAAGCTAATAAGGGCTGATGGTGGATA
>NZ_MTAW01000225.1 GCF_002154725.1 Nostoc sp. 106C | reverse complement strand
TCTCATTAACTCAGCACTGCTGGGTCTTTTTGGATGGCTTAGTCTAAACTCCAGTCCGTTACTTCAGCGCTAGTATATGGAAAGCAACCAGAATCGTGATTATCTCGCTCAAACATAGACTTCTTTTCCGGTACGTCTGATTCCTCCGTTGCTTAACAGCTTTTTGCGCCATAACGTTTTTGTGCGTCGAATATCATATATTTGTGACGAAGCTTTAGCCCGCTTTCAGGTATTTCGCCTACTCCACGCCATTTGCGATCGCATCTCGCAAATACTTCGTCGATCATCTTTTGAGCGGCTTGATTTCCATCACGACAGACTGAACAAGTATACTGATTTTCAACTTACGATCCAAGATTTGCAGAATTACTAAAGCTGGAGGTACTTTTAAAAATACCATTGCCAAAAATGGGATAAACTCTGCCATATTTGATTCCAAAATGTAAGTAATAAACTTGCGGATATTTTGATAAACTGCCCTTCCTTGCTCAATGGCGATGACGATAGTTGCAAAATTATCATCAACTAAGACAATATCTGCGGCTTCACACACTCAATTTAGCCTATAACTTTAGTCACCGCAGATTTAGTTGCCTTTAGATTTTCTTTATGAATTAGCTTTAAGTGCCGATTAGATTATTAATAAAAATTGTTTACAAATTGCTAATATTGCAGCTTCCGAATCTAAAATTTGTTGTATAGGAGAAATTATACCAAATAATTAAAATCGAAATTATTATGAGAAATTTCTGCTTAGAGGAAGCCATAAAAGTTGCGAATCGAGCAGTTTTTTATAAATTAAATAGAAATTTAACAGATGTTGAGATAATCATTATTAAAGGTGCATGGCAGCGACAAGAATATGATGAAATAGCTGCTAAAAATCAGTATGCAACTACTTATATCAGTCAGGATGTTGCACCAAAACTATGGAAAATACTGAGTGAAGCTTTAGGAGAAAAAGTAAAAAAAAGTAATTTCAAAGAATCACTAAAACGCCAATGGGAACAATTAATATTTACTGATTTGAGTACATATTTTGTTAAGTCTCAGGATGAAGACGGACAAAATTTGCTAATACCAAATAATCTAGATAACCCAAATAATATTCATTCATCAAGCAAAAAAGAATCTTCCAACGAATTAAGTAATGAGATTTACGTTAGACGAACTGAGATAGAAGAAATTTGTTATAAACATCTTTTACAACCTGGTTCTCTGATTAGAATTAAAGCTCCTAGTTTGATGGGAAAAACATCATTTATAATTCATGTTGTAAATCAGTTAGACCAACAAAGTTATCGCAGCGTTATTTTAAGCTTTGAACTAGCAGATAGAAATAGCCATTTTACTCAACTTAATAAATTCCTGCGCTGGTTTTGTAGTAATATTAGTCGAGAACTGGGATTACCCAGTGAGCTAGATCAATATTGGGATGAAGAGGGTATAGGAGCAAAAGTAAGTTGCACTACTTACTTTGAAGAATATATATTAGTTGCTACTGATAGTCCTCTTGTTTTATGCTTAGATAATGTTGATTTACTCTTTCCCTATCCAAACATTTACGAAGATTTTTTTGGATTGTTGCGTTCTTGGTATGAAAAAGCAAGAAGTAGGCAAATTTGGAAGAAATTAAGATTGGTAATAATACATTCTACTGATGTTTATATTCGACTAAATATTCATCAATCTCCCTTTAATGTAGGATTACCTCTAGAACTAGCGGAATTTACCCATGAGCAAGTTCAAGATTTAGCCCAGCAACATCAACTTAATATTAATTTAGATGCCAATATTATAGATTCTTTGATGAATTTAGTAGGAGGACATCCTTATTTATTAGAAATGGCTTTTTCTTACTTGAAAACTCATCCTAATATTACCCTACAACAGATATTAACAGAAGGAACTACAGAAACTGGTATTTATGCACATCATCTCCGCGAACATTGGTTAAATTTACAAGAACATCCAGAATTAGCTGTTGCTTTTAAAAAAGTTGTTAATTCTACTATTCCTGTGGTATTAGAGCCGATATTAGCTTATCAGTTACAAAGTATGGGATTGGTGAAACTTTCTGGTAATTTGGTAGAGATTCGCTGTCATTTATATCGTCAGTATTTCCGCATACGCTTGCTGGATAAATAATACTAGTTTGTCATTCGTCATTTGTAATTAAGAATTACAAATTGGTATTAAATTAGGGGCTTTTAGATGTAAGAAACTATAAGGAATTTGACATTTTTCTCATGGGTTAGACGCTGAATTTTAGAATTTTTTACAGAGTCTAGATTGCAAAACACTCAGAATAAGAAAAAGCAGACTAGTTGCAATTATATGGTGTTTCATAACGGTTATTTTGTTAGTATTTCTGCTTATGTAGCTATGATATTTAAACCTAGTCCCAGTCTAAACTGAAGTTTTCCAATAATGAACAGAGAACAATATAAGATTGCAGAATAAAATCTGAAGGCTGAGTAGTAAAATTCAACATCCAAAATTCAAAATTCTTTGTCCTTGCTGCTGCCAAAGCAGACTCTGTTACCCTTAAGTTTGCAGATGCTGATTTTAACTCCACCTGCGCTACTTGCAATTCTTCTTGGGCTATCTTGACGTTGGCATTGGCTTCTTGAACTTCCGTAATAGTAGTAATTTGCTTTTCTTGATATATGCGGCGATGTCCGCGCAAATCTGCATTCGCGGAGACAATAACACTGTTAATGCGATCGCTTTCGGCTCTGATTTGGCTGGATGAGGCATTTATCTGAGCGTTTATTTGCACAAGTTGCAGTTGTGCTTGCTAGATATTACTTTGCAGTTGACTTTTTCGCGTTTGCAAGCGGGAGTTATCGATAGTGGCAATCACATCTCCTGTTTTAACAACTTGGTTTTTCTTGACGGCGATGTGAGTAATTGTGCCTGCCGTAGCAGCCTGAACAATCCGCAATTCCCCAGCCGGACGGATGGTTGCTGGGGCTTTGACAGTTACCTTATATTTAGTCACTGATGCAACTGCGATCGCAATACTGGTGGGTTAAGGGGGAAACAGGGAACGGCAAAAGGTCAAGAAAAAACTTTTAACCCTTACCCTTTCACCTTTTCCTCGTAGTATTAAGAGTGAGCAAAATCTGCGCTTTTTCTGGTGTTAAGTGGTTTGAGTTTGCACTGTCTAGCTTTGGAGATTCCAACAATAAAACTGAAGGAACTTGATCTGGCGCTGCTAAACGGAGCAATCCATAACCAATACCTGCGAGTCCAGTCATTAACCCAGGAGTCTCGATGCCAGAAGGAACGCCACAAAGCCAACCATGTTGATTAATACTTTCGAGAATAATTGCCGCAAAGCGCTCAACTTGAGGTTGCCATTGGGACTGATCGAGAGTGAGACTAGCTTGTAAAAGCAATTCCAAATTACCTAAATCACCGTGGCATAAAGAGTGATTATTGCCAAATCCCTCAGCTACAGTAGTTTTCAAAGCAGTGTTGATTTCCGATCTGATTTTGGCATCATCAAGATAAGGAAGACTGCGTAGGCGAGCTAAACCAATTCCTGGCGCACCATGACACCAAGTACACATACACATAGCCTGATTGTCTTTTTCTGCTAAGACGGTAGTAGTAAAATTACGTAAATCTAACCAATTTCCTACTTCCGGGAGAAAAAGACTGCTTTCGTATTCCAGGGCAGCTTTAGCCGCATTCCTAAAACGTTGCTCTTTGCTGATTGATCCCAACTCCAACAGCGCCGAAGCTATCCCAGCTACACCATGCGAAAAACCTGTGAGTGGTTTTTCCTCAAACATCTGATTTTTCCATCTCCAACCAATGCCACGAGGCATTTTTTCAGCACGGGCAAGCAGTCGATTGCCACATTGGATGGCGACAGCAAGGATAGTATCGTTTGGTTGACAGCGATATAACCCTAACAAGCTCACAATACATCCAGCTGCACCGCTGATGAGATCAAATTCCTCATCTTGCTCAATGAGATTGGGGAGATGGTTAACTATATTTTGGGCTTCAGTTAATAGTTCTGGTTGATGCCACAACACACCCAAATGTGTAAAAGTATAAATTATGCCTCCCCATCCACCAAAAGCACCAACAGATTTGATCTCTGCGCGAAACTTTTCCACTTGATAGCGCATTGTTGTTAGCGCCGCTTGTGCGAGATTTGTGTAACGTTGCTCGCCTGTCACAGCACCAAGATGAGCTAAGAATAAAATGACACCCGGCAAACCATCATATAAATCTATTCTCAAAGATACCAGTGACCATTGACGCTCGTGCTCGAGCATTAAACCAATCCAGGAAGCATCTTTGTCACCACGTACTGCTAAGAAATCTAAGCGATCGCCAATGTCACGAGCCGCAGCTAATAGTCGATCGCGGTTTACTATTGTCTGTGGTTGTGCGATCGCGTAGGCGGGAAAAGTAGTGTCAGATAATCCCAGATGCACTGTTGCCAAAGAAGCACGGATAAACCATTGCTGTTGTGCCATATCCAAGTCGCTCAACTTTTCTAAGCGACGGTAGACTGTATCGATACTGGCTTCTTCTACAAAATTAGTGAGACACTGTCCACAACTACCCCAAATATACCGGGAGTTGGGGCGCGTCACGAATAGAGGAATATCGCCACGTAGTAAGTCTTCACGCTCTACGGCCAATGCTTGCTTTAATAAAGGTTCATGCTGCACCTGAAGCCAGAGTAAATCAAAATGGCGATCGCGTTCTAGGGCATCTCGCAAGCGATCAGGATGAAAGCTTTCATCTAACAATAAGCTATAGGTGCGGGTGAGATTGAGAATAACTCTAACTTCATCCTCAGCAAATGCTGCGATCGGGCCTGGTTTTGCGAGTAACTCTTGTCGATATTTAACGAGTAACTGATAGATATTGGTAAATCCAGCCAGAATTTCTGCTGTATAGTCGAGTAAATTAACATTAGAGCCATTCAACGTCGGTAAATTCCCATCTGGCGGCATTTCTAGCCGCTTATGTATCAGCCGCATCTCATCAGTTCCCGTACCTTCCCAATAAGGAAGCTGATGCGGAGTGAGTTGCCCTTGTTTTGAGCCTAAACCACTCAAATCGATGCCTTCAGTGCGATCGTTACCCCAAACACGCTGCGGTAGTAAACCTATACCTAAAACGGAGTCAGCCATTTTATCGCTAGCGACAACATTGGCTTTAGAGTCATTCGTTTTACCTATTTTGGGATGGAACAAAGCTTCTAAGTCAACCAAAATTGGATGTTCGCCAGCAGCAATTAAATTCTCAGAATGAAAATCAGTTGCTTGCAGGGCATAAAGTAAAGCTAGGTAGCCTCCCTGACGCTGATAAAAACGCTGAATTTCTGCTGGAGTTTTACAGGTTTGGGGTTTCACAAACTCGACCCAACCGTATTCGCCACAATCTATAAGTTTTAAAATACCAAAAGGTGGATGATTGCCACGTGCATTCAGCCAAATTAGGAGTTCTTGAAAATGGACATCTATTGCCAAGGATCTCGGCTTATAAACTAATTGCAAACCTGAACTAAATTTGGCAATCAGAACAGAACGCCCGCTTCTATGACTATCCCCAGCGCCGCCCTTTAACTCTACTAATAAACCAAGCTCTTGTTCGGGACTAAATTTAGCTCGGATTTTCTGCCAATCTGCACATAAATGTTGCAGAAATTCCAAACTAAATGTCAGCCAATGATTTATACAAATAGTAGTTTGGCGAGCTAAAACCGGATATTCTTGCAAAATAGAAAGGGCAACATCTCGCTGACGCAAACGCTCTACAAAACTGTGAAATCGCTCTTGAGATGTATCCCCTGTAAGTAATCCTTGCAGTCGAGCTACATTTAGTTCTAAAGCTAGAGTGCGGTTTAAAATTTGGCGCAACTGTATTGTCAAATTTGTTAAAAATATTTCTGTAACTATCTCTTCTTCAAAAGGCAGTTCTGAATGCTGCTGACTTAGATTCTGGATACCTTCAGATAAATGATTTAAACCTTGGCATATTAGCGGTTCAATTAAATATATAAATGAATTAGTTTCTACATTTTGCGTTGCAGTTGGAAGATGAAGTGGCTCAAAACTAGAAGCATTTTCAAATGCTTCAAAAATTTGTTTTAACCAAGACGGAGTTTCATGGAAACGTTCTTGTACTGCTGCAATCGGTTCACCCAGAAGTAATACAAATGTTTCTTCATCAATCCCATCTAGCGTCAAGCGTTCGGCAAAGTAATATTTTTTGAGAAAGGGATCTTGATTACGCCATCGCTGCATACGATTTTGAGCTAAATGCAGATTTACCTGCTGATTTTGATTTCCTACCACAGAGAGCGATGCAATCCTTTCCTTTAAATCCATTGCACCATACCAAGCAGCAGCTTGAAAGTATTCTCGATTCACGTTGACTGGCTCCTGCAAAATAAGAGAGAAAGTTTTAAATATTCTACAAATAAGAGGAGAAGAGAAGTGATAATAACTTCTCTTGGCTCCCTTTGACCTTTTGCTCGCTCACCGAATCTCAAGATATTGATAATTTTATCCTGTAACGATTCGGTTAAAGTTTATATTCCTAGGAAACAAGTTTTAACTATTCAACTGAGCAGATAATTGTCTGACTAGCATTAACTATTACTTTGGAGCACTACATGGGTTACATCTCGAGCAGTTACCACCTGTACCGCATCCTGTACCGCCACCGCCACCATCCCTAGCCATCATACCTCCTGCAATAGTTTCTAAAACTTCATCTGATAAATCAGCAATACCTGCTGGATTTTCTGGCAGTTGAGAGCGTTGTTCTTCACTTAGACTTTCGCGATATTCTCTATTTTTCCAAGCACGAATGATATCTTGTTGTGACATGATTTTTCTCCTTGATAAAAGTTCTTAATGTTTAGAAAGTAAGTTAAATTTGCTTACTTATTGATAGTATGTTTGATAATTTTGTTGAATAGTTGAGTCAAAATCAGTTATGTTTTCAGTTGATTAAAATTAGCTGTTTCAGGTAAATTCAGGTAACTTCAGTTAAATTTAGGTAAACAGATAATTTGTAGTTTTTTTGAGTTAAATATTCGATAATACGGTTGACTTCAGTAAGTATGCAAGAATACACATAAGTAGATCGATGAAAGTAAACATAACTATATCGAGAAGGGTAAAGGTTATAAGGGAAGACCTTAAGCTTTAACCATTCTTCTACAAAACTTTACATAGTTCGGTTTAATCGGGTCTATTTACTTATCCAAATTGATAAATACAAAAATGCTGAAAACCCTTACCAATAACCCATGACTAATGACGGCTCCAAAAGCAATGATTCTCTATCCAACTACAAATATCAAGCAGGAGGAAGTCTACCTCCTGACGCGCCTACCTATATTGTTCGTGAAGCAGACCACGAACTGTACAATGCTTTATTAGCTGGAGAATATTGTTATGTTCTCAATTCCCGACAAATGGGTAAATCTAGCTTGCGAATTAGAATAATGTGCAAATTACAAGCACAAAATATTAATTGTGTCGAAATTGAATTAAGCGGGATTGGTAGCCAACAAATTACAGCATCGCAATGGTATGGTGGGATTATTCAAGAATTAATCAGTGGATGTGAGCTACAGGTAAACCGTCGTAGTTGGTTGCGGGAAAGGGAAGATTTATCGCCTGTGCAACGCTTGAGTGGATTTATTGAAAATGTATTGCTAACGCAAATTCAGCAAAAAATTGTCATTTTTATTGATGAAATTGATAGCGTTCTGAGTTTAAACTTTCCTACAGATGAATTTTTTGCTTTGATTCGTCATTGCTACGATAAAAGAGCAAGCAACCCAGAATATAAAAGACTTACTTTTGCATTATTAGGTGTAGCAACACCAGCAGATTTAATTCAAGATGACAATGCAACACCCTTTAATATTGGTCGAGCTATTGAATTAAAAGGGTTGCAACTGCACGAAAGTATGAGTTTGGTACAGGGTTTGGTGAAAAAAGCCAGTAATCCTGAAGCTGTTTTTCAAGAAGTGCTGTATTGGACTGGAGGACAGCCATTTTTAACCCAAAAACTTTGTTGGTTGATTTCCCAAGAATCGGAAGTGCAAACGCCTCAATCTATCAAACATTTAGTGAGAAAACGCATCATTGAGAATTGGGAATCTCAAGACGAACCGGAGCACTTGCGGACAATTCGCGATCGCATTTTGCGAAATTCCCGTTCCAGCACATCGTTGCTGTTATTGTATAAAAAGATTTTGCAACATGGAAAAATAGCCGCTAGTAATGCTGATGCGTACCTAGAATTACGTCTTTCCGGCTTAGTAAACCTGCACCATAGGAAATTAATTGTTAAAAATCAGATATATAAAATAGTTTTTGATTTAAATTGGTTAGAAAAGCAATTAAATCAGCAAAATTATCCACAAAATGCACTGCCATTCTGGCAAGTCGCTGTCACGAGTTTAGCAATTACCTGTATAATTATTGGCATTAGAACCCTAGGTTTTTTACAAGCGTGGGAACTACAAGCTTACGATCAACTGATGCGATCGCGACCTGATGAAGGTAGAGATCCACGGTTATTATTAGTTACCATCACAGAAGCAGATGTCCAGTCCCAACCGATTACAGAACGCAAAGCTGCTTCTTTATCTGAGCGTTCTTTTGCACAATTACTCACAAAACTAGAACAGTTAAAACCGCGAGCCATTGGTTTAGATATCTATCGAGAAACTCCTTTAGGCACAGAATACAAAAATTTAGCTGAAAAGATAAAAAATAGCAATAATCTCTTGATTATTTGTCACTATGGAAACCCTGGGATTAAACCTCCTCCAGAAGCTTCAAAAAACAGTCAAGGCTTTAATAATATAGAACTTGATTTTGATGGTATTCTCCGGCGGCAAATATTAGCTGTAGATTCTGCATCCCCTTGTAAAAGCAAATATTCTTTTGCTTGGAAGCTAGCGGTTGCTTACTTAGCAGAAACAGGAATTCAACCAGATTTTACAACAGATAATTACTTAAAATTGGGAAAAGCAGAATTTAAAACTTTAACAGTAAATTCAGGTGGTTACCATAATATTAATGCTAGCGGGCATCAAATATTACTCAACTATCGTGCCTCAAAACAAATTGCCGAAACAGTTACTTTACAACAAATCCTGAGCAATCAATTTAATCTTGATATCGCCAAAAATCGCATTGTGATTATTGGGACTGTAGACCCCAGTTTCAATGACCATAATTGGCGTACACCCTACAGTGGTGGTTATTTTCCACTAAAAACTATCACAGGTGTGGAAATTCAAGCACAGATGGTTAGTCAAATTCTTAGTACGGTATTGGATCAACGACCGTTGATTTGGACTTGGTCAAAACCAGTGGAAACGATGTGGATTTGGAGTTGGTCGTTAATCGGTGGTTTGGTAGCTTGGCGTTTGTTATCAGTGCGCCTAATTTTACTAGGGAGTGGAATAGCTTTTGGTATTTTATATGCAACTTCTTGGAGCTTACTAACTTTTAATGGAGGTTGGATACCTTTATATTCTTCAGTTTTAGCCTTGGTGGCTGTTGAAAGTACTTTAGTTATTTATAGATATACAAAATTTGGCAATCAGGAATAAAAGAGAATAGCTTAAAAACTTTTAGCTTTTATATAATAATCAACAGGAAAGTGATGAAAATACGTAAAAATATTTTTTTATTATGCAGATATAGTGCTGTTAATATATCAATATTATATACTAGAATATTCGGATTTGTGGGCGGATTGGCGATCGCATTCTCTCACATTAGCGTCCTTGCCCAAATCACCCCTGATGAGACTTTAGGTAACGAACGTTCAATTATTACGCCTAATGTCCATATTCAAGGCACTGCTGCTGACCAAATTGATGGCGGTGCAATCAGAGGTAGTAATCTGTTTCACAGTTTTCATGAATTCAATATCCAAGAGGGACAGCGAGTATATTTCGCAAATCCTGCGGGGATAAATAATATCCTCAGTCGAGTTACAGGTAATAACCCCTCGAATATTCTAGGAACCTTGGGTGTCAATGGCAGTGCAAATTTATTTTTGATGAATCCCAACGGTATAATTTTTGGGCAGAATGCACGCTTAGATTTGGGAGGTTCATTTGTAGCGAGTACAGCGAATGCGATTAAGTTTGGGGAACAAGGTTTTTTCAGTGCAACTAATCCTGAAGTTCCCTTACTACTCACAGTCAATCCTTCTGCATTTTTCTTCAACCAAATTCAGCCAGGGAAGATTGAAAACATATCAATCGCACAATCCGGATTTAACCAAGCCGGCTCTAGGGTATTTGGTTTGCGGGTTCTGGATGGTCGTAGCTTAATACTTTTGGGAGGAGATGTAATTCTCAACGGAGGCAGATTAAATACTGAAGGTGGTCGAGTAGAATTGGCGGGAATCGCTGGTTCGGGAACAGTAGGACTGAATGTTGATGGTGAGAAACTAAATCTCAGTTTCCCTGAAAATATCCAAAAGACTGATGTTTCTATTATTGATGGAAGTATAGAAGCCGGAACTGCTGATAAGGGTGGGAGTATTTTTATCAATGCCCAAAACTTCACTATGTCAGGAAACAGCATTTTATTTGCTGGAATTAACGAAGGTTTGGGAACAGTTAACAGTCAAGCAGGTGATATAAACATTACCTCTGAGACAGTTTCGCTATCAGGTCTTAGTACTATTTTCAATACTGTCGAATCCAATGCCATTGGTAATGGTGGTAACATTACAATTCAAGCTGGCTCATTGTTTTTGACCGATGGCGCTGAATTGATCGCAGAAACCTATGGACAGGGAAATGCAGGTAATATCACGGTTCAAGTTCGCGATCGCGTTGCCTCCGATGGCATGGATAATGAAGGAAATCCAACTGGGATTTTGAGCAATGTCAGACCAGGTGCAAAGGGTAATGCTGGAGATATCAACATAACAGCAGGTTCTTTCTCCTTAACTAATGGCGCTCGCCTGCAAACTAATACCCGTAGTCAGGGAAATGCTGGTAATGTCATCATTCAAGTCCGCGATCGCGTTGATTTCGATGCAGTAAGTACCAGCGACGTTAACAACTTCACGGGAATTTTTACCGCAGTCGGAACTGACGGTGAAGGTAAGGGGGGAGATATTTATATCCAAGCAGCATCACTGGATTTGAGAAATGGCGCGCAATTGACAGCTAATACCTTTGAGAAAGGGGATGCAGGCAATATCAAAATTGTAGTGAGCGATCGCGTCTCTTTTGACGGAGGATATATTCTTGGTAGCAGTGGCGCAGCTAGTTCAGTGGGAGAAGTCAGGGGTAATACAATCATTCCAGCCATAGGTAACGGTGGAAACATCGAAATTATTGCAAAATCACTATCTCTAACTAATGGTGCTGGAATTGCTGCTAGTACAGTCCCTGGTAGTCAAGGGGATGCTGGGAATATAAATCTTGTCACTGATGGGAAAGTTGTCCTACAAAATGGAGCAGCTATCATAGTAGATAACCAAGGCAATGGTAAGGGTGGAAATATCGACATTCAGGCTAGTTCCCTCACCCTCAACAATAAATCTGCTATTTCTGCCGAAACTGCCAGTAATACTGGTGGTAATATCAACTTCAAACTAGAAAATTTATTGCTGCTGCGTCGAGAGACCAAAATTTCTACTAATGCGGGGATTGCGCAAACTGATGGCAATGGTGGCAATATTATCATCAATGCACCCAAAGGCTTTATTGTTGCTGCACCGAATGAAAACAGCGATATTACCGCCAATGCTTTTCAAGGTAGCGGTGGTAAAGTTACTATCAATGCTGCTGGCATCTTTGGAATACAGCCTCGCAGTCGTCAAGAACTTGAGGGATTACTGCAAACAAATGACCCCACAAAACTAGATCCCAGTCAGTTAACCACAAGTGACATCACTGCAATCTCTCAAACTAACCCTTCATTAAATGGTGAGATAAATCTCAACAGACCTGATACTGACCCCAGCAAAGGGTTAGCAGAATTACCACTAAATATTGTCGATGTCTCCGGATTAATCAACCAGAATCTCTGCGTTGCAGCTCAAGGTAGTGAATTTATTATGACTGGTAGAGGTGGTTTACCCCCTTCCCCCTATGACACAATCAGCGCAAATACAGCTTGGGAAGATTGGTTAATCTCACCGCATCAAACTCAACCAACATCAACACCTCATAACTCATCCCGCCAGCAACAACCTGCATCTCTAAAAATTATTGAAGCTCAAGGTTGGGTAAAAAACACAAATGGTAATGTGATACTTACGGCTCAACCAGTAACGGTGACACCTAAAGGTACTTGGCTGCATCCCCAAGACTGCCAGATGCTCAGGGGGAACTCATGAAACCTTTGTTGAAATTAATTCTACTAGGGATATTGGGGTTAATCTTTAGCCTGGGTATGCCAATACTATTTCCTGTCATTGCCCAAAATCCCCCAAGCCAAATTCAACCTGCATCAGCTGTATCGCTCATACAATCTGCGAAACAATATTACGATGCTGGACAATTTTCTGCCGCCGCACAACTTTTACAACAAGCACTACAAATATATCAAGCTTCAGCAGACATACCTCATCAAGCTCAAGCATTAAGTTTACTATCTCTAGTTCAGCAAAAGCTGGGGCATTGGCAACAAGCAAAGGCAGCACTTGACAATAGTTTGAATTTATTAGACAAATTACCATCTGACAGAGATTTCAGCCGCATTCATGCCCAAGTATGGAATAGTTTAGGGCATTGGCAATTGGCACAGGGGCAAACTGAAGCTGCTGTTATCAGCTGGGAGAAAGCTGAAAAATCGTATATTGTATCAGGCGATCGCGCTAGTATTATCGGCATCCAGATCAATCAAGCTTTAGCATTACAAGCTTTAGGACTTTACCGTCGCGCCGAGAAACTGTTAACGCAAATAGAACAACAGCTTTATCAACAACCGGACTCTTCACTCAAAGCAACTGGCTTGCTCAATATTGGTAATATCCGCCGATTTAATAGCGATTTAGACAAATCTGCGGAAATTTTAAGCCAGAGTTTGGCTATCGCTCAAAAATTGCATTTACCCCAAGAAGAAAGTACAGCTTTGCTCAATTTAGGAAATACAGAATTAGCGATCGCCAAAAGAACCGCAGAATTCAAAAATTCACAACGCACTGAACAATACAGGCAAAAAGCTTTAGAGTGCTATCAACAAGCCATTGGGATAGCCACTTTATCCACAACCAAAATTCAGGCACAACTTAATTATCTAGCAGTAGTCATTGAGACTCAGGAATTTGCCTTGGCTTCACCTGTAATTGCACAAATCAAAGCTGACCTTAATCAATTATCAGCAAATCGAGTATCTATTTATGCTCGTGTCAACTTTGCTAAAAGTTTGCTGAAAATGGAGAAAACAAGCAATAATCCAGAGATTGTACAAATCCTAGAAACAGGAGTTGAGCAAGCTAGAAATTTAGGCGATCAACGGGCACAATCCTACGCTCTTGGCACTCTTGGTGCTATGTATGAAAAAGCTGAAGATTGGTCAAATGCCAAAAAAAATACTCAGTCTGCCTTAGTCATTGCTCAAGCAATTAATGCATCTGATATCAGCTATCAATGGCAATGGCAGATGGGGCGATTGCTTCAGGCAGAAAATGCTACTAATGAAGCTATTAAATATTACACCGAAGCTTTTAAAAACCTAAGCAATTTACGCAGTGATTTAGTTGCTCTCAATCCAGAAGTTCAGTTTGACTTTAAAGAAAGTGCGGAACCAGTATATCGACAATTAGTTGATTTACTCTTGCGTTCACCACAAGCAAGTAGAGATCATCTCATTCAAGCGCGTCAAGTAATGGAAGCACTGCAACTAGCAGAATTAGACAACTTTTTTGGTGATGCTTGTGCCCAGGCCAAACAGGTAAATATTGACCAATTAGACCAAACGGCAGCCGTTATTTACCCAATTATCTTACCAAATCGATTAGAAGTAATTGTGAAATTACCAGGCTCGGATAATTTACGTCACTATGCCCATGCCAATATTTCCGAAACCCAAGTTGATGCAGTAGTCCAAAGATTGCAAAATTCTCTCAAGCAGCGTAGTACCAGTTTAGGTAAGATCAAAAAAGAAGCACAAAAGATATATGAATGGTTAATTAAACCTTTTGCAGATGAACTTGAAACCACCAAAACGCGAGAGCAAAGCCAGATTAAAACCTTAGTATTTGTCCTTGATGGTTCATTGCGAAATCTACCAATGGCAGTTTTGCATGATGGACAAAAATATTTGGTCGAAAGGTATGCTGTGAGTGTCGTCCCTTCATTGCAGCTACTTGAAGCTAAACCGCTGCGGAGGGAAGCACTTAATGTCTTAATTGGCGGCGCAACTGACGCTCCCAGCTTCAAAAAAGAAGGATTAGGTGCGATTGATAATGTAGCGATAGAATTATCAGGAATTCAAAAAAATATGCGACACAATCACATACTAGAAAATCGGGATTTTATCAAGCAAAATGTTCAAGTTCAGATTAATAAAACACCTTTTAATATCCTGCACTTAGCAACTCATGGTAAGTTTAGCTCTAACCCCGAGCAAACTTATATTCTTGATTGGAGAGAACGTATCAAAGTTAAAGACTTAGATAACTTACTGCGTTTGAATTATAAAAGAAGTACTAATCCAATTGAATTACTAATTTTGAGTGCTTGTGAAACAGCAACTGGAGACAATCGAGCCGCTCTAGGATTAGCAGGGGTAGCAATTCGCGCAGGTGCCCGCACTACTATAGCTAGTTTATGGCAAATTAACGATGCTTCTACTGCCGAATTTATGATTAAGTTTTACCAAGAACTAAATCGTAGTAAAATTACAAAAGCAGAGGCTTTAAGAAATACTCAACTTGCATTTTTGCAACAATATACCGACAGTGATTATAATCGCCCCTATCATTGGTCTACATTTATTTTAGTGGGCAATTGGTTGTAGTGATTTTTAATTATATTTTAGTTACAACAAAACAGTAAAATTAACAAGATGTTAAATTAATTTAATATTATATTTACAATTATTGGTTCCTCAGAAATATTTGCTAAACTTAAAGCTTTAGTATTTAAAAGTTCAACCCAAACTTTTTTAAAGCTAGAATTATTTGGCTCATTTAAACGTAATTCAGCCAGTTCAGTTATGGCTTCATACCAAATATCATGTTTTGCATAAACAAAAATTTTCTCCAACGGAGTTTTTGCTGTTTTTAAATCTCTTTCAAGTTCTACTGATATTAACTTTCTCTGCACAACTCCTGTTAAAGAAGCAGGTGTGGATGAATTATCGGATGAGATATTAGGAGAACAATTAACGTCAACATACCATCGATACTTTTTGTCAACTTTCAAAGCAGGAATACTTGAAGGTAAAGTAATACCAATAATTCCAGCTTTGTTGGGTAAGTTGAAGTGAGTGCGATACACTTCAGTATCTCCATCTTGTAAAGAGAATTCTGCGTTAGTTACTTCCTGAGCGCTATAAGGAAGATAAACCCAAATAGTCGGATAATCCTTAACAGAAAAATGAGATTGGTTACCGCCTACTATATGAGTCAGTGGTGGTTTGTCCTGCTGATAGATACAGTCACCTCGGCTTCCTGTTCCCTCCTTACCTGGTGGTGTTCCGCGTTTTGGAGGATCTTTTTCCACCGCAGTTAAATTCATTTGTGTTGAAGATACTTGGTTATTGTTGACTTCTGTTTGTGCCCATGCAAGCAAATTTATCGAATAGCTATTCCAGCTAACTAGTACCGACATCAAGAAAAATAAACTTTTTGTACGATTTAATAACATTGCCTATATTTTTTATTTAATTTCACATTCATCTAACTACTACATCTACCTGTATTGTTTCGGAGAGAAAACTTGCCCATTGCGGAAAAATTACTTCGGCAAGCTAAGTAAGTGGGCAGGAAAATTCCTAAATATGTAACGAAAAGTTAAACAGAGCAA
>NZ_MTAW01000066.1 GCF_002154725.1 Nostoc sp. 106C | reverse complement strand
AGTTAGAAAAGGAACCAAACAGTGGAAACCTCGCTAGCTGGCTACCCACTTTCGATAAAATCAATCACGCTGCACTATTAGCCAAAATCAATACATTCCCAACCTTAAACCGCTTAATCAAAGCGTGGTTAAAATCAGGTGTATTTGATAACGGAGAATGGTCAGAAACAGATGAAGGCACGCCACAAGGTGGTGTAATATCCCCCTTGCTAGCGAACATCGCATTACATGGAATGGAAGAGGCGATTAAAAAAATCGCTGAATCACTACCCGGCAAGAAAAGAGACAATCAAAACGCACTATCTTTCATAAGATATGCAGACGATTTCGTAATTCTACACCCGGATATCGATGTCATCCAAAGATGTAAAACCGAAATATCTGAGTGGTTAGAAAACATGGGTCTAGAACTGAAACCTAGTAAAACCAGAATAGTCTACACCCTACAAAAGCCTCATATCATTAACTCCAAAGGGTTTGACTTCCTAGGGTTCAATGTTAGGCAATATACAGTAGGGAAGTACCAAACAGGAAAAGTCAGAGGAAATCTACTAGGGTTCAAAACACTCATCAAACCCAGCACGAAGGCGATTAAAAGACACTATGACGAAATCTGTAAGATTATCGATGCCCACAAATCAGCCCCCCAAGAGGCTCTAATAAGACACCTAAACCCGATAATAAAGGGATGGGCAAATTATTACTCAACGGTGGTAAGCAAAGAAATCTTCCAAGATATTGACCGTCTAGTATTCATCAAGCTTCGAGCCTGGGCAAAACACCGCCACCCCCAAAAATCTAAGGGATGGGTATCAAAAAGATACTGGAACACAATAGGCGGTGACAACTGGGTTTTTTCAGCAACCAAAGAGGGGAAAGTGACAGAAACCTTAATAAAACATGCCAAAACGGAAATCGTCAGGCACACCAAGGTAAAAGGAAATGCATTCCCCTTTGATGGAAACCTAATCTACTGGAGTGAAAGAAAAGGCAAAAACCCCCTTCTACCACTAAGAGTAACTATATTACTCAAAAGTCAAAAAGGGAAATGTGCCCAATGTGGACTGTACTTTAGAGAATACGATGTGATGGAAGTTGACCATATCATCCCAAAATCAAAAGGTGGAAAGGATGTATATAAAAACTTACAACTCCTACACAGACATTGCCACGACGAGAAAACTGCCAGAGATGGCAGCAGGTATGCATGACAAGCATCACGCCGTTGAGGAGCCGTGTAACGGGAAACTGTTACGCACGGTTTTGAAGACCAACGGGATTGGTGACAATCTCGTTGAGTTTAATTTCACCTGTGGCAGAGGGTACACTCAAAACCCGCAATACACGCTGCGATTTAGTTACTAGCCATTCAGATAATATGTAATACTTCAACAACGTGAATGATTCCGGCTCTCGAAAAAACCATATTTCTGGGACAATCACAATGTCAATCAATGCTTCCCATTCTTGAGGAGATTTGTGCAAAAGCCCCAAGTAGCCAGATATATGCGTGATTTTACAAGTTGCCATTCTTTGAGCAATGACATTGGCGATCGCACCGGAACTAATTGAGTTTGCATCTAAAAGTAAGGCGCTGTACCGATCAGAGATCGCCCCAGTTCCCTTCCCATCATTTGCTACTTTCTGGGTCAAAACTCAGCATTTTGCGGTGTACGTGGGAAGGGTATTACATCCCTAATATTTCCCATCCCCGTCATAAATTGCACAAGTCGTTCAAAACCCAAGCCAAAACCAGCATGAGGAACTGTACCATAACGGCGCAAATCGAGATACCACGACAAATCCTCTGGTTTCATTCCTTGCGCTATTACGCGGCGTTCTAACACTTCTAAACGTTCTTCCCGTTGGGAACCGCCAATGATTTCACCGATTTTTGGTGCGAGAATATCCATCGCACGCACGGTCTTTTCATCATCGCTTAAACGCATATAAAAAGCTTTAATTTGCGCTGGGTAATCTGTAACGATTACAGGCTTTTTGAAGAGTTGTTCAGCCAAGTAGCGTTCGTGTTCAGATTGTAAATCTAAGCCCCAACTCACAGGATAATCAAACTTGACATCAGCTTTTTCTAAAAGTGCGATCGCATCTGTATAAGTTAAGCGCTCAAATTGATTGTTAATAATATTTTCTGCTGTTGCTAATACAGTATTGTCAATGCGTTGATTGAAAAATTCCATGTCTTCTGGGCATTTTTCTAACACATATTGAAAAATGTATTTGAGAAACGCCTCAGCTAAATCCATATCACCTTCTAGGTCGCAAAAAGCCATTTCTGGCTCAACCATCCAAAATTCTGCTAGGTGGCGGGAGGTGTTGGAGTTTTCCGCGCGGAAGGTGGGGCCAAAGGTGTAGACGTTACTAAACGCCATCGCCATGACTTCCGCTTCTAACTGGCCGCTGACTGTTAAATATGTAGGTTTGGCAAAAAAGTCTTGGCTGTAATCAACTGCTTGGGATTCTGTGCGGGGAATATTTTTCAGATCCAAGCTGGTGACGCTGAATAGTTCTCCTGCACCTTCGCAATCGCTAGCAGTAATGATGGGTGTGTGTACCCACAAAAAGCCTCTTTCTTGGAAAAATTGGTGAATTGCTGTCGAACAAGCATTTCTGACGCGGAAAACTGCACCAAAGGAATTTGTACGCGATCGCAAATGTCCAATGGTGCGCAAAAATTCAAAGGAATGACGTTTCTTTTGCAAAGGATATGTATCGGGATCAGCTTCACCGTAGACTTTCACCGTCTCGGCTTTCAACTCAATCCGCTGTCCTTTACCAACAGATGCTACGAGTACCCCTGTTACTTCGACCGCAGCACCTGTATTTAATTTTTTCAATATAGCTTCGTAATCTGGCAAATCCTGATTAATCACGACTTGCAAATTAGCTAGTGATGAGCCGTCATTGACTTCGATAAAAGCAAACCCTTTAGACTCGCGTTTTGTCCGCACCCAGCCTTGAACTAAGAGGGACTCATCAGGTTGACCACTTCGCAATATTTCTGCAATCCGTCGATTTACCATAATTTAACCAGCACAGGACTTTAATATCCAGCCTATGATAACGCCCATTCCACCAAAGCGGACGGCTTGCCAGAAAGGTTTCTTAAAGCTACGCCAAGAAAATAACTGGCTTTCTAAGTTTAGTTCTAGCACTTCCAACTGCTGTTGAATGTGCTTTAACTCTGCTTTGATTTCTGGCGTTTGCATTTTATTTTGCTGCAAGTCTTGACGACGTTGTTGCAATTGTGATTTTTGTTCGCGATCGCTTTGCACTTGAGTGTAGCGTTCTTTTAAAGATAGAAGCGATCGCTCTACTTCTTCGAGTTCTTGTTCAAATTCTGGTTCCGGATTTTCCTGTGATGAAGAATTAGGAAACTGTTTAGGCGGCTTCATTTTCTAGGATTAAACTATGATTAAATGTAAGTCTGCCAATAGTCAATAACCAAAATTTAGACTATAGACTAACTCAGCACTCAGCACTTAATACTCAGCACTTAAGAGTCATGTCTCAATCTACCCAGCTGCCTAAAACCAGTCAACTGAATGAATTTAGCACTTTGGAATTAGCCCAAGCTCTCATGGAGAGGCTAAGCATTTCCCCTAACGATTGGCATCGCCTCAAGTCTAACCGCAATTTCCGCGCTCGTGAACAAGCAGCCGCAGCTATTGTGTTTCTCCTCAAAGATCAGCCACAGGAGGCTATCGCCAGATTAGAACAGGCTACTGGTTGGTTAGATCGCTCTATTTCTGCTCCCCCTTGTCCTACTCATGGACATCAGGGATCAGCGACTAAAGGCTAGGGATCAGCGGTTAAGGGCTGGGGACTAGGAAAAACTCTTCCAAATACCCAATACCCAATCACTAATACTTGCTGTATTTGTCACCGCCGCAGAGATAATCGAGGACGATTTTCTAGTTGTTTACAAAGTCTTAATTCTGTACCTTTGCGATTCCACTCTACCTGATCAAAAATTTGGTGGAGAAGACAAAGACCTCGTCCACTTTCTGCTTCATCTGGTGGAAGATAATCTATTGGATCGGTATCACAATCAGAGTCCGATGAAGGAGCAAAGCCGCTACCTTGGTCTGATATTACCCACCAATATTGATTGTCTATTAACGAAAAACGCACTACTACTGTTTTACTAGGATCAAGATTATTGCCATGTTTTGCTGCGTTTACTAAAGCCTCTTGAAGCCCTAGGCGCAGCTCGGCTTGTAATGTTGCTGGAATCTCTGCCAAAAGCAAATCTAAGATTGGACATAGATAGAGAGTTGAGGCAAAACTAATAGTGCCCCAATAACGTCCAACTGGACGGAGCGAGATGGTAATCACAAGAGAAACCCCATAGCTTTCAGTTAGCTAGACATCAGTTTGCTATTACAGGCACCCTGATAAAGGTTGAGGTGGTCATGTTGCCTTCAAACTTGCGTCTTTAAAACTAAATATTGAAAATGCTAGGGAGCATTGACTCTGTCTATGATTTGAGATTGCTTAATATTTAAAACGGCTGGGAGGAGACTCCGAAGACAGTTAGTAACTAAAAAAATGCTGGAATTTAGAAGTAGCATTCTCCTGTTCTTTCTGTGGGCCGATTTGCCATTTAAACAATCTAATTCATGATTTTTAGAGTCTATGCAACTTCAGTTTTTTAAACAAAATCAAACTTATTTTAAGCTTAATTCAATTTTAGCATTTTTAGTATGCACTAGACTACAAATTTCAAATTTGAGTTTTTGTCAAGGTGGCAGAACCCCCGTCTGTATGTGATAACACAAGAAATGCGGCTGCTTCTACATGAGCGGTTTGAGGAAAAAAATCCGCTGGTTGTACTCGTTTGATAGTATACAGCCCATCTTGGCAAAGCAATTTCAAGTCACGAGCAAGGGTAGCTACTTTACAGCTGACGTAAACAATTCGAGATGGTTTCACTTGCCGTAAAGTTTCCATAACAGAGCGATCGCACCCCTTACGCGGCGGATCAAGTAATACCACATCTGGTGCATTTTCCATCTGTGGCAGCAATTTTTCTACTGCCCCAGTTTGGAAAGTAACGTTATTAATTCCATTACGTTGGGCATTCAAAATTGCTTGTTGCACTGCCTCTGGTTGTACTTCTAGCCCAGTAGCTTGTCGTACTTGTTTCGCCAAAGGCAACGTTAAAGTTCCAATACCGCAGTAGGCATCAACCAACACCTCATACCCTTGGAGATTCAGTTCTGACTGAATCACCTTTAACAGCGCCTCCGCTGTTTCAGTATAAACCTGAAAAAACGTATCCGGAAGTACCTGAAATTCCAATCCTGCAAATTTTTCTCGCAAGTATGGCATACCAGCAACGCAACGAGTTTCGCTGCCAAATATAGTATTTGTACGAGCAGGATTGCGATTTAATGATACTCCTACCAATTGGGGATAGCGTTTTAACCACTCCTGCGCTTGGGTTGCAATTTCTGGTAAATTCCAGTCCTTGACAACCAAAGTCAGTAAGATTTCCCCAGTGCGGCGTCCAATACGTAAACCTAGATGGCGGATTTGCCCTTGGTGACGTTGTTCATCATAAATTTGCCAACCCCGCTGTTGAATATCTTGCTTTACCTCAGCAAGTATTGGGTTTAATCTGGAGTCTTGTACTGGGCATTGATTCAAGTTAATTAATTGGTGGCTGGCTTTTTGGTAGTAACCGATTTGTACCTGTCCTGTTGAAGATTTGCTCAGAGGATATGTAGCTTTGTTGCGATAGCTCAAAGGTGAGGTAGCTGCGAGTACTGGGTCTACTGGTGGTTGCATAAAACCGCCAATACGCTCTAAAGCTTGGATAACTTGATTGCGCTTGGCTGCTAACTGGAATTCATAATTAATATGCTGCCATTGGCAACCACCACACTTATCAGCCACAATGCAACTTGGTCTTTGGCGATGGGGCGATGGTTGCAATAATTGCTGAAGTTTGCCGTGGGCGTATTTCGGTTTCACGTGTACCAAGCGAACCTCGACGCGATCGCCCGGTACAGTATCCGGTACAAAAACTACGCGATCGTTATACCGTCCTACACCATCGCCCGTATCGCTCAAATCGGCGATCGCAATTTCAATGAATTCGCCTTGTTGCCAAATCATATTAGTCATTTGTCATTTGTCAAGAGTCAATGGTCAAAAGTCAAGAGTTGTGATTTATCTGCCTCATCTCACTCATTTCTCCACTTCCCATTGCCCAATCGTGTCAATTCAATACATACCAGCTTGTAACCCTTCACTTGTGTACCTCAGACTCGTTAAACTAGCAGATAATATTTCGCGTGATTGCAATAATCATGACTGTAATTAGCCAAGTTATTCTCAAAGCCGACGATGAACTGCGTTATCCCAGCAGTGGCGAACTGAAAAGTATCCAAGCTTTTTTGCAAACCGGCGTACAGCGGACACGGATTGCTGCCACCCTAGCTGAAAACGAAAAGAAGATCGTTCAGGAAGCAACCAAACAATTGTGGCAGAAGCGCCCTGACTTTATCTCTCCTGGTGGTAACGCTTACGGCGAACGTCAGCGTTCTCTCTGTATTCGTGACTTTGGCTGGTATTTGCGCCTGATTACCTATGGCGTACTCGCTGGCGATAAAGAGCCAATTGAAAAAATTGGTTTGATTGGTGTACGGGAAATGTACAATTCATTGGGCGTTCCCGTACCTGGAATGGTAGAAGCTATCACTTCCCTGAAAAAAGCCTCCCTTGACTTACTTAGTGCAGAAGACGCTGCTGAAGCATCACCATACTTTGATTACATTATTCAGGCAATGTCTTGATACAAAGTGTGTGCTGGTTCGAGTAGTGAACTTTTTGTTCACTAAAGTGAGTGCTAAATATCAGCGCTCAAAATCCATAACATTTCTCATTTGATCATAACTCTCCCCACAACTGGTTGTGGCTCTGGCAAGTTCTATGTCAAGTTATCAACCATGTGTGGGGAAATTTTATGGTTAGTCATTGGTAATTTGTCAAAAGCTCTTGGAATACTGCCTATTGGCTCTTAAGCAGAGACAAAAAGCCGACAGCCCTTAATAAAAGACTGTCGGCAAATATTGTGTTCCCTATTAATGACTCGGCTAGAGTTCAGTTATGAGGCATTATGGCAGTTTGCCAATTGTACAGAGACGATCTCAATCATGGGCATCTGTGATTGTTATCACTGGATGGTCATAGCCCAACTGTATCTGCCAAAGAAATTTCTTGCTATTAAGAGAAAAATACACATCATAGCTAAAGGAACTGTAACTTAAGTTACAAAGTCCAGTTATCTGTAAACAACCACTCTGTCTCTGGGAAAATGCATCTTCATCTTGGAAATCTTATGACTGGGGCAATTCTGTTAGCAACATCCTTGGGTTGCGCCGCACCACTCCCCAATCAACTCTCTTCAGGTAATATTACAACTACAGCTACAGCCTTCCAAACCAGTTATAACTCAACAAGCAATAGACCAACCACTAAAACTGCCACTATTAGTGTTGAAGGAGAAAAAACTTCTATTACCCTAAGACTCTATGACCAATACAGCAATTTGTTTACCACTTACTTTCCAGACAAAGAATTTCTTGCTCAAGGAAGTAGTTCTGGTGAAGGAACAGGAGTGAGGTTTATTGCTAATTTTGGGGGCAGTAAAAATGAGAACGCATATGTCCACATTGCCTTTCTGAATAATTTAAAAACTCTCCAACAGTTAAAAAGCTTTGTGAATGCTAAGAATGGTTTAATTGCATCCAATAGATGGCGAGTTGTTGATCGAACTCAAAAAGTTCCTTATGCTTGGGCAAGAGAAAAGATTGTTTTCAGTAAAGGAAAAAACATAGTAGGTAATGTGTACCTTGGCCAGGAAAATGGCAAAGTTTTCTATGTAATTACCAATTATCCAGTAGAATACGGCGACGGATTTGCGCCAAGAGCAGATTTAATTTTACAGAATCTGCAAGTTGCTAGCGTTCAATGAATCATGCAGCAAAGTCGGTTTGAGAATAAATAGAGGCATTACGTGCGATTGGTATTATCTGAATAGCGATCGCACTTTAATTTTTGACAACTTTGGGCTGATGGTAGTTGAGAGCAATTACCAGAGTTGATTGCTAACAAATTTTATTTATCCAGCATAATAACCAGACTCAACAGTAGTTATTGGAGAGGTTACTGACTGATAAATCTAACGATAAGCAGTAGATTTTGAATCCAGATAACCTTAATATATTTCTTATTTAATCCAAAATATTGCTGATGTTAGTTGAAGTTGCGAATCTATTATGAATCCACTGAAAGCATACACCTTAGCGTTTTTAGTAACTGGATTTGTTTTTCCTCAACAGAGCCAAGCTGCTGAATTGCTAACTCTCTCAGCACAGATTAAAGAGGTAGTAAAGTGGTTTACTGGCAATTTTGATAACGCCAACCAAGTAGCTAGCAATCCTTCAGTACCAGCCATTACTATGACAAATTGTCAAGTGCAGCTAGATGGTAGTAGTGGGACAGATGAATCTCAAAATGTTTACTTGGAACAACATAGCGCAGGGTTCAACCGAGTACGCTTTTATTCCTTCGGATTAGGCAGTGGTGCTATAGACCTAGATATTCGTAGCTTTATCAATTCAAGCAGTTTGAGTGGACTTTGCGATCGCCCGGTGTCGGAAAGAATTATTAGCCAAAATAATCTTGCTGCTGCTGTTTGTAGTCTAGATCTAACTTATGAGCCAAGCCGTTATGTTGGGAATAATGCACCAACAGGTTGTCCTAGTAGTACTGGTGGTAAGGTGATATCTAGCGTCTCGATTCAAGCTAACAGCATCAACTCGTTAGACCAAATTTTTAGCAGCAGTGGTCAGTTGCTAGTTAATACCCCCATCGAGTTTCGGCGGATAGCAACAGTTCCGGAGTCTTCACCTTTAGCTGGATTAGCAATTGCAGGTGCTGGCTTGGTATTTCTGTACCGTCAAAAGCAGGCGAGAGTACCAATGATGAAATCAGTGAACAGTAAATTGTCTTGAAAAATCAAGAGGTACATGGGCACCCCTGAGATTTTTGGATATTTGATTGAATAAAAAAATAGCGATCGCATTTTTTGGCTTACGTAAATATCAATTTGAGATAGCGATCGCTATTTAAAAATCAACCCGATAAGCTAGATTCAGTAGTCAACAAGAATTACAGCAGTTATTACAGCAGATGTTGCCAAAAAACTTTCCTTCATTCAAGCTTAATGAAGGCAAGCTGCGGCATTTCTCGCAGCCCAGCCAGGACATGAATACTGGAGCCAATGTCGCTATTATCATGATTTGCAAGCTCAGGCAGTATTAATTGGGGACGCTGCACACTCTATGTTTAGCTTAATGGGACAAGGTTGTAGCGCCGCGATTCAGGATGCAGTTGTTCTGGAATCATTACTTAGGCAGCACGGCGAGCAATTGTCGCTGGTTTTACCTGAGTTTTCTGCTCAACAAGTTGAAGAAGGTCATGCAGTTTCTGATCTTGGACTGATTGCATTCGTCTTTTACCACCGTTGGCTGGGACTTTTGTACAAAATTACCACGTTGCTATGAGTCGTTGTACTCAGACAACCAAGCATCTTTGCTCGCCTCAATCAAGTGGATGCTAACTATGTGCAAGTACTCCACGAAAATAGATTTTGGATTTGGCTTGCTAAGAAACTGCTTCCAAATCCATAGATGATTCAATCATGCGATCGCGACTCCTTCGTTTTAACAGCTTTTCATTTATCGTTCTAATGCCGTACTAGTATCAACCAACAAAAGCATTATCCTGGTAGGTATTACGCCTGATTTTCGTCGTGTCGGCTTGGGCGGTGTTTGATGTGCGCCAACGCATTTTTCACTTCGATAGCGCAACCACACGCGCAACACCTACCGGATCTGCTGTTTTAAGAATTTTCCTTATTTGACTGGAAAGTGGAGAAGTTGAGATGTATCCATTACATGACTAATTTTTTAGATGTAAACCAGTCAGAGGAGAGGGCACCTGTACCAAGTGCAGACTATACTCCATTTTTTACCAAGCCTTCAACTCACAACGTGGTGTCTGGCGGTTAGACACCCGACTTCGACAATTATGTACAAAGAATTGTGGAGGAAAAGAATATGTCTAACAAACAAGGTCAACCTCCCTGTGACCATAAAGTAGAGGCTGGAGACACATTTTCTAATCTTGCTGCTGCCTATTACGGTGATAGTAGCGATGCCAAGAGCAAGAAAATTGCAGATGCAAATCCTGGTGTTTCTCCTACAGGCTTGCAAATTGGTCAGATGCTTAAGATTCCTGCTTAAAAGCATCAACGTCATGCTTGCTTAACACACAAGCTGAGATGAATGTCACTGACTTAAGGAGTAATTGGGCATACTAGACTACCATTTTATCAGGTTTTCTCCCTCTCGCTCTTGCTTAAGTCAGGTGCTTGTGAATTGGAAATTGGTATTAGAACTCCTCGTGGGGTAAGTTGTTTACCCTCAACAACACCAAAAAAACAAACGAGAGAAACCAAAATGGCTTACAAATTTGTTGGTTACTTTAGCAACTGGGCGCAATACCGCCAAGGCGGAGGAAAGTTCTTACCTGAGCAAATTGACCCCTCGCTATTTACACACATCAACTTTGCCTTTGGTATGATTGGCTTTGTGAGTTGGAGTGTCGATCCGACCGAAACACGAACCGGAGACCAACGCTATACAGGTGACTACACAGTTCAACCAGTGGAATGGAACGATCAAAAAGTCCTGTACCCGGCGATACAGAGTTTAAAGCAGAAAAATCCCAACCTCAAAACGAGTCTTTCAATTGGTGGCTGGAGTTTTAACAGTTGTGATGACACGCCTGAGTCAGCTGGAACCAAATACCCCTACGGTCCCTTTACCTGCAAATTATTCAGCAAAATGGCAGCCGATCCTAATGGCAGGACGCAGTTTATTAAGTCTGCGATCGATTATGCCAAACAGTACGGTTTTGATGGTATTGATATCGATTGGGAATATCCCGGCGACTCTAAACGAGGTGGTCAAGATGCCGATTATGACAATTACCTGGCACTGCTGCAAGAGTTCCGCCAAACTGCTGGACAAGAATTTATCATCACTATGGCTTCGGCCGCGGTACCCAAAGGCAGCAAAACCGGCGACTCATTCTTTCAATGGTTGCGAGAGTGCGCTCAATATTTAGATTGGTTCAACGTCATGTCCTATGACTATCATGGGGCTTTTGACGATCCCAACACAATGGGAACAGGAGCCAACGCTCCCCTGCTGAAAGATTCCGTACCCAATGGTACTTTTGACATCAAGGATACGGTGGAATCTTACCTTAAAGCTAATATTCCCAAGGAAAAAATTGTGCTAGGATTGCCCACTTACGGACGGAGTTATGTCGTTGCAGACCTTACAGATGGCTTCGGAAAGCCTTTTAGTGGTTCTGGGCCTGCAGGGACAGCGACAGCCACTCCTGGTATCCTCGCTTATTTTGAAATCCAGGAAAAAATTGAAGCAGGCGAACTCGATGTCCAAAGGTGGGATGATGCCACTTTGACTCCCTACGCCTACAGTACTAAAACCGGACTTTGGGTGAGTTATGACGACGAGAAATCCCTTGGTTATAAGGTCAGTTATTTGATTGAAAAAGAATTGGGGGGTGCAATGACATGGGCGATCGACTTAGACAAGTTTTAGCGATCACTCTGCTGTACCTGCATTCATACTAAATCTTGAGTAATTAAAGACCGTTGTGCCCAAGCTGTCATCGGTTAAAATCACTCGCTCACCACATTGGTTCAGATTGGTATTTTGTTAATCGCTACAACACTAGCTTACGGAGTTAAATCATGGCTAACGACTTAAACCATTTTCCGTTGCAGAGTGCAATCAAAAAGATTTTGGATGACCCAAACTCAAGACCAGCATTACCAGACTTAGGAGATGGTATATCTGTTGGAGATGACAATTTTGGTAAAGCTGATCGCTACGATACTGGTGTATCGCCATCTGTTGCTTTGAATAATGGAAATGTGGTTGTAGAAGTTCACAAGTCTCAGAGTCGCGATCGGCTCTTCTATCGCGTTGGTAAAGTTGAGAGTGACAAGATTGATTGGGGTAAGTACGAAAACAACAAAAGCATTGATTATGACGATGGAGTACAACCCTCAGTAGCCATCACTAATGATGGCTTAGTCGTCGAGGTTCACAAGTCTCAGACGTATGATAGGCTATACTATCGCGTTGGTAAAGTTAAGGGTGACGAGATTGATTGGGGTAAGTACGAAAACAACAAAAGCATTGATTATGACGATGGAGTACAACCCTCAGTAGCCATCACTAATGATGGCTTAGTCGTCGAGGTTCACAAGTCTCAGACGTATGATAGGCTATACTATCGCGTTGGTAAAGTTAAGGGTGACGAGATTGATTGGGGTAAGTACGAAAACAACAAAAGCATTGATTATGACGATGGAGTACAACCCTCAGTAGCCATCACTAATGATGGCTTAGTCGTCGAGGTTCACAAGTCTCAGACGTATGATAGGCTATACTATCGCGTTGGTAAAGTTAAGGGTGACGAGATTGATTGGGGTAAGTACGAAAACAACAAAAGCATTGATTATGACGATGGAGTACAACCCTCAGTAGCCATCACTAATGATGGCTTAGTTGTCGAGGTTCACAAGTCTCAGAACCATGATACTCTTTGGTATCAGGTTGGTAGAATTGATAATGAAACAATCACTGGCTTTGATTATGGGAACAGCCAGAGCAAAAAATATAGCAGTAACGGTACAGTGCCAAAGGTTGCTGGCAACGGGGTATTAGCAGTGGAAACTCACCAGGAAGGAGAAGATCAGCTTTGGTCTTCGATTTTGACATTACCAGCCTTTCGTCCCCAATGGCTTGAAGATAGAGGTCCGAATTCATATTGCTATTTTTCTATGGGGACTGGATTTGGACCTGGATCAAACGAACGAATCGCCACAAGTAAAACAATAACTGTCGATCCAGGTGCGCCTTTTCTTCTTGCTAATATCACTCAAAGTAGAGAATCGATTACATTTCCAAGTGGTGCTGCAATGTTGACAATCCAAGCACCTGATGGAACTGTTTATAATCAGGAGGAATCTGGCGGCGGAAACATAGTGAGCAAGTCTGGAGCATCGCTTCAGAGTCTTGTCATCAAAGAACCTATAGCGGGCAATTATCATATTACTTTGACACTGCCTCCAAATGTGGCATTTTTCTTTACATTTGAGACACTTCCCTCTAAAGATATAGTTGACACCATACAAGGAAGCCAGAGTTTGCAAAAACGGGCAAGTCCTGGGGGTAAGGTAGAGGTAGTAGCCTCTCCCATAGCGTCAATTTGGCTTAACGTTGCAGCTACACAACCACAAAACTTAACTTTTCTAGAAGAACCTACAGGTTATCTAACTGGATCGAGCCTATCTGTGCTACACACACCAACACCAACGACTGTGACAGTTGCTGTTCAAACCATTACTCAGAACATTCAGTGGCCGCCAGACATTAACGCCTTTATTACACCTCCTGCCACCCCTACACCTGCACCTATCAACGGACCAGTTCTTCAATTTGTAAGAAACCCAGCTGGTGCTCTTTTATGGCTTCGTGCACAAATAACACCAAATAATCTTGGTACGGGAACAGGTACAAACGACGCAACACGTGCTTTTGCTCAAAGGCTTGGATTACGAAGTGATGATGCTGGACATGTGATAGGTAATCGGTTGGGTGGTTTAGGTACTGTGGAATGGAATATCTTCCCACAAAATCCCAACTTTAATAGGGGTGCTTATAGTAGTTATGTTGAACAAGTTTTAGCCGATGCTGTAAGGCGCTACGGGTCTATAGAAGTCTGGTTTAGATTCCATTACGATAATCCGCTACTCCCCAATAGACCAGATAGATTTGATTTCATCTACCGACTGCCGGGTCCGAATGGGCAATATAGGTACAATGATCTTCTCAACCCTGAGCATGTTCCTCGTGGAGCATAGGACTAGCCCTTTCAAGGTGTGGTGTGATGGGCTGATTTGTAGTTTGGTTAAGAGAAGGGAAAATCTCAGGGTGGAGAAAGGATTTGAGATTATCGTAGTGCGATCGCCGAAGGCGGGCGGAACGTCATCGCACTGTGGACTACCCACGCCTCTAAAGGGTATTTGGATAAAAGTTTGATGCGATTAATCCTTATTATTGTACGCCTTTTAACTATTTTGATGAATTCTTTATTTTTAGAATCGATTACACGAACGATGAGTAAAAATGATCCACAACGTCTTGTTGAAACAACAGCGAATAAGCAACAATGACAACAGAACAAAAGCACAGCAGTTATTTATCAGAAGCAGAAAACCGTTTACGTCAGCTTTCTTCTGAACGCTTGCGAGTAGCAGTTGCTTTTCTGGCTTATTTGCAAGAAACGGCAGAAAATCAGGTAAGTGAGGAACTGTTGAGTATTCCTGGTTTTGCTGCATCTTTCCGTAAAATCGAGAACAGCAAAGAAAAATTAGGGGATACTACCTCAAATGTGACTGCTGAGGATGACGAGGTATGGCAAGCTTATTTAGCTTCTGAAAAAAAATGGCAAGAGGTATATCGCCGCCTTTCAGACTCCTAGATTTCTTTCTAATTTCCAAGTTATCAAGATTCACGAACGCCAAATTGAGACATTTGGCGGTACTGCTGGTATCAAAGACGAAGGCTTACTTGATTCGGCCTTAGCTCAACGTCAGGCTACTTTTGGCGGTGAACTGCTTCATCCTACAATTTACGAGCAAGCAGCAGCTTATCTATACCATCTAGCGATGAACCATGCTTTTATCGATGGTAATAAACGCACTGCATTTGCTGTGATGGATACTTTTATTACATTGAACGGCTATAGTTTGAACTTGTCATACCAATTCTAGGAAAAAATGAGACAGATGCGTAGGTTGGGGAGCCACTCACGTGGGCGGGTTTCCCGACTTGAGTGAAGTGGCGTTTGAACTGAGTGAAACCCAACAATTACAAGACTTTGAAGTGTTGGGTTTTATTCCTCAACCCAACCTACATCCACATCATATTTTTTGTGAAATGGTATCAGCAGAAGAAACTTATAACATGGTGATTCGAGTAGTGCAGCGAGAAATTTCTAAAGAAGAATTATCTGCATTCCTCCAACTACACCTACAGCGCAATTAAACCGATAGAATAATGCTCTGTCCTTTTGGTGCATTATTTCCATGACCGCCAAATCCTCTGCTCCCTTTTCACCCAAAGAAATCGCCGCTGAAGGTTTGAAACCAGAAGAATATGAAGAAATTGTCCGACGGCTAGGGCGACATCCCAACAAAGCTGAATTGGGAATGTTTGGCGTGATGTGGTCAGAGCATTGTTGTTATAAAAATTCCCGACCTTTACTCAAACAGTTTCCTACGACAGGACCCCGCATTCTCGTTGGCCCTGGTGAAAATGCTGGTGTTGTAGATTTAGGCGATGGATTGCAACTTGCCTTTAAGATTGAATCCCATAACCATCCTTCAGCAGTTGAACCCTTCCAAGGCGCAGCCACCGGAGTGGGTGGTATCCTACGAGATATCTTTACAATGGGTGCGCGTCCCATAGCCTTATTAAATTCCTTGCGCTTTGGTTCCCTAGAAGATGCGAAAACCCAAAGGCTATTTCAAGGTGTTGTGGCTGGTATCAGCCACTATGGTAATTGCGTTGGAGTGCCCACAGTGGGCGGCGAAGTTTACTTTGACCCTGCTTACTCCGGGAATCCGTTAGTGAATGTCATGGCTTTGGGATTGATGGAAACCCCAGAAATCGTCAAATCTGGGGCATCGGGTATAGGTAACCCCGTGCTGTATGTTGGTTCCACCACCGGACGCGATGGCATGGGAGGAGCAAGTTTTGCTAGTGCAGAATTAAGTGATGGGTCAATAGATGACCGTCCCGCTGTGCAAGTTGGCGACCCTTTTTTAGAAAAGTCTTTAATTGAAGCTTGTCTGGAGGCATTTAAAACAGGTGCCGTAGTCGCTGCACAAGATATGGGTGCTGCTGGCATTACCTGTTCGACATCAGAGATGGCAGCTAAAGGCGGTGTCGGTATTGAACTAGATTTGGATAAAATTCCGGCGCGGGAATTAGGCATGGTTCCCTATGAATACCTGCTTTCGGAATCTCAAGAACGAATGCTGTTCGTTGCTCATCAGGGGCGGGAACAGGAGCTAATTGACATTTTTCACCGTTGGGGACTCCAAGCTGTTGTTGCTGGTACAGTGATTGCTGAACCGGTTGTGCGGATTCTCTTTGAAGGTGGAATAGCAGCAGAAATTCCTGCTGATGCGTTGGCAGAAAATACACCCTTGTATCATCGGGAATTGTTGGCACAACCTCCAGAATATGCCCGCCAAGCTTGGGAATGGACGGCTGATTCTTTGCCTCCCAGCACTACTGCGGGCATTGAAATTCAAGGAAGCTTACAAAGTTGGAATGATATTCTGTTAACTTTGCTTGATACTCCTACTATTGCTTCTAAAAGCTGGGTTTATCGCCAGTATGACCATCAGGTGCAAAACAATACTGTAATTTTCCCAGGTGGTGCAGATGCTGCTGTGGTGCGCTTACGTCCTTTAGAACCTCCCGTAAACGGAGGGGGTAAAAAAGCAGTGGCGGCGACGGTAGATTGCAATCCGCGCTATGTCTATCTTGACCCCTATGAGGGAGCTAAGGCAGTAGTAGCAGAAGCTGCACGCAATCTTAGTTGTGTGGGTGCAGAACCTCTGGCGGTGACTGATAACTTGAATTTCGGCAGTCCAGAAAAACCAATCGGTTACTGGCAATTAGCAGAAGCTTGTCGCGGTTTAGCGGAAGGGTGTCGGGAATTAGCTACACCTGTAACTGGTGGGAATGTTTCTCTTTATAATGAAACCCTTGATTCTCAAGGTAATCCCCAACCAATTTATCCCACACCTGTTGTCGGTATGGTGGGATTAATCCCAGATATCAGCAAAATTTGTGGTCAAGCTTGGCAAGCTGCTGGTGATGTAATTTATCTTTTAGGGTTGCTACCAACATCTGACGAAAGTTTGGGCGCATCCGAGTATTTAGCCACAATTCACGGCACTGTTGCTGGTAGACCGCCAAAGGTAGATTTTGACTGGGAACGTCGCATACAGAAAGTTTGCCGTGAGGGTATTCGTGCAGGCTGGATACGTTCGGCTCATGATTGTGCTGAGGGAGGCCTAGCTATTGCATTAGCCGAATCTTGCATTGCTGGTAAGCTTGGTGCCCAAATTACGTTAGAAATACTAGCCAATCAGCCAACACGCCTAGATACACTGCTATTTGGCGAAGGTGGTGGGCAGATTTTAGTGTCTGTGGCGTCAGAACAACAAGAAATTTGGGAATCCTACTTAGAAGAACATCTTGGTCAACAATGGCAAAAACTGGGTACAGTGACTAATTCTGGCGTTGGCTTGGGGGTTTTAACCTCTGATAACCAAACCTTAATAAACGCTACTATCAACGATATGATTGATCGCTATTCCCACGCGATCGCCAGACGTTTAGCAATCCATATTACTACCCCTAGTTAATTCGTAAAATCCCCCCTATGCGAATCGCTAACGTCAATTAGCATAATTACGGTACTGTTTTAATGGACAGTTAAAGTTTTATTAAGAAAACTCTAACTATCCACTCATATCAATTTTGGATTTAGATTTTGGATTTGGGATTGTAGAGATGTTGCTTACAACATCTCTACAATCCACGACGCTGATTCAGAAATCTCTAAAAATACTTCTAACCAAGTTGATATCGCCTAATCCCAGTGACTTGACACCACCACCAGGAGCAAAGCCAGCATGATTCCCTACGATTCCGTCACTCCGGACGACTACTCCCAACAGTCAAACAACCCAATTAATAGTCATGAAAATCGTCCCGACAAGCCAGAAGAAGCTTGTGGTGTTTTTGGAGTCTACGCACCAGGAGAAGATGTTGCTAAACTGACCTACTTTGGATTGTATGCACTCCAGCACCGGGGACAAGAATCAGCTGGCATTGCGACTTTTGAAGGTACAAAAGTACACTTGCACAAAGATATGGGCTTGGTGTCTCAAGTCTTTAACGAATCTGTGCTGAACGAGTTACCAGGTAGCCTAGCCGTTGGGCACACTCGTTACTCAACAACAGGTTCTAGCCGCAAAGTTAACGCCCAGCCTGCTGTGGTCGAGAGTCGCTTAGGTTCGTTAGCATTAGCACACAATGGTAATTTAGTCAATACTGTGCAGTTGCGTGAAGAGTTGCTGAAGAATAAATGCAACTTAGTGACAACAACAGACTCAGAAATGATTGCGTTTGCGATCGCCCAAGAAGTAAATACTGGTGCAAATTGGCTAGATGGTTGTATTCAGGCATTTCGCCGCTGCCAAGGAGCTTTTAGTTTAGTCATTGGCACTCCTGTTGGCATTATGGGTGTACGTGACCCCAATGGCATACGTCCTCTAGTAATAGGCACTTTACCTGGTGAGCCAGACCGTTATGTTCTCGCCTCCGAAACTTGTGGCTTAGACATCATTGGTGCGGATTACGTACGAGACGTACAACCAGGGGAATTAGTGTGGATTGACGAAGAAGGTTTAACTTCCGTTCACTGGCATCAGCAGCCTCAGAAGAAGTTGTGTATCTTTGAAATGATTTACTTTGCTCGTCCTGATAGCATCATGCATGACGAGAGCTTGTATAGTTATCGGATGCGGTTAGGGCGGCAACTAGCGGCAGAATCGGCGGTTGATGCCGATATCGTCTTTGGGGTTCCTGATTCTGGCATACCTGCCGCAATTGGTTTTTCTGAAGCTTCTGGTGTGGCCTATGGCGAAGGACTGATTAAAAATCGCTACGTCGGACGCACTTTTATTCAGCCAACCCAAACCATGCGCGAATCGGGCATCCGCATGAAACTCAACCCCCTGAAAGATGTACTAGCAGGCAAACGAGTGGTCATTGTGGATGATTCGATTGTTCGAGGAACCACTAGCCGGAAACTCGTCAAAGCCTTGCGTGACGCCGGCGCACTGGAAGTACATATGCGTATTTCCTCACCGCCAGTTACTCATCCCTGCTTTTATGGGATTGATACCGACACTCAAGATCAGTTAATTGCTGCTACCAAGTCAGTAGAAGAAATTGCCAAGCAGTTGGAAGTAGACACTCTCGCTTACCTGAGTTGGCAAGGAATGCTAGAAGCAACGCGAGAAGACACCAATAGTTTTTGTTCAGCCTGCTTTACTGGAGATTACCCTGTTCTTATTCCTGAACAGGTGAAGCGTTCTAAGTTGATATTAGAAAAAGTAGTGGTGTAGGGACTGGGGATTAGAGATTGGCTGACAAGGAAGATATGAGAAGGAGGACAAGGGGACAAGGCAGAAAAACTCTTGTCCCTTGACTTTTGACTCTCGGCTATTCACTCAAGCTTAAGCTTCGGGTTCTATTCCCAAAGCTCTTAACTGCTGTGCCAATCTTTCTGCACGCTGACGTTCTTGTTCTGCCTGTTGCCGTTCTTTAGTGGCTAACTCGGCTCCCCATAGTAATAGTTCGCCTTGCTCATCCCACCAACGCAACCAATAACCTGTACGATTTTCTCGGCTTCCTTGCCAGATACCCAAAAATAAGTTCATTTCAGCAATCCAGTAACGGTTATTTGCATCTGGTGATTGCAGTTGATAACGCCCGGAATTATCCCGTTGATAAACTTCTAAAACTCCCTCATCTGGTTCAAAAATGGCATAGTTTGGCACTTGTAAAACTTGCTCATAATAGAACCATTTACCAGGCGGATAGGTGGGTTTACTGGAATACTCTCCACCTTCGGTATCTGAGATAAACTCCATTACAATTACAGGAATATCCCCTTGGAGCCTTGGGGTATAACTGCGCTTAACTTCGGCTCGTGGTACACAAATAGATGGCACATATCCCCAATCTGGGGCTTTGACTACGAACTGACGATTTAAAGTAGCACAGATGCCATAGTTAGTTATGGTTAAAGCATCGGCTGGCAATCTCAGAGCCAGTTCCAAGCTTTCTGTAAGAGCCGCAGCAAGGGTAGGTTGATTAATGTTATCCACTGGCTCATCGTCTAAAACAAAATCATCTGGTAATTTTTCCCAGGTAACTTCATAGGTGGCTGCATTGGCGAGCATGGTGAGACTGCCTCGTTAGCGCAATCAATTTTAAGTCTATGGTATCGTTACACTTAATTTAATTCAGAAAGCGATCGCGCCACAGATCAGCAGTTAACTTGAGTTGATCGTACCCGAACACTATATTACTCAGGCCAGTTGCCCACGGTAAAATAGGAGTCTATCTCATCTAAAAGCAGTATGTTAAGAGTCCAGCGTTCACAGATGGAACGCTACGGTATTTCTATTTTGTCAGTCCTACTGGCGGTGCTACTGGGTTTATTGTTGGAACGACTGCTACAACTCAACGTTTTGTCACTTTTTTTTGCTGCTGTAGTCTTTAGTAGTTGGTACGGTGGATTTCCAGCAGGATTGGTGGCTACAGTCTTATCAATATTAGCTAATAATTACTTTTTTACACTGCCTATATACGTCTTTACCCTGAGAAATGGCTCTGAGATTCTAGACTTAGTTATATTTAGCACAGTATCGCTATTAATTAGTTCGTTAAATGCAGAACTACGTACTGCCAAGCAAGCATCTGAAGCAAAGCTAGCAAAACTTCAGATAAACTATGGTCGTCTGCTAGAAACAGCTAATGAGGGCATCTGGATATTTGACAGTAGCGGCAAGACAGAGTATGTCAACCAGCGTTTAGCTCAAATGCTTGGCTACAGCATACAAGAGATGATTGGTTGTTCAATTTTTGACTTTATGGAAAGTCAAGCTCAAATTGAAGTAGAGCAATTGTTAAGACAACAGGGGCAGAGCATTCAAGAAATCAACCAGCAATTTGATTTGCGTTTACGCTACAAAGATGGATCTAATATCTGGGCAATTGTCTCCACTAATTTCATTTTGAATCACAAAGGTGAATTTTGTAGTGCGATCGCCATGCTCACTGATATTACTAAACGCAAACAGACTGAAGCAGCCTTGAGAGAAAGTGAGGAACGGTATCGTTCTTTGGTAGTCGCAATCTCACAAATGGTTTGGACAACTGCTCCTGATGGACAGATAATTGATATGCCCGATTGGAGAGCTTACACAGGGCAAAGTCCAGAAGAAGTTAAAGGTTGGGGTTGGTTAGCTGCATTGCACCCAGAAGATCAAGAAAGAACTGCCAAAGTTTGGATGCAAGCCGTTCAGCAAAGAAGTATTTACGAAAATGAATATCGGGTACTTGGTGCAGATGGAATCTATCGTTATTTCTCTGCGCGTGGTGTACCAGTCGTGACAGAATCAGGCAAGATTCGGGAGTGGGTTGGTATTTGTACTGATATTACTTCTCAAAAGCAAATCCAAGATGATTTGCGTCAAAAGCAAGAGAGGTTAGATTTAGCACAAGCAGCAACGAAAGTTGGAAGTTTTGAGTGGAATATTCAAACTAATATCAATATTTGGTCAAAAGAGTTAGAAGCTCTCTACGGTTTAAAACCTGGTGAGTTTGGCGGTAGTTATGAAGAGTGGGCGAGATGGGTTCATGCCGATGATTTAGCTAAGGCAGAAGCAGATGTAATTGCTTCACTGAAAACAGGGGAATTGTTCACCGACTGGCGTGTGGTTTGGAAAGATGGCAGTATTCATTGGATGCACGCCAGAGCGAAAGTATTCTACGATGATGCGGGCAACCCCATACGCATGACCGGAATCAATGTTGATATTAGCGAGCGCAAGCAAGTAGAATTCGCCCTGCAAAACAGTGAAGCGATCGCCAAAGCACGGGCACAAGAACTGGAAACCTTCATGGAAACAGTTCCTGCTGCTGTCTGGATTGCTCGCGATCCGCACTGCCATTACATGACTGCAAATCGAACTGCTTATGAATTGATGCGGTTACCACCTGGATCGGTCTTAACAGCGACTCCTGCTGATGGACTATTTCCATTTCAGCTGAAGATCCAAAAAAATGGTCGAGATATTCCACCCCAAGAATTACCAATGCAACTAGCAGGTAGCACTGGACAGCCTGTTGAGGCGGAATTGGAATTTGTCTTTAGTGACGAGGATGTGCGATCAATTTACGGCAGAGCCGTGCCATTGCGAGATGAAGATGGTACTGTACGCGGCGTAATTGGAGCATTTCTAGATGTCACAGAACGCAAACAGATAGAGCAAGCATTGCGGGAAAACCAAGAACGCCTAACTCTAGCCCTGGATGCTGCGAAGATAGGATCGTGGGATTGGGATCTACAAACTAATGAGGTTGTATGGACTCCTTACCATGAAATGATTTTTGGATATGAGCCTGGAAACCCGCAACGGACTTATCAGGAATGGTCTAGCAAAGTCCATCCAGATGATTTGCCTCGCGTTGAGGTAACAGTTCAAACGGCAATGGCGAAGCAGCAAGATTATGAAGACGAATATCGAGTCATCTGGGTGGATGGTAGTATACATTGGGTATCAGCCTTCGGACGCTTTCAGTACAATCTACAAGGGCAGCCCATCCGGATGTTGGGAATGCTGTTTGAGATTACCGATCGCAAGCAAGCAGAAGTAGCACTTCGTCAAAGTGAATTAATCTTTCGCACATTAGCGGATACAATGCCGCAAATGTTTTGGATTACACAGCCAGATGGTTATCATGAATATTACAATCAACGCTGGTATGACTACACGGAGAAAACCTTAGAACAAACACGCGGTGAAGGATGGCAAGAAATTTTGCATCCCGATGATGTGCAACGCACAATCGCAGTTTGGCAAGATTCCCTACATACTGGGAGAACCTATGATATTGAGTATCGGCTTCTGCGTGCGGCTGATGGCGAATACCGCTGGCATTTAGGACGAGCATTTCCATTGCGAAATCAAGAAGGTCAAATTGTCAAATGGTTTGGGTCTTGCACGGATATTCACGATCAAAAATTGGTGATTGAGGAACGCGCCCAGGCTTTGGCAAGGGAACGCGCTGCTCGAATAGAGCTAGAAAAAGCTAGCCGACTGAAAGATGATTTTCTGGCGATTGTCTCTCATGAACTACGTTCTCCACTCAATCCGATTTTGGGTTGGTCAACACTTCTGCTTAATCGCCAATTAAATCCGGCAAAAACAACTCAAGCACTAGAAATTATTGAGCGCAATGCCAAATTACAAACAAGGTTAATTGATGATTTATTAGATGTTTCGCGCATTCTCCGTGGCAAACTCAGCTTAAATATCTGTGTAGTCGACTTAGTTGTTACTGTTGAAGCAGCCTTGGAAACTGTGCGTTTAGCAGCTGAAGCTAAATCGATTCAAATTCTGACCCAGCTTGATCCCGCTGTGGGCAAAGTACAAGGCGATCCCAGTCGTTTACAACAAGTAGTAGGAAACCTACTGACGAATGCTGTAAAGTTTACGCCAGCAGGAGGTAGAGTAGAAATCCAACTTCACCAAGTTGGCTCTGATGCCCAAATTCAGGTTACAGATACAGGCAAAGGAATTAGCCCTGACTTTCTGCCCTACGTATTTGAGCGCTTTCGACAAGCAGATGATGCAACAACACGAAAATTTGGTGGTTTAGGATTAGGATTAGCAATTGTCCGTCACATTGTCGAACTCCACGACGGTTCTGTGCAAGTCGCAAGCCCCGGAGAAGGACTAGGAGCAAGCTTTACGGTAACGCTACCTGTAATTACGGCTGTCTCGCCAAAAAGTGAGGATAAAGAATTGCTGAATGATTGCCCAAATCTTCAGGGTTTGCGGATAGTAGCTGTGGATGATGATGTTGATAGCCTAGATTTAATCACCTTTATCCTTAAAGAATATGGCGTTGAAGTTACAGCAGCTGCTTCAGCACGGGAAGCACTTGCAGCGATCGCCAAAATTCAACCAGATTTATTAATCAGCGATATCGCCATGCCAGATATCGACGGTTATACACTCATCCGCCAAGTTAGAGAATTGGAAGTATTGCACGGTGGAAGACTACCCGCGATCGCGCTCACAGCATTTGCAGGTGAAACTAACAATCAAAAAATTCTCACCGCAGGTTTCCAAAGGCACATTACTAAGCCTGTCGATCCAGATGAATTAGCAATAGCGATCGAGCAAGAACTTAAGAGTCAATAGTCAATAGTTTTTGTCATTTGCCATTTTCCTGCGTCGCTTCCTTCCTCTACCTAACCCCAAAGGTCGTAAAATCACTACCAAAATCAAACAGTACGGACGTTCTACTATAAGCCCGGTAAAGATAGTATTATTAAGGACTGTTTCACGCCGCTTCTCACAATCAGCTTGCCGATATGTCAGATCAAAAGCTAGCCGTATCCTTAAATGGACATCTTCCGCACTCCAGCCACAACAACCAGAATACGATTCGTATTCGGGGTGCTAGGCAGCATAATCTGAAAAATATTGATTTAGAATTACCACGCGATCGCCTGATTGTCTTCACTGGGGTTTCTGGTTCGGGTAAGTCTTCTTTGGCATTTGATACCATCTTCGCTGAAGGACAACGCCGCTATGTAGAATCCCTCAGCGCCTATGCGCGGCAATTTCTCGGACAGTTGGATAAGCCAGATGTGGAGGCGATTGAAGGCTTAAGTCCAGCAATTTCCATCGATCAAAAGTCTACATCTCATAACCCCCGTTCCACTGTCGGCACTGTAACAGAAATTTACGATTATTTGCGGCTGTTATTTGGCAGAGCGGGTGAACCTCATTGTCCGATATGCGATCGCTGTATTTCACCGCAAACCATTGATGAGATGGTAGATCGGATTATGGAATTAAGCGATCGCACCCGCTTTCAAATCCTCGCCCCGGTAGTTCGCGGCAAAAAAGGCACACACCGCAAATTATTATCAAGTCTTGCTTCCCAAGGTTTTGTGCGGGTGCGTGTTGATGGCGAAGTCAGAGAACTGTCTGATTCGATTGAGTTAGATAAAAATTTCAATCACACTATTGAAGTAGTAATTGACCGCTTAATCAAGAAAGATGGCATTCAAGAACGTTTGGTAGATTCCCTATCTACCTGTCTCAAACTATCAGATGGAATTGCCACTATTGTCATCACTCATGACAAAGGACAAATGACAGATGACCAAGGACAAATAGAAGAAGAATTAGTATTTTCAGAAAACTTTGCTTGCCCAGAACATGGGGCAGTAATGGAAGAATTATCACCGCGATTATTCTCTTTTAATTCTCCTTATGGTGCTTGCCCTAACTGTCATGGTCTAGGCAGTTTAAAGCGCTTTTCACCAGATTTAATAGTACCTGATAGTGAAGCGCCAGTCTATGCCGCAATTGCACCTTGGTCAGAAAAAGATAATTCTTACTATTTAGAATTGCTTTATAGTGTGGGGCAAGCTTACGGGTTTGAGTTACAAGTGCAATGGGGGAAACTGTCAGCAGAACAGCAACAGATTATATTGCATGGAGAGGAAGCCACTACCGCAGCCCAGAAAAAGCAGAGTTTTAAAGGCGTAATTCCCATACTGCAAAGGCAATATGAAGGCGGTTCGGAGCTAATTAAGCAAAAATTGGAAGATTATTTAATCGATCAGCCTTGTGAAGTTTGTAGTGGTAAAAGATTAAAACCAGAAGCCTTAGCTGTGAGATTAGGGCAGTACCAAATCTTAGATTTAACTGGAGTATCAATTCGGGATTCTCGCCAGAAAATAGATCAGTTAAAATTGAGCGATCGCCAATTTCAAATAGCTGATTTAGTTCTCAGAGAAATTAAAGCCAGATTGCAATTTTTATTAGATGTAGGGTTAGATTACCTCACCTTAGACCGTCCCGCAATGACCCTTTCTGGTGGAGAAGCACAGCGAATTCGTCTGGCCACACAAATTGGTTCCGGGTTAACAGGAGTTCTCTACGTTTTAGATGAACCAAGTATTGGTTTGCATCAACGAGATAATGGCAGATTACTCAAAACTTTAACTAAATTACGCGATTTAGGTAATACCTTAATCGTAGTTGAGCATGATGAAGAAACTATTCGTGCAGCTAACCACATTGTTGATATTGGCCCTGGTGCAGGAATTCATGGCGGAAATATTGTCGCCCAAGGTGATTTGCAGGCGTTGCTAACAGCAGAAGATTCTTTGACAGGTGCTTATTTATCAGGAAGAAGAGTAATTACTACACCAGCAGAACGCCGCGAAGGAAATGGGCGAAGTTTAGTAATTCACAATGCCTATCGCAATAATCTCAAAAATATCGACGTAGAAATTCCCTTGGGTAAACTTGTCGCCGTCACTGGTGTTTCTGGTTCTGGAAAATCTACCTTAATTAACGAATTACTCTACCCAGCATTGCAACACCATCTAACTAAGCGAGTTCCTTTACCAAAAGATTTGGAAGAAATTAAAGGTTTAAGTGCTGTTGATAAAGCCATAGTTATCGATCAATCTCCCATTGGAAGAACACCACGTTCTAACCCTGCAACTTACACAGGCGTTTTTGATGTCATTCGGGATGTATTTTCCCAAACAGTAGAAGCTAAAGCCAGAGGTTATAAACCCGGACAATTTTCTTTTAATGTTAAAGGTGGACGTTGCGAAGCTTGTAGTGGACAGGGTGTAAATGTCATTGAAATGAACTTTTTACCCGATGTTTATGTGCAATGTGAAATTTGTAAAGGTGCGAGATACAATCGCGAAACATTACAAGTTAAATACAAAGATAAAAGCATTTCTGACGTTCTCAACATGACAGTTGAAGAAAGTTTAGACTTTTTCCAAAACATTCCCAAAGCTGTAAATCGCTTACAAACTTTAGTTGATGTTGGGTTGGGTTATGTCCAACTTGGTCAACCTGCAACCACCTTATCTGGTGGTGAAGCACAGCGAGTTAAATTAGCAACAGAATTATCTCGACGCGCTACAGGTAAGACGCTTTATTTAATAGATGAACCCACAACAGGGTTATCTTTTTATGATGTGCATAAGTTGCTGGATGTAGTGCAACGTTTAGTGGATAAAGGTAATTCTATTTTGGTAATTGAACACAACTTAGATGTAATTCGTTGTGCAGATTGGGTAATAGATCTAGGACCAGATGGTGGCGACAAAGGCGGAGAAATAATTGCGGCGGGAACACCAGAAGAAGTGGCAAATAATTCTATGTCTTACACTGGAGAATATTTACGTCAAGTGTTGCAGCAGTATCCACCACAAGCAATTACTATGAAAAATAGATAGAGCAGATTATAGGTTCAGCGTACTTTTCAACACGGTCTTTCACTCTTTTCTGTTATTTTCTCCAGGCATAATTCAGCAATTTTTAGTTGTAATTCAAGAATACCTTTATAGCTTAATTCCTCTGCTAGTTGAAGTATTTGTTCAAAAACCATGTCTCTTACAACATTTTTTACTAGATTTTCATTCAGTTCAAACCATTCATGTTTTGCTTTATAGCTTTTATACTTACGATGTAAATACTTTTCAATAACTCTACTATTAGTGACTTCTATATGATGAATTGGTTGTACATAATAAGGCGCATCTGTTCCTCCTAATTTTTTAAATCTTTGATCAATATTCTTAGTTATTCCGATTTTATATCTGTTAGTTTCTCCACTTTGAACTAAGTAAACAAATTCTGGCATATTTACAAAAATATTATTTGTATACTGTTTTTACAAAGTAAATCTATTCTGTAATATTACTACATAATTTTTATTAATTATGTCCCCTACTAATTATTTCAATAAGCCTTAACTTTATCAAGTAGCTGTTTAATGCTGCGTTAATTAAAATTTCTAAACATGATATGCAGTCAATACAGTATTTTTATCGGGACTATAAATAGATTCAACCCTTGGATAATCATCGTGCGACCACCATACTTTTATTCTCCCACCTTGCGCTGGTGCAGTTCCTACTTCAGAATATCCAGCGTTAATCATCAGTTTTTCAAACTCGCTTGACGGTAAAGTTGTACTGGTAAATGCTGCTATACCCTGTATTGTGTGTTTATCAAGCGTCATAGCTACCCTGATAACTTGTAAATATTTTGTATCCAGGTAGTACTATCCCGATACCTGTAGAACTGTGAATTTTACCAGGATATTTGTACGGGTTATCATCGGGTATTGTACCGCCAATTCTAATAGTGAAATATGGACACCAAAAATATAATCCTGGTATCAGTAAGTCCATACTATAGGCGATAGCTCTAAGGTTTTCGTTAGTAGTTTTAACTTCTTTTTCACGTTCAGTTTTCATTTTTACTCATCCTCAGTATTTTTACTTTTTCTGTAACCACCCCTAGTTTTATCTAAAGGGATGTCATCATTATCAATAATACCTATTGCTTTTAGAGAGTTAAATAATCATCTTTTAACCAGCTATTATCCAAAACATCGTGTTTTTTGCGTGTTCGCCTGTTTTTTCAATGATTGGAGAATCTAATCTATAGGTAGCATTTTTACGTAATCTTGCTCAGACTCTCAGTAGTTGGCGAGAACGCTGGAAAACTATAATGTTTTTAAAACTTTTCTTGAGCACCTAACATTTGTAAGATTTTTTCTACACGATCCAAGTCTCCCACCATACGGCGGATTGGATGCGGCCAGACTTTGACTAGGGTGGGTGTAGCACTAACCTGATCGATTTCTGCTTGTTCTGGATTAGTTAAAACATCGATAACTTTCAGAGTATACGGTTGTGCGAGCGATCGCTCTAATAGTTCGTGTAAATTATGCAGGATGCGTTCTGTTGCTGCACTATGTCCTGCTACAAACAAGCGAAGGACATAAGCTTGGGTTTTTAATCGTAAATTTTGCGCCTTTTTGGGAACGCGATCGTATTTAAAGACTGGTTCGGCAACATCTAATTGCACAATTAAGTCATGGTCTTCCCAAAGCTGGGGAAATGAGGAGCGATAAGTTGCCAAGACCATGCGATCGCACAATCCATCTGGCCAGGGTGCTGCTTGCCATACTAAATCCCCTGTACCAAAAATAGCGTTTAGCACAGCCTGATGTCTCAATACTGCTGGATAAGCTTCAGCAAAGGTTCGCACTTGTTGTGTACGCGGATCTAACCAATGATCGACAGTCGCGGTGTAACAAGGAACTAAAAAATGAGGCGGTTCTGGTAAGTCTAATATTTCCTGTAAAGCAGCACACAAATGCAAATGCCATCGACCTTGTTTACCAGGGTCGATGCTGTAAATCAAATCTCCTCCCGGTGTAAATAGGGCAATACCTTTAAATAGCTGAGGTTGAGATAGTTTGCCAATATTCACGTTAGTTCAGGAAGCTAGAGAAATTAACACTTATAAACATTGGGTATGAGGCATTGGATTATCTAAATTATTGATATTTATCCAAGTAGTATTTTTAAGTCAGCTATTCATACCTGGTTTTGGTACAACCAAGTATGAAAATTGCTACCCTTTCCTTGTGCCCTACCCTTCTCCTGCGGAGACGCTACGCGAACGGGAACGCTTTCAGCGAACGGGTTCGCAGTCGCTCATGGGGGAGACCCCCATCGCTCTTGGCTTCTCCCCTTGGGAGAAGACCAAGCTGTCTCACCTCCTGCCTTTCTTCTTTAAACTCGTCCTCGGAGAAACTGCGCCATTTCGTTAGGAGTTGGTGACATTTCCAAGGCTGTTTCTTCAGTAATACGCCCGTCTTGGTAGAGGTTAAACAATGACTGATTCATAGTAATCATGCCGTCAAAGCTGGCTTGCTTCATCAGTTCGGTAATTTCATCATATTTACCGTCTTTGATCCATTCCTTAATTGCCTCGGTGTTAATTAAGATATCGTGGAATGCAGCACGCTTACCATCAGTTGTGCGACACAAACCTTGGGCAATTACCGATACCAGAGACTCAGAAATTGCCACCCGCATGGCATCTTGTTCTTCGCCAGAGTAGAGATTCAGTATCCGCTCAATGGTTTTCACAGCACTATTCGTGTGCAGAGTTCCCATTACCAAGTGACCAGTCTGAGCAGCTTTTAAAGCTGTGTTGACTGTTTCTTTATCTCGCATTTCACCCACTAGAATCAAATCTGGGTCTTCCCGCAAAGCGGCTTTTAAGGCGTTATCAAATTTTCGGGTGTGCATTCCCACTTCCCGTTGTTTAATTAATGATTTTTGGCTTTTGTGGACAAATTCAATTGGATCTTCGATGGTAATGATGTGCTTCGGCATTTCTTTATTGATATAGTCAATCATTGCCGCCATCGTTGTGGATTTCCCAGAACCAGTCGGTCCGGTTACCAAAATTAAACCTTTATGAACATGACAGATCTCCCTAAAAATAGCGGGTAATCGCAATTGCTCCATTGTTAAGATTTTTAGCGGAATTAACCGCAATACCATTGCATAGCCCCTTAAAGAGTCGAAGATATTGATCCGCACGCGAGCAAAATCGTACTGGGTTGCTCCGTCAAATTCCAAATGTTCTTCAAAGCGCTTAATTTCCCCTTCTGTTAATACTTCCCGCATCCAACTCAGAAAAGTTTCTTTATCTGTTTGGGGATAATTCGTTGTTTCAATTTCTCCTCGGTTACGAAAGCGAGGTATTTCACCTACACCCAGGTGAACGTCAGAAAATCCTTTATCGTAAGCTTCTTTAATTAGGTGTTCTAATTTTAGACTCGAACTACTGCTTTGGTTAGCTGCAACATTAGGAATTGGCGGTGGAGTACCAGGACGATGAGCCGCAACAGGTGTAGAAGCAGAAGCTGGTGGGGGCGGTGGTGTTGGGGGAACTCCAGGATGGTTTGACATATCTAACGTTTGTGTAGCCTGGCGTTGCGTACTTAACGTTGGCGTTGGTGGTGGTGGCGGTGCTGGCGGTGGTGGCGGTGCTGGACGTGTAGCAGCTGAGTTGGAACTTGGTGGACGCTGTAAGTCTGTCATAAATCTTTACAATGAGGCGAACAAAAATAAATTAGAAACAAGTCATTTGTGAATGCCCTGAGGGCGCTTAAAGGCATAGCAGTCGCCTTCTGTTGGCTTGATACATGAAAGCAACAGTCAGTTTCTGCTTATGACTAGAAATGGTATTTTTTTTTACTAGTCTGATTTCATTTATTATTTCAATAACTTTTTAAACTCAATATATACCTGTTTAACATACTCTAACCCTTAGCGAGTATCAGTAAATATTCTGCTTACTTATAGTGTTCAAAATAACATTGTATTTAATAGTAAATACTTTTCACTATTTAGATGAGAAATTTCATCTTGATATAGACAAAACTTGTTAGCTATTCACAGCAAAAACATTAGCAGATATTTTATTCAGCTCGATCTAATATTTATGAGAATATTAGTCTGCTATTATAAGAAATGTTAAGCAAAGCTCAATAAAAGGGTCTACAACATATCTACAAAGCGGATGAAATTTGGCTTATATACCTTCAGACAGATGCCGATCCCACGTTTTTTTCTTATATGTGAACTGGACTTTACATTCATAATTATAAAAAATTAACTGTAAACTTTAGTAAATAAATGCTCATCTTAGGAGTAGGTTTTTATATACTTAACTTCTAATTAAACAGTTCAGTTTACTCGTGAAAGCGAGATATCTGAAATTAAATTCTTGCTGTGTATTTTGGGAGGAAAAGTCATGGTTTCGGCTGAAAGCTCTAATCTCGGAAAGACCTACTCCTTGTTAATGATCAAAAGTTTTTTGATCTGGACTTTCACATTGGCAGTTTGTTTGTTGGTTGTCGGGTTCCCATTAGTAGTTTTGATGGCTACGGTCGGGTGTCTGTTGTCGATTGTGCTGCAATCTGTGATGCCTGTTAGCGCTGTTTTGCTTGTCGCAGGTGGTTTGATTTTGTTTAATGTTATGGCAGTTTTATTTGCTGCTGGAGTACTAACTGTTAAGGGTGTACATCCAAAACAAATCAAATGGTTGAGTTGGTTACATGGAGAAGCAGAAGAAATGCAGACTAGTGTTTACGCTGCTTGCCCGTTAACTTGCGATATCAAAATGTAATTGCTGAATTCGACAAACAGTACATCTGCCCGGTTAAGCCGGGTTTTTTCATGTTTATTTGTCATTTGTCATTTGTCTTTCTCATTCCCTTCATCTGCCTCATCCGACTTATCCCTCTGTTCTGTGTTTCCTCACATCCCATTTGTCATTTGTCAGGATTGAGGGATTGACGGATTATGAATTCTTAATCACTATTGACTATTGACCAATGACCAATGACCAATGACTAATGACTAATCAAAAACGAGTTTATATAATTTTAGGTACTCGTCCGGAGGCGATTAAACTAGCTCCGGTAATTCAAGTCTTTCAAAGGTCCCCAGATTTTGAGTCACAAGTAATTCTGACTGGACAGCATCGTGAAATGGTTGAGCAAGTAATGCAGCTGTTCAACCTAAAAGCAGACGGTAACTTGGAGATTATGCAGCCTCAGCAATCTTTGAGTGACATTACCTGTCGCAGTCTGCGAGGTTTAGAAACTTTATTTAATCAGCGCAAACCAGATTTAGTCATAGTGCAGGGAGACACTACTACAGCTTTTGCCGCAACCTTGGCGGCATTTTATCAAAAAATTCCTGTAGGTCATGTAGAAGCCGGATTAAGAACTGATAACCTATTTAATCCTTACCCAGAAGAAGCTAACCGACGGCTAATTTCGCAACTTACCCAGTTGCACTTTGCACCAACTCCTCTGGCTGTGGACAACTTACAGCGTTCTGGTGTTTTGGGTGAAATACACTTAACGGGTAACACTGTGATTGATGCACTGTTAAATGTAGCTGCGACCGAGCCAGCCTGTAACATCCCAGGCTTAGACTGGGGATTATACCGCACGCTGCTAGCTACAGTTCATCGGCGGGAAAATTGGGGAGAACCACTCCAAGGAATTGCTCAGGGTTTTTTACAGATACTAGATAAGTTTCCTGATACAGCCTTGCTATTACCATTACACCGCAATCCTACGGTAAGAGAACCATTACAAGCGCTTTTAGGAGATCATCCCCGCATTTTTTTGACAGAACCTTTAGATTATGCAGAACTGGTAGGAGCAATTGGGCGATCGCATTTTTTGCTAACTGACTCTGGTGGATTGCAAGAAGAAGCGCCTAGCCTTGGTAAGCCTGTGCTGGTTCTTAGGGAAACCACAGAAAGACCAGAAGCAGTGGCGGCAGGTACAGCTAAACTTGTAGGAACTCAAAGCGAGAATATCGTTGCTGCTGCTGCTGAGTTGCTAAGTAACCCAATAGCCTATGAAACAATGGCAAACGCCATTAATCCCTTTGGGGATGGTAAGGCAGCCGAACGTATCTTGGAAATTGTGAAAAATTACTTTCAAGATACTTAACAAAACTTAAGGCTTTGGGCTGGAGATTGGGTATTGGGGGTTAGAACGCTGATTCAGTATTCAAAATTGTGACGAAACAACTCAGTTTCAATTTTCCAAACTCAGACAAACCCGATTTTGGGAATGGCCTTGTAGTCCAATGCCAATCAGACTCAAACGAATCACAGATGCACACCTATACACACGAAGAAATATCCCTGTGCATTTGTGGTTTGATATCCAAAACATCGGCTTATGGAAGCGATCTATTACTGAATCAGTGTTCAAAAATCAAGTATTAGTTATTAGACTTCTTGCAAAAATACGAATCAGCAAAAAAGGAACCACAGATGTAGACACGAAGTGGCTTCCCGCAGGGTACACCGATACACACCGATATTTATCTGTGTGTATCGGTGTTAATCTGTGGTTTGATATTCAAAACTTTGACTTATGCAAGAGGTCTATTGAACAAACTCTTCCCTAATCCCTCTTCTCTGATCTTTCTATTCTCCAGTCCCCACTACGTCTACTATTGAGTTACTGATTCGCTCAAAACTAACTCTGGTTTTGGTGTAGCTTCTTCTTCTGGCAAGTTGAAAATTGACCTGTACAGCTTCACGTATTGCTTAGCAGATTGATACCAACTAAAATCCTGGTTCATGCCGCGCTTTTGTAACTCTCCCCATTGAGGTTTGAAACGGAAGCCTTCCCAAGCGCGGATCATGCAGGTGAAAAGATCCAGTGGTTCATAGCGGTCAAAGCAATAACCAGTACCTGCCTCGTTTATCGGGTCGAAATGGGATACCGTGTCAACTAATCCCCCTGTACGGCGCACAATCGGTACAGAACCGTAACGCAAAGCCATCATTTGGCTGATACCGCAGGGTTCAAAACGGCTAGGCATTAAGAAGGCATCAGTACCAGCGTAGATGCGGCGAGAGAGGGCATCGTTATACAGGAGATAAGTTGCCATGCGTCCGGGATAACGGGAAGCCAACTGCCACATTTGGGTTTCATAGTAGCGATCGCCTGTTCCTAGAAGAATAAATTGGGCGTCAGTATATGCTAAAAAGCGATCTAATATTTGCAATACCAAATCCAGACCTTTTTGCTCGACTAACCTTGTCACCATGCCAATTAAAAAGGCATTGGAGTTGACTTGTAGTCCCACTTCTTCTTGCAGGGCAATTTTATTCACCTTTCGTTTATCCAGGGTATCGTCAGTAAAGGTTTGGGTAATATATTTGTCATTTTCTGGGTTATAAACTTCGGTATCTATGCCGTTAATAATCCCAGATAACTTACCGCTGATGAAAGACAGCAAACCTTCTAACGTTTCACCGTAAGCAGCAGTCTTAATTTGCTCGGCATAGGTTGGAGAAACTGTATTTACCCTGTCGGCAAATTGTACTGCCGCTGCCATAGTGTTGTGTCCTTGCATATACCAAGGACACCAAGTAATTTTTTCCAAATACCAACGCCAAGGCCCTTGATAAGCCAAGTTATGAATTGTAAATACGCTAGTGATATCTGGATCTTGGTGCATCCATACAGGAATCATCCCTGTATGCCAGTCATGGCAGTGGACAATTTCGGGCTTCCAGTAATTCCAGCAAAACTCAGCTGCACCATTAGCAAACAAGGTGAACCGCCAATCTTCGTCCTCTCCTGCATAAATACGGCGAGGCGTAAAGGCAGGATGCCCAAACAAATACAAGGGAACATCAGTACCAGGTAGAATGCTTTCATAAACAGCAAAGTCCTGAAACATGGCATATCCCCGCCAGATGGGTTCTTTGGGAATCTCCATTTTGTCTGGCAGAAAGCCATAGTAGGGCAAGAATATCCGGACATCATGCCCCATGTTTCTCAAGATTTTTGGCAATGCTCCCACAACATCACCCATTCCTCCGACTTTTGCAACGGGAGCTGCCTCTGCTGCTACAAATAGAATCCGCATGGTAATTTTTGTTTCCCCGGTTCTGCTGATTTTCTAAGCTTCATTTCTGATCTAATCACATCTGGTGACTAAAACAGTGATGAGCATTGGTCATAGAGCATGGGGCATTGGTCATGGGGCATGGGGCATGGGGCATAAGTGATTACTTATTTCCCCTTGTCTCCCTTGCCCCATTTCTCCCCCACACTCCCCACACTTCCTTCCCTGTCCCCTGCGTAATCAAGAACCCCGTTGGATTTCGGTAAAGATGACATCTAAAATTTCCTGCGCTCCCTGTTGACGCAAGAGATTTGCTAATTGATTGCCTAGCTGTTCGGCATTTTTAGCTTCTCCCGAGACAGTATCCTTAACCAGCTTTTGCCCATCCACGCTAGCAACTATGCCTGTTAATGTTAAATTATCACCATTAATTTCAGTGTTAACACCAATAGGTACTTGACAACCACCTTCGAGATCGCGCAAGAAAGCGCGTTCAGCTAAACAGCGATCGCGTGTTTGGGGATGCTCAATAGCTTTGAGTAGAGATATCAATTCGGTATCATCAGCACGGCATTCTATACCCAATGCACCTTGACCAACGGCATGGAGAGAAATTTCTTTGGGTAGAATTTGGTGAACGCGATCGCTCATTCCCAATCGCTCTAACCCTGCTACTGCCAAAATCAAAGCATCATACTCACCCGCATCTAATTTAGCCATGCGTGTATTCAAGTTTCCCCGAACATCTTTAAAATTAAAGTGGGGAAATTGATGGCGTAACTGTGCCAATCGCCGCAGGGAAGATGTACCAATTACCGCACCCTCTGGTAAGGTATCAATTTGCTGACCTTTATGCTTTTCATGCAGTACTAAGGCATCTGCTGGGTTCTCCCGTTCTGTAATTGCTGCCAGTGTTAACCCTTGAGGTAAGTTAGTTGGCAGATCCTTTAGGGAATGAACCGCAAAGTCAATCTCCTGATTGAGCATCCCAAGTTCTAACTCTTTAGTAAATAATCCTTTATCACCAATCTTGGCTAATGCTACATCTAGGATTTTGTCGCCTTGGGTAGACATGGTATGGACTTCAAAAGCAATGTCAGGAAAGCTTTTTTGGAGTTGCTCTTGTACCCAGTAGGTTTGAACTAGGGCGAGTTGGCTTTTACGAGAACCAATACGAATTGTGCGTGCAGGACTGGAAACAGCTGAAGTCATAAAACAATATGTCAAACCGGGCGATAAATTCACTCTCATCTAGACTACCGCAGTGAGTGACTTACCGGATGCTAATTGCCTAATTTCGGTTAAGTTTGTTTTCGATTTTCTTTACATTTATTTACACTATTTTGAATACAACACTAACGAGTAGCAATCATAATTCATGAGTGTAATTGAGGTATTCCTGTAATTGCTGGGTACGCTGTTGTGTAGTCCTTGCTAGACAACTAAAATAAGTCAGAGGAGCTATACTTCCCCCTTCATTTTCACTTCTTTCAAATTCACAATTAGTATCGCGAAACTTAATCCATGCTTGCTGAGCAGTAATTAATTTCGGTTTTCTATAAGCAGGTAAAGTTGGCAGGAGTTGTTTATAAACTTGATTCAACTTTTTATCAGCATTCTGATAGGATAACTGAGCGCACTGATTAATTTCGGCTTGATTTTGAGCATTATTACAGTTGAGCTTTTGAGCTAAATGTATCCCTGGTATTTCCGGTGTTGTGCTTGCCATTGTGATAGCATTAATAGACAAACTGCTGAGGATAATAATACTGAAACAATGTGGGAAAAAACGATTCATAATATTTATAAGTTACGTAGATGCATCAAAATAGCCTAGGTAAACAACCTAAAAATTTAGCAATTTCTTGTTGTGTCCTGCCATCATTTTGGAGCAAAATAATTAGAATTCTTTCTCTGATCTGCGGTAGTTCACTCTCAAAGAGAGCTTGCTGTAGCTCTTGAACTTCTTCTGGCTTTAAAAAGTTCCTGCTTATACTTTAATAGTAGTATATACACCTAAATAAACCCTACCTGACAATCATAACTCCTTACACAAAAACCCTTAAGAGGTCGTTTACAATTCAAAATTATTAGTAGACAAAAAGATTTGTTCGCTAATAATGACTATCTGCCAAAAATTTTATGTTGAAAAATGCAACAATCGTGCAATAATTGGATACGCTCAAGAATATAACCGAAATATAGCAGCTTTCGTTGCTTGGCAGATAATTTATACCTTTGAAATCCAACTCCGTAGGAGTTAATTTTCAAATGCTGTGCTATACTAGTGGATATAAAGATTATTTTCGGTTGAGTTATTCGTTTTGATTTCTCAAAAGCGTCTCTCCGAATTTAAGTCTCTACAAATTTCTGAATTCGGAGACAGAACATGTCGATTTACGTTGGGAACTTGTCTTATCAGGTTACTGAGGAAGACCTGAAGAGGGCTTTTGCAGAATATGGAACGGTTAATCGCGTTCAACTACCTACTGACCGGGAGACAGGTCGGCCACGTGGTTTTGCATTTGTAGAAATGGAAACAGATGCACAAGAAACTGCTGCAATTGATGCACTTGATGGTGCTGAGTGGATGGGACGTGATTTAAAAGTTAACAAAGCCAAGCCTCGTGAAGAAAGAAGTTCTTCCCCCCGTGGTAACTGGGGCAATAATAACCGCAACAATCGCCGCTACTAAGCCTGAAGCTAAAAATTTAAAATATAGAGTCTCCAGCAGATAAAGCCAAAGGCTCATTTCTGCTGGAATATTTTATTTTGTCTATTCATCCATATTCAGGAGGAATGAGAATGACACAAGTAGTACTAGGAGAGAATGAAGGCATTGAATCGGCTTTACGAAGATTTAAGCGAGAAGTTTCCAAAGCAGGGATTTTTCAAGATATGCGCAAAAAGCGTCACTTTGAAACGCCTTTAGAAAAAGAGAAGCGCAAGGCAGTCGCTAGGCATAAGCAAAGTCGTAGACAACGTTCTCGCTACAGATAAAATTTCCTAGAAATTTGCTCTTCGGCTTGCTTGCCATGTTTAATTATCATACTTAGTGGCTTGACCTTTGGAAAGCCTAAATAAGTAGGCAGACATAAATACATAACAATTGTTGTAGTAGTACTAAAAGCAAAGACAGTACTACTACAAATTTATACGATCAATGCAACTGGTTATAAAAGTAACTTTTGCGGAACTTCTAGCTATTTAGATATATCTTCTTTGTATACTTTCATCCCGCCATCTCTGACTCTAGATTTTCAGAAAAAATGTTGCGCCTTTATCATCTATTAATTGGTGCTACCTTAGTAGCATTAATACCAGTGGGGGTAAAATATGGTTCCCACCTAATTTCTGCAAATAATCCCGAGCAGAAAGCCCCGGTGGTACAGACATTAAAAACACCTAACCCTGCTTCTACTGAGGGAAACATTTGGCAGAATCTCTTGGGTAATACCTCAGCACCCACTAATTGGCAAGTTGCACCTTGTAAAGGTAATGCACCGCTTTTATGTGTCTCTAGCAAAGGAAAGCTTTTAGGTACGGTTGAGATTGGGGTTTACCCATTGGAAAAAACTCCGGCTTTCCAAAAGCAGCTAGAAGCCGCTGGTATTTCAACAGGGACTAAAGCAGATTACCAAAGTCCTCAGTATCAAACCCAGCTATTGACAGCACTGAAGGCTTGGGTAACAGACTACTATACTACGATCGCCAAAGACCGTCAGGTTACTTATAAAAACCAGGTTATTTTCTCACCCTATCCGCCACAAGCAGTAACTATTAGTAAACTGCCCGGAATTCGCTATGGATTTGCTGGGCTTAAGCAGCAAGGTGGAGTACAGGAGCAACACATTGCTCATGTTACCTTCGATGGTACTGCACTTTACGTTATTAGTAGTGCCTTTGATCCAGCTTCAGAAACAGGCAAATTTGATAAGTTAGAAGATTGGGCTATATTCCAACCATATTTCTATGCGATCGCGGCCGATCTGCGTTTGCCCAAGTAAATTTGTTGTTGATATTTCCTCAAAAAGATCCGATTACCTGTAGTCCGACAAGCGATCCGCCCGCATCATCACTGCTAATGATCGGAAATAATATCAGCCCATGCTTTTGGCTCAACTCCAATTTCGCTGTCAGATACCCTAGTGCAGCCCCAGCCAGCACTTCCGTAATCCGATGACGATTGAGGTTTACCCGTGAATAGGCGATAAGAGACGCGCCAGAGTACCAGAGGATAGCAGAACCGGGATGGTATTGACTTTGTACAGTTGCGATCGCAAATGCTGCTGTCGCATGACAACTAGGGAAACTATCACGGGAGTCTGAATCGGGGCGCTTAACATCGGTTACTTCTTTTAAAGCAATACAAAGCAGAGTACTTGTACCGAGGGAATCTAGTGCTCTTAGAGAATGTTGTCCACCTTGTTTACCATCTAGCAAAAGCGGTAGTGCAACACCAGCACCTAAATAAAGCGCAGTACCGCCTCCAGAGACAAAATCAGATACGTCTTTGTCAAAAGTATCAGCGATCGCCTTGGGTGCAAACATTATGCAGGATAAGGCAATGAAAGCAGGGCATACTGTTTTGAACCAAGACACAAAAAGCCTATTCTGCATTTAATTTAATGTATAGCAATTTGCAAGATTTACTCATCATTTATCTAACCATCTATAGCGGTTTTGGTAATGGATAATTGCAACTATTACCCATTACTCGTTCTTAGATACTGAGAAGCTTAAATTTCAGCTACAGCTCGTTCAATTAAGCGACGTGCTAGAGTTTGCGTACCAGTGTGTTCATAGTAATTGGTCGCCACGTCCAAAAATGCCGCTAGGTAGTCTAATTTGCTATCAGAAAATTCGACAAAATTTTGCAAATGACCGACAACTTTTTGTGGGGTTAAATTATTAGAGATAACAAGACCGCTCATCCAACCTTTCACAGAATCAAAGCTTTCACCAATAAAGTTCAGTTTGCTGCCAGCATTATTGCCGGGGATGACATCTTTGATGCTTTGAAAAGTCGAGTTTTGTTCTAACTCCTGGGGATTGGTTTGGCTTATCCCAGATATAGCTTTGCTGATGAAATCAGGCCCCAAGGGAATTAAACCATCAACGCAAACCAAAGCCACCATCCGAATCAAAGACTCACCACTATACTCAGCCAAAGAGGCGACAAAATCTCCAATGCTGTCTCCTGGAATGCCGTTGATTTGGCAGAAGGCTACCAACTCAGCCACTAATTTTAAAGTCAAGTCAATGGTTTGGGCTTTGTCAGGTTTAGGAGTGACAGCATTTAAAAAACCTAACAAGGGAACTTTTTCTCCCACCTTATTAGCTAAAGCTGCTGCACCAAGGGCTTTATCTGTACCATCAACGGTTTGATAGAGCCATAAAGCTGTTTGGTAGCCTTGAGATTTATCGTTGAAAAGATAAATTGCTCGTTCGCCAATTTGTTGAATTAGGTCTTCGTCAGTTTCGCCAGTCACAGTTTTAATAGTGTTGACAAAACCCACAGTATTTTGCCACTGACCTGGAGCCACAAAATCCAGCGCATTCAACATAGACACTGTCAAACCACTAGTTGGGAGTTGATCCACCAACTCAAAAATCGATTTGCTCAAAACAATCTCCTATTTTAGATGTTGTAATTTTTATCTGTGTAGTGCAGCTTATTTGAGTTTAGCCAGACCATCAAGATTGAATTTCTCTATCCAAGCTTCCCTGTCTGTTGCGGTAAATGTTGGATCTTTGGAAATCGCTTTTACTTGGTATTTACCTACCAAAATCGAAGTTTGAGTGTTGCCAAGTGTGACTGCGGGGTAACCGCCAACTTTTTTGGTACTTTTAGAGAATTTGGCCGCAGCACTAGGTGTACTGGTAGTGTCCGAAATAGCTAATTGTGCTACAACTTTGCCACCTTTTTTCAAGTTTGCTTCCGAAAAACCTTTTTTCTCTTGAGTATAGACGCGCTGGTAGCCATCTCCCCCAGCAGGAAAGAATTTGTTCAATTTGCTACCTTGAGTTGCATCTTTAGCAACTGCTTGACCACTTTTTTGGCGACTGCTTTGTTGCTGTGCCTGGTCAAAACGGCCGGGTGTTTTTGGTGTACATGCTGTAGTCAGTAGTAATACTGAAATTAACACAGCAGCTAAAATCCTACGCCCACGAGGGAAAGTCATGTTTAGTGTCTCCTTATGCTTGAGCTTTGAGGCAATTATCAGCGCTTGTGTCTTCTTTCGCCACAAAATTTACTTTTTGATAACTATTGCTCGGTATCCAGAATTACAGATGTTGTCAGTCGATAGCTGATTAGTAATCAGTGAACAGCTAACAGACTATTGTGCTTCAGTCCGATGAGCTATAACTGCATAGAACGGATCTCCTCCAGGTGCGCCCAACCATTGAAGCACAGCTGGGATGTTTGACTTACTGACAATAACTTCTGGAGTAGAAAACCCTGGGACTGAGGCAAAATAGTTTTTGACTAACTCCACTCTGGTTTCTTCTGATGCATCCCGCCATGCTTGAATCGCTTTTTGAAAAAACATGCGATTAGAAAAGCTGATAATAGCTATACCACCAGGTTTAAGAATGCGATGTATTTCGGAAAAGACTGCCTCTGGATATTGCACATACTGTATTGAGACGCAGTTGAGAACGGCATCAAAATCTTGATCTTGTAAAGGTAACTGCGGGCTATCATTAATATCTTGTACAAAGTAATGATTTAATCGGGGATTACGCGCTAATTCTTCAGCATTGAGTCCGTGTCCCTCAACATGAGCAAAGTGCATTTCTTCAGGCAGATGAGATACCCAACTGCTCATCATATCTAAGATGCGTGTGTTAGGTTTGAGGCGATCGCGATATACATCTGTTAGCTGCTTAATAAACGCTTCATCAACATGGGTTACAAAGCGCGGGAATGCATAAAACATTTTGTCATTTGTGTCATCTAACTTTAGGCGTTGATTTGGTCGAAGTATCATAGCTTAAATGTCTATTTGGGAGGATTTTTTTCCTAACTGAGTTAATTTCAGTTAGGATTTTAATCGAGTAATTTGTATGCTGCCTTACATATTTTAGAAGCGGGATTACAAATACATGAAATTTACCTCGCAACATTCAATTCGTACTAATTAATGTTGTACAAAACCCGAGTATTTCCGAGTGTATGGCGGCAAATCTCCCTTTTTGCGAGATTGCCTCATATCAGTTTGTTAATTTGGCTACTTCCTTTACTACTATGCAATTCTGGGCAAGATAGCCTAATGGCGCATGATGAAGGCTATTATGCTGGGCGAGCACGCCAGATGTTTGAATCTGGTGATTGGATAGCTCCTTGGGGCAACGCCCATCATAAAACACCCGGTCCCTATTGGTTAATTGCTAGTTCTTATCAGTTATTTGGTGTCAGTGAATTTAGTGCGCGAATTCCGAGTGCGCTCGCCGGAATATTTTGCCTTTTTACTATATATGAAATCGGCAAAATTCTCTTAGGTAAAAAAGTAGCATGGCTAGCAGCCACTATTTTGAGTGTGGAATTTCTCTGGCTACAATCATGTCGATTAGCCGCACCAGATATTCCCATGATTCTCTTGGTACTTTTAGCTATTTTATCTTTCTTAAAAGCTGAAGTACATCCTCAATATAGCTATTATTGGCTTTTTATTGCCGGGTTAAGTTTTGGTTTGGGCTTCTTAATGAGAAGCTTTATGATTTTTTTGCCAATGATAGCTTTATTACCTTATTTAATTGGGGAGCATCGCCGTCATCATCATCTTGCTAACCCAATGTTGTATTTAGGATTAGCAGTTGGTTTGATTCCTACATTAGCTTGGCTGTGGTTAAGCTGGTCACGCTATGGTTATGAAAGCTTGAATCGCTTGTTAGGATTTGTGGTGGAGCTAGGTTCTGAAGACCGCAACCATAATGGAGCACTATTCTATTTCTGGAATATTCCTTTAAAATCCTTTCCTTGGTTTTTTTTCAGTCTTATAGGATTAGCTGTGGTGCTGCATCGCCCTATTTCTCGCTACCAGTTGATTTTAGTAGGCGTTCCCTTAGTTTGGTTGACTGAACTGAGTATTTTTTCTACACGTCTTTCTCACTATGCTCTTGGTCTTTATCCATTCATAGCTTTGCTGGCTGCTTTAGGTTTAGACTGGTTGGGCAAAATTTATCAAAGAGGAATTACACACCCAACAACTTCCCACCTAAAGAATAAAGGAAATATATTACTCTCATTTATTAGACAGACTAAGGAAAATCTTCCGCGGAACCTCAGTTACGCCTTTGGTGTACTGGGGATTGTACTTTTGCTAGTAAGTACATTTGCATTAATTTCGGGTGACTTTGATATTGACCAGCAGGCAACCTTAGGCTTGATTTTAGGATTAGGTTGGCTAATTTTACCTTTAGTGTGGCTCGGTCGTTATCACTTCGGCAAAAAGTTCTTGACAGATAATTATTGGATAGCTTGTTGGTTACTTCCCTGTTGGCTAACTTTAGCTATGGCTGGTAGCTTAGGCTTGTTAAGCGACTACAACCCAGCTTTTAAAGCTTTTTTCCAACAACCAGCGATCGCATCTATTCTACAAACTTATCCTGTCTCTTTTGCCCAAGTAGAAGATAAAAACTCTGTACTGCTGAATTTCTACACTCCGATTCCTGGTCCAAGGGTAAATGCAATTTCCCAATTACCAGCTTTGAGCTATACTTGGATATCTGCACCACAGAACCAGCAATTATCCACGTCTTACCGCGTTATTGCTACACTACAAGAGTACCAGCTGATTCAAGTCCTTCCCTAAGAGAGATGGCAATCAACTGTTGCCAAGAAAGCATTGTGTAGCTAGAATAATATTACGCACACTAAATAATTAGTTGACATGGTGTCTATATCTAAGGATTCTGAAGTTTTGGAGTCGTGGCAGCAAGTTCTGGCACCATATAATATTGGCTACCGAATCAAGTTGCTCTCGCAACTGCTGACTCGTAAGTTTACTGAAAAGCTAGAACCTTTCGGATTGACACCCTTTCACTGGTTAGTATTGTGCTGTTTGTGGGAAGAAGACGGTTTACCAACTTCCAGTATTGGCGACAAGCTCAAACAGGTGGGAGGGACTTTAACTGGCGTATTAGATCGCATGGAAGAACGCGGTTTAGTGCGTCGAGAACGAGATATTCACGATCGCCGCATCTGGCGAATTTGGCTAACGGATGCTGGTAAGGAACTAGAAACAGTTTTACCCCCCCTAGCCGCAGAGTTACGCGATGAAGCCATGTCTGGTATTTCTCCCTCAGAGAAAGAATTATTTTCGCAGTTATTAAATCGGGCGATCACTAATTTGTCTTGAAATGAGGGCACACAGAGACAAGGAGGATGAGGGGGATGAGGGAGAAAAATGGCTCTTGACAACCTGAGCGCGAAATCTACAAGTTTATTTGCGTAACACCTTAGGAAGTCTATCTGTAGAAGAAGTAACGATCACCCAATTGGGTGAAGTAGTGTGAAGTTTTGTTTTGCCATAATAATACTACGCATACGAAGGGAACGATAGATGAAGGCTAGTAATTAAATAATACGTACTCTAAGTAAAAATATTAATTTAATCATTGAGTTAGGGGAGTTAACAATCATGGGCGCTAATTCTTGGAACGGACGCAAAAAAGGCAATACCTCTGTTATAGACAAAGAACTAATTACTGATGTAGAGAGTTTAGAGGCTGTTACTGCCAAGACTTCCGCAAGTCCAGAAGCAACCGTTGTAACTCCCGAAGCTCCTACAGAACCAGAAACTGATGTCCATCCTCAGCCAGAAACAGAGAAAAAGGCTGAGAAGAAGCGGAAAAAACCGATAGGTTTGATTTTAGCTGGCGTGGGTGTAGGAGCGATCGCTGCTGGTGGTTTTGGTTATCACTACTGGCAATATGCTTCTGCCCACGAACAAACAGATAACGCTACTGTGGTAGGAAATATTCACCAAGTCAGTAGCCGGATTCCGGGAACGGTCAGCCAGGTGCTAGTAGACGACAACCAACTGGTGCAACCAGGACAGTTATTAGTAACACTCGATCCTAAGGATTATCAAAGTAAAGTACAGCAAGCGCAAGCAGCGTTACAAAATGCTCGTGGTCAGGCACAAGCTGCACAAGCGAATATTGCTTTAACTTCACAAACCTCTAGTGGTAAAACCACTCAAGCGCAAGGAGATGTCAGCAGTGCAGTTGCAGCAATTTCCACAGCGCAAGCCGCAGTTAAAGAAGCGCAAGCCGGGATACCCGCAGCCCAAGCTGAAGTGCAATTAGCGCAAGCCGGGATACCCGCAGCACAAGCCCAAGTAGCGCAGGCGAATGCCAATTTGACCAAAGCTCAAGCAGATTACAACCGTTACAACAGCTTGTTTAAAGAAGGCGCAATTCCTCGGCAACAGCTAGATACAGCCAGGGCTGCTTATGATGTGGCTGTAGCGCAAAAAAATGCTGCACTTCAAGGAGTAGAACAAGCACAAGCTAGGTTAGCCTCTGCCAGAGTGGGTGTAGCAAAAGCGCAGTCTCAACTTGCACAAGCACAAGAAGGTGTAACCAGCGCCCAAGCGAAACTGGCTGCATCTAAGGGAGGATTGCAACAAGCCACCGCCACCGGACAAGACACCGCTGTTAAACAAAGTCAGTACGAAGCAGCAAAAGCCGCGATCGCTCAAGCTGAAGCTTCTCTCAAAGATGCACAGTTGCAGCTTTCTTACACCAACATTACCGCTCCTAGCGCCGGACGGGTAGGTAGGAAAAACGTGGAAGTTGGGAACCGGGTACAAGTGGGAACACCATTAATGGCGATCGTAGATAACGGCTATTGGGTAGTAGCGAACTTCAAAGAAACTCAATTGAATAAAATGCAACCAGGAGAAGCAGTAGAAATTAAGCTGGATGCTTTTCCTAATCACCCTTTTAAAGGTCGAGTTGACAGTATATCCCCAGCCTCCGGTGCTCAATTTGCTTTATTACCACCAGATAACGCCACCGGTAACTTCACCAAAATCGTTCAACGTATTCCAGTAAAAGTAGTTTTCGACCAAAAGAGTATCCAAGGATATAACTCACGGATTACACCTGGGATGTCTGCGGAAGTTACTGTAGAGGTTAAGTAAGTTATTTGTCATTAGTCCTTTGTCATTTGTCAGTTGTTCTTTGTGAAAAGCCAATAACTAATGACCAATGACTATTGGCTCTTGACTATTGACCAATGACTAATAACCATTGACTCTTGACTAATGCCTAAGATTAAGCTATCGCAACTACCTGCATTAAAATCAAAAAACTACCGTTTGTTTTTTGCCGGACAAGGTATTTCCCTAATTGGGACTTGGATGACACAACTTGCTACGGTTTGGCTAGTTTATAGTCTAACTAACTCTGCATTAATGTTGGGAGTTGTGGGTTTTACTAGTCAAATTCCTAGTTTCTTTCTTGCTCCTTTTGGGGGTGTTTTTGTAGACCGCTTTTCTCGGTATCGTACCTTAATTGCTACACAAATCATGGCCATGATTCAGTCGTTAGCATTGGCGGTACTAGCGCTAACGGGTGTGATTCAGGTATGGCACATCATCGCTCTCAGCTTGTTTCAAGGATTTATTAACGCCTTGGATGCACCAGCTAGGCAAGCATTTGTACCAGAACTAGTAGAACGAAGAGAAGATTTAGCCAATGCGATCGCTATCAACTCAACAATGATTAATGGTGCGCGATTAATTGGTCCGGCAGTTGGTGGGTTAATCATTGCTAGAATTGGTGCTGCTTACTGTTTTTTAATTGATGGTTTGAGTTACATTGCAGTAATTGCCGCTTTATTAGCGATGACAATTAAACCTTGGAAAGTTGCAGTGATTGCTGGTAATCCTCTCCAACAAGTTAAAGAGGGATTTGTGTATGCTTTTAGCTTTCCACCAATCCGAGCTATATTGTTGCTATCAACTTTAGTTAGCTTAATGGGATTACAAAATACTATTCTTGTACCCATTTTTGCTGAAGAAATTCTTAAAGGAGGAGCAGAAGCATTAGGCTTTTTAATGGCAGCCTCTGGAGTAGGAGCATTAGCGGGTGGGATTTATTTAGCTACACGGCGAACAATATTAGGAATTGGTAAATTAATTGCTATAGCTCCAGCAATTTTAGGAGTAGGTTTAATTGGTTTTGCTCTATCTCGATTTTTACCACTTTCTTTATTTACAATGTTGTTTGTTGGCTTAGGCACAATTCTCCAAATTGCCGCCAGCAATACGTTTTTACAAACAATTGTAGAAGAAGATAAACGTGGTAGATTGATGAGCTTGTATACGATGTCATTTTTAGGAATGATACCTGTAGGCAATTTATTGGGAGGGTTCTTAGCAAGTCGTATTGGCGCTCCTAATACATTAATTATTGATGGCATCGCTTGTATTATCGGCTCTATTATTTTTGGTAGACAACTACCTGGATTGAGACAACTAGTTATGCCACTCTATGAGCAAAAGGGCATTGTAAAAAGTCTAAAATCTTCAAGATAAATAGGCTGCTATGCACGGATATAGAACTCCTAAAGCATTCGTAACAAACAAGATTACCGACTTTTTAGGGAAGTCGGTAATCTGAGCTTTTCAATCCTCAATTACCGATAAGAACTATTTCTTTTATCTGTTTTGCTTCACGGACATTTTGCTTTAAAGTTGAAAAATAGATAGATATTCCTTCTTGCGCGCCTCAAATCTGAAACTGGAGCAATTTTTATGGCTAATACAGGTGCTATCCAGCCGAATACTGCCCTACCACCAGAAAATATACCTTTAAGAACTTGGATTGGTGTATTAGCCAGTATGCTTGGCGCATTCATGGCGGTTTTAGATATTCAAATTACTAATGCTTCATTGCAAGAAATTCAAGCAAGTTTAGGCGCAACTTTAGAAGAGGGGTCTTGGATTTCTACTGCTTATCTAGTAGCAGAAATTGTAGTTATCCCACTTACCGGATGGTTATCGCGGGTGTTTTCACTGCGACGCTATCTAATAGTAAATACTATACTGTTTATCTTTTTTTCTATATGCTGTGCTTGGTCATGGAATCTCAATTCTATGATTGTCTTCCGGGCTTTACAAGGCTTCAGCGGTGGGATTTTAATTCCTTCGGCGATGACAGTTGTACTGACGACTTTACCGCCATCCAAGCAATCAGTAGGACTAGCCGCATTTGCTATTACCGCAGTGTTTGCTCCCTCAATTGGCCCCACATTAGGAGGTTGGTTAACAGAAAATTTTAGTTGGCAATATAACTTTTATATAAATGTATTTCCTGGGGTGTTAATGCTTGCCGGAGTATGGTATGGCATTAAACAAGACAAACTGCAATTACAATTGCTCAAACAAGGCGATTGGTGGGGAATTATTTCAATGGCTATTGGCTTAGGTTCCCTACAAGTTGTATTAGAAGAAGGTAGCCGCAAAGATTGGTTTGGTTCGGCTTTGATTGTCCGCTTAAGTGTGATAGCGGCAATTTTTATAGCATTATTTTTATTTATAGAATTAACTCGCAAGCAACCATTTATTAATTTAAGATTGGTGCTGCGGCGTAATTTTGGTTTAGCCAGTATTGTTAACGTCTCCCTAGGGGTGGGATTATATGGTTCAATTTATGTTTTGCCCTTATATCTTGCGCAAATTCAACAATATAATGCGCTACAAATTGGTGAAGTATTAATTTGGGCAGGTATTCCCCAATTATTTATTATTCCTTTTATACCTAAATTGATGCAACGCATTGATGTACGGTTAATGGTGGGAGTGGGAGTTTCCCTGTTTGCTATCAGTGCGTTTATGAACGCCGGGATGACTTATCAAACAGGATTAGATCAATTAAGATGGTCGCAACTTGTCCGTGCAATGGGACAACCATTAATTATGGTTCCGCTGAGTAGTATCGCCACAGCTGGATTGAATCCCAAAGAAGCAGGTTCGGCAAGTGGTTTATTTAATATGATGCGTAATATGGGCGGTTCTTTAGGTATTGCAGCCTTAGCAACTTTATTAACTAATAGAGAGCAATTTCACTCAAATAGATTAGGTGATAGCGTATCTTTATATAATCCCGAAACTCAACAGCGAATTGATCAGATGACGCAATATTTCATCAGTCGAGGCGCAGATTTGAGTACAGCGCAAAATCAGGCGATCGCATCCATATCTAATATTGTTCGTAGAGAAGCTTTTGTCATGGCTTTTAATGACTGTTTTTATTTTATCGGGATTGCCTTATTATTAAGCGGTCTTGCTATTGTTTTTATTAAAAAGGTAAAAGCTACTGGTGGTGCTGTTGCTCATTAATCTACCCTTGAAAGCCGTTGCCTAGGCATTGTCTAAGATGGAACTAAAGTCTTTACAGGGAAATTAAAAATTCTGTTCAAGAACGTAAAACCAAAATACAAATAAGTAGGGCATATGCCCTACTTATTTGTTTATGCGGCGTTTTGCCGATACCACTCAATGGTATTTTTTAGCCCCTCCTGAAAGCTGACTTGGGCAGTAAAATTAAAAGCTTGCTTTGCCCGTTCAGTATCCAAACAACGGCGAGGTTGACCATTAGGCTTATCTGTTTCCCAGACAATTTCACCGTCAAACTCCATGAGTTCACAAATCAGAGTGATTAAATCTCGAATTGAGATTTCATAGCCTGTTCCCAGGTTTACTGGTTCGGAATCGTTGTAAAGTTGAGTTCCCATAACAATCCCCCTTGCCGCATCCTGAGAATAGAGGAACTCACGAGTAGGACTGCCATCACCCCAAACAGAAAGTTGCTTTTCTTCTTTGATTTGGGCTTCATGAACTTTGCGAATTAACGCCGGAATTACATGGGAGCTTCTGGTGTCAAAGTTGTCTTCTGGTCCGTATAAATTGACGGGTAGGAGGTAAATACCGTTAAAGTTATACTGCTGACGGTAAGCTTGCAGTTGGACTAAAAGTGCTTTCTTGGCAACTCCGTAGGGAGCATTGGTTTCTTCTGGATAGCCATTCCAAAGGTCATCCTCTTTGAAAGGCACAGGGGTAAATTTGGGATAAGCGCAGATAGTGCCAACACAGACGAATTTTTCTACTCCAGCTTGATAAGCAGCATGAATGAGCTGTGTTCCCATGATCAAGTTGTCGTAGAACAACTCTGCTGGTTTTTCGCGATTGAGTCCGATACCACCGACATGAGCTGCTAAGTGGATGACTATATCTTGCTGATCAACGACACGTTGGTTATTTTCCCAAACGCGCAGATCGCACTCACGCGATCGCGGTACTGTAATTTTCGCAATATCTGCCCCTGCCTGACACAGCTGATCTATTACCTGACGACCTAGGAAACCCGACCCACCAGTAACGAGAATCCGTTTATTTTTTAGTTCTAAGGCGGTCATATTTTTATCCTCAGCAGTGTGAATCAAAAGTGGAGAGCGCCCAGTTGTTGTCGAACAGTCGCAATATCATTCAGTACTGATGAACCACTTCCATTCGCAGCAGTAACTCCGAGTGCTTGTAGATCTGCTTCCACCATCAGCGCTACCAGTTCCTCAAAGGTTACTGATGGTGTCCAACCCAACTTTTGGCGTGCCTTAGTAGCATCACCAATTAATAACTCTACTTCAGCAGGGCGAAGATAGCGCTCATCAAACTCTACGTAATCTTGCCAACGGAGATTCACATGAGCAAATGCTAATTCTAAAAACTCCTTGACCGAATGGGTTTCACCAGTCGCAATTACATAATCATCTGGTTGTTCTTGCTGCAACATCAACCACATGGCTCTGACATAATCCTTGGCATAACCCCAATCTCGCTTGGCATCAAGATTGCCCATATAAAGCTTTTTCTGTTTACCAGCAACAATTTGAGCAACTGCTCTAGTAATTTTGCGTGTTACAAAAGTTTCACCTCTTCGAGGTGATTCGTGGTTGAAAAGTATGCCATTACAAGCAAATAAAGAGTAAGATTCACGGTAATTTACCGTCTGCCAATGGGCATAAACTTTAGCACAAGCATAGGGGCTACGAGGATAAAAGGGCGTTGTCTCAGTTTGAGGTACTGCTTGAACTAAACCATACATCTCAGAAGAACCAGCTTGGTAGAACCGTACCTGAATTCCAGTGCGCCGCTGGTAATCCCGAATTGCTTCTAACAAACGTAGTGTTCCCATTCCTACAGCATCTACTGTGTATTCTGGTGAATCAAAGCTCACTCTTACATGCGATTGAGCACCTAGATTGTAGATTTCTTGTGGCTGTACTTCTTCCAAAATCCGACGTAACGTCGTACCATCCGTCAAATCGCCATAATGAAGAAACAACCGCACGCCTTCTTTGTGAGGATCTTCATACATGTGATCGATACGGTCTGTGTTAAAAGTAGAAGTTCGGCGGATGATACCATGAACCTCGTAACCTTGCTCTAACAAAAACTCACTCAGATATGAACCATCTTGACCAGTAATACCTGTAATCAATGCTCGTTTCTGTTGTGCCATGCTTAGTGATTCCTTTGTTATCTTCGGTAAAAAAAAGTTACAGCCTAACTGATACAAGCTAGCAGTTAATCGCTAAATTGCCTAATGGGAAACTACCAATCTTCGTTAATACTGTAAATTTCAAGTCAACAAATATACTTGTATAAATATACCTAACAAGTATTTTGATTTAGTTAAAATCAAAATTATGAGTTTTTTATTTAAAATTTTTATAAATATTTACAAAAACTTTATTTAATCCAGAATTATATTAAGCCTAGACAAATTTTTTACATATTATTTTTTGCTTAAAGAATAATATGTAATCTGTTTTGATTTTTGGTTACAGGTGGCTCAGTAATTTTTGTTTGGGGGCATTAACTGCCCCATAGAATCTACTCTTTAAGTATTTTTTCAGTAGGCTCCGTTATTTTTGGGCATAATAACGACATCAATGGTTTTCAAGATGATCCATAAATCGAGCCAAAAAGTTCTAAATTTGACATAATGCAGGTCTATTTGGACTCTTCGAGGATAGGGAATATCATTACGCCCAGAAACTTGCCATAATCCTGTGATTCCCGGCCGGATAGTTAAAATCCGATCGATATGATAACCATATTTTGGAAGTTCTTCCTCTACTAAGGGTCGTGGACCAACAACACTCATGTCTCCTTTTAAAACATTCCAGAACTGGGGAAATTCGTCTAAGCTAGTAATTCGCAAAAACCGCCCAATTTTAGTAATTCTAGGGTCTTGTTTGAGCTTGAAGCTGCTTTCAAATTCTTGCCGCATCTGAGGAGATGTTTCCATCATTTGTACGAGAATTTCATCAGCATTGCTCACCATTGTGCGAAATTTAATACAATTAAAGGGCTTGTAGTTTTTACCTACCCTTTCTTGGACATAAAAAATCGGGCCTTCTGAACTAAAAGCAATCAGTAAGGCCAAGATTAAGTAAACAGGGAAAAATACAATCAAAACAAACAGGGAAAACACAATGTCAAACAGTCGCTTGGCAAACTCTCCGTTTAAACCTTGAAAAGACAAACCTTTGGGTTTTACCCTCGGAGTCTTTTTTTGTTGACCGCGTTTTAAGAAAGTACGCGCAGATGCGCTAGCATCTTGCCGTAGTCCTCGCTTGCCGGAGAGGAGTGAGCTCTGGGCAGTCATCATACTCCTTAACAATCCACACCACACATAGTCCCAATCTTAAAGCTAAAAGGAGGTGCTTCTGGGTTTAAATTTCCAAAAGCCTACAAAACAATTACAAAAATCCTGACCATTACTCCAAATATGGCCTTGTTTTGCTGCACTTATCTAAAAAATTTAGATAGCGATCGCTAAAAACCTGACGAGAAAACTGGCTAGCGTGCGATCGCAAATACTCAGGATTAAATGCATTCTGATACATTTCAAACTTTTCTACTGCTTCTATTAAAGCAGCTTCTATTTGTGCCTTGAAGAAAATGCCTGTTCCTGTATCAATATAAGAACGAATATCTTGTACAGTTTCTAACGCTCCCCCTGCACCGTAGGCAATTACAGGTGTACCACAAGCTTGTGCCTCAACTAAGGCAATACCAAAATCTTCACAAGCCGCATACACAAATGCCTTGGCTCTAGCCATATATTTTTTTACTACATCATCAGGTTGCCATCCCAGTATTTGGATATGAGAATTCGCCATCTTGCGAAGATATTTCATCTGTGGACCTGTACCAATTACTACTAATGGTTTTTGCAGTTGATTAAAAGCTCTGACAATTAAGGATACTTGCTTGTAACTCACTAACCGGGAAACTATCAGATAAAAATCTTCTTTTTGAGCTAAAAAAGGCATTGCTTCGACATTCACAGGCGGATAAATTACTGTTGATTTTCGTCGATAGCAACGCCAAATTCGGCGAGCTGTATGCTCTGAGTTGGCAATGAAATAATCAACACGATTTGCTGACAAGACATCCCACTGACGCAAACGATGTAATAAATAGCGCGTTATCCATCCAGCTACACCATTTCCTAACTGACTTTGTTGCAGATAATCAAAAGTCAAGTCCCAAGCATAGCGCATCGGGCTGTGGCAATAACAAATATGTAATTGTTCGGGAGTGGTAATAACTCCTTTTGCTACAGCGTGAGATGAAGATAGAATTACGTCATATTGACGTAAATCCAGCTGTTCAATGGCTAACGGCAACAAAGGTAAGTATTTTTGTATACCATTGCGGGCATAGGGCAAGTTTTGGAGAAAAGTTGTGCCAATCTGACGCTGATATAAATAGCTTTTAGGATTGCTGGATTCAAAGTCAATCAAAGCATATAAATCCGCATTTATATGATTCAGAATTTCTTGTACAACTAGTTCTGAACCGCCAGTGGCTTTAGGTGTCAGCCATTCATGAATCAGAGCATATTTCAAGGGCACAGCTAACGTAAATAAGTGGAAAATACAGCAAGCAAATTGTCAGGTTAACTGAAAAGTTTCCCTTTGTGATGAAGGAATGGAAAGCAACCCAGATTTCACTGAAGACGTAATTCTCCCAAAACAGGTTCCAGAGGGATGCTACAACCTGATAACCTCAAACATGGGATTAAATACTGGGTAGTAAGTATTAGGTATCAAGTATTGGGTAACAGTTTTTCCTAGATATTAGTCCCCAATCCCTTGACAACAACTGACATAGGAAGCGGTAATTTATGCGAATTTTGATTATAGGTGGAACTCGGTTCATCGGTATTTACTTAACTCAACTGCTAGTAGAACAAGGACATGAGGTGGTGCTGTTCAATCGTGGTAATCGACCTGCACCTTCCTTACAGGGAGTAGGACAAATTATAGGCGATCGCACTGACGCTACCCAGTTAAAAGCAAAGTTATCACAGGAAAATTTTGATGTCATTTTTGACAATAATGGACGAGAACTTACTGATACTCAACCACTGGCAGAAATTTTTCAAGACCGTGTACAACATTTTGTCTATATGAGTTCTGCTGGAGTATATCTTAAATCTGACCAAATGCCTCATGTAGAAGGCGATCCTGTAGATCCTAAAAGTCGCCATCGGGGTAAGCATGAAACAGAAGCTTACCTCGCTCAAATCGGCATACCTTTTACCTCAATTCGTCCCACCTATATTTATGGGCCACGTAACTATAACGATTTGGAAAGCTGGTTTTTTGATAGAATTGTCCGCGATCGCCCGATTCCCATTCCTGGAAATGGTTTATATATTACGCAGCTAGGCCATGTAAAAGACCTAGCAAAAGCCATGACTCAAGTTTTAGACAATCAGCAGGCAGTAGGGCAGATTTACAATGTATCAGGCGATCGCTTTGTCACTTTTGATGGTTTAGCTCGTGCTTGTGGACAAGCAGCAGGCAAGTCACCCGATGCTGTAAAAATTGTCCATTACGACCCGAAAAAATTTGATTTCGGTAAGCGTAAAGCTTTTCCAATGCGGGGGCAGCATTTCTTTGCATCTGTGAATAAGGCTCAAACCGAATTGGGCTGGCAACCTGAGTATGATTTGATATCTGGGCTGACTGATGCTTTTGAAAATGATTATCTAGCATCTGGACGAGACAAAGCTGAGATTGATTTTTCTGTGGATGAAGAGATTTTACAAGCTTTGTGAGCAACAGAAAAATTTCAACTTACGTAAAGGCGTAAGCTCAAACTAGCGCGTCTTTACGTATAAATTCTCATATAAGATGTATTAAACAAATAATTCTAGGCAATATGCAAACAATCTTGGTTACCGGGGGAGCCGGATTTATTGGAGCTAATTTTATTCTCCAAGCTAGAAAGGCACAATGGGCTAATGTAATTAATTTAGATAAGTTGACTTACGCTAGTAACCTTCAAACCTTAGCAGAACTCCAAAGCGACCCAAGCTATCATTTTATTCAAAGCGACATTGGCAATGTAGAGTTAGTCAGCTAGCTTTTAGAGCAGTATCAACCAGATGCAATTATTAATTTCGCTGCGGAAAGTCATGTTGACCGTTCCATAATTAGCCCCCATGATTTTATCCAAACTAATGTAGTCGGAACATTTCAACTACTAGAAGCAAGTAGACTCTACTGGCAAAAACTATCATTGCCAAGACAACAGCAATTTCGCTTTTTGCATGTGTCTACAGATGAAGTATATGGCTCACTCAAACCCCAAGACCCAGCTTTTCGTGAAGATACTCCTTACGCACCCAATAGTCCTTACGCAGCATCGAAAGCAGCATCGGATCATTTTGTTAGAGCCTACTATCACACCTATGGATTGCCCACTTTAACAACCAATTGCTCAAACAATTACGGGCCGTGTCAGTTTCTCGAAAAACTAATTCCTTTAACTATTCTCAATGCTCTAGATAGTAAACCACTACCTATATATGGGGATGGGCAAAATGTTCGCGATTGGCTTTATGTCATAGACCACTGCGAGGCTATATATCTTGTTCTTCAACAAGGTGAAGTTGGTGAAACTTACAATATTGGCGGTCTTAATGAACAAGCTAATTTAACAGTTGTAGAGAAAATTTGTGCTATTTTAGATGACTTGGCTCCTAAACCTGATTTTCATCACTCTTCTTTAATTACTTTTGTTAAAGACCGTCCTGGTCACGATCGAAGATATGCAATTGATTGTACTAAAATCAACCGTGATTTAGGTTGGCAACCTCAAGAAAAGTTTGACAGTGGGTTATTAAAAACAGTTCAATGGTATCTCAATAACTCTACTTGGGTAAATCAGGTGCGCTCTGGTGCTTACCAAAATTGGTTAAAACAAAACTATGAAAATAGAAAAGCTTAGTTATTGAGATTTAACTATCTTAAATTATTTGTAGTTTGACACAAATGACTAATGACAAATGGCAAATATTATGAAAGGTATTATTCTTGCAGGTGGCTCTGGTACACGTCTTTATCCTCTAACCTATGCTGTTAGCAAACAGTTAATGCCCGTGTATGATAAGCCAATGATTTACTATCCGTTATCTATATTAATGCTGGCAGGTATTCGGGAAATTTTAATTATTTCTACGCCTAATGATTTACCATTATTTGAGAAAATTTTAAAAGATGGTAGTCAGTGGGGTTTGCAGTTTAGCTATATTGAGCAGCCGCGACCAGAAGGATTAGCACAAGCTTTTATTCTGGGCAAAGATTTTATTGCTAACGAGGCAGTATGCTTAATTTTAGGTGATAACATTTTTTATGGGCATGGTTTAACAGAAGTGTTAGCTAGGGCTGCCACTCTGAAAGAAGGTGGATTAGTATTTGGCTATCAAGTCAAAGATCCCAGGCAATATGGAGTAATTGAATTTGATAGCAATGGACGAGCAATTAGTATAGAAGAAAAACCTTTAATTCCCAAGTCTAAATATGCTGTACCTGGCATCTATTTTTATGATTCTCAAGTAGTAGAAATCGCTGCCCAACTTCAGCCTTCCGCTCGCAATGAACTAGAAATTACTGATTTAAATATAGCTTATTTGAATCAAGGTCAACTGCAAGTAGAAATTTTAGGCCGTGGATATGCCTGGTTAGATACTGGTACTCATGAATCCTTACATCAGGCTGGTAACTTTATCCAAACACTAGAAGAACGCCAAGGTCTAAAAATAGCTTGTATTGAAGAAATTGCCTACAGCCAAGGATATATTGACTCATCCCAACTGCGTCAATTAGCTGAATCTATGTCAAAGAGTAGCTATGGTCGTTACCTGATGTCAATTTTAGAGAACGATCAAATATTTGCAACCATAGAACAAAATAACGGAATGGGAAAATCATATTTTAATCAACAACCATCTGACTGGAATTTATTGGCTGTGCAAACACCAACAACTAAACCAGACGATAAATAACTCTCTGCATGACATATCTTTTAAGCCGATGAAGGCACTATAATCAAGCAAAAATTTTTATATTAATAAGGATATGACAATGCAAGTAAAACACACAGAAATTCCTGATGTAATAGTGATTGAACCGCAGATATTTGGAGATGAACGCGGTTTTTTTTATGAAAGTTATAATGAAAAAGTTTTGTTAGAAAAGGCAGGTATTACTGAACATTTTGTCCAAGACAATCATTCTCGTTCTGCCAAAAATATATTACGTGGTTTGCACTATCAAATTCAGCAGCCTCAAGGAAAACTTGTGAGAGTGGTAGTAGGAGAAGTATTTGATGTGGCTGTAGATTTAAGGAAAAGCTCTAGAACTTTTGGTCAATGGGTTGGTACGGACTTGACAGCCGAAAATAAACGGCAACTTTGGATACCAGCAGGTTTTGCCCACGGTTTTGTAGTGGTTTCTGAATATGCAGAATTTTTGTATAAAACTACGAATTACTACGCACCCCAATATGAACGCACGCTTCTGTGGAATGACCCTGATTTAGCGATCGCTTGGCCAATTCAAGCAGAACCAATCTTATCTGCGAAAGATAAAGCTGGAAAATTACTGCGAGATGCAGAGGTATATGCATGAAAATTCTATTGACAGGTGTAACTGGACAATTAGGCTGGGAATTGCAACGCACACTCATGACTATAGGTGAAGTCATACCTGTAGGACGCAGCGTTAATAACCCAAATTTGCAAATGGATCTAACTCAACTAGATACTATTCGCCGCACCATTAGGGAAGTAAGACCAGACTTAATTATCAATCCGGCGGCTTACACAGCAGTAGATAAAGCAGAAAAAGAGCCAGAATTAGCAATGGCGATTAATGGTATTGCTCCTGGTGCGATCGCAGAAGAAGCCAAGCGACTCGGTGCAGCCGTTATTCACTATTCAACAGATTATGTATTTGATGGTAATAAAAATACTGCATATACAGAGCAAGACCAACCCAACCCGCAAAATATTTACGGTAAGACAAAACTAGCTGGAGAACAGGCGATCGCATCTGTAGGTGTACCGCATTTAATTTTACGTACCAGTTGGGTTTATAGCTTACAAGGTAAGAATTTTTTACTCACTATGTTAAAGCTGGCTCAGGAACGTGAAGAAATCAGAGTAGTTGATGACCAAATAGGCGCACCTACTTGGAGTCGCATGATAGCCGAAGCTACAGCCCAAATTCTATCTCAGAATCCACAGAATATATATGAATTATTAGTAAGTAAAGGTGGGTTATATCACTTAACAGCCAGTGGACAGACTAGCTGGTATGGATTTGCCAAAACAATTTTTGAGCTTGACGATAGAAAGAGCGATCGCAAGTTGCAAAGGTTGACTGCGATTACTTCAAAAGAGTATCCCACACCAGCCAGCAGACCAGCTTATTCTCTATTAGACAATCAGAAATTATCTACAACATTTGGATTGATTTTGCCAGATTGGGAAAGGAGTTTAGAGTTGGTGATGGCTTTTAATAATTAGCTATGAAAAGGTAAAAATCAATAATTTAAAGTAGTGGTAAATTAGTGCAGTCAGGTTACGATAGCTCTTGGAAAGAAGCATTAGATTTATACTTTGACGCATTCATGGCGTTTAGTTATGAAACGCAAGCATTTTAAACGCTACCTGCTGAGATTTTTGGGGGGAGTTTTAGCTGTCTGGATTAGTATTATTCCTGCTAAGATAGCGATCGCTACTTACCAAGCCCCTGTACCACAGGCCATTTTTGTTCTGGGAACTGATTCTCAGCGGATGGAGTTCGCAGCGCAGTTTTGGCATTCTCACACTAATTTATATATTTGGATTTCTGATATCAAAGCGAATTTGGAATATAATCGGTTAATTTTTCAGAAATTTGGTGTGCCGGATCAACGGTTGCGGTTGGATGGCCGTGCTACAGATACAGTAACCAATTTCACCACACTAGCAGCAGATTTTGTTCAGCAGAATTTACAGCACATATATCTGATTACATCGGATTATCACATGAGAAGAGCAAGAGCGATCGCAACTATTGTTTTAGGTAGCCAAGGAATTGCAGTTACACCTATTGCAGTACCTTCACGAGTAGATAAATCAGAAACTTTGCTAAGAGTGTTGCGAGATTGCGGGCGATCGATTTTGTGGATTTTAAGTGGACGAAGTGGCGCGAGTTTAAACCCTCGTCTTAGCTGAGACAGCAAATGAATAATATCTCAATCTTGATTGTAGTCAGTCTGTTTAAACCCTAATTTGAAAGCAGGGGAATTCGGCTTCAACCGAAAGTCATCGCGATCGAGAGCAACAAATAGTGGGTTAGCAATCAGAGAATTTTTATCCCTACCTTTTTGCTGCCATTCTTGCCATGACAGCTTACCAAAGTGAAAATTGCCCTTACTTCCATACCAATAAAGATTATAGTCTAATAAATAATTAGAATCGTCCCATTGACCATCGCTATCTAGCAGTTGTCCCTGTTTCCAGTAAATAATATTGCGCTCAAATTTAAAACTTATATGAGATTCTGGTCTCGATCTACGAATTTGTGCCACCCGACCAAAAGCGAAAATATTGTTGCGGATTAAGTTGTCTTTACCGTAATGCAGATGAAATCCTCCATCTCTAGTACGGTAAATCAAGTTATTTTCTACCAGAATTTGTGAACTACCCTCATCTAAATAAATACCCCAAGCTCCATAACTGTAAGCATCAATATCATGAATGAGATTGCCACGAATTACAGTTCCTGGTTGCACACCCAACGTATAAATCGCACCTTTATCATTTAACAGCGGACCATCACCATTCGAGAGTCGACCGATATGATGAATATGGTTAAATTCAATAACATTGTTTTTAGTCGGGCTAGCTTGATAACCCCAGGTCCAGCCAACGGAAATTCCTGTGTAGTAGAAATCATGAATATGATTACGGCTGATTAAATTATTCCCTGCATTCATTACTAAAATTCCTACTGCACTATGGAAAATCTTGCCTCCATTGTGAATATGAGAGTTAATAACTTGAATACTACTAGCTCCCTGAGTAACTTTGACGCCTCCAGCTCCTAAATCGTAAATTTGGCAACGAATTAATGAATTATTTGCACAGCCGTTAGCAAATTCAATCCCATAATTACTGACTTTCGTAATCTGACAGTTTTGCCAAGTACAGTATCTTACTCCTTGTGCATAAATTGAGCCTGGAACACCTTCTGCTGCCTGACCAAAGGCTACGATAGAATTATTGGCATAGTACCATTCCGAATGAGCGAACGTCAGATTTTCAAATGACAGATATTCGATGAATTGGCTATTTTCAAGATTACCTTGGAGGGTAACCAAGCTGGATATTCGAGGCACAATTGCCTCAACTTTATTCAGAACTTCCCTTACTAAAGGCATATAGTACAGGTTGCCTGACTTTTTATCTAAATACCATTCGCCAGGATTATCTAAAACTTCAAAAGCGTTTTCTAAATAATAGATTGCGCCTGTATGAGACTGAGAATTATCAGGCTCCATTCTCTGAATACTAGGCTGAACAAAAGAAACTAGTCTTTGTTTTTCATCTAACCTGACTACTGGTAGCCGAGACTCTACCCATCGTGTCATCACCACTATCTCGGCATTATTAATGGTACTCCAGTTTTTGAGATCGCCTGGACGATACTTAAATCGTGATTGACCTTGAGTCCAAGGGGTGTTAGGGGTAGCATCTGGAACTTCTGCAACTGGTAAATATCCCTTTTTCGGGTAACGGGCACGAGTTCGCCGTTGGTTTCCCATCCAAAGCTGTCGAAAGAACCATTGACCTTGGCGAACTTGCGGTATTTCTAACATCCATAACCGTTTACCGTTGATGACTACCTCTTGCCATCCTTGAAGACGCTGACCGCCACTGATTATCGGTTTCTCATTTTGATAGGCTGTGTAAGTAACGGGACATTTGTGCGTACCAGAATCTTCTGAGTTGAATACCAATGGTTGGGCTAAAAAGTATGTACCACCTCTGATGAAAACGGTAACAGGTTGTTTCAAGACACCGTCTTGTCGACGCTTGAGTTCGCGAATAGCATTACGTGCTCGTTCTAGAGTTGCGAATGGCCCATCGTTTTGAGTGCTATTCCGATTTGCTTGTTTGCCTGTCCAAGCATCATTACCATTTGGGGCAACATAAAATGCAATAGATTTTAGACTATGAGAATTATTTGCAAATACTAGCTGCTGCTGAAGTTTGGTAATTAAAGAGCCAAGAAATAAAGGAGAAGCGGTTAACCAGCCCAATCCCATCCAACCTAGAAAAGAGCGGCGATCCATATTTGTTTCCTTCAATAAAAAATACTGGAATAATTAGTATAACTATGGCTGCTTTTGGCGATCGCTTTTGTATTATCTAAGATATTATTTCTTTTAGCTTAACGACAAGCTACTGTACTAGTAAGCTTTCTATACAAATATTTCTCCTTAAGGATATCAATTGATATTGAATAATATAAGCAGATTTATGAATCTGAAAATAGCAGTTTCTCATAGTCATCAAGAGCACGTTTAAAGGTATATTTGCTTTCATATAATTGACGTGCCCGTTCACCCATTTGTTTTACTAATAGGGAATTAGTAGATAATTCCAAAACAATATTTGCCAGATGTTGTGGATTGTGAGGGGGGCTATTAATTCCACATTTATAAGTTACCAATAATTGGTCTATATATGAATTTTGCGAAGAAAGAGCCACTATTGCCCGTCCAGCTGCCAACATTCCATACAGTTTAGAGGGAGCAACTATAGACTCAGCACATGGAATGAGGCTAACCAAGGAAACATCACAGGCCGTCAGAGATAGAGGTAGCAATTCTCTCGGTTGGTAAGGTAATAACAAAATATTTTTTAATTGACCTGCTACAATTGCTGATTCTAATACTTGAATTTTTGCTCCATGGCCAATAAATACAAATTTAATAGGAGCATCTTTCAGTAATTTAGCAGCTTCAGCAATAGTTTCTATGTCATGCAGTCTACCTAAATTACCCGAATATAAAACCGTAAATGTTTCAGTGAGATTATACTGTTGAGCAAATTTATTATCTTGTTTTTCATAAACAGGAATATCTACAATAGCCCAGTTCTCAATCACCTTAATTTTTTGGCTTGATGAAGCATATTTTTTTGCTAAAAATGCTGCCATCGAATGAGTAAGAACAATAGTATTTCGAGAATATTTGCAAGTTAAGTAAATCAAGCTGTCAAAGAATTTGAACAAAATCCCCTTTGGGTGCATGATACCAATTATAACGGCGGATTCAGGAAAAATATCTTGCAGCAAAAAATCATAATTTCCACCTTTGAAAATCCTGAAAAAAATTCCTAAAATACCTGCATAGGGTGGATTTGATACAATTAATAGAGTAGTATTACGATGCTGATTAAAAATAATATAGAAAAAAGCCCCAAGTAGAAAAAAAACTGAACTGGTAATTTTACTTAGAAAGCTGCGGTTAGGTTGAATAGGAGAAAAAGCACGATTAATTTTTACATTAATTAAGTAATCAGGAATACTCTCATTGGAATGGCTACCTGTAAATACATTTACATTGTATCTACGTTGGCTCAGTCCATTTGCTAAATCGGTCATTAATTGTCCCGAAGCAAACACACTGGGGTAAAAGTACTGCGTAATAATGGTAATTTCATGCATTTTTTTATTAATTAATATTCACTAATATAAACTTAATGATAATCTCCGATAAAATAAAATTATTTCTTACTCTCAACAACTAAAGATTTATAAATTTGAATATAATTTTGAGCAAATTCATCCCAGTTAAATATTTTAGACCTAGCAAAACCTTTAGTTATGTAACTACTTCTTGTTTTATGATCTAATAAAGTTTTTAGAGCAGAGGCTATTTCCTGAGGATCTTGTGGATTAATTAAGATACCTGCATCTGCAACTACCTCTGGAATAGAAGAAGTGTTAGAAGCAATCACTGGACAACCACAGCTCATGGCTTCAAGAGGTGGTAAACCAAAACCTTCATATAGAGAAGGATAAACTAAAGCAAAAGCATTTTGATATACATAATTCAATTCTTTTTCCGTGGCATTTTCAATAAAGGCAACATTATTTCGCAAATTCAATTTGGTTAATAGTTGAACTTCTGCTACAGAAAAACTGGAACCAACACATAACAAAGTAAAACCTTCTTTTGCTAAATCGGATTCATAAAAACCTAAAAGTGCATTTTCAAAGTTCTTATATCTTATTCTTTTTCCTACAAATAATATAGATTTTTGTAGTTTACTAATACTTGACTCTAAAATTCTACTAGGAGGCTTTAAGTTGATAGTTTCATCAAACTTAATAGAAGCACCAATACCTACAACATAAACGTGAGGATGATTTACTAGATGTGGATAAAGTAAAAACAAGTCTTTTTTTGTGTTTTCTGAAATACATACTATGGCATTAGCAGCATTGATTGCTGATTCTATCTGCCAGATATTAATTCTTGTATTTATGCTTTTTAATTGCCCAAAATGATAGAGAAAATCATAAACAGTTACAATATTTTGAGCTTTTTTACTTAATGGTTTACGATAATAGCTTGAATGAAAAATATCTGCATTTGTATATATTGGTAAATATCGAGTAATCTTACTGCCTGTTGTACGATTTACTTCAAATAAATGATTCGCAGCAATCCTATTTGTTAGTTCTTGCCAATATTTAGATATTCCTCCTTGCTGTTGAAGTTGATAAATAATATCATCAAAATTTAATGTGATTTTCATACTTTGGTACTAATGAAATAATTATAAAGAAGGAATTTTTTTATTCATAGTTATTAACACTATATATACACTGATAATACTATATAACATAACAGTCAAGCTCATCGGGAAATCCCTTAACCGAAATCAGGTGATTTTGAATCATGCTTTAATAAAAGATAATTAATGTAAACAAATGACAAACCAATCCAATAAAAAAATGCCCAGTTAGTATCCACGAACATAGAGTGAGTAATCAGTGCTGCTACACAACCTGAACTCGATGCAGTGAGATGGATTAGAGAGTTAGATTTGTTTATTAATGCCATTCTATAATTTACTAGTATAGTTTTGATAATAGCTAAAAGCATAATTAAGTAAATCACTAAGCCGATTAAACCTAGTTCTACAAGCACTGTCATAAAAGCATTATTCGCACCAAATCCATCACTGATGACTTTCATTTGATTTGTTCCCCAACCGACTAAAGGACGTTGGAGAAAAAGTTCTTGAGCTAAATTTATTACTTCCATTCTTTCAGTAGCTGAAGCAGTTCCCCAAGCTGTTGCGAACTTTTCTAACCATATTATTTTGTAAATTTCTTCTGAAAGAACTGGAAGAAAAGAGATGATTGTTAATAAAAGTGCACTTATTGACAGCAACAAAAATCCAGTTTTAATGATTTTGTTGACTAAGGCTTTTGTATTTCTATTTGTACAGATAATATATATCAGATAACCTATTCCTAAAGCTAACCAACCTGCAGTAGAAAACGAAGAGAATAATGCAAGGATTTGCAGCCACAGCATCCATCTTACTGACTGATAATTTTTGTTCTCTAACGCAGAGTAACCTAGAGTAGAAAAAAATGACAATTCCAAAAAATTAGCAAACCAACCTGGCTCAGTAAACATAGCTTGACATCTAGGGATTGTAAAACTTAGCAAGGTTATATATTGTTTACCAAAACCTAAAATACCATAGTAAAAAAGATTATAGTTATAATCCATTAATCCTAATCCACCAACATCGTTAATTTCAGAAATTGGATTTAGTTTAAATAATGCTGTAAATAAAATTAATAGCAACCCCTGAATAGAGAATACTGTTCCCATAATTGCTACAGTTTTTAACAACTGTTTTAACAGTTGTTTTATCCGATTCTCTTGATTGCAAATAATGACAATTTGAGTAAAGACTATGAGCTTGAATATCATTGAAATCAATATTCTCAAACCAAACAATGGTTCAGGAGCATACAATAAAGACAAGACTGAATACACAAGAAAAGTAATAGTAGGCAAATAAATATTAAGACTTGTAAAGATATATTCGCCTTTACGAACTTTATTAAAAAAAATAAATACTAAAAAAAGTAAAGTTAATGCAGAAGCTAAAAATGGATAGAATGGCAAAATTAAAGAAAGACCATTTGGTTGGCCAAAGACAGCTATCAGAATAATACAAGAAAGTAAAATTTTCACGGTGAACTCTATGTTTTAACCTACTTTTATATAGTCACAAACTTATAGAAGTATATATATTGCTGGCAATCTCTGCGACTCGCTCTTGGCTATGTTCTTTACAAGCGCATTCCTGAGCCTGAACACCAAGTTTTAATCTTAATTCTGGTTCATTAATTAGTCTTATTAATGCTTTTTCTAGCGCATTGACGTCATTTGGAGTAACTAATAAACCAGTTTCTAAATGTCTGATATCCTCATTTATTGGGGCAAAATCAGTTGCAACTATAGCTAATCCAGCATTCATGGCACGCATCAAAACTCCACTGGAAGAATACCCTGGACTTTGAGTATAAGGCAGCACAAATATGTCTGAGCGATCAAAAGTTGCATCTACAGCGTTTGGTTGCACATAACCAAGGACTTCTATAGCAGATCTGACTGGAGAATGTTTAATAATATTTAAAATTGATTGCACATATTTCTGATTTTGATTATTTTGTAAAAGGCCTCCTGCCATCAAAAGCTTTACTTTTTGCTGAGTGTTAAGAATCACATTTTTTATGGTTTGAAGTAAAAGTTCTATGCCTTTAGTTTTATGCCAAAAACCCATAAATAATATGTTTATTGATTCCTCATTAATTGTCTGTAACCGTCTTTGTCGGGAGAGAGGTGAACGGTAGTTAATATGCGGTAGAGTTTGAATGTTAGTGTTCTGTCCTACCAGCTGATTAAGAGCCTTTGCACCAATATCCGAAAGCACAAAAGTGCATGATGCTCGGGATAAAATAGAACTAATAAGTCCTTTTCCTAAAAAAGTATAATCTAAGGTGCGGCAAGCATATCTGATCGCTCGTGCTTTCAGTCCAAAGGACAAGTAGTATAAGGCAGGCGCTATAACTAAAGGAGGATCGTGAACTGTAATGCAGTATGGTAGGGATGGTAATAAACGTTGAATCCAAAACAGAGTATAAAACTCTCTATACTGCGTATATCCTATTTCTGCATGTACTATAGCAACATTGTTAAAAGCACCATCAACTTGCCACTGCTTTACCTGGTGATAAATACTCAAAATATCACTAATAGAATTACCTACTATAGATTCTTTTTGCGCAACAACCTCTAAATGCCAATCTGTATAATCTTCTATTGCTTGCTTATAGCAAACAGCATAATCTGCAATCCCACTTCGCGTTGGAGGAAAAGGTGTAAGATAAAATACTTTACGCTTCATTGCATCAAAGGTCTCCAAACGGGAATGTAATTTAAGTTTTTGTCACGCTCACCTATGATCTGTGCTGGTACACCTCCGACAATCTTATAAGCAGGTACACTTTTAGTGACAACTGCTCCAGCCGCAACAACAACACCTTCTTCAAGAGTTACGCCAGGTAATACAGTAGCTCTAGTACTAATCCAAACATAGTCACCAATGGTTACTGCTGCACGTTCTTCAGCAAATGTTGAAGAATTTATATCATGTTGAGCTGTGTAAATTTGTACATAGGGTGAAATATTCACTTGCGATCCAATATATAGACCACCGCGACTATCTAAAACACAGTCACGATTAATCATCGTGCCATCGCCAATTACTAAATTACCCCGACAATATACATAGCAATTCATTTGAATAGTTGCATCTTTACCTAATTTATATCCCAACAGAGATCTATACATCCAGTGCCTGAATGTATAAGATGGAATACTATTAAAAATATGATTGCACAAGTAATAAAATATACCTGATGAAGTTTCGGCGAGTATTGAACGTTCCGCGTTAACTGAATTGTGCATGAAGATAGCCCTTCAAAAAACCCAGCAATTTCCGAGGTAACGCAATTGGTAGTAACCAGAAAGGGCAATGTCGCCAGAAAAAGCGCGTTGTTTCAACTATATTGACTGGAGAACGCCGAGAAATATACGCTTCAACAAGTTTTTTAAACCCCTTACGAAATCCATAGCGAGGAAAACTACTAGGATTTTCGCTATCCCACACAATACTTTGGGGATGAACTACAATCTTTATTCCAGCGGCACTTGCTCTTAGATAAAAATCTGCATCCCCGTGATAATGGGGAAAATAAGTTGAGTCAAACAAACCAATTTTACTGAAGATAGAACTTTCTATAAGTACACCTTGACCACCCAAAAAATCAGTATCAATCATATTATGATACTGACCTTTATATTCATGGCGATAGTCTTTAAGAAAAGGACCTCCTTTCAACCAGTTGATGCCTGCACCTGCATACCCAATCATACTTGTTCCTTTGATTACTACCAAGGAACCAACAATGGTTTTTGGATGATTTTGTGCATAATTAAGTAGAGTTTTTAATGCACCATCTGCCAGAATATTATCATCATTTAGCAGTAGGATGTATTTAAAACCTTGCTCTAGTGCTGCTTTAATTCCAACATTAGTTGCACCTGTCCACCATAGATTGCCATCTCCCTCAATAATTTGTGTCTGAGAATATGCTTCCTTAACGCGCTCAGTAGTACCATCTTGCGAGCCATCATTAATTACAAATACTTGCAACTGTGCATTCTCTTGCTGATAGACTGACTCTAGGCAATTTAATAGTTCACTAATCCGATTGTGTGTAGGAATAACTACGGCAATATCATCATATTTTTGATGATTAGGCATAATTATAAATATCCTTTGTTCGTATAACTTAAAAACTTCCAAATCTGTTGTTATTAGTAGAGTTCTAATTCCTAAGTTCAAATTTAATTATGAGTTTTTAATAAATATACTGTCTGCTTGTAGAATTTTTCCATCTTGAGGATGATACAGTTGATCGAAACAACCAGCATAGACAAAATCCCAGTCTTTTAACTTAGAATAAATATCCTCAAATAATGGTTGATCTTCATATAAATTTGTAAAAGATGTTTCTATAATAATTATCTTTGCACGTTTAATTGTTGCTTCTCCACCATTTAATACTTTATCTTCATATCCCTGTACATCTATTTTGATTAGCAGCGAATCAGTAAGCAATAATTTTTCTGCTACTTCGTCTAGTTTTTCTATTTTTACATTAATAGAATGACTATCAGATGTTTCTGGAAATGCTGTTTTGTGTAAATGCGTTATTTGGAGAAAAGAGGATGATTGCGAATAACTATTATGTTGGAATACTAAATCACCTGCACGATCGCCAATACCGAGATTAAAAGCAGTAAAATTTTTTTTCCCGGACATACTTGCTTTTAACTTATTAAAACAATCTGGTATTGGTTCAAAAGAATAGATTTGTGCTTTGGGTAAAACTGCATTTATACTAATAGCAAACTGTCCAACATTAGCACCTATATCAATAATAGTTGTAATATTAAGTTCGTGTATCCAAGGTTTGTTTAAAATAGAAAATGTATCTAATATTACTCCACTTTGTCGTAGAATAAAGAGTTGAGGATTTTCAATGTAGCGTGCTAAAGAATTAAGTCTACGAGTAAATTCAGTTAGTAATGCCATTTTATGTACTTTTAACTATCAGTAAATTTATTTGTTTTAATGCACAAGGAATAAATAAGAGGCTTAGTAAGTAGCCTGCATTACCTAAAACAGCACCTATTAGTCCTAATTTAAAACACAGAACATATATCAATGTCAAAGATAATATCCCACTGAGTAGGTTAATAACTAAGTTTAACCTCACAGCATCAACTGCCAAAAGAATGTAGTACCCTACAGCATTCATGGAATAAGTAGTATAAATTATTGTTGCGATGCGAAAAGCTAATATGGTCTCATCTGTGACCTGAGATGGCAACATTAAGTACATGATTATGGACGCAAGTATAAATAAGATAATACCCATGCCTAAGGCAGTCAAGATATTAACTTTAAAAGCTTTTTTTATCTGATCTTGAAATTTTACTAAATGTTCCTGAGGATATGCGAGCAAATTACTTAATGCAGGAAGTATTGGTTGCACAATTAAAGCTGATAATACGTTTATTTGCGAAGTAATACTGGTGATACCTGCATAAACTCCCAGGGTTTCTGTACCTAGCAACCCACCAACAATTATGCGATCACACTGCGTAAATAAAACTCCTCCTAAAGAAGCAAGCCATGTCATAAAACTATAGCGCGTAATAACTAATATCTTGCCAAGGTTCCATATTGGATGTAGCTTAATATTCCGCATGAGTAACCAGCCTAGCCAGATATGAGCAACCAAAGAGCCCACACTCACAAAAGCTTGATACTGCATTAAAGCAACCGTTTTTCCCCCCAGCCATGCAAGTACCAACACACCCAGGCTAGTAAGTACTGACTGAAGTGTAATTAAGAAATTCATGGCTCCATAACGGTGATAAGCTTGCTCTAACCCAACAACTATTTGCTGAAGTAGTCTTGTCCAAACTACTACTCCAGCAATTTGCAGTGCTTGTACGGCCGCTAAACGTTGTTCTATTAGCAACTTAGGAAATAATTTTACTAGGTTTTCTGCACCAAACCAAAGAGCGATCGCAGCTAGAGTAGCCAATATCAACATTGCTCCTATAGTGACTGTCAAAGTCTGCAATAGGCTCTCAGTATCTTCCCTGGCTAGATCCTGCGATACAAAGACAGTTGTTGTTGTAGAAAGACCTGCCTCAGCTAAAGTAACCATTGCGACCACAGCAGAAGCTAATGTCCATAACCCATATTCTTCAACCCCAATCAAGCGAATTAATACAGGGATGGTGAGTACGGCTAATCCAATTCTGATTGCTCCAGACGCAGCATTGTATAGCCCATTTTTTAACAACTTATGATTCACTGAGACAATTATTATTTGTAGTTAATCGCTGCATTTTAGATTACTTTGATAGATAAATTTGCTTTTTGGTTGAAATGGGCGAAATTGAAAGAAGACCCTGATATACCTAGGCTAAAAACTTCATCATCTACCATTGCTAATTCCGAATTTTAAGCGTCTGAACATCAACCTTCCCATTTTTGGAATGCCCATTTTGATGATAATATCCCTTGGAATAGTAGCCACCATAGCTGCTACCAGCAGTGATACCATTGACTACCATTCCCAAAACTCGCTGACCAGACTGTGCTAATAGGTTCTTTGTAGCATTAGCAGCCGCAGAGTCAACTACACCAGGACGTACAACTAGCAAAACTCCATCTACTAACTTGCCCAATATTTGGGCATCAGCAACGGCTGTTAAAGGTGGAGCATCAATAATCACAAAGTCATAGTTACTGGTAGCCTCTTGGATTAAAGCAGCCATCCGTTTTGACTCTAGGAGTGCAGCAGCATTAGGTGGAATTGTGCCAGCAGTCACTAAGTCTAGAGTCATCAGTGCTTCTTTGGTAGTTGTAGGTAACTCAGCTTGATTGACTAAAATATTGCTCAGCCCTATCAGGTTTGATTGTTCCCAAACTTTATGCTGACGAGGACGACGCATATCTGCATCCACCAACAGGACTCGGCGTCCAGTTTGTGCTGCTGCTACAGCCAAGTTTGCGGCTACAAAAGATTTACCCTCACCGGGAATTGAGCTACTTAGTACAATTACTTTCAGCGTCTTATCAGAAATGCTGAAACCTAAGTTAGCCTGGAGCATTTCAAAAGCTGCGGACTCAGGGGAGTACGGATTATGGAGTGTAGGTAACTCTGCACTTCCTTCACCATCACTACCTTTGGGTTTTTCAGCTAACGGAATTGTACCTAATAAAGGATAGTCTAACAGCCGCTTGACTTCCTCAATAGTCTTGAGAGAATTATCCGTAGCTTCTAGCATCAGTGCTACTCCCACACCTAGGAGAATTCCCAAAACTCCACCTAGCCCCAAGTTTAAGGGAACGATGGGAGAAACAGGCTTGTCAGGAACTAAAGCTTCAGAAATTACCCGCGAATTACCAATGTTTTGGTTCTCTAGTACCTCAACTTCCTGCAATTGCTTCAGCAGTTGTTCATAAGTGACTCGCGCTACTTGCAACTGTCGCTGTAGCTGTAGCTGTTGTTGTTCCAGCCTAGGTAAAATGTCCAAGCGTCTTTGATTAACTACGTATACTTGCCGCAATTCCGCTAATCGATTTGCCACTGCCAATCGATCTACTTCTGATTTGACTAATTCCTCTGTCAAATTTTGCTTAAGTTTTCCTATTTGCAAGTTTTGCTCTGGTACGAATTCGGAACTACCTATCGTTTGGGAAACTCTGCCTTCTAGTTGGCTTCTTAAAGCTGCTGCTTTTTTATCCAGATTAATCACGATGGGGTGCTCTTCACTAAAGCGAGTCCGTGCCACCGCTAACTCATCTTCTGCTTTTTGATATTCTTCAAGTACCTGCTGTATACCAGGAGATTGACTTAAGGTACTGAGTTCTACAGCCTGTTGGGTATTTAATGCAATTTGGCTTTGCAACGCTCTAGTGCGAGTACTAGCATCAGCCAATTCTGCTTGGGCTTTAGTAATTTCCTCTAATAAATCTTTAAGGCCTTCGACACCAGCTTTTGCTTCTACATCCAGAGCCACCACTCTGTTCTGTTCTTTAAACCGACGCAGGGACATTTCTGCTTTTAAAACTCGTTTCTCTACCTCAGGCAATTGTCGATTCAAAAATTCTCTTGCAGACCTGGCCTCAGCCCGGTTAGTGCGAACATTGCTTTCCAAGTAATAGTTCATCAGGGAATTAATAACAGTTGCAGCTTCTTGCGGATTTGTGCTGCGGTAAGAGAGCTGCATCACATCCGTTCCCCGAATAGTCTTCAGTTTCAGTAGTTTGAGAAACTTTTCTATTGAAAGTGGTTTACCCGATTTATCTTTCAGCTTAAGGCTAGTGATGGTTTTTTGGACGATAGAATTTGAGCGAATCACCTCAGCTTCTGTATCCACTGGATTGCTGAGGTTGGTCAAACCGCTCAGTTCTCCTACTTGTGAAGATAGACCAGTGAGTGATGAAACTCCACTCTGTTTGTTGAACAACAGCTTGGCTTGTGATTCGTAAACTGGTTTTTGGAGGAAGGTGACTAACGCTGTCAGTCCAAACACAGAGCCAATCACAACTGTTGTCACCGGCCAACGCCTTTTCAGTATCGGCCAGTATTCTTGAAAATCAATAAGGTCACGGTCGTCTCGCTTAGTAGGCATAAATAATGTACTGAAAAACCACAAATAATTTGGGCTGGCACTGTTCTAGGTGCAAACACAATTATCGCCCCAACAAAATTAACCGGGGATGGCTAGTCTTGCTATTTATCAGAAATTTTCCTTAAAATATCCTGATTCCCAAAATGTCCCGACTATTTTATACTAATTTTTGTTCTTTATTCGCAAAAAATAGTACCTTTCATAAATTCGCTGAAATTGATAAGTATTATTTATTAATTGCCAAAACTAGATAAGTATTATTTGTAAAAAATTATTCTGAAGCTTCACTGAAGACTAATACTGAATAACTTGTTTAATCCCTTTGTTTGTTTACATTCCACTGAGGTGCTAAAGTACCCATGACTCAGTGTATTCCTATCTACGGTTTATAGATATGTACGCTTGATTAAAATATCCAAAACTCATGTACTGAAAAATAACAAGTCATGTAAAGCACTTATTACAAAAATAACTGTCGCTATGTTAATTTTTTAGTGATAAAAGGGACTAATTATTATCGCAGAAACACTTAAAATACTCTTAAACTGAAACTGAGCTAATTAAATTTGCTTCATTTCCAGCCAAAAATTGGCAAACTGAAATACATACTCAAGGCAAAAAACCTTAGAGTTAAGCATTTTAAAGCACAAAAATTCTACTACCTACAGATCGTTTATCTCAGAATTTAAGAGTAGTATAAAATACTTATGTTCAATATACCATTTCACGGTTACAGGGGAAGCATTCAGTTACTCAAGATCCCACGCTTCATGCCTGTATTACTTTTGGTAGGAGATATTTTTGGCTTATTTGTTTGTTTAGGAGTTGCCTTTTGGTTACGCCTAGGTCAGCTCTTTGAGGGGTTTGATCTAGTTGTTTGCGGATTTATACTGCTGGTTCTGGCAGGGCTTTATCTAGCAGATACTTATCATCCAGATACCCAAATAGCAGGTTTGCGTGCTCCAGCTCGTATCGTGGTTAGCACTTTAATAGCTGGTGGAATTACCTCTGCCCTAATTTACTTATCTGGGACTTGGGGGCAATACCCATTTCTGGGGCGAGGAATTTTGCTAGTCAGTCTAGGAATATTTACAATCTGGGCGGTGATCTTAAGATTATGGGCAGTCAAATGGTTGCGATCGCACGCCGAGCAAAGTCTTTGGTTAATGCTAGGTGCAGGCAAAAGTGGTATAAAATTTGCACAAATTTTCCTTGAACAGAACCCATTGGGGCGGTTGGTGGTGCTTGCAGAAGCCGATCCAGAACTCACGGAATTAGCAAAAACAGCCTCTCATCTAAGTTACATAGCTGGCTCAAATGACTTGTCTGCTTGGAGTCAGCAATCTTGGTCAGGGGTAGTAGTGGCAAGCCCAATGGATTTTTCTGATATCCAGGTGCAGCAGTTGATGCAATTACGGTTACAAGGTATCCCAATTTACAGGCTACCTGATATTTGCGAAACCTTATGGTACAAACTTCCATCTTCCCTACTGGAAGATAGCTGGTTGGCTTTTAGTGCTGGTTTTAACTTAGTACCTGGTGGTATTAGTCTGAAGTTGAAGCGGTTAGTAGACCTAATACTGGCAGGGCTGTTGCTAATATTTTTATTTCCACTGATGCTATTAGCAATGGTGGCAATTAAGTTGGACAGTCCAGGGTCCGTATTCTATAGTCAAGTACGCACAGGGTTGTACGGTAAGCCATTTAGGGTTTATAAATTTCGGTCCATGTATCAGGATGCTGAGAAACGGGGGGCACAATGGGCAAGTCAACGCGATCCGCGGATCACTAGAGTGGGATACTGGCTACGAGTGTTGCGAATTGATGAACTACCGCAGATTTTAAATGTATTGCGGGGAGATATGAGTTTGATTGGCCCCCGGCCGGAGCGACCGGAGTTTGATGTCAAGCTCAAAGAAACAATTCCGTACTACGAGCTGCGTTATTTAGTTAAACCGGGAATCACTGGCTGGGCACAAGTACTTTATCCCTACGGTGCTTCAGTTGAGGATGCTTACGAAAAGCTAGCTTATGACCTCTACTACATCAAAAATTATTCCTTATGGTTGGATATAGCGATCGCCTTTAAAACTGTCAGGGTTGTTTTGTTAGGAAAAGGTAGATGAAAACAAAAGTATTGGTAACAGGCGGCGCAGGTTACATTGGTTCCCATGTGGTGCGCCAATTAGGTGAAGCTGGTTATGATGTGGTGGTTTACGACAATTGCTCTACAGGTTGCCCTCAAGCTGTACTGCACGGTGAGTTAATTATTGGTGATTTAGCAGATACAGACCGTCTTTACCAAGTTTTTGCCAAACATCGATTCAGTGCGGTGCTGCACTTTGCCGCTAGTTTAGTTGTACCGGAATCAGTTGCCAATCCCCTTGACTACTACGCCAACAACACGCGCAATACTTTGAATTTGCTCCGATGCTGTAATGTGCTAGATGTTAACCAATTCATCTTTTCTAGTACCGCGGCAGTTTATGGCGAACCTGAAGAAAATCCGGTTACGGAGTCTACCCCTACTCTACCCATTAACCCCTATGGACGCTCAAAGCTGATGAGTGAATGGCTGATTCAAGACTACAGTTTCGCGTCTCGTCTCAGGTATGTAACTCTGCGCTACTTCAATGTTGGGGGAGCCGACCCTTGCAGGCGATTGGGGCAAAGTTTGCGTAATGTAACACACTTAATTGCAGCTGCGTGTAATACTGCATTGCAGCGCCATTCAGAATTGCGAATTTTTGGCACAGATTTTCCTACTCCAGATGGTACTGGAATTCGGGACTATATTCATGTTGAAGATTTGGCTGCTGCCCATGTCGATGCTTTACGCTACTTAGAACAGGGTGGAGAAAGCCAAACGCTCAATTGCGGTTATGGGCAAGGTTATAGTGTCCGGCAAGTGATTGAACGGGTTAAAGCAATATCTGGGGTAGATTTCCCTGTGATTGAAGCCGACCGTCGTCCTGGTGACCCAGCTTGTGTTACGGCTTGTGCAGATAAAATCTGCAAGGTATTAGGCTGGCAACCTAAATATAATGATTTGGATGCGATCGTTTACACGACCCTAGCTTGGGAATTGCATCAGGAAAAACTACGGACTAAAAGAGCAGCTAGACAAAAGCTAGTGTCAATCAATAAGGAAAGATCTGTCAGATCTAAAATAACGGAAATTGCCTATAAACTACCTTAATAAAGCTTTGGCTAAATTAAAAGAGGTAATTTCATCATTCAGATGACGGTAAAAGATAAATTCCCCCAGAGATTAATGTCAGGATGACAGAAACCCAAAAAGCAATCAAGGCTGGGATTTGCCACTCTTGTGAGAGGGGTGCAATCAGAAGTGCGATCGCTACTATTTGACTTATGGTTTTGAGTTTACCCCAAATATTCGCCCCAGTAATTTGAGTTTGATTCACCCGCCAACCAGCGATCGCTAATTCCCGCGCTAAGAGCAGAAACACTCCCCAAGCTGGAACTTTGCCTAATTCAATCAGCACCATCAACGGCGCAAGCACTAAAAATTTATCTACTAAAGGGTCAAGAAACTTTCCTAAATCGCTAATTTGATTGAGTTTCCGTGCCAAGTAGCCGTCTAACCAATCAGTTAATGCTGCCACTAAAAAAATTGCTAAACATATCCACTTAGCTTGATTTGTGGGATTGTATAAACCATAAAGCAGAAATGGTATCCCTAATAAGCGTGAAAAAGTAATCCAGTTGGGTAGGGTCATAAGCAATTCTAAATTTAAAAATACAATCCGTCCGCCTCTTATGCCACACGCTGAGATAAAAGCTCCTCCCATCTTGCTAAAATCATGTCTGTGTAGTCTTTGCGATTAATTTTGTATGCTCCTAGAGCAAAACCATCGTTCATCTCTACAAGAGCAGTTTCTCCAGAATCTAAAACTCCAAAATCAATTGCATACCCTGCATAGGATTGTCCCGCATTATCCAGAGTTTTAATAGCGCACCGAATTTTTTCGAGATCTAGCAGAATATTGGCATTCCCATCATAATGATCGATACTTCTAATTTCTGAGTGCGCAACATAGACGCGATACTCACTCAGCCAAGACACTACTTCTGAACACAGCAACTTTTCCTGACGCGACACTCCATAAACTTGGTATAAATCATATTCTGATTCAAAGACACAACCTGTAAAGCGTTTGCGGCGTACAGCAGGTTTAGCAAATGTTGGAGGATATTTGCCGTTCCGAAGCCCATGTTCCAACTCCAAAAGCGTAGATGTCCATATCCGACGGTGCATGAAGTTGCTCATAGAGTTGGGATAATCATTCGGTAAAGGTTCTGGGATACCAAGCTGTTTTAATGCGCCTAAAACACATGGCATATCGCCAACTACTAAAGACTGTTCATCAAGTAAAAGTTGTCGCCTCTGAATTCGCTTTTGAGTATAAAACGTGATGGGTATGCCTCGTTGCCTAAGTTCTTCAGTAACAAGTTGCTCCTCATATCGGAGTTTTCCATTACCCTGTTCTTGAATGAAAGCTTGAGAAATCAATGCCAACTCAAAAATTTAATCTTAAATTGTTCAACTCTGATAACCTCAAAGCAAGACCCCACCAAAATAATACAGAGAGTAAAGATCCAAACTTTGATATAAATACCTAAATTATTACGTAAAAAATGATTTAGCTTACAGATTTTAGATCTCCACATCTGTGCCTAGGCGTGGGATGATCTGTGTTTTGAGATTCCCTGAAATTATCCAAACTATGACTCAACAAACAGACTCCCAATTTCGCATCGAACGCGATTCAATGGGCGATCGCCAAATCTCCAGTAGCGCTTATTACGGTATTCAAACGTTGCGGGCAATCGAAAACTTTCCGATTAGCGGACTTAAGCCTTTACCTACTTACGTAGACGCCTGTTTATTAATCAAAAAAGCTACAGCAATTGTTAACGGCGAACTAGGTTGTATTCCCCAAGAGATAAGTCAGGCAATTGTGCAAGCATCTGAAGAGATACTTGTAGGAAAGTTCCGCGATCAGTTTGTTGTCGATGTTTATCAAGCTGGTGCAGGTACTTCGCACCACATGAACGTCAACGAAGTTTTGGCGAATCGCGCTTTAGAAATTCTGGGTGATGAAAAAGGCAACTACAAACGTGTGAGTCCTAATGACCATGTTAATTATGGGCAGTCTACCAATGATGTAATTCCGACAGCAATTCGCATTGGTGGTTTATTGGCACTTTCGCATACATTACACCCAGCTTTAGATCATGCGATCGCAACCCTAGAAGCCAAAGCTACAGAATTTCAAGATATTGTCAAGTCTGGCAGAACACATTTGCAAGATGCTGTACCTGTGCGTTTGGGTGAGAATTTCCGAGGGTGGGCACACATCCTTGCAGAACATCAAAACCGGATTTACACTGCCTCTGGAGATTTAATGGTGCTGGGTTTAGGAGGTAGCGCAGCTGGTACGGGTATGAATACTCATCCCCTATATCGGGCGCGGGTGGTAGAAGTTCTCTCCCAATTACTCAACTCACCTTTGCAACCTGCACCTCACCTGATGGCGGCAATGCAGAGTATGGCACCATTTGTAAATGTTTCCGGGGCGGTACGCAATTTAGCTCAGGATTTAGTGAAAATCTCCCACGATTTGCGACTGATGGATTCTGGGCCAAAAACTGGATTCAAAGAAATTCAACTACCGCCAGTGCAACCCGGTTCCTCGATTATGCCAGGAAAGTATAATCCGGTGATGGCAGAGATGACATCGATGGTGTGCTTTCAAGTTATGGGTTATGACAATGCGATCGCATTAGCAGCGCAAGCCGGACAATTGGAATTAAATGTGATGATGCCGCTAATTGCCTATGACTTGATTCACGGCATCGAAATTTTGGGCAATACTATCGCCGCCCTCACAGAACGCTGCATCAAAGGCATTACCGCTAACAAAGAACGGTGTTTGGCATACGCTGAAGGGAGTTTAGCTTTAGTTACTGCCCTCAATCCTCACATCGGTTATCTCAATGCGGCGGCTGTAGCTAAGGAATCATTGGAAACGGGCAAATCCTTAAGGCAGATTGTTTTAGAAAGAGGGCTGATGAGTGAGGCGGAATTAGCCACAGTGCTAAATCTTGAACAAATGAGTGGTATCTTACCCCTCACCACAGAATCAGACAAAGTGGATTAGAAAGATAGTAGGAAGATATAAGAAAGAAGAAGTTCTTCTTTCTGTTATCTTTACTAATCTTATTTATTATCCATGCAGACCCAAAAACCATCGGTCAGTTTAATCCGTGCTACTTCTTACGAACGAGAGGCTTTACGCGAGTCTTTAACAACGCTGCTGGAACCTTTTGGGGGAATGGCAGCTTTTGTTAATAAAGGCGATCGCGTCTTACTCAAGCCTAATCTCCTCACAGGGGCGCGTCCTGGTAAAGAGTGTACTACTCGCCCCGAACTGGTTTACGAAGTTGCTCAGATGGTAATAGAAGCTGGCGGTAAGCCATTTTTAGGGGATAGCCCAGCCTTTGGTAGTGCCAAAGGAGTGGCTATAGCAAATGGCTATGCACCGATTTTAGAAGAACTCAAACTGCCAATAGTAGATTTTCACGGACAGCGTTACCAAACTGTCAGCGAAAATTTTAACCACCTGTTGTTATCTAAAGAAGCAATGGCGGCGGATGTGGTGATTAATCTGCCGAAAGTCAAATCCCATGCCCAATTGACATTAACCTTAGGCGTCAAAAATCTTTTTGGTTGTGTCCCTGGCAAGATGAAAGCTTGGTGGCATATGGAAGCTGGTAAAGATGCCAACCGATTTGGCGAAATGTTAGTAGAAACTGCTAAGGCTATTAACCCCAACTTAACCATTTTAGATGGCATCATCGGTCATGATGGCAATGGCCCTAGTAATGGAGAACCTCGTGCTTTGGGTATTTTAGCCGCAGCATCAAATGTATTTGCCCTAGATCGGGCAATGGTAGAAATTCTCAACGTCCCACCTCAGCAAGTGCCCACCGTTGCAGCTTCCCAAAGATTAGGCGTATGTCCAGAATTGGCTGATATTGATTTTCCTCACTTAGAACCTGACTTACTAAAATTAGAAGATTGGCGGTTACCAGACAAGTTAATTCCCATCGATTTTGCTATGCCTCGTGTGATTAAATCCACGTTTAAACACATTTACATTCGATTTATTAAAGAACCGATGATTGCTTATGGTAGACGTTAGTTGAATAAGTGTGAGCTTGGCTACAACAATTTACAAATTAACAGAGTAAGCTATAACTAAACTCTGATTTCTTAAATAAACCGCCCTAGTTTAGCGGCGGTTTTATCATTGAGAAATTTATGACAATATTGTCGATCAAACTCTGCATTAACGCGAGATCTAGTATTCTGTATTTCTATAGATATACCTATATGCAGATTGACAAAATAGAAAATATTACTAATGCTAGGTAATGTAAACTCTGCAATATTTCTGGCATAAGAACTGAATTAATACTACCAAACCAGCTAAATATGTCTGTATTTATTCGGTCTGAATTCATGGTTAAAAAATCAACACTATTCGTGAATGAGAAAAGTAAAGATATTTACGTATAACTACTGTTGAAGTATTAGTAACCGTGATGGATAATCAGTGGTTTTTCGGGATAAATCTTAGGTAACACAAATTAACTCAATATCCTTAAAAGTACCTTAGACAAAGCATTTTCAGATGTTATACTAATGCAGTAAAGCCCGAAATAACTTGGAGATTGCATCTGCAATCAACTGCAAAAATGTAATGTATATTGCTTGAATCTAAATCTGAGGAATTCAAAAATGATACCGGAGAGCAAGTGAAATTTAATATTAGACACCAGATGAAAAACAAAAATGTTTGTGTAAAACTTTGTATCAAAAGAGTTTTGTAGCAAAGAGATATTATGACACTTGTAAAACTGGATAATATTCGGACTGTATCCATAGGTTACATCTAAAAAATAGTTAAAATAGAATCAAGACTCTCTCGACGAGAGTAACTTCTGAAAGTGAATAGGTGAATTTCAAATTTTTTGTATGAATTCAAATAGCCAGTCTGCCAATAACGATATATATCCCCATAGGTTGGCAGACATTGTGGGAACTGCGATCGCTCTACTAACTCTGACATTACCTGTATTTGTTATTGCCCACTATTCTTCAACGAATGTACCGAATAACCAGCAACCTCTGAGTTATAATCTGCCAATGAAGTGACAATTAAACAGTCTCATCAGCGAAACTTGAATAGAAAGCATCCAAAGAGTAATAAACTCTAATCCAGCACAAATACTCAGCAAAACACAGAGTTGGATTAACTCTCTTGTGACTGTGTGAAGACGTAACCTTGGATACTACCGACTCTATTTAAACACTTAAGAATCCTATCTGCTTCTAGCAGGGGAAATCACAATAGTGACAGGCGGCGCGGTGAATTCTGAAGAATCACCGCCCTTTTTTTCAAGAGAACAGGAGACTGTTGCTCTCACCTGTTCCCTTTCGTTAAAAGAATACCTTGGGAAGAAGTCCATCTTGGCCCTAAAATTCTACACGGGGAGCCTATATCGATGCACCCAAAATCTACTGTGTTACAGGAGGATCTTTTTTGTGGACTTAACCCTTATACCAGCCCAACCAAAACCGGGACTAATTAACGTTTTAGTTGAAATTCCTGGCGGGAGTAAAAATAAATACGAATACGATAAAGATCTTCAAGCCTTTGCCTTAGATCGAGTTCTTTATTCTTCGGTACAATATCCTTACGACTACGGCTTTGTACCCAATACTTTAGCTGATGACGGCGATCCCTTAGATGGTATGGTCATCATTGATGAACCAACCTTTCCAGGTTGTATAATTGCTGCACGACCGATTGGCTTGTTAGAGATGATTGATGGTGGCGATCGCGATGAAAAAATCCTTTGCGTTCCTGACAAAGACCCGCGCTACGCTCAAATAAAATCTTTAAAAGACCTACCATCACACCGTTTGGATGAAATTGCTGAATTTTTCCGCACTTATAAAAATCTGGAAAAAAAGGTGACTGAAATTCTCGGTTGGCAGGATGTTGAGCAGGTAAATGCATTGGTAGAAAAGTCTATTAAAGCTGCTCAAGGATAATCGGTTATGGTAATGGGTAATATCTCAGTAGTCAGTAATTCAGAAATTGGCTTTTGTATTGTTGATTATTGATTAACCCATTACCAATTTTGTTTAATCATGATTTCATAATTTGATTGGCACAACCTAGTTAAAAACCTAGTCACCAGAGTCAAGAAACAAGAAAATCAAAACCTTTTGCTGTTTGCCGCTTGCAAAAATTGCTACATAAATCCTAAATCAAATGCAGCGAACTCTCCTTTCAGCCAAAATTCACAACTGTACCCTTACAGGGGCAAATGTCAACTATGTAGGTAGTATCAGTATAGATAACATTCTGTTGCAAAAAGCTGGCATTTTACCTTACGAACAGGTACAAGTAGTGAATAAAGCTAATGGCGAGCGTTTTATTACCTATGCAATACCTGCTCCAGACTACTCAGGAGTAATTGAGTTAAATGGGGCTGCTGCACGTCTAGGCATTATAGGCGATCGCCTGATTATAATGGCCTACGGGCAGTTTACTCCGGAAGAGTTACAAAATTACTCGCCTACGGTCGTCATTGTAGACGAAAAAAACCAACTGTTGGAAGTACGGCACTACGATGACCTGCTCAGTAAGGTCTAAAATTCAAGGAAAATGTCAAATTTTGAGCTGTCGGGTTCCCAAAGCTACTTAACTGAGAAGCAAACTACCCCACTCAGTAGTCCAGCCACAGAATTTTCAGTGCAATTCTGGGGTGTGAGAGGTTTGATTCCTACCCCAGGAAGCAGCACCAACCGCTATGGTGGGAATACTGCTTGTGTAGAAATGCGTGTAGCTGGAAAAGAGTTGATTTTTGATGGGGGTACTGGCTTACGAGTACTTGGTAAAACTTGGCAGCAACTGCAACAGCCAATAGAAGGCCATTTATTTTTCACTAACTCCCAATCAAATCGCATTCTCGGGTTTCCTTTTTTTGCCCCTGCATTTATTGACCAAAATTGCTTTCATATCTACGGCACAGCAGCCTCGAATAGCGCCTCGATTAAGCAATGCCTGTACGATCAAATGCTTCAGCCACACTTTCCCTATCCTTTACAGGTAATGCAATCGGAATTGCATTTTCACAATCTGAACTCAGGTAGCGAGGTCAAGCTAGAGGATGTCACAATTAAAACAGCATTGATCAATAAACATCAGCGCTCGCTTGGCTACCGAGTTACTTGGCAAGATTTTAGCGTTGCCTATATTACGGATTTGCCCAAGAGTCCTGAGCAACTTGAGCAAGAGCGGATTTTACAGTTAATTAAAGGGGTCGATTTATTGATTGCTAATGGTACCTACAATCCCCCTACCGCTCACAATCATGATTTAGCTGATTTGCAATGGCAAACTGCTGCGGATTTAGCTAATGATGCAGCCGTTAAAAGGTTAGTCATTTCTCATTATCATCCAGATGATGACGATGATTTTCTAGATCGGGTTCAATCTGAAGTTAAGTCTGTATTTCCTAAAGCACTCTTAGCCTGTGAAGGCATGATTTTATCTGTGGCTAAGTAAGGCAGAAGGCAGGAGGCAGAAGGGAAGAGAGTTTCAGAGATTTGACTTTTCTTCATATACTGTTCTTGAATTGTACTTTTTTAAGCATCACATATTAACAAAATTGGCAACAAAGACAGAAGGGAGCAAGAGTTTAAGTTCCACACCAAATCAGTGTAGGTCTGAAGCTTACACGCTCATGCAACCTTCTGCCCTTCGGGTACTCTTCGAGAACGCCTGCGGCGAACGCAGTCGCTCATGGGGGAAACCCCCAAGACCGCGCTGTCTCACCTTCTGCCTCCTGCCTCCTGCCTTCTTCACGCTGGCTGAAATGCTGTTTTTGATATTGAACCCACTTCTTGGCTGAGTTGTTGAAGTTTGTCAGCTACCACACCATTCATTAATAATTCTTCCGCTTTCGCTATACCGGATCGCATATCTGGACAAACGCCACTTGAAAAGAGGTAAAATCCGCCATTCCACAAGGCTGTTTGGGTTAATTCTGTAGGATTACCAGCCAAAACCGCTTGCATTTCGGCAAGTAGTTCTTCTGCCGTGCCAAGGGGGACATTCTTAGTCGTAAAACCATAATCACGCGGTACGAGGTGCAAGCGTTCTAGCTGTCCTGAAGGTGATGATAAGCCGATAATTGCCGTGCGATCGCGTGGTAAATCACAACTACCTTCCAATCCCTTCACTAATGTATATTTTGTAATATTTTGCAAAGCCAGGGTTAGCTGAAACAGGGTTTCTGTAGGTGGATGGACAAATCCCGGAATCATGTGCACATCCCCAGCGTAAGGACACCAAATTAGCTCCATTGTTGCCAAGGGTGGACGTTTCCCTAGTTGATCCCGGTATTCCCAAATACGTTGAGTTAATGGGAAATGCTGGGGCGTATAAACAAAGCCAATTCCTGTCTGCTCAAATACCTGCTGGGTTTTTGCTAGTGACAAGTTTGTCCAATCAACACCTAACCCCTGCCAAATTTCTACTAAGGGTAGTCCATACTTTGTCGGGAAGCGATCGCCACCGTGCATCACCACTGGTTGACCGACAGCAGCTAATAGTAAAGCTATGAGCGGGCTAATTGGTGCAGTGCGCGTTCTGCCATCATAAGGGATGCCAAAGACTATGACTGGTCGTTCTGAAGCGATGGGTTGGAGTTTTGGCGCTAGTTCATTGTAAGCATCTAACATTCCTGCTAACTCGTCTGAGATAGGACGTTTGATGCGGTGGGCAATCAGAAACGCCCCGATCTGGGCAGGAGTTGCTTCACCTAGCAACATCATTTTAGTAGCTGTTGCGGCTTCAGCACGAGTTAAATTTTCTCCTGTGTGATTTCCACTCCCTACCTTTTGCAGAAATTGCCTAAATACATTGCTCATTTGTCCTTTGTCCTTTGTCCTTTGTCATTCGTCTTTTGTCCCTATCCCGTCTTTGCGTCAGCCTCAATCATTCCATTATTCAACAACGCTGTCCTTTGTTAATTATGGACAATGACCAATGACTAAGGACTAATGACTAATTGACTATTAAGAAGCCGATCGCTGTTGGTTAATTTGCGGTGGGATATTGTCTCGTACCAGTTGCCAAAAGTGCTTGATGGGGGGAATTTGGAGACGGTCACCAGTTGTAACCATGACTACCCGACGTGTCAAACTAGAAGTGTCAGGCAAAGTACCATTACTATTAGTAGCTAAAGGGCGTACTGCCAAAGTTGGGTCAAGCTGCGCTTCCATTAATGCGGAATGAGGTAGCAAAGCGATTAGTTCTCCTTGACGCACTACTCCCCGGAAAGCATCTAAGGTGTTTACCTCTAAAGTTGCTTGTAGTGTCGCTTCTAGTCGCTCAAATCGATCTTGGATTAAGCGTTGCATCCCATAACCATCTTTAAATACTACCTGGGGATAGCGAATTAGCTCAGACCAAGGGACACATTCGTATTGGGCTAGTGGATGTTTGGCTGCGGTGAGAACTTCTATTGGTTCTTCATACAGTACTTCTACTACCATTTCTCGGCCAGTAGTTAGAAAGCGATTATTCATCACAATTGCCAGATCCACCAATCCATCTTTGAGGACTTTTAGTGCGCGATCGCTACCTAAGGAAGTTACCCGTAATTGTACTTCTGGATAATCCCGATAAAATTGTTGCAATACTGGTGGTAAGTAGGAGGCGCACAGCGAGTGAATGGCTGCAATGCACAATTCTGGCTGCTTACCTGCGATTAAATCTGTTAATTCCTCTGTAGCAATTTGCCACTCTTGACAAATTTTTCGCACACGGGGGAGCAACCTCTCACCCCCCAGTGTCAGCTTGGCGTGAGTGGTTCTATGAAACAGTTCTATCCCCAAATCTGCTTCCAATGCCTGGATTTGGCGGCTAATGGTAGATTGAGTGACCCCACATTTTCGTGCTGCTTGTTGAAAGCTACCGGTGTCCGCGATCGCTAAAAAAGCTTGCAACTGCTCTAGTCGCATTTTTTTGTAGCCTGAATTACATTTATGGCTTTCATTAAGTTAACGGATTTTCTAACTCAATTTGGTACAGTTTGTTACAAGTGGTTGGTTATGCAATATTTTAATTTAAATTTTTTTGATTGGCGTTTTACAGCTTTGCTCATCAATATTCATCTTTATGCTGTATTTTTCGCCAAATCTCTTCGACAAAAATCTGGAATTTTTTGTTGCTGTATCTAAATATCAAGATAAAATTTATGGTTCATCAGATGAGTAGTCTGCTTGCGCTCTCTCTATAGCCTGCAATAATTCATTGATAGTGTAGGGCTTGCTCAAAAATGTATTGATGCCATGAACTTCTGCAAGCTGACCTTTGGCATTGATACCACTCATGACAATAATCTTGACCTGCGGATTCATTTGTTGCAAGACGCGGATGGTGGTTAATCCATCCATCGATGGCATCATCATATCTAGCAATATCAAGCTAATTTCATCTTGGTGCTGACTATATAATGCGATCGCCTCGATACCATTGCTAGCCGTCAGAGTTCTGTAGTTGAAGTCTTCTAAGGAGGTTTTGATAATCTCTAAAATGGCGGATTCATCATCTACAACTAAAATCGTTTCTCCTTTGCCATTGTGTAATTCTAGAGTTTCTGATTGCTGGCTTGTCTTGTGAGAGCCAGCTGGCAAGTAAACCTGAAATTGCGTGCCTCTGCCAATATCGCTAGAGACGTGAACAAAACCACGGTGGTTTTTGACAATGCCAATCACTGTTGACAGACCTAGCCCTGTACCTTTGCCCTGTTCTTTAGTAGTAAAAAATGGCTCAAAAATCCGATCCAATATATGGCGAGGAATACCCGCGCCCGTATCCGAGACAGTTATCACTACATATTGACCTACCTGAGCATCCAAATGCATTTTGGCATAGGTGTGATCAATCAGGAGATTTTCTGCTGTGAGATCCAAATTACCACCATTGGGCATCGCATCGCGAGCGTTGACACAGAGATTCATTAACACCTGATGCAATTGCGTGGAGTCTGCCAAGACAGTCCAAAGGTTTGTTGTTGGTAGATTAGTATTGATAATAATGGATTTGGGAAATGTACTTTTAGTAATATATTGGATTTCCGACAGCAAATGTTCTATTTGTAATGGAAACCACTTGCCTTCAGAACCACGGGCAAAGGTGAGAATTTGTTTAACTAAATCAGCGCCGCGTTTAGAATTATTTTCGATTATTTTTAATAATTGTTGATTCCGTGCATCCAGATTGCTAAGTTTGAGCACCAACAATTGAGATGAGGTGAGAATGGGCGTGAGGATATTGTTAAGATCGTGGGCAATGCCACTGGCAAGGGTGCCGAGACTCTCTAGGCGCTGGGCACGCAGAAATTGAGCTTCAAGCTGTTTTTTCTCAGTAATGTCGGTGTTAACAACCAAGATTGATTTGGGATTTCCGGCTTCATCGCGCACCAGTGTCCAACGCCCTTGGACGATGATATCCACACCATCTTTGGTGACTTGATGCAATTCACCATGCCATTCTCCTTGCTCAACAACAGTCTGGAAAATTTCTGCAAGTTGTGACGGAATTTTCTTATACACTAACTCATTGGCATTTTTACCTAATGCTTCCTCTGCCGACCAACCATATAAGCGCTCGGCTCCTCTATTCCAGAACAAGATTTCATGTGATAAATTGCGGACTACGATCGCATCAGTGGCGATATCAAGCAAAGCAGCTTGTTCGCGGATTTTCTGTTCTGCCTGCTTGCGATCGCTGATGTCCATATCTACTCCAATCATCCGCACGGCTTTGCCAGTTTGGTCGTAAAAAACTTGACCTTTAGTGGCTGCCCAGCGAATGTTGCCATTGGGTAAGACAAGACGGAATTCGATGTCGTAGGTTACTCCCTCTTGAATTGAGCGCATGACTGCGTTACTTACCAATTCTCGGTCTTCCACATGAACTAGATTGATAAAGGTTTCATAACTCCCATCAAACTTCTCCGGGGGAAGACCAAACATCGCAGGTAAGTTCTCAGAACCAGTAATTTTGTTGTCGAGAATATTCCAATCCCAAATCCCTGTGCGGGCAGCTTCCAAAGCTAACTTTAGTTGTGCTTCACTCTTGCGTAATGCTTCTTCTGCTAGCCTGCGCTCGATTAGTTCAGTTTTTACCTGCTGATAAAGTTCCGATTGTTGGATGGCAATGCCTACCTGAGTTGACAATTGATTCATTAAATCTATTTCCCACTGCTGCCACAATCGGGATGCAGAACATTGGTTAACCACTAGCAATCCCCACAAATGTTCTCCTTGCAAGATTGGGACTGCCAAGTTTGCTCTCACTTGGAATTGAGCAAGTACATCGCAGTGGCATTGGGTGAGACCTGCTGTATAAATATCTGGTACAGCTTGAATACGACCCTGTCTGTATTCTTCACCGCCAGTTTCCATAAAATAAGTGTCTTCAACTTTGGCATTTAGAACAGAAATCCAACCTTGACCAACAGCCTCCACTACCACAGTTCCACTGTAGTCGGGGTGAAACTGATAAATAAAAACTCGGTCAGCTTGGAGGAACTGGCGGACTTCAGCCACAGTGGTATTTAAAACCTCGCTCAAGTTCAAAGAGGCGCGGATACGCTGGGCAATTGCTGCCACTAGTCGCTGCTGTTCTGTATGCTGTTGTAGTGCCAACTCTGCTTTTTTGCGATCGCTGATGTCCCGCAAAATTGATAGATGACGATGTGGCAAAAAATTAGCCGTTGCCCTATATTCCACTTCACGGATAGTTCCATCGGGACGTAGGAGGCGAAATTCCCCAGCCTCTTCCCCACTTGCTTGAAAGTCTTGCCATGCTTGGATGAAATCAAAACCAGGCTCGGCAAATTCTACAATAGTGCGACCTAACAGATCTGTCGTTGACAAGCCAAAAAGTCGAGAGGCGGCGGGGTTAGCGTCTACATACCTGCCTTCATCGTCCGCAATTACCATAGCGTCATTTGCCCCCTGAAATAATGCTCTTAGTTGCAACTCGCTAGTTCTTAGTGCCGATTCTGCTTGCTGGCGTTCAGTCAAGTCGATACCAGTGCCAATGATATATTCCACTGCCCCTAGCTGATTGCAAATAGCAGTATTGGACCAAGCAATCAACCGAAGATTTCCTTGTTTTGTTAACCAATAGTTTTGGTGTTGGTTTGGGAATTGACCTGCTTGAATTTGTCGAAAAACAGCTTTGACGAATTCTATTTCTTCTGGAACTAGAAATACGTCCCAAAAAGGCTTTCCCTTGACTTCAGCAAACGAATAATTAGTTAATGCTTCACAGGTTTGATTAAAACGGATAATTCTTCCTTGGCGATCGAGTACCACAACTAAACAGCCAACTATATCGAGGATGGCTGAAATAAAATCACGCTCTTGCTGTAGATTTTCCTCTGTTTGCTGGAGTTGAACAAATGCACGTTTGCGATCGCTGATTTCCTGTTGCAAAAGTGTATTCGCTTGGGAAAGTTCAATGGTACGTTCTGCTACCCGTCTTTCTAGCTCATCAGTAACTCGACGTAGCGCCTCCTCCATCTGCTGGCGTTGCACAACCTCTTGCTGTAATTGCTCATTGGCTTTTCTCAATTCATCTGTCTGTTGTTCTACTTGTTGTTGGAGTGCGGCAATTACAGCAGACATTTCCAGACGTTCCAAAACTTGCAGAAAGCTTGTTTGAGTAACAATTCCTAGCAATTCCCCTTGCTTTCCAGCCACAACTAATCGCCGGACATGGCGATGCTGCATTTCTTGATGGGCAACCCATAAAGAATCTGTGGGACTCAGGCAAAATAACGGTGTACTCATCACGCTTTCTGCTTGGGTTTGAGCTAGATCTAAACCCAATACCTGAAATTGCAAAATATCTCGCTCGGTAATAATTCCTACAGGGATTAGGAGAGAATGGGAGTCTAACTGCGCCTCTGTTGCTTCTACTATCACCACACAACTAACTTGATGTTCAGCCATGAGTCGGGCTGTATTTAATACAGTTGCAGTTCGCGGCGCATGAATAATCTGTGTAGTCATTAGCTCATTAACATATCGCAGCTTCAGGAAGTTGGCTGGTTGCAGCGCTTGCCGAATAGTTTCAGGTGTGATTTTACCAACCAGTTGATCGTTGTCATCCAATACAGGTAGGTGGCGAATCTGATGCTGATGCAATAGCGACACGACACTGAAGAGATCTTGAGCATCAGATTGCTTCAGAGTAAGAACTTGACGCGTCATTACTTCTGCAATTTTCACACCAGATAGATTAGCTCCAGAGGCCGTTAGCCTGACTACATCTCGTTCTGTAAAAGTTCCTAGTACCTGCGACTCCTCAACTACAAAGGCACTACTAGTTCGGTGCTGACTCATTAAGATAATGGCATCGACTACAGAAATATCTGTGGTAACTGTCAAGGGGGAGTAATCTATACAATCCTTTAAACTTGGTAAATGAAGGGACTGAGGGCTAAATTCATTATTCTTTTGTATTGTGAGTGACATAATCCCTCCCTCGTGTATTGGCTTTGAATGACTAGCTACAATCTGGTTTCTATATGTTGATGTTGCCTAAATAGTACGTGAGCTTACAAAAATTAGCTTTAAAGTATTTCAGCCATTTTAATTAATGAGATGAATGGATCTATTACCCGACTATGCCAGAATGCATGATTAACAAATCTAGAAATGCTTGATTATTCTTAGCTTGTTTTGCTCTATTTCTGTAAACGCTTCTAGATTATTCAAGAAAACGTCAAAATTAAAATTCAGTTTTGGCGATATTTATTGTTAATAAAAAAGTAGAAAACTATGTAATTCTTGATGAAGTTAATTTTTTTTTAACAAGCAGTTTTACAGACATTAGTCTATCACTTCCAATAGCAAAATTTGCGTCTACGGTTTTTCTGCTTGTTAGTTAGCTTGAGAATTTATACCTATAATTATTAGATTGATTCCGATTCCCGACTTCTACCATACGGCTGTCTACAAGAAGTCGGAAATCTCACAACATCTCACAATCAATTATTCTGAACCACTAGCCTTATTTACTTGGAGATAATCACCATTCTGTTAAAGCGAACGCTATTCCTTTTTGCAACTCGGATGTGATTTTGGTGTTCTGTGCTAACTGTTGCAATCGTTGGTATGCAACTTCCGGAGCTAGGTTTTTAAGTGCAGCGATCGCGTGCAGTCTCACCGATTTATTTGGATCTGCTAGTAGTAAAATTAAGGATTCGATTGCCTGTATCTGACCTAACTGACCTAAAGATAGAGCGATCGCACTTTTAATATTGGCAATTTCTGTGGCTGGATGCTTTAATCGCAGCATTTTCAGCAAAATTTCTGTGGCTATTGCAGTTAATTCGGGCTGTTGTACTCTTCCTAAAACGGTGACAATTTCCTGCCACAGTGTTTCCGATAAGCTTTGGTTAAGTGCTTGTTGGAGATATTCCAAACTTGAGCTAGTCCCTAACCAGCTAAGAGAGCGAATGGTTTCCAATTGCAGTTTGATTGACTGATTAGGTAAAAACAGTACCTCAAATAAGTACTTAGCAGCATTATCACCACCCATGCGCGCCAGAGCAATTGCTGCTGCACAAGCAACATCTTCGTTCAAGTCATAAAGTCTGGGTTGGAGTTGCGTCACCAAATCTAGGGTTTCGCATAAATCAGAGCGAAAACCTAAACCTTGCACTGCGGCCAGTCTAACTGGGGTAGCGAAATCATCTAAAGCTTTGATTAACAAAGGGGGTATACGTTGATCGTGGAAACTGCTGAGGGCTGCAATTGCTGCGGCTCTGACTGCGGCTTGGGGATCTTGTATCACACTCAATAGAGGCGCAATTACTTCAGTTCGCCGGATGTAAGAGAGCGATCGCACAGCCAAAAGCCGTGTATCATCATCGCTTAACAGTTCAGAAAGTGCAGCGATCGCCAGAGTATCCATTTCCCCTAATGCTGTTGCGGCCATCGCCTTAAGTTCTTGACTATCGCTACTTTTTAACAATTGCACCAAAGGAGCGATCGTATCTGGGTGCTTAAACTCTGACAATATCCGTGCTGCATACCAGCGAACTTCTTCTTCTGCGTCTTCATCTTCTAAAATTTTGATTAATCGGGGGATAGCGATATTTCCTAATTGGAGAAAAACCTTGGCAATTTCCCAACGTTGTTGAAAATCTCCAAATTCTAAAATCGAGAGTGCTAGTTCCAGCATTTGCTCTCGATTTTTAACTATTTCTGGATTTGTAGAGTCTTGTTTCAGAATCAATTGCTGTAAATATTGAATCAGTAATGACCAATCAGCTGCATCATGTGCTATCTGTGCCTGCACCAAAAGCTGGTTGATGTTATTCACGATCCTGAGACACCTCTACACTGCTAATTTGCATCTTCTCATAGCCTACTCAATATTTACTGAATTGCTGAGCATATATCGAAAGGCATAAGAATCTTATTTGATTTTTGCAAAAAACGACCTACTCATTTTCATCCTTTCTCTGTTACCCTAGCCTGCGGGAACCCTCTTTGAGGGAACGAGAACGCCTTCAGCATATACCGAACAGCGAACGGGTAACGCTCGTATCTCGCTACTGTGCGCTAACAGCAGTTACTTATGAAGAGCCACTGCTTTACCTGTTGCCTACTTCTACCGATAAGTTCACAAATCTAATAAGATGGCTGGAGTAAATTTATTTATAAAGTTTATATTTATTGGCATCTAGCCACGTAGTAAACTTACTATTTTTTCGCAATTATTGAGAGAAAACACTTACATAAAAGTGCTTTTTGAAGAAAAACGTTTGACTTCTTTTTGGAAAAAACCTTATTTTTATCATTACATAATTTATTCAAGCTTGAGTAGGCTATTAGCAAGATAAAAATATCACTGCTTCGTAGAGCAGCCTTGATCATAATGCGTAATTTAAAATTCCTTCTTGCTACTACAGCCGTCAGCATCAGTCTTCTAACATTGTCTGGCCAACAGGCAAATGCTGGACAACTATACAACGGCTGGAACTACGGTATTGACGCCGTTGGAGATGGCTCTGGTGGTGACACTTTTGACATTAAAGGTATGGCAATCAAAGATTCAGGCGACAAGATTTATGTCGCGCTGACGGGTGGAATGCCTTTGACAGGTACTACTGATTCTGATGACTACTGGAATCCTGGTCACTCAGTCCACATTGGTTGGAGTGACTTGTTCTTTAATTTATCAGGTCAAGATTTTCAAACAGCTAGTCAAAATGGTCAACTTGTTGGTGTCAGGTTTGCCAACTATGACAACAGTCTGCAAACTGGAGTTTATACAGGAGTCACAGCCAAGAGTACTACTACGCAACATGGAGGCTACAGCAACTTGAAGTGGTACTATGACTGGGGCTGGGGTAAGACTAACACTCAAGGTACAGACCTAGCTACAACACAAGATGTTTACAACTACTATTACAAATCTGCGATCGCCAGTAATCCTACTCAAGACAATACCCCCATTCTCAATGCGATCGGTTCAGGTACAAAAGTTGGAAATATCTCCATGCTTGGTACTCAGGATCTTACTAATGTTGGGCTAGATTTTTCTCACTTCTCTGCTTTAGGAGATTATACAATTGGCTTTTCTTTGGATAAAGCTTTAATCGGTAGCGGTAATTATGTCAGTAATATATTTTTGGAGTGTGGCAATGATGGCGTAGCACTGAAAGGAAATCTTCAGTCTGTACCAGAATCATCAGGAGGAATTGGTTTAGTTTTGGCGGGTTTAACTTTTGTCATGGCTCAGCAACGTCAGCTTCGTAGAAAGCAGCATGTATAGGGTTGAAGTTTCTCTTACTTCAACAGTGAGCTTGCATAATCTCTATTTTCGCTATGCATGGTTAAGATATCAAAAGTGCATCTAATTCTTTTAGCAATTTTTAAAATCTTCTGATTTCGTGTGTGTTGAAATAAGTATAGTACCTACCAAATTTCTCCTCCAATCCTGCAACAGGGTAGAGGAGATTTTAGTGTAAGCCAAAAACACAAAAGAGATGGGATCAAACTGTAAGATCAGGCTGAACATATTGTAAATAATTGGCTGCTGGGCAATGAAATTTTTCGGCATTGATTTAGGTTGGAAATCCCAACCAAGCGGACTATGCTGTTTAGAATTAATCGACGGACAATTAAAGATCCTTGATTTAGATCGTAAAGAAGCGATCGCAGATATCCTCGCCTGGATCGATACTTACGTACAACCAGAAGAACCAGCACTCATTGCTGTAGATGCACCTACCCTCATCCCTAACGCTAGTGGAAGTCGCCTACCAGACAAACTCAGCCACAAATATTTTGGGAAATATCATGCTGGATGCTACCCAGCCAATTTGGGTTTAGCTTTTGCAGAACGTACCGTTAACTTTGGTTTAGAATTAGAAGCCCGTGGTTTTGCCCACGCACCAGCTATAGAACCGCAAAAACTTGGTAGATATCAAATAGAAGTTTTTCCTCATCCAGCAATAGTTCATTTATTCAATTTAGAACGCATTCTCAAATATAAAAAAGGACGCTTGAGTGAGCGCCGCTTAGAATTAATCAGACTCTACAATTATATTGTTGATATCTTACCTACTCTCCAACCACCTCTGCGTCTGGAAAGTGGTTTTATTTATGAAATTCCTCGCACAGGTGCAGCACTGAAAGCAGTCGAAGATCAGCTAGATAGCCTCATCTGCGCTTATGTTGCTGCACATTGGTGGTATTGGGGTGAGCAACGTAACTTAGTATTGGGTGATCGCACTACTGGTTACATTGTTATCCCACAGGGTAAAGTAGTGTAATTTCAAATAAAAGATTACCGTTTTCACACCTAGTCATCATTATTTTCCAGACCGACCAACAACTCTTTTAGCTCGGACAAAGAGTGGATGTAAAAAGTTGCCTTGTCTGTACGCGGCACTCCCGCCCGGAGGGTCTGTGCTGTTCTCATGCCCAGACGATTTCCTACTAGAATCTCCGAATCTGGATTGTCTCCGACCACGAGAACTTCCGTCGGTCTCAATTTATAAGTATCCAAGATATATTCAAAAATTCCCTGCTTGCCTTTCCTGTTCGGCTCGTCAATTGCATCCACATATATGGCTGTAAAAAATCGCTCTAGATTAAGCGCCTTAATCTTGCTCTCCTGAAGACGGCGGAAACCAGAAGTCACCAGAAAACACCGAACTGATAGTTCCGAGAGTAGCGCCAAATCGCCATACCCATACATCGGTTGCTCGATCTCGGTCGTCGCTAATACCTTCCAGCCTGCCGCCAGCATCGCTTCAGAAAATTCGTATTTGGTTGCTACCCAATCTAGCGGATGTCGCCAACAATCAGCGAACGCTGCGTTCAGTGAGTCTTCAGAGACTACGTCGTGATTCGCCTTTCTGATGGCATCGAACGCAGGTGCAAAAAGTTGCTCTCCAAACTCGTTGGCCGCAGCTAAACAATTGTCCAAGTCAAATATTAAAGCTTGTATCATTGTTTTTCCGGCGATCGCACCACTGGTTACATTGTCATCCCCAAATCTGCCCTGAGTGCTGAGTAATGAGTTTTTTAGCACTCAACACTCAGCACTCGTTACTCTTACTCAGCCCAAGCAATCAACCTTGGCTCATAAGCATTAGAGAGGTATGGGTGTTTCGGTAATACCCGCAAAGACAAACCTTGCAAACCAGAGGTTGTATAAATGATATTAGCCGTGTAAACACTTAAACTTTGGGTATCCTCGCCTTGGTAATCCATGACTACAGGAATAGCGTTGACTATATCACCATTGGCATCGATTGTACCTTGGTATAGTTCTACCTGCACATCGTTGTTCGTCAATGTTGCCAAATCAACCTTGGCTTTCACTGCAACGGTTTGGTTCACCTCAATATCTGCTGCTGCTGATACGTCAACATCTTTGATTCTGATATTGAACCAGTGTTCGCTGAGTTTGGCTTTCCACTCTGCTAATTCTTTCGCTGGGGCGTAGTTATCAGCAGTGAGAGTCTGGTAGCGATCGCTAGCTGGAAAATAAGCTCGTTGTGCATATTCTCGTACCATCCGGGCTGTGTTAAAGAACGGACAATTCAAGCGAATCGCATCCTTCATTTTGGCAACCCAATGACGAGGTAAGCCATCAGCATCCCGATGCTCATAAAATAGCGGTGCAACTTCCTTCTCTAGTAAATCGTAGAGAGCGTTGGCTTCTACCTCATCTTGATAGTTGGGATCTTCGTAATTTTCTCCATGTCCAATCGCCCAGCCAGTGCGGACATAATCAGCCTCATCCCACCAGCCATCGAGGACGCTTAAATTCGGCAATCCGTTCATTGCGGCTTTCATTCCACTGGTTCCAGAGGCTTCCCGCGGACGACGTGGCGTGTTTAACCAGATATCGCAACCAGCCACCATTAAACGAGATATGTGAATGTCATAGTTGGGAACAAACACTACTTGTTTTTCTAAATGTTGTTCGCGGATGAAATGATTGATCTCACGAATGAGTTCTTTACCAGGAATATCTTTGGGATGTGCTTTACCAGCGATCACAAATTGTACTTTCCGGTTTTTATTACCGAGTAATATCCGCCTGATGCGTTCTAGATCCCGCATCCAGAGAGTAGCACGCTTGTAGGTAGCAAAGCGCCGTGCAAAACCAATGGTTAAAACGTTTGGATCTAAAACTTCTTGGGCTTGAGCAATTTCTGAGGCAGAAGCGCCGCGATCGCGTAAATGCTTCACTAAATGCTCTCGCACATACAAAATCATATCGAGTCGACAGCGTTCGTGATTGCGCCACAACTCTTCATCAGGAATGGCATCCATTCGCTCCCACAACTGGCTATCTGGTGGTGCTGAGGACCAATTTGGACCTAGGTAACGATCATACAACTCCTGAGTCGATTTGGCCACACAACTACGGGCATGGACACCATTAGTAATTGCGGCGATCGGTACTTCCTCTACAGGAACCTTTTTCCACAACCCTTGGAACATCTGCCGTGATACCACGCCATGCAGTTGGGCTACACCATTAGAAAATGTTGCCATTTTCAGCGCCAACACCGCCATACTGAACGGTGCTGATAAATCACCTGTATTTTCACGCCCTAGCCCTAAAAATTGCTCTTCAGGCAAGCCAAAGATAGCTGCATAATATTTCAGGTAGTCCAAAATTTTCTGGGGCGGGAACAAGTCAATCCCCGCTGGGACTGGCGTGTGAGTCGTGAAAATATTGCTGGAAGCTACCACTTGTTTGGCATCAGCGTAACTCAACCCCTCTTCTTGAATCAACATCCTGATGCGCTCTAGGGCTGAGAAGGCTGCGTGACCTTCATTCATGTGGTAAGCAGTGACTTTATACCCCAAAGCTTTTAACATTTGGACACCACCAATACCCAGCATGATTTCTTGGTGGATACGCATATCAATGTCACCACCATACAGCTGATCTGTGATGTCATGGTCGTAGGGGTTGTTGGGTTCAATGTTGGTGTCCAACAAATACAGTGGTACTGTTCCCACCTGTACCCGCCAAACCCTAGCGTAAACCTTACGTCCTGGGTACTCTACTGCGATGCGTAGTTCTGAACCATCAGAATTACGCTCCAGGTGTAAAGGCATATTGTAGAAATCATTGATTGGATAGCGTTCCTGCTGCCAACCATCAGCATTGAGATACTGGGCAAAATAGCCTTGTTGGTAGAGTAAGCCTACACCAACCAGGGGTAAACCCAAATCACTGGCAGATTTTAAATGATCGCCCGCGAGAACACCCAAACCTCCAGAGTAAACTGGCAGACAATCCACTAATCCAAATTCAGCAGAAAAATAAGCGTAACATTCTTTTGGCTTTTGGCTGCGCTGTTTTTGATACCAGGAGCGCTCTTGCAAATAATCTTCTAGCTGGCGAGCAGCTCTGTCCATTTGCGCCAAGAAGCCTTCATCTTCAACAACTTCCAAAAGTCGCCCTTGGCTGATAGTACCCAGCATTAACACCGGGTTATGGTGGCTAGACTCCCATAAGTCGGGATCTAGGCGGCGAAATAAATCTTTGCTCTCAACGTTCCAATCCCAGTGCAAGTTATATGCCAGCCGCCGCAGCGGTTCGAGTCGCGGCGGAAGAGAAGGAGAGACGTTGAATGTACGAATTGGCTGCATAGGTTGGCAAAACTCCAAGTTTAGCTAAGGTTATTTTTTACTGTCTTTACCCAATGTTGCCAATTCTTTATACTATGTTTGTAAGAATGCTATGACTTTGTTAAGCATTGAGAATCATTCTTATCAGCGTTGCTAGAGTTTACACCAACAGTATTTTCTATCTTAAGAGGTCTTCTGCGATCTATGCTTGGTATTGTAAAACTTAACTATTGATGTGATTTTCTACTCAATTAGAAAGATATTTGTATGTATTAAATTTTTTAAGTATTTATATTTATTTTATATTTCATTACTAACCAGACAATAACTGGCAAGAACCCCTCTAGAAGCTCTGTTCAAGAGTTTTAGCTCAACCTGAAAACAGTCCGCTTTGAGTTCTGGTCAGATTATAATTTTAATTATTTCTTAATAAAGCTGGTCGAGGATTTCTATTAGCTTGAGAAAAAAGTTTTGTAATGTATTGATTGCTAGTCGTGTAAGTAGGTGGCATTTGTTTTACCCAGTGACTAAGGAAAAGTAACAATTTATGCACCCAAGTAAGAAGAATCATTGGTATTTTTTGGCATAGTCAGAGCCATCGCTGCGACACAAGCAATCTCAGCTGCAACCTGATACGCAAGTTTGATATTTGATGTTGTATCTTTAGCTGTAGTGGAGCGAGAGGCTTTTTGACTACGTGGTTCTTGCTTGACATCACCCGCCACAACAGCTCGCTGCAAAATGATGTAGGCATCTAAGTCTTCTGAGTCATAATCACTTTGCAGCAGTAATCGGATCTGATTTTGGGCTGTAACACTTAAATAGCCAGTGTTTAAAGCTTGTTGAACAATTTCTTTCATAAAAAGCCTACTTCTTAACTAAGTGTGGGAGTTGAAAGTGATATGGAACTTTGAGCGATCGCTCTTGTGGGTTAGAGTAAATTTGCCTGCGAAATATCTGTAAGTTTTCTTCAAAATTTATAATGAGCGGTGTTCAGCACACATCACCCGAATGGGTTATCCAAGCGGGTGATTTACAAATTGTTAGGTGTAATACTAATTCACGAAAATCTTGATACACATAAATTTTTCGTAGGGGTTTAGCATTGCTAAACCCTGAAGCGCATATTTGTATCATTATTAAGATGAAATGGTATAAACCATAAGGAAATTATCAAATGCAGTTATGAGTTGCAGAATTGTTGAAAGTAAAAGTCTACATTTAAAATTGCTTTTTATTTTTGTATATAAAATATTTGTTTACTATTAATTATAAAAACACAATATTAGCTCAATATTAATAATTTGATGCGTAAAAAATTAAAAATAAAATATTTGATATTTAGGAGCAATTCTGGTTAAAAACCACTCATGTAATTTCAAGAGTGATTTGTTTGTTCTGTAAATCATCTGTGTGCAACATGATTAGAGCAGTATACTCTAGAAATTCGTGGCAAGAAAGCCGTCATAGCAGTCGGGGAAGCGTATTAGATGGTGTCACTATTGGTCAAGATAGTGTCATTGGTGCAGGCGCAGTTGTTACCAAAAATATCCTCCCTTCTCTGTTGCTATAGATATACCTGCACAAGTTATCAAAAGCCGTATTTGCCAGGATTTAGTGCTATAAGGCAGCCATCAGGAACAACGCACATTAATAATGTATAAAAAGACACTAAAAGCTAGTAGCGCTACCTTAAAATTCAAAATTCTAAAAGCTTCAATTGCAAAAGACTATCGCATGAGAACGAAAAATAAATAGTTTTTGCCAAAGGTTTAGGGATTTAGGAATGTATGGTAGTAGGGTTCAAAATTATTACAATGTTACATTCTTCTACTCCTTACGCCCAGCCTCTACAAGTCAAATTTGTGCTTAAGTCCTGTGGAACTTGGTGAGGATAAAACCTCGAAAAAGCTAGATTTGAGCGCTTTGTTAACACCAATAAATACTGAGGCGAAGCCAATTTTTTGCGCTTATGATGGACGACAGACTATAAAAAATAGCTATTTTTGATAACTAGCTACTCTATGTCCATACTTGGAAACCTATAGCGCTAGTAACCGTCACAAGAGTAACAACGTCCACAACTTCTAAGTTCATGGTATTTAAAAAACAGGCAAACCACGGCCAAACTCTCGACCCGAAGCAATGATGCGCTGGTGAAATGGTTCTCCAACCGCACCAGAGTCTTCCAAAAAAGGGACAAGATTTGGGTAATATAAAGGAGCTATCTTTTCTGCTTAGCAGATACCGAGAGAGAAATTTTCTGTTTCTCATACCATTTGGAGATATCTCTGATGCTTACTTTAAAAATCGCTGTTTATATTGTTGTTGCCTTCTTTGTGACTATCTTCGTCTTTGGATTTTTGTCGAACGATCCAGCTCGTAACCCCGGTCGTCGGGATTTAGAGTAAAAGCGCGACTGATAATCCGCGTAGGAATGCCGGAAGGCCGAAGACACCAGAAGCTATGGACACTTGCTTTAATAGGGCTTACCCATATAATACGATGGGTTTTCCCAACAAGTATGGGAAGCCAGCCTCCAGACATCTGCGAATCGGCAAAGCTGACAGCATTTGCTACAGGGAGGGAACTCCCAAAGTTCACCCAGAAGGAAACCCTCCTAGCGGATTCTTTTGGCGGCGTAGTGTTCTTCTCCGGCCAGCTTGCTGCAAATAGGCAGAAAGCTAAGTCGGAAGGCAAAAAGTGTAGTTCATCCTTCCGGCTATTCATTGGCTATTTGTTAGCTTGATTGTGCTGAAATATGCTTCATCCAGTTCTGCCGCCTGCACCATCTCCGATTACGGAAGCGTTACAACCTGCAAACCCTACCTCATCTGCTAGTGATAGCAAGTTTCATTCATTAATAGCAACAGACACTGGGACGCAGGAAAATCAAGAGACATCCCAGCAACAACAAGCAACACCGCAGCCTTCACCTGTAGGGGAAAAGCAGAAGTCTTTATCTTTGCCAGAAAGACTGAAACAGGCTCGCAATAAGTTAGTAGTTTCCTCAACTCTATCCAGAGTTAATCCTCCAGAAACCTTCCCACCAGAGTTTTCTCCCCTGATTGCTCCGAAAAGTGCAGCATTGTTGGGGCAGCCATTGGCGATCGCTTATCCTGTACAAAATGACAGCAGTAGCTTAGATGCGCCAGTCACAGTGGTGTTCCCAGCTTCATTCCATGTCGCAAACGCTACAAACAATCAGAACTTATTTCCCTCTGCACAAGTTGCCCAATCACAACAGCCAAGTAATACTCAAACTGAGCAACCAGCAAAAAACAGTAATATCGTACCATCGGCTGCGGAAAATACACCGGAACCACAATCAATCCAAAATATTATCGAATTCAAGTCTCGCACTCCAACAAACGGATCTGCAACGCCCTCAACCATAGAATTTCAGTCGCCTCAGCAACAAACTCAACCGCCAAGTCAGTCAACCCCAGCACCTCAGGGGGCAGGCACGAATCAGCCACAAAATCAACCATCTGGTACAACTCTCCCAACCAGACCAAGAACGGTGGAAGTAATTTCCGATCGCCAAGTTTTTGATGACCAACGCCGAATTGTTACCGCAGAAGGAAATGTGGTCGTGCGATTTGATGGGGCAGTGGTAGATGCCGATCGCTTGCAAATAAATTTGGATAACTTGATCGCTGTAGGAGAAGGCAACGTAGCATTGACACGGGGCGATCAAGTATTGCGAGGACAACGTTTTACTTATAACTTTATTCAAGATAGTGGGGAACTGCAAAAAGGCAGGGGAGAAATTTACGTTCCCACAGCACAAAGAGATGTCGCTTTCTTACCCACAGATGTGACAGCAGGAGGAATACCACAGCGTCCAGTCAGCGATCGCATTCGCTCCAATCAGCCCTTATCTGGAGTCAGCAGTCCTGGGGGAATTGATATTACAGTTGGTGGCAGAACGGATGCCAGAAACATTCCCCCACCAAAATCAGGGGGCTTAGTCAACCGCCTCCGCTTTGAGGCCGAACGCATTGAATTTTATCCCCGCGGTTGGCAAGCAAAAGATGTCAGCATCACTAACGATCCTTTTTCACCTCCAGAACTAGTTTTACGAGCAGCTAACGTTACTTTGACACGTGAAGCACCTTTAGTAGATAGAGTTAGAGCTCAGCAAGGACGTTTAGTTTTTGACCAGAAGTTCGCTGTCGGTATTCCGCGAGAACAGCAGAGGATTGACCGCCGGGAACGTGAGGTGACTCCAGCGATCGCTACCCCTGGTTTTGATTCAGATCAGCGTGGTGGTTTATATATTGAACGTGGCTTTGAACCTGTAACTTCAGACCAGACACGCTGGACGATAGCACCTCAGTTTTTCGTGCAAAAAGCCGTTGAACAAGGTACTGGAGACTTAGCAGGGCTGTTTGGGATCAGAAGTAGACTAAATGTGACTTTAAATCCCAAGGCTGTAATTGAAGGTAGAGGCGAGTTAACTAGTCTCAACTTAGGTGAAGTTGAAAATAACCTCAAAGCGAGTTTGCGGTTGCGCCAGACATTAGGCGATCAAAATCCTCATTTATTGAATCTAGAATACAGCTACCGCGATCGCCTCTATAACGGTACTCTTGGCTACCAAACAGTTCAAAGTAGTCTTGGTGGTGTACTTATTTCTCCTGTGATTCCCCTAGGCAACAGCGGCATTAACCTCAGCTATCAGGCTGGTGCTCAGTATATTAATGCCAACACCGATCGCCTTGACCTCCTAGAACCTAATAGAGAAAACGATCGCATCTCATTAGGTCGCCTCCAAGGTAGTGCTGCTCTCAGTGGTGGTTTGTTACTCTGGCAGGGACAACCCTTACCACCTACTGCTACTGGGGGATTACGATACACACCCAACCAAGTAGTTCCCTACTTGCGCGCGATCGCTGGTGTTACTGGTACTAGTACTTATTACACAAATGGTGACAATCAAAGCACCCTCATTGGCACAATTGGCTTAGAAGGGCAGATTGGTCATTTCTCGCGACCGTATTTCGACTATACCGCTTTTAATGTTACCTATTCCCAAGGTTTCACCAGTGGATTATCGCCTTTTTTGTTTGATCGCGCTGTTGACAATAGAGTGCTGAGCGCTGGGATTACACAGCAAATCTATGGACCATTTCGCTTAGGCTTTCAGACATCTGTTAACTTAGATACAGGTAGAGAAACTAGCACTGACTATATTGTGGAATATAGCCGTCGTACCTATGGGCTGACATTACGTTACAATCCAGTGCTGGAATTAGGCGGCATTAGCTTCCGAATTAGTGATTTTAACTGGATTGGTGGTACAGATCCCTTCTCTGGAGAACAAGTTAGGCCAGTTGTTGGTGGTGTGCGCCAGGAGCGCTAATGGGGAAAGGGGAAGGGAGAAATGGGACAAGGGATACAAGGGAGAAATAACCAATAGACCAATACGGTTCAGTTAAGGTGATAAGAGTTCTCATCTGTCGAACAAAAACCAAGATTTGGGGGATTCTCCCCCAAACCCCCGATTGGGGGACGGTTGCGTCCCCCAAGCCCCCTCCAAAATAATTGTTCGGTTTTTTGTTTAGT
>NZ_MTAW01000111.1 GCF_002154725.1 Nostoc sp. 106C | reverse complement strand
CGTCCCCCAAGCCCCCTCCAAAATAATTGTTCGGTTTTTTGTTTAGTAATTATTTGCGAGCTTTGTTGTCAATGAATTTTCTTAACTGAACTGTATTGACTTATATTTTTCTTTGAATGAGTCAAGAGTCATTAGTTATTTTTGTTTTGCCCTCAATCCTCAGTTCCCTTTTATGACACGTCTTCTTTTAATTACGGAAAGATTTGCGCCAGATTTGGGAGGTTTGGCTAGGAGTGCAACACGGCTGGTGGGGACACTCTCGCAACTGGGTATAAAAATTGATGTTGTTACTTGGAGTCGTTTCCTACAACCTGGTGAAGTCTTGCCACCTGAAACTGGAGAAGCAAATACTCGTGTCTATCGAATAGGGCTATACCGTCACTGGGACATGACGATGCCCTATACCTTGAATGTTTTGGACTGGTTACACTCCTCTCATGCTTATGATGCTGTATGGGGGCATTATTTGTTTCCTAGTGGTTTTTTAGCTACCTGGTTTGCGGCACTTAACGGATTGGCAAGCACAGTTAGTGCCCGTGGTAATGATATTGACCGCGAAATGTTTCCACCAGGAGATTTTGCCCGTTTGCAATGGACACTGCAACACGCTAAGGCGATTACGGCAGTAAGTGCTGATATGTCTCGCAAAATTCAGCTACTGAGTGGACGAGAGGACGTATTGGTGCTGAAGAATGTGGTTGATACAGAAATATTTTCTCCGCACAACCCTCAAGCAAGGAGGGGAGGCATTAGTAAAGAGACTTTAGGAATTGCCTCAGATGAGGTTGTATTAGGATTTTGTGGAGAATTGCGAGAAAAAAAAGGGCAGCAGTTTTTGTTGAATGCTTTAACAACAGTTCGTCAAGTACGTCCTGCTTGCTTGTTAATTATTGGTGAGGTACGGACATCTCAGGATTCGGTGCTGCAATTATACAAAACTCATCAACCAGAAAATGCCCAGAGGATAATTATTACAGGGCATTTACCTAACCCTGAAGCTGTAGCTGAATACTTGCGACTGTGTGATGTTTATCTCCAACCTTCACTCTGGGAAGGTATGCCGAATGCGTTATTAGAAGCGATGGCTTGTGGTTGTTGCTGTATCGCCAGCGATGCAGGTGGCATTCCGGAGGTGATTATACATGGTAAAAATGGCTTTGTGCTGCCGCGTTCTCATCTGCATAAGCTGGGTGAAGCGGTTTTGGAATGTTTGACAATGACAATAGAAGAAAAAAATCAAATTGTCCAAGCTGCACGCGATCGCATTTTAACTGAATATTCCCTAACTCAGGAAAAACTGCAACTTCAAACTTTAATTGACCTTTTGATTCCCAATTCCGTATAAACATTAGTCAAAGCTTCGCCTGCACGTTGCCAAGTATAATACTCCTCAATCCGCTGACGGGCATTTACCGCCAGTTGCGTTGCTAATTTTGGATCATTTTGCAAATGTAACACAGCATCTTTAATCGACTTCGCTGAACCTGGCTTGACTAATAAAAAATGTACTCCGTCTTCTCCTAATTCCCTAACTACTGGCAAATCACTAGCAATTACAGGTATTCCTGTTGCCATCCCTTCTAAAATCTTCAAGGGACAACAACCTTGAACTAAGTTGCGATCGTTGGGCGTTAGCGGTGCCAAAATCAAATCACAGGTGTGGATATGTTCAAGCAATTGTGTTTGTGACATTGCTGATAGAAGATTGAGCTTATCTGCTACTCCTAGCTTGAGGGCTAGCTGCTTTATTGCTTTAATTTGATAGTCTCTAGCCTGCCCAATTAGCGTTAGACAAGCAGGAAATTCTCGGTTGATCAATGCCAACGCCTCAACCGCCAGATTGACACCTTGCCAAGATGAAAGCGTACCAAAATATATTATCTGTAATATCTTTTGTGGGTTAAGCGAATTCTCTAATGCAAAAGGATGAGTCTGGTAATCTTTAATCTTTAAATAAGAGGTAAATATATTTAAATCCACTCCATTAGGAATCACGCGAATTTTATTTGCATCTATACCTCGATTTTGTAAATATTCACCTGTGATACTGCTGGGGGTGACAATTAAATCGGCTGCTTTTAGACAAATTTGCTCTTGGCAATGTAATTTATGTAGTAGTTCCCGATCTTCAGCAACGGCAGGATAGCGATATTTTAACTCTATTGAAGGTAAACCGTTCACTTCAAAAATTAGGCGATCGCAATATTTTTGTTTATTGAGGGCGATTAGAAAGCCTTCGTAAATCGAACGAATCTGTATTACCTCAAATCGCCGTCCTTGCAACCATGTCATGAGTAAACGGCGAAAATATAAAACTCTTTGAATTAAGGTATCACCTATGGCTGGTAATGTTGTCTGTATAACTTGCGGATAAATTTCATAGAAATCTAGTCTTGTTGCTTTTGGAGAAACTGTTACTAACTGAATATTATCAAACGCTGCTGCTAAAGCAATAGAAAAAGCGGCAATATGAATTGCTGCACCTTTCGGTGCAGGAACAGTATCAAAAGCAATATAAGCGATTTTTGATTGGTTCATTAATGTATATAAATTTCTTTGACACGTAATTTTATGTTTGGTATACTGACAGCCAAATTGTATATATTGCTAATATATAGTAATTATATTGAGTTCTAAAAAATACATTTTAGTAACTAAACGTATAAACGCAAAAGGCTCCTACTGCGAAGCAAAACCCGAAGAGTATAAAGGAATAAAAATAGTTTTACGATTGAATTCAAATTACTATATATTTTATCAATAAAATTAATAAAAATTATAAAAACATTGTTTAATGCATTGATGGAGTTTTAAGTAAATGCCGATTAATGTTCTCAAATTCAGAAAAAATTTAATTTATACAGCAAAAGCAAATGTTAATACTGTCATTGCTGATTTGCAGGAATTAGCTGGAACAGACCAATTGGCAGAGCTACAGCAAAGTAAATATGCTAAACGAGCGCTACATTATTTTTATGGAGTAATTGGCTGCTTTATATTAGGTTTTATGTTGTTGTTTTTAGTAGATAAGTTTCCCGCAGTCTCTTTAGTAATACTGGCGCTATTTTTAGCCATTATTATCTTGTTATTTGCGATAATTTATGAATTTTTTAAAAAATTCAAACTTCGGAAGTTAAATATTATTAATTACCGCTATATAGTAGCTCAGCGGCTTGTGGAGATGCTAGCGCGAGATATGGATGCAGCAAGCGAACTTGAAATCCAACTATCTTTTAAGCCCACAAAAATTAAAGAAAATATAGCAGAAACTCTACCTCATCCAACTAAGCGCGACTGGAAAATAGATAAATATCAAAATGAATGGTTGATATTAACAGGACATCTGTTGGATAAAACTCGCTTTTTATTAACTGCTACTGAGGGTTCTAAAACTCAATATGGTTGGAAACGTAGTAGCGGTAAAAGTAAGTATAAAACAAAAACTACTGATATAGGATTAGATGTAGTTTTAAGTTTGAATTATCCGCAACGACGTTATGGAGCAATCAAAATTTTGCAAAATGAAGTCAGCAGTGCGATAAAGCTGCCTTACTTAGTTCATATGAGGAATATAAAACTGACAGAAAAGGCTGTGCATCTAAGTGTGAGAATGGCTCCACAGGTAGCAGATAATGGCAAACATATATATGAAACAATTATGATGATGTTTCTCAGCCTTTATCAAGTATTAAATTTAGCAAAAGTGCTTTCTAAATAATTAAAATTATGAAATTAGGAATTTTTAGAAGTTTGCTAGCAATATTTTTAATCGCTACTATTGTTAGCTGTGGTAGTGGTAAATCTGGAAATGATGTATCTAATAACAGTAGTTTTCAAACTCTACCTGCGGTTAATAATATAGCTGCTAATCAGGATAAAATTCAATTTAAAACTGAGGGTGGCGCGGAATTATTTGCGATGAAGCCGGAAGCTGATGGAGCGAAATTAGTTGATGGCAAGAATCAGGAATTAGCCAGAATTAAAGCAGAGAAATCGGGAAAAATTAAAATAAAGAATGCAGCAGAAAAAGTATTAGGTTATGTAGTAAGCGAAAAAAGCGATTGGAAACTAAAAGATGCTAATCAAAGCCAAGATTTATATATTCTGAGAAGACAAAATGATGGGGAGTATAAGTTAGAAGATGCGGCTAAAAAAGAAATTTACCGCATTCAGGCACGCAATGACGGTTTTGATATACAAACACCAGAAAAAAATTTAGTTTACCAAGTAAAAGTTAAAAATGGTAAAACTTCTTTAAGAAAAGCACCATCAAAAACTATTTTTTCAACAAAATCTCAGTTATCACCAATTGCATTTACCTGCTTTGGCTTTGATGTTCTCACTCGCGAACAGCAAGCAGGTCTAGCTTATGCTGTAAATTTAACAGGAGGAAAATAAACTTTGCAGATTAAGCTAAGTTGGATAGATCCAAATACAGAAGAGCGACGAGAACCATTATTAGAAACTCCTGTAGCTATTGGGCGAATTTTTCAAGAAATGCCACAGCAAATAGATGAACAACGAGTTTCTAGAGTTGCGATCGCGGATGATTTAATTGCAGACTACCATGCTTTAATAGCCTGGCAAAACCAAGAATTAATTATTACTGACCAAAATAGTAATAATGGCATCAAAATTAACGGCGTACAGGTAACTGGTGGTACCCTCCAAGATGGCGATCGCATCGAAATTGGTGCTTGTGAAATTGTGGTAAACTTTACAGCTACTAGATGGGAGTGCGATCGCCAAGTAGGTTTCCTGTTTAAACGTCGCTGTGGGCGTACCGATAGAACAGACTGTCCCTACTGCGACCAAACCTACGAAGATGACTACGCCTTTTACTCCGACTACGGTCATTATCGCTCTGGATGGGGCAGCGATTATTATGATGACCGCGATCGTTACTCCTACGATCCGGAGACTGGAAATGTAGACTTTACAGACGCCGATTCTGTAAGTTTAGAGAATGAAAGAGATGCTGATTTTGAACGTAATATGGGTGCAAGCTGAAATAATTCAAACTTAAGAATCTAGTTTTTTAATCTTTAATCGGAGAGAAGTCACCGAATCTTGACTAAGACTTGGTTAATTTATGCTTTGGGTGGAGGTTGGGGACATCTGACTCGCGCTTTATCTTTGGGAAGAATAGCCGCAATTCAAAGAAAAGTGAAAATTATTACCAATAGTCCCTATGCACAGCAAATAGATAACGAAGGGTGTTTTATCTACCTCATTCCTGAGAATACAGGAGTTTCAGAAACTTGTTTACAAGTCAGGGAAATATTGTATAAAACTTCCTACGATCGCTTAATTATCGATACCTTCCCCAGAGGCTTGGGGGGTGAGTTAGCAGATATTTTACCCAAATTACATCACATCCCACAAATTTTGATTCATCGGGATATTAACCCACGCTATGTAGCAGCCAAAAAATTACGGTCTTTTATCATCGAAAATTTTGATAAAGTGATTGTTCCTGGCGAAGGCGAAGATTTACCATTTTGTGATTTATCTATGGTGCAGCATACAGCACCCTGGTTAATTCGCAACTGTTGGGAGTTACCGGATAGAGTGACCACGCGATCGCGTATTCTCAAAGTTGATCAATCTGTAAAAACTATTCTGGTTTGTGCAGCGGGGAAAACATCCGAATTGTTTTTCTTCGCTGAATTAGCGCTATGGCTACAGCAAAATTTTCCTGATTGTGCAGTCAGAATTTTAGCTCCTACTTGTCCGAGAGAATTTCCACAGGCTTTGTGGGTGTCTCACCATCCAGGAATTGAATGTCTAGCAGCGGCGGATATTGTAGTGGGAGGGGCTGGTTACAACACAGTTTACGAGTGTGCTGCTGTAAGTGTACCTTTAGTAGCTTTGCCTTTAGAGCGACTATACGATCGCCAAGAAAGAAGAGCCACCAAAAGTAATTGGGTGCAAAATATTGGGAATGCCCTATCTGAAAACCAGCTAGTACGCATCCACACAACTATTAATCTACTCCTAGACCAAGTAGAAACAGAAAAAAATTCATCTGTGCCATTTTATATTAACGGTGCTGTGCAAGCAGTAGAGCAAATTGAGCAAACTTGATAGCTAATACCTGGCGCGTAATTTCAACAGCTTGTCAATAACCGCACTCACAAACAGATGGAGTTGGTGATTTTGAGCAGTAGCCACGATTTTTCCTAAGTCTCAGCTATTTAGGATCAAACTCAGCAAAAAAATGCTAAATTACTTAAAATATGCAAACATCTGCCGTTTAATTACGTTTAAACTATTTTTTACAACAAGTAGTATTAATAGTTACAGTGCAATTAAAAAACAGTTAAGAAACTACTTATAAAATTTAAGTACAACTAATGACAGTGAATTTACGAGTATTTTAGACAAGCCCAATCCAAACTTTAGAAACTCTTCAAAGGTTTTCCAGCAAAAATTACCTGGCACAAGTTGATTTTAGATCACAATAATGAGGTGAGTAGTGTAAAGCTACTCATCATTATTCGTGCAGCGAGTTAACAGTGCATGAGCTACTGCTTAAATCCTACCTGTCCCCATCCAGAAAATTTGGCACATAGCCAAAGGTGTCAGTCTTGTGGCTCGCAACTCCTTTTGAGCGATCGCTATCAAGTACTCAAACCACTAGGCCAAGGTGGCTTTGGTGCAACCTTTTTAGCCCACGATCAAGGCTTACCTGGAGAGCCAAGTTGCGTGATCAAGCAGTTGCGTCCCTCAGTAACCGCCCCACACGTTTTGCAGATGGCGCGAGAACTCTTTGAGCGAGAAGCCAAAACTCTAGGTAAAATTGGTAATCATCCTCAATTGCCAAGACTACTAGACTACTTTGAAGATCAACAGCAATTCTACTTGGTTCAAGAATATATTAGCGGTGCTACCCTGCAACAAGAAATTCAACGTAACGGTAACTTTACAGAAGCTGGAGTCAAACAGTTCTTAAGCGAAATCTTGCCATTGCTGCAATATATCCACGAGCAAAAGGTGATTCATCGTGATATCAAGCCAGCTAACTTGATTCGCCGCACTCAAGATGCGCGAATGGTGCTAATCGACTTTGGTGCAGTCAAAAACCAAGTCGCCCAAGCTATACCTGGACAATCTGAGCAAACAGCATTAACTGCATATGCGATTGGGACTCCAGGTTTTGCACCTCCAGAGCAAATGGCAATGCGTCCAGTCTACGCCAGTGATATCTACGCCTTAGGGGTAACATGTATTTATTTATTGACTGGTAAGACTCCTAAAGATTTAGAATACAATCCTTCAACGGGTGAAATGATCTGGGAGCCGCTTGTACAAGTGAGTGAGCACTTAACAAGTGTACTGCGGAAAATGTTAGAGGTATCAGTACGCAATCGTTACAAGTCAGCCCAAGAAGTACTTAGAGGGCTGGAAATGGAACCTTACCTGGATAGTTTGGCTAAGGGACTGCTGATAAAAGGCGATGTGGGTGTTAAAGAACAGACAAATAACCAGATAGCAAATTCTGCTGTTTTGTGCGAGGGTTCCCCTGCTAATTCTACTAGTGCAGGAGTAGCACAGGTAGCAGCAGCAATTCGAGCTAGACGAGCTAAGGCTGCTGAAAGCGTGGGATTGCATCCAGGAGGAATGCGCCCAGGGGTTTTGATGGCAAAACCAACCGTTTTGGAGAGCAACAACAGTAATGGCTCACAAAATCAGAATTCTAAGATTGTACGTAAATTAAACACCCAAGGTTTATTAACTGCCTATCTTAAGGGAAGACGAGATTTTGCCCTACACAATTTGAGTATGTTAAACCTGCAAGGTGCTGATTTATCAGGGACAAATTTCCATTCTGCTCAATTGCAGAAAACTAACCTTCAGGGAGCTAATCTCTACGAAAGTGACTTTGGCAGAGCTAGCTTAACTGAGGCTAATCTTAGGGATGCTAACCTGAGCAAGGCTTACTTTAGTAATGCTGATTTGGAAGGAGCGGATCTGCGAGGTGCTGACCTTAGCCATGCTTATCTCAGCAATGCTAATCTTAGAGGAGCTAATCTTTGTGGCGCTATTCTCACTGGTGCCAAAATTACCGATGAGCAGTTGTTACTAGCAAAGACAAATTGGATGACGGTGCGCCCTAATGGTAAAAGAGGCTTGTTGTAATTCGCTAATTGACATTTGGGATTTTTCGATTTAAGTCAATTGAAAATTTGCAATTCAACATCAAATATTCTTTTAGCGATCGCAGCGCTCTTTAGACTGTTGAAGACGAGTATATTGAATACTTGCAGCTAAAATCGCTGTAATAAAACTATAGGAATGATGGCGTGGCAGTTATACTTTGCTAGATGCACAATTGCCGATATTAAATTTTGCAGCAACGATATGGCACAGCTATACCGTTATTTTTGCTATTCTAACAGTTCTATATTAAATTCTTAATATTCTTTATCTGTTACAAATTAAAAATCATACTTTACAATAAAAAATAAACCGTCACAATAATTTTTTATCAAAACTTTTGATGACATTTATGGTTGCTAATACTTAAAAGCTTTTGCCTAAAAGGTAAAGAGCTTAATCCTCGTTAAGCTGCTTGTTTATTAAGTAGTAGCGGCAAGTAAATTATTCCTGATAGTAGGCTGAGACGAGATATTAATGACCGAAATCAGCAAATCACATTTTTTGCCAGTAAAAGGCTCATCTATGATGGCTGAGTTACAAGGGAAGGAACTACAACGGCGATTAAGTTTATTTCAAGTATTCCTCAAGTTATATGAACAACATAGCAGCCTTCTAAATGACATCCTCCAACTAGAAAACCTAGCTCAGGCATCATTGATAGGAGTAAATTCGAGTTATGTACAGGGTGTAATAGATGGTTCTACTGTTTATGTGATGACTAATCTGTACGATAACAAAACCCAAAGTCTACAACAGCCACAGCAAATCTGGACTATAGGTAAGGATGACAGCAATGGCATCCATATTGCCGATAAATATCTATCCGATCGCCACGCTGCTATTCAGTATATTGAGCAAAAAGGTTTCTATTTGATTGACTTTAACAGTACTAATGGTTCTTTTATTAATGGTGAACCAGTCTACCAGCCGACTAAACTTAATGATGGCGATCGCATCCGGCTCGGTATAATAACTTTTGATTTTTTTGTTAATCATACCTGCCGCACTTTGCCGACTGTAGCTATAGAGTTACTTATGCAGCTTGTGCCTGGCAGAGATGAGCATTCAATAAATATATTTAATCCAACCAGCGAGCAACATAAATATAGAACTGAGAGCCTAAATGATACTTTACATATTATTAGAGACTCAGACTTAATCGATAACTTTAAATATCGCCACAGCAACTTTAGTACAGAAGAAAAGTCTGAAATTTTAGATCGCTTTTTTAGTAGACCCCAGACTGATAATCTGTAAATTTAATGAAAAATGAGTTCGTAGTCAGGGCTACGAACTCATTATATTAGTATGCATGGGGTATACAGCAAATTTTGCTATATATCCCATATTTTGTACTTTTATTCCTCTTCTTCTAAATCAGCTTCTTCTTCGTCTTCATCGCTGACCTTTGTTACAGAGTTAGCAGAAACAACGGCTCCTTTATCTAACTTTTCACGTACCAACTGTTTAATTTGTGCAGCAAATTCTGGCTTTTCTTCTAGGTATTTGATGGCATTGTCCCGACCTTGAGAAATATTATCGCCATTGTAGCTATACCAAGCACCTTTACGGATGAGGATGCCTGTTTCCTCAGCTAGGTCAACAAGACAACCTAAAGTAGAAACTCCTTTGCCAAAAATAATGTCAAATTCTGCAATTCTAAAAGGAGGTGCTACTTTATTTTTTGCCACCTTCACCTTAACGCGGTTACCAAACTCATCTGTACCTTTTTTCAAAGTTTGAATTCGGCGAATATCTAAGCGCACCGAAGCGTAAAATTTTAAGGCATTACCACCAGTTGTGGTTTCTGGGCTGCCATAGGTAACACCGATTTTTTGCCGCAATTGGTTAATAAAAATTACAGTGCAACCAGATTTACCAATGTTACCAGTAATCTTACGCAAAGCTTGGCTCATTAACCGAGCTTGAAGACCAACATGAGCGTCACCCATATCACCTTCTATTTCGGCTCTAGGAACCAGTGCTGCTACTGAGTCAATAACTACAATATCAACAGCAGCAGAGCGAACTAACTGATCGACAATTTCTAAAGCGGCTTCTCCTGTATCGGGTTGAGAAACTAGGAGGTTTTCAATATCTACACCTAATGCCGCAGCATAGGTGGGGTCAAGGGCGTGTTCAGCGTCAACAAAGGCAGCAATACCACCTTCTCTTTGCACTTCAGCGATCGCGTGTAGTGCTACTGTTGTTTTACCGGAACTTTCCGGGCCATAAATCTCAATCACCCGCCCCTTGGGTAAACCTCCACCCAATGCTAAATCCAAGGTGAGTGCTCCGGTGGAAATTGTCTCTACCCTCATCCGAGTAGCATCACCCAGGCGCATGATTGCTCCCTTACCAAAGCTGCGCTCAATTTGGTTGAGTACAATATTCAGCGCTTTTTGCTTGCCAGAAGTATCGGTATTGATAGCCATTCCTGCCTCTAAATATATGGATTTAAGGATTGTTTGGGTTTGGAGTCTGAGTAGAACAGATATACTATTTTAGCCAGAAAATTCTGGATTTAGAACTTTTCAAACAAAGAAGTGTGACAAGATCGTAACTCGATCTCTACCTGATTTGGGTAGCCTTCTCTAAGTAAGTTTATGCTTGTTTATAAGTTACAAAGAGAACCAGTAATATTAGAACTTAGATATATAAAGGTTCGTAGAACTGTTTGCTACTCAACTTTAGTCGCTTACCTCTTCGTATCAGACTAGCAGAAAAATTACCAAACCCTCCACAATGCAATCCAATCTTGGTCTTTACACTTTCATTTTGGCTTTCAGAGGCAAGGTTTGTGAAACTGATTAGACAATAAATTCCTACTTAACCACTTTGCTCTATTTTAACCGTATTCTGGAGTTAAATCAATCACCTTGTTATTACCTAAATACAGAGAACAGCTAAAACAGCCGTTTGCTTTCAAGCCCACCTAAAGCCAAACCTAGGTACAAACTTCCTATAAATGGCAGAAGTAGAAGAGAAAATTTAAATTTTCTTGTCTGTTATTCATGCAACTTGGTGTAAGCAGTTGATGATAGCTACCTATTTACATGAAAATTTAGCTGTTAATTTGGAGAACTTTTTGCGATAAATTAGGTAGGCTACTCCTAGAAATGAAGCAGCAATAGTTGATGCTTCTGGAACATCTTTTCTTGGTGGAATGTTGTCAACGCCATTAGGCTTAATAAACCTGGCATAAATGGCAGCATCCTGAAATTCTCCTTCATTAGCACTAATGCTTGTCTGAGAAGAAGATAACAATGGACTAAAACCAGATATCTGAAATATATATGAATTTTGATTCAATTTGAAACTGGTTCTAGCTGATGTTGTATTTATGTAAACGCTGTCTGCGTTTCGCGGATCTTTAAGATTGTCTTTTATTTGGTTCGTTGTATTTTCTAAGTAAAAAGATATTGGTAATAGTTTACTAACTTGATTGTTATCATCCAAAGATAAACTAATATTCAAAGTTACATACTGTATGTTTGTATCGTCGTAGATTATGCCGTTGAAGTAATTTAAACTGCCTAACTTAAACCACGAGCCAACATCTGCTAAGAAGGAATTTCCAATAAATGTAAGTTGATTTGGTCTATTGGGAGGTGTGTTCTGCGCAGGCTCACCCCAGCTAAATAAATTGTTTCCCACACCTTGAACGAATTGGCAATTGGTATTGCTATTTGAGCAAAATTTATTTTTGCTGTCTGGAATCGGGTTTACCCATACACCATCTGCTCTACCTGCAATGGTAAAAGCTTGGGCTTGACCAGAAAACCCAAATGCTGTGAAGGCAATCATCGAACAACTAGATAGAGCAGTGGCAAAAACCAAACTGAGTTTCATAGTTAGGTTTCAACTCCTCTCTGATATCTTTAACAAGGGAACTTGTATACCTTAGTAAATATACGGACATAAGCCAAGAAGTTATCCTTCTCTTCATAAAGTCTTTACATAAGGTTGGTATTTTTTAGGTAAAAAGCTCAAATACGCGTAAAAAAAAATCCAAATTTTTTACAATGTTTCTACGTAAAAAAATTATTTATAGGGGAAAAGCATTTGCAAAAAGCCACTTTTGCTCGCTGAATTCTCATTTACAGTCAAAATAAAATCTCTTTAAATTACAGATAAAGTTGAAATATTGCAGAGAAGCGGAGGGGCAAATCAATTCAAAATTCCAAGTTACACCTTGAAAATTTGAATTTTTTGCTCCCCTTCTCCTCTGCTGTGATTCAAAGGTGCGTAGACGCAAAGCGGTGAGGCAGGCAGTGCGTTAATGAGTTTCCCAGGTTGTAAACGCCCGGAGGGTAGCTTCCCGCAGAGGTAGGGTAGGGCTTGTCGCTAGATATCGCCAACAACTCTTAAGGAGCTAAGGCGTTACCACGAATGAGGCTACCAATGGTCTTGGCAGTAATTTTCAGCTGAGTAATCGGGTTGGCAGGGACAACTGTCTTATACAGATAGCTATCAAATGTGAGCTTTTGAACATCCATGTCAGCACACATCTCTACAAACGCCTCGCGGGTAGCATCGGAACGATAAAATACAGTTTGCAGAATGTCCAACACCTTATAAGTAAGTCCGTATTTTCTATCCCAGCGCTTCAGATATACTTTGAGGTCGCCTTCTGTGGGGATTGATTTGCCACTGTTGGATAGTTCCACAATTGTTTCGGCACACATCCGCCCAGATTTAGCCGCAAAGTAAATACCTTCACCAGAGGACTTAGTAACGTAGCCAGCCGCATCTCCTACCAAAGCGACTCTACCGACAACGCGGCGAGGACGGGGATGTTCGGGGATGGGGTGTGCTTCTACTTTGATAATTTGTCCGCCTGCTAACTTCTCAGTTGCACGGGCGCGAATACCAGCTTGTAACTGTTTAATGCTGGCTTTGTTAACCTGCATTGTGCCAGTACCCACAGCTACGTGGTCATATTTGGGGAATACCCAAGCATAGAAGTCAGTAGAAACGTCATTACCGACATACATTTCGGCAAGGTCGTTGTAGTAAGCCATTTTGTCTTCGGGGAGACGAATACGCTCTTGGAAAGCGATCGCATAATTGTAATCCCCGGCATCAATTTCCTTAGCAATCCGGGAATTTGCCCCATCTGCCCCAATTACTAAATCCACTTTCAAAGTTTTGGCAATACCCTGTGCGCCCCCTTCTGTATGGTCTACATAATGGATGGTATAGGGGTCAGTATTATTGGTGGGTATATCAAGTTTATGAACGGTGGCATTAATTAAAGTTGCGCCCAGTTTTGCCGCACGATTCCGGAGGAAACCATCCAAAACCTCGCGGCGGCACATTCCTATATATTCTTCTTCATTTATCAGATTGATATCAACTTCCCGATTGGAGGGTGATATCATTTTCATCTTTCGCACCCGGCGATCGATAATTTCTGGTGGTAGGTCAAATTCACTCACCATACACAGGGGAATTGCACCCCCGCAGGGCTTGGCATTATCCAGCTTCCGCTCAATTAGGTAGGTTTCAATCCCAGCTTTTGCCAGTGTTTCAGCGGCAGATGAACCAGCTGGGCCCGAACCAACAACAGCAACCCGTAGTGTCAAAGGTTTTCTCCCAATCTTGACATTGACCGAAAGCATCGTACCACGGACTTTTGGCTCATTTCTCGCTCTTGCTTCGAGTTTTGACTGAAATGCAATATTCCTTAATATTTTGATACGAATAATATATTTTTCATTTGTTTTTGCCACTGCTCACTGACCAATAAATAAAATTAAGCAAAATCACTCATATTTCAGTCGAATATGTGTAAAGTTTAACCAAAAACAATACCGTGAGAGTTTTAAGGTTGGTACTCAAGAATGAATTTCTGGGCATACTCAGGCAAGGTAACTAAACCACATCTATTTTGAGAACCATAGTTTTAAAAGTAGTGGGAGCATCTTGCTCCCTGCTGTTCGTAGCGGGAAAGATGCCCGCGCTACTCCAGGTTTCAAAATGGACGAGGTTTAGAACTCCTATCCCAGATTAGTAAATATTTATAAATGGAAATTTCACTATTAGATTCTATAGGCAGAAAAGCCAGTATTTTTGCGATTACTGGATATCAAAAACACATTTCTCCACACAAAGGCTTTGTTTGCGCTCACCGAATGTTATATGGCGGTGACTCTTGCTCTCAATACATTAAGCGGGTAATAGCTGATGATGGATTTAAGGCATTACTTACCAAGTGTCGTAGGCGATTTCAAGCTTGCAAGCAAGCCAACCGGATTTTAAGGTCACAAGCCGAGAACTCAGAACCAACAGAAGATGAGGAAGAACCAAATCTGCATTCACCAAAAAAAGTGCTAGGTAACACTACTAAAAAATCTTCATTTAGCAGTGGTGACAGTACCGACTGCATTGATTGTGCTGATGTCAGCTGCAATTGCGCTGAACTTGTCAGCATGACTCCTGATTGTAGTGTCCTGGATTGTAGCGCTGTTGATTGTAGTTCTCTGGATTGTAGTGGTGCTGATTGTAGCTTCCTTGACTGTGGTAGCTGTGGGTAACTAAATCTTTTTAATTTAACTAGTCCAAAAGCAATACACTTATGGTATATATGTAATACGGTAATCCTAGCAATTATTCGTAGATTATTGGCAGGGGAAAACAGCAGTGGGCATATTAGTCGAGAATGTATCCAAACAATTTGGTAGTTTCAAAGCTGTTGATCGGGTAAGTTTGGAGATAAAGAGTGGTTCTCTTGTTGCCTTGCTGGGTCCATCGGGATCTGGAAAATCCACGCTGCTACGATTAATATCCGGCTTGGAGTTACCAGATAGTGGCAAAATCTTTTTGACTGGGAACGATGCCACCTATCAAAGCGTGCAAGAGCGGAACATTGGGTTTGTGTTTCAGCACTATGCACTATTTAAGCATAGAACTGTACGGCAGAATATTGCTTTTGGTTTAGAAATTCGCAAAGCCCCAGCAAAGAGAATTCAGGCACGGGTAGAACAATTGTTAGAACTAGTGCAATTAAATGGGCTAGGCGATCGCTATCCATCACAACTGTCTGGTGGACAAAGACAACGGGTAGCTTTAGCTAGAGCGCTAGCAGTCGAACCAGAGGTATTGTTGCTCGATGAACCCTTTGGTGCACTTGACGCAAAAGTTCGCAAAGATTTACGGGCATGGTTACGCCGCCTTCATGATGAAGTTCATGTTACTACTGTTTTCGTCACCCATGACCAAGAAGAGGCAATGGAAGTTTCTGACGAAATAGTTGTAATGAATAAAGGGTGTGTGGAACAAGTAGGAACTCCAGAACAAATTTATGACCATCCCGCCAGTTCCTTTGTCATGAGTTTTATTGGTCCAGTTAATGTATTGCCTAGTTCTTCAAGGATTTTCAAAAGCAGCGGGTTAGATATCCCACATCCAGAAGTATTTTTACGCCCACAAGATGTAATTGTGGAGATATCTGCTAATGGCGCTACTGCACCTGCTACGGTTAGCCGAGTCATACATTTGGGTTGGGAAATTCAAGTTGAATTAAATTTAGATGAAGGGCAAGTAGTGATGGCGCATTTAACACGCGATCGCTATAAAGAATTGCAGTTAGAACCGGAACAACGGGTGTATGTGAAGCCCAAGGATGCAAAGTCTTTCCCTTTGTCTTATTCAATTTAGTTGCCAGTATAAATATTTCTACTGGCTGCTTTAGCTCAAAGCAGCCAGTAGGTTGTGTAATTGTAGATGGTGATGAGATAGTTACACAATGATCTACGCGTGCAGCGGGGAAATATAATGCTGAGGCTGATGCGCTTAACCAGATTCAAGGTCAAACGTTTAATTGCTTGGAGATATATGTAACTCTTGAACCTTGTTCTCTTCATGGTCGCACACCAGCATGTGCTTTAGCGATCGCCAAAGATCCTCGTATACATGAAATATCTCTATCCATTGTTGATCCAGACCTTTGTAATCAATAACAGTTCATTAGTTTTAAACTATGTTAAGTAAGTAGGCACGAAAGAACCAAACTATGTGAAGATAAGTAAATACGGAGAATGTATCTACCGAGGTAACAA
>NZ_MTAW01000083.1 GCF_002154725.1 Nostoc sp. 106C | reverse complement strand
CGCTACACTCCGTTTCGCTCGCAATGACAATTGGGCATTTTTTTACTTGGAGTACTCTTAAGCGATCACAGATTGGCAATGATAACTACTCTATAACTACTCTGTAGCAGGTGCTTTGGAGTCTGCGTTTGATTTTATCCGCGTGATGGTGGCTTTACGAATGCGATCGCTCTTGCGTACCCCGCCTGTTAATTCATATTCTCGGCTGTCTTTGCCATACTTCAACACTACACCACTCACTAAGCGTTCTAAGGTTTCACGAATCGTCTTTTCCAGAGTTTCGATGTTGTCTTTTGCCGAGTCAAGAGAGTTTAAAAGACGATTATACTGGTAGAGTTCTTCGCGCAGTTGTCCAGTTAACTCAGTCAAATGCTGGAGACTGATGGAATCACCAAAATTGAGGTTAGGATCGATCGTTTGAAACCCGATTTTCCGCTGTTCAGTTTTTTCTAGCAAGGATGAGCTTTTTTTCTTGCGTGGCATCAATGCGCACCTTTTATTTAAATTTATTATTCTAGAATCTCTCATAAATATAATGAGGTGCTTCAGTAAAAATAGCCAAAATTAGGCTTTTTTTTTGCCAATAAACTTTGGATTATTATCTCAGTAATTACACGAAAATAATACCAATTCAAATAATGTTTAAGACACATAGATTATTCGTAGGGCACGGCATTGCCTTGCCCTTACAATTATCTGTACTCACCAACTTGCAATCTGCTGTATATTTCTTCATATACAATCACAAACTTGCCTTCTGAACAAAACGACTTGTGTTGTGAACCAAGCAACTTGCGTTCTGAATGAAACGACTTGTGTTCTGTACGAAACAACTTGTGTTGTGTACGAAACGATTTGTGTTCTGAACCAAGCAACTTGCGTTCTGAATGAAACGACTTGTGTTCTGTACGAAATAACTTGCCTTCTAAACGAAATACAGCAGATTGCAACTTCGTGGGTACATATAATTTTAAGGTCACGGCAGTGCTCATACGTGTCAACTTAACGTGAAACCCTTGTTAAAACGTGATTTTGTATTCACTCACCTACCATTACGATCCTCGTCACCCCACCCCAGTTTTGTCTAAAGCCAAAACTTCCCCTCCCCGCCTGCGGAGAGAAGTTGCGTGCGGGGGTTCCCCCCGTTGAGCAAACTTCGGGGGAGGGGATTAAGGGGAGGGGTAAAACGTATGTGGGATAAGCGTTTGAGCTTAAGTTGACACCAATGGGCAGTGCTGTGCCCCTACTGAAATACAGCGCTACTATGCGCTTCTCAAAGCTACAATCGGGTCGAGTTTAGCGGCGCGTCGTGCGGGAACAACACCAAAGAATAAGCCAATACCGCCAGAGATACCAACAGCCATCGTAATTGCTACAGGAGAAATTCCGGCTTCTAAGGGAGTTAAGGCTGCGACTAAGAAAATACCACCAACACCAACCGCAGTACCTACCAAGCCACCAATTGCAGAGACAATTACGGCTTCAATGATGAACTGTAGCAAAATATCTTGCTCAGTTGCCCCGATCGCTTTTCGCAATCCAATTTCTTGGGTGCGTTCGGTGACGGAAACTAGCATGATATTCATAATGCCAATGCCACCGACAAACAGAGATATACCAGCGATCGCTGCTAGCATAATTGTTAATGCGCCTGTAATTTGCCCGACTGTTTGCAAAGCGTCTTTCTGAGAACGGATTGTAAAGTCATCTTCGCCGTTAATTTTGTGCCGTTGTCGTAGCAAATTGGTAATTTGAAATTCTGCTGCATCGACGCTATCAGCATTCTTAGCAGAGGCGACAACGTATGACACCTCCAAGCCATAGGGAGAAGTTCGCCCAATCAGGCGGTTAGCTGTGGTAATAATTGGTACTAATGCTGCATCGTCGTAATTCACACCTAAGTTAGAACCTTTGGCTGTGAGTACTCCAATCACTTGAAAGCTAGTATTTTTAATTCTTAATTGCTGACCTACAGGATTAACACTCCCAAACAGTCTTTCTGCTAAGTCTGCACCCAGTACAACAACTTGGTTACTGCGTTTCATATCTATGTCAGTAAAAAATCGCCCTTTTTCTGGGTCAAAATCTCTTACTGTCAAGAAGCTGGGAGTTGTACCAATGATGTTGACATCCGTGTTGCGATTACGGTAAGTCACCACCTGTCGGCTATTCAACTCCGCGGTGACATTCGCTACCGTTGGTACTTGAGTTGCGATCGCATCTGCATCTTCTAAAATCAGAGTTTTTGGCACATCTCTGGAGATGCGCTGAGTTTCTTGATTACCTGGAAGTACAAATAATATATTTGGCCCTAAGGATTCTAACTGTTGAGAAACATACTTCTGCCCACCTTCACCAATCCCAATCATGGCAATTACTGAGGCATTACCAATAACGATACCCAACATGGTAAGGGCACTACGCAGTTTATTTGATAGCAGGGTTTTCCCCGCCATTTGAATGCTTTCTAAGAAGTTCATTGTTAGTTGTCATTTGTCATTGTTAGTTGTCATTTGTCATTTCTCCGCGTCCCTGCGTCTCCCTGTTCTATTTATTACTCTGCGCTTTTGCTTTTTCAATTTTGTAATCCTTGGGTGGGTTTACAAATATGCGATCGCCCGCTTTCACTCCTTCTAAAACCTGAGTTTGGTCTTTGATTTGTGCGCCGGTCGTGACTTCACGAAACTGGGCTTTGTTATTTTCGTCGGGGATGAGTACGCCAGTTTTACCTTTTTCGGTGACAATTGCTACGGTGGGTAATACTAACGCATCACTAACGCGATCGCCTAAAAAGGTCAAATCCACATTTAAGCCTGAACGCAGTTTATCTAAACCAGTATCCAGACTCACCCGCACTTGGAAGGAAGTTACACCTTGTTCAACCACTGCTTCCGGTGCAATTAGGCGCACACGACCTTTAAATACTTGGTCGGGATAAGCATCAGCCACAATTTCTACCTGTTGTCCCGGTTTAATTCTGCCAATATCGGCTTCTGGTACTTGAGCTAAAACTTCTAAACCCCGCGCAACAGCAACAATTGAACTAGAAGTTGCTGATGCACTGCTAGAAGCAGAAGTTGTCGGCGTGACGAATGAACCGATATTTGCATACTTCTGCGTCACAATCCCACTAAAGGGAGCGCGAATCACTGTATCTGCAAGCCTTACCTGCGCTGCTTGGAGTTGAGCTTGGGCAGCTTTCACGGCTGCTTGGCGTTGGGCAATTTCTTCAGGACGGCTACCATTTTGCAACAGCACTAGAGCTGCTTGTGCTTCTGTAACGGCTGCTTCCTTGGCGTTGATTTCTTCAGTGCGAGTTCCACTTTGCAACAGAGAAAGCCGTTTTTGCGCTTCTTGTAAACTAGCTTTAGCTCTGCTGTCTTCACTAATATATTGATCGAGTTGATCTTGAGAAGTTGCGCCTTGTCGTGTTAATTCCCGATATCGCTTTACCCTTGCTTGCGTCAAGTCAACCTGTGCTCTTGCTGATTCTACTTGAGCTTGCGCCTGTCCAATTTCTTGGTCGCGATTACCCGCACGCGCTGCGGCTAGCTGCGCCTCTGCTTGAGCCAAACGTGCTTTTGCTTGGGCAATTTCTTGGGGACGATTTCCTGCACGAGCTTGATCGAGTTGGGCTTGAGCTTGGGCTATGTTGGCGGTGTATTGAAGGATTTGTGCTTGAATATCACCTACATCCATCCTGGCGATAACTTGTCCTTCTTGCACGCGATCGCCTTGTTCAACATATAATTGCCCCAACACCCCTGGATTTTTGGGACTGATATTCACGCTCTGAACTGGTACTACCTTACCACTGGCAGTAATTCGGATAGTGACGTTTTGCTTTTCTACCGGAACCGTTAGTTGCGTAATGTCTTGTTTGCTAGTTCCCCGATTCACTAAATTATAGGTAGTAGTTGTGCCCACAACTAAAGTACCTGCTGCTATTAGCCCTATCAGCCAGCGTGATGGATACTTAACTTTTTTACCAATCAAGGGGATTTCTATGTGCGTATTCATGATAGCAGCCGCTAAAGATTGCTTTGCTACAATAGCTGTCGGTTAACGGGCTATTACAGCAATTTAGAGGGGAATAAAGTTTAGAATAAAGTTTAAATAATTCTCAACGACCTAAAAACTAGGTTACTCAATAATTGCTTAATTTCTTTTATGCTAACGGTTACATTATCTAAGTGGCTTCACCTGAATGGGTGACTTAGTAAGTAGAAGAGTCATAATAATTCGTAATTGATAATTCGTAATTCGTACTTATAAGCATAAATACAAGTAGGGTGGGCATTGCTCACCATATAAGGGTTTTGGTTTGCATTACCCACCCTAGACTTAAGCTTTATGAGTATGTGATTTTTGCAAAACTACAACCTAATTTCTATAGCGTTATTAATTGGAAATTATCCGTCTATAGCCTCTATTTCTCAATCAGTTATCATCAGCCTTCATCGGCGGTGAATTATTTATTATTTCTATTTTTGTGCAAAATCTAATACTAAGGGATGAAGACGTAAATCCGCTTTCATCCCTAGTTTGAATATTAGACCTCTTGCATAATACCAATTCAAATAATGTTTGCGACAGATAAATTCTTTGTAGGGGCACGGCACCAGTAAAATAATTTGATATACCAAAAGATTGTGGCTGCCGTGCCCCTACTCATGTGTCGCGTTCTTTTTTCAAAATGGTATAAGTCGATTTTTTGAATATCGAACCACAGATGAACACAGATAAACACAGATAAATATCGGTGTTCATCTGCGTTTATCTGTGGTTTTTTTATTCTTATTCGGATTTTTGCAAGAAGTCTATTAGTTGTATTAGCAAACTTTCTGCAAGGATCGAAATTTAGCGTGCAGCTCTAGAAGTAACAGAACGCTGTAAATTAGCCAAAGCGCGATTGTAATCTAAAATAGCTGAGACTCGATTACCTTCTGCTCTTGTCAAGTCGTTTTCGGCAGCAATTACCTCTGTTTGGGTGCCTACACCAGCTTGGAACCTCAACCTTGCTATCCGCAAAGCTTCTCTAGCTTGTTCTAAAGCCACAGTAGAAGTTTGCACATTATTTAGATTAGATTGCAATTGAAAATAGAACTGTTCCACATCAAAGCGAATTTGGTCACGCTGACTAGCAAACTGAGTTTCTGCGATCGCAATATTAGCTCTTGACTGAGCAGCTCTTGCTCTTGCTGCGCCACCATCAAACAAAGTGAGACTTGCTTGCAGCCCCACCGAGTAGCCATCAGTAACACTAATGTTATCGTTAAATCGATCGAGGAAATTATAGCTACCAGTCACACCAATTTGTGGACCTAACTGTGAAAGCGCCTGACGACGCTGTTGTTCAGCAATATTGCGTTGCGCCAACTGTTGGGGCAATTCTGGGCGATTTTGAAAAGCTTGCACAATAGTTTGTTCAAGTGTTTGCGGCCAAAGGCCCGCTATTCTCACAGGCTCGGCCGCTGTGACATCAATTGATTGTGGCAGACTTAATAGAGTGCCAAACTGACGACGAGCAATTTGCTGCTGTGAGATCGCAATAGTCAGCTGTTGTTGGGCATTGGCTAAATTAACCTGAGCTTGCAGTACGTCGAACTGCGTACCTACTCCTGCTAAGAGTCGTGCTTGTGTGTCTCGCAAACTAGCCTGGGCATTCGCTACCGCAGCCTGATTGATTCGGACTTGTTCATCTGCTCCTTGCAAATTGTAGTACTGGGTGGCGACATTTAAACCAATTATCAAAGACTGATTTTCAACATTCAATTCATCTATACGTGCTTGTTCTTCAGCTGCTCGGATATTAGCTTGTCGATTCCCAGAGGTATAGAGGTCATAATTCAACTGTGCTTGACCGTTGAAAGATGTGGTGGATGAAGAACCGCCACTAAAACCAGGTCCATTGTTAGTTAAATTAGAATTGAGATTAGCATTAGGCAGTAAAGCAGCTTGAGCTTCCCGGACTGCACTTTGGCTGCGTTGTAATTGGAATAAAGCTGCCTGCAAAGTAGGATTATTACGTCTTGCTAGTTCCAAAGCTTGAGCCAAAGTAATTGGCACAGTTCTCCGAATCGTCACTTCCTCTGGTTTGGTAGGAAATAGTAAAGGATTGGGATTTGGGTTGAGGTAATCGAGAGTTGAGGCAGAATTAGTACCTGTAATACTTTGGGCTTGTTGCGTTTCTGTAGGAGTTGCCGCATCTGCACTTTTAACTAAAGTTGGCATGAGAATAGCAGCTGCCACTGCAACCCAAGTAGAATGCACAAGAAATAAACTGAAATTCATAGTCGATGTAGTAGTGAAATGGTTTTCTCAGCGAATTTGAGGATGCAATTAAAAATTTTCATCATGTAATGCTCTAAATTTATCTAGGAAATTTGAAAATATAAATTGAATTAAATTTATCGAAAAATATTATATAAAATCCAAAATTGGCATAACTAGCCTACAATCAAACCATCTTGTACCCGGATAATTCGTTGGGTTTGAGCAGCAATATCTGGCTCATGGGTAACAATCACAATTGTAATTCCTTGGTCATTTAATTCTGTTAATAAATTCATTACCTCGTGGGAAGTTTCGGTGTCTAATGCTCCTGTTGGTTCGTCTGCCAAAACTAATGCAGGTCGATTAACCAAAGCACGAGCAATGGCTACCCGTTGTTGTTGTCCTCCAGAAAGTTGGCTGGGACGGTTAGCGACACGCTCTCTTAATCCTACCCGTTCTAATGCTTCCAATGCTCTTTGGCGGCGTTTTGGTTTGGGTAAATTAGCGTAAACCATTGGCAGCATTACGTTGTCTAACGCTGTTGCTCTTGCCAATAGGTTAAATTGTTGGAAAACAAAACCAATTCTTTGATTGCGAATATAGGCTAATTCATCATCATTAAAGGTTGTTAGGTTTCTACCTTCAAAAATATAGTTTCCTGTAGTCGGACGATCCAGACAGCCCAAAATATTCATGAGCGTGGATTTACCCGACCCCGATGCACCCATAATCGCAACATATTCTCCTTCCTCAATTGAAAGTTGAATTCCCTTGAGTATGGGAACCTCAACTTCTCCTAAGTGGTAGGTTTTGGTAATCGATTCCATCCAAATCATTGTAGGCATATTGTCATTTGTCCTTTGTCATTTGTCATTTGTTATTCTTGTTGTAGCCTTATCTCTCCTGCTTCCCTTAGTCGCTTCTTAAAGCGGTAATTGGATCTAATTTTGCGGCATTTCTGGCTGGAATTACACCAGCGATTAAGCCAACAGATAAAGAAAGCGCAAATCCGACAATTACTGAGATCAAAGAAATCACAAATGGAAATTTGAAAACAGTTGCAGCACCAAAGGCAATGACAATACCGCTCACCATGCCAATGGTTCCACCGACAATGGAAATGACGATCGCTTCGGCTAAAAATTGATTCAAGATGGCTGAGTTGGTAGCTCCTACGGCTTTGCGAATGCCAATTTCCCTGGTGCGTTCAACCACGGAAACCAACATAATATTGGCAATCCCAATACCGCCAACTACTAGAGAAATTCCGGCGATCGCTACTACCATCACCGTAAATAATCCCACAACATTGGTAAAGGTGCTGACAATATCAGCTTGGTTAGTTAAGCGAAAATCATCGACTTGCGGTGGATAGATGTTGTGACGCAGGCGTAAGAGATTGGTAACTTGAAACTGCGCCGCCTCTAACTGCTCTTGATTGGCACCTTTGACTAAAATCCCACTCACAGAAATGCCTGCTAGGGCATTGTTACCAACTAGTCTGGCCGACATACTAGTTAGCGGGATGAAAACTTGGTCATCTCGATCCATTGGTCCTTGAGAACCTTTGGGTTCCATGACGCCAATTACTTTATAAGCCTCTCCCCGAATCCGGATTGTCTCACCTATAGGATTGACACCCTGCTCAAACAGAGTTTTTTGCACTGTCGGCCCAAGCACAGCAACCTGTGCAGCCGTATTGAGTTCTTCCTCAGTAAAATACCTTCCCTGTTGGGGGTGAGTATTTCTCACTTCTGGGTAATTCAAATCAGTACCGTAAATTGTTGTTGATGTGTTTTGTCCCGCATAAACAACTTGAGCATTCCGCTGTAGATATGCAGAGACCATCTGAGCCGATGGCGCTTGTTGAGCGATCGCTTTAGCATCTTCCCAGGTCAAGGTGCTGCTAGAACCTATCCCTTGACTGATATTCCCACTTCTGGCTGCACCAGCTAAGATTTGGATCACATCTGTACCCAATGCTTGTATCTGTTGCTCAACTCCCTTTTGCACCCCCTGACCAACCGAGGTAATCGCAATGACTGAAGAAATGCCAATAATTACGCCCAGCATTGTTAGTCCTGTGCGTAATTTATTGCTCCACAGCGTTTCTGCTGCCATTGTCAAGATTTCTAACAACGGCACTGTGCGGGTATTCTTAGCTTTGTAAAAGCCCTTAAATATCTTAAACATACTGTTGTATTTAAAACTTTCTTTAAGGAGAACCGCCGCCTTGAGAACGTCCACCACCACCTTGAGAACGTCCACCACCACCGCCTAGACCAGGAAAAACCCCGCCTCGTGGTGTTGATTGCGGTCTTGACCCTGGTGGGAAACTCAGCAATACTCTTTCATCTCCTGTCAATCCAGACTTAACTTCGGTAAAGTTATTCACAGTCACGCCAGTTTCAATTCGAGTAAACACAGGTTTGTTATCCTCTCCTGCCACAAGCACACCTGTGGCATTTTCTCGGCGGACAACCGAGGCTGTAGGCACCACCAGCGCATTCTCCAATTGACCTACTTGGAAATCTGTTGTCACATTCATCCCCGACCGCAGTAATCTTTGAGGATCGGAAAGGGATAATCTCACTTCAAAACTAGTAACGTTTTGTGTGACTACAGATTGAGCCGCGATTTGCTTAACTCTACCCTCAAAGATTTTTCCTGGATAAGCATCTGCTTTCACGGTAACTTTCTGCCCTAGGCGGATTTTAGAAATATTAGTTTCGGCTAAATTTGCGACAACTTCATTCGTAGAAGCCAGAGCTAAAATCGAAGAAGAAGTCGCCGAAGATACGTCACTACTTGCAGTTGTGGGAGTCACAAAAGCGCCAGGATCGGCGTATTTTTTTGTGACTACACCATCAAAAGGTGCGCGAATGATTGTGTCATTGATTTGGGCTTGGACATTTTGCAGCGAACCCCGCGCAGATGTTACCTGGGCCCGTGCTGCGTCTATGTCTTCTTGGCGAGTTCCTGCTTTTACAAGTGCTAAAGCTTGCTGTCTTTGCCTAACTGTAGCTCGTGCTTGTTCGATGTCTTCGGGACGTGACCCTGCTTTTTGCAAAGCTAATGCTTGCTGTGCTTCATTCACAGCCGCTTGGGCACTGTCACGATCTGCACGTTTTTGGTTGACAGTCTGAAGGGAAATACCACCCGAATTGTAAAGTTGCTGGTTGCGACGGTAATCATCTTCTGCTTTACTCAGGGCCGCTTGCGCACTTTGTAAGCGTGCCTGTGCTTGGGCAATATCCTGAGGACGATTGCCTGCTTGTACCTTTTGCAGATTCGCTTGGGCTTCGTCTAATGCTCCCTGTGCTTGAGCAATATCTTGAGGACGATTGCCTGCTTGTGCTTTTTGCAGATTTGCCTCAGCTTGTGCCAGTTGCCCTTGAGCAGAGGTAAGTTGCCCTCGCAGATTGGAATCATCCATGTAAGCAACAATCTGCCCTGCTTTGACGAGATCGCCTTCTTTCGCCAGCAATCTTTTCAGAATGCCTGAATTTTTTGGGCTGAGGTTAATTGACCGCTCAGGTTTTACTGTTCCATTGGCTGAAACTGTGATTGCTAAAGTCTGCCTTTGTACAGGCTGTGTCAGAACGCGGCGTCTTGCTTGCTGAGTTGGAGCGACAGCTACCTGGTAATAAACTACGTAGCCAATTCCACCCAAAAGTAGAAGGGAGAGCAGCCACGGCAGCCATCGAATCTTGGCTTTGCTTCTTTTGACTTCAGGAATCAAAGCTGATGAAGATGAATCTACAGGGTTTGATGCATCAATTGTCATAGCTACTCTTTTTTTATCGGTAAACATGACTTGAACAAAATATTTTTGTATAAATTCATGCTAGTAATTATCGTCCAAAATCGTTCAAACTGGTGCATGACCAAAGTCACTAGTAATTCCAAACTTGCACATGACCAATGTCACCAGTTTTTCGGCAACGAAGCGCATTTTATTGATGCAGCTTGACCCTAATTAACTCAGCAAGAAATTATGAGCGCTTTGGCTAGCAAGCATTTAACACACCACTAATTTTCATCGTTTGTGATAGATAATTGAAACCATCTGCCTTTAAGACTGATTAGCCACATTATGCATCATGTTAAAAAACTGTTGTCATGCTGCTACACTGAGAAATTCTCTCATTACTAATAAGGTATCTATCTTGTTTGCAGTATGCAAATCTGGTGGTTACTTTTGTTACTTGTAATTGTTGACAAATCCTCGGTCTGTATCAGCATTATTACTCGATTTTCCTCAGCTTGTCTTTGTTGTTGATTAAAATTTTTACTGTTTTATGTTATTGCTCTTGTATTAGATAAAGTGCTTGAATTAATTTAAACTAACTCAATTCAAAACAAAATATGTCATCTAATAGTTGTACATCTGATGGCTAAAAATAGAAAATTTGGTTAGCTAAGATTGCGCAACTACCGCAAGCAGCAAATATTCTTTCTACCAGAACAATACTAAGTAACAACATACTATTACTTCTCAAGAAGTAAGTAGTTACTGATTAATAACTCCAAAAAAGATTGAGCCAGGTTGCTCAATTACAGCTAGCTTGGAGAAATTCCCTGCCAGAGAATGTCCACAAGATTCTGAACAAATACTAAATCATCTGTGGGTATATATTCTGGCGACGATATCTGCTCTAAAAAGATGTAGTTCATTAAAGACCCTAGTAAAATATGAGCGATCGCCTGGGGTTGGCAAACGCGAAGCCGACCTTGTTCGATCTCATGCTCTAAAAAGGCAGTTAATAGCTTGATATCTTGAATCGGCTTTGATTCTAGCTTCACTCCTAGTTCTGGAAGCGCATTTCCTCGTGAACGCAGCATCATAATTCGAGGCATGACATCACGGTGGAATTCTAGAATCCCAAGACACAACTGAATCAGGTTTTCTTTAAGTTCGCCTTTACCAGAAAGAGATTCCATCTCCTTAACCCAAGGGGGTGTTTCAGGAATTCCCATCGCCGCAAAGAATAATTCTTCTTTGGTAGAGAAGCGTTTGAAAATGGATGCTTCAGAAATACTGGCTTTTTGCGCTATTTCTTGAGTTGAACAACCGAAGCCTTTTTGTAAAAAGACTTCACGTGCTGCTGTTAAGATTTGCTGATTGGTAATTCTGGGAATACGAGCCATAAATAAGTAAGTAAATACTTATTAATTTATGAGTTTATTGATCGCAATGTCAATACTCAATCTGTTCCACGACTTGATCTCAAAAGCCCACAGTCAATAGAAAATCGGGTGAGTTAATTTATCCCCAGACTTCAATTGAGGAATTTTGTGTTAGTAATCAGTAATCAGCGATCAGTAGTAAAAACAACTGACTACTGACTATTAATTTCATGAAGCGAAGCGGAGTGGATTGACATTTAACAACAAAATTTGCCTTTCGTCTAGAGCGGAGATCGTTTAAGCTAGCTGAAAGATTCTTTGATTTGTGGGTAAGAGGGGGTAGTGTGCCTAAAAATATTAAACTAATTTCTTTTCTAGTTGTCTGTAGTTTGTGGAGTATGCCAAAAGCAGCGCAAGCACAGGCACTAATACCCCATACACTGCAACTCGATGCAGCGAAGTTAGAAAAACAAGGGTTGAGCTTGGCACAAGAGGCAGCTCAACTAGGTCAGTTTCAACAGTTTGAGTTAGCCTTGCCGCGAGCAAAGCTGGCTAGTCAACTGGCACCGAAAAATGATAAAGTTTGGTTTCTATTAGGTGGTTTGCATCTACAAACTAAAGAGTTTGATCAGGCGATCGCTGCTCTGAAAAAAGCTCAATCTCTAAACCCTAAGAATGCTGATGTGTTGTTTGCGATGGGTTCGGCTAACTTTCAGCAGCAGAAATATCCGGCAGCTATTGCCAATTACCAAGCTGGCTTAAAGATAAAACCCAACGATCCAGAAGGTTTATTTGATTTGGGGAATGCTTACTACATGACCGGTCGGTTGCCAGATGCGATCGCCCAGTACAATAAAGCCGTCTCCTACGATAAGAAATTTTGGCCGGCAATTAACAACACTGGCTTAATTCACTACGAACAGGGTGATACTCAAAGTGCAATTAAGCAATGGCAAACTGCTGTATCTTTAGATAAACAAGCCGCAGAACCTTTACTCGCTTTGGCAGTAGCCTTATATACTAAAGGCGATCGCCAACAGGGTTTAGCAATGGGAGAAGCTGCACTCCGCATCGATCAGCGCTATGGCGATTTGGATTTCCTCAAGCAAAATCTTTGGGGTGAACGTCTACTATCTGATACCAAAAAATTCCTGGAATTACCCAGGATTCAAGCGGCTCGACAGCAAGGGGAAAGCCCATTAAACCCCAGTCAACCGCCTGCTCAATAGCAGAACAGTAATTGGCAACTGGTAATTGGAACCGCTTTTACCCATTACTCATTACCACTTGCCGAATCATGCCTTTTCATAGTACATATATACTCATGTGACTGGAAGTCGGGCATTGCTGACAGTAAATCACCAATTCTCAGCTTTCATTCTGTGGGTAAAAGTGCCAGGATTTGGTCAACAAAAAGTTGATGGTCAACTACAGGCTTAGAGATGTAGCCATCAGCGCCGCTTTGCTTCAAGAAGTTCTCGCGATCGCCTTCCATAGCGTGAGCGGTAACCAAAATCACAGGTAAATTTGCAGTTTTTGGATCAGCTTTTAACATTTGTGTAATTTTGATGCCATCAACAGATTTACCCTGGTACACACTTCGCGAAAGAGAAACATCCATTAAAATAAGGTCTGCATCTCCCGATTGGGCAATTTCGATTACTTCTTCCACATTTTCTGTATGTTTAACATCTAAGCCGCCGCGCTTGCTTAAAATCTTGGAAAAAACGCGAGCATTGATTAGATCGTCTTCTACAATCAAAACAGTTTTCATGAGAATTTAACTTATGGGAATGGGGGGGATGAACACCTGAAAAAAACAGTTGTCTGCCTCCTTTTTAGTCTTCAATGTGTATCCCCGTCATCAAGGATAATACTACTGCTTCTTATCCTATGACTATCAAGATTTGGTTAGAAATTGCTTTTCATCCGTTATGCTGTGGTTGTTGCAGCCTTAATTTTCGGCGATTTTTGTGTAGTTAAATTTCAGGGAAAAAGCTCATGGCAAAACAGTTAAACCTTCTCTCAACGGGACAGGTAATCACCACAGCCCTGCACACGGAGATGCAACGGTCTTACCTAGAATATGCCATGAGTGTAATTGTAGGGCGAGCGTTGCCAGATGTGCGTGATGGCTTAAAGCCAGTCCATCGGCGCATTTTGTATGCAATGCACGAACTTGGTCTGACACCAGATAGACCCTATCGTAAGTGTGCTCGTGTCGTAGGAGATGTGCTAGGTAAGTACCACCCCCACGGCGACCAAGCAGTTTATGATGCCTTAGTCAGGTTAGTGCAGGAATTTTCTAGCCGCTATCCCTTATTGGCAGGACATGGCAACTTTGGCAGCGTTGATAATGATCCGCCAGCAGCGATGCGTTACACAGAAACGCGCCTCGCATCCATTGGCCAAGAGGGAATGCTAACGGAAATTGGCGAAGAAACTGTGGAATTTATTGGTAACTTCGATAATTCCCAGCAAGAACCAACAGTGCTACCAGCACAGTTACCATTTCTCTTACTCAATGGCTGTGCTGGTATTGCTGTGGGGATGGCGACAAATATTCCGCCACACAACTTAGGCGAAGTTGTTGATGGGTTGATCGCTTTAATTGACCAGCCAGATTTGTCAGATGAAAAATTATTTGAGCTAATTCCTGGCCCAGATTTTCCCACTGGGGGAGAAATAATTGGTGACTCTGGAATTCGGGAAGCATACACCACAGGTAAGGGTAGTATTGTTTTACGAGGAGTCGCAACCCTAGAGGAAATTCCTCCAGCGCGAGGTAGCAAGCGCCGGACAGCAATTATTATCACAGAACTGCCATATCAAGTAAATAAAGCAGGCTGGATTGAAAAAGTAGCAGAATTGGTGAATCAAGGACGCTTGCTGGGAATTTCCGATATTCGCGATGAAAGCGATCGCGAAGGAATGCGCGTAGTAATTGAACTCAAACGCGATATCAATCCCCAAGAAATACTCCAGCATTTGTATCATCAAACAGCTTTACAAACCAACTTTGGGGCGATTCTTTTAGCATTGGTAGACGGACAACCCCGTCAGTTAAGCTTGCGCCAGTTGTTGTTGGAATTTTTAAGTTTCCGAGAGCAAACCCTGAACCGTCGTTACAGTTATGAGTTAGGTAAAGCAGAAAATCGGCTACATTTGGTAGAAGGGTTGCTTTTGGCCTTGTCTAACGTAGATACAGTCATTGAAATTTTGCGACAAGCTGCTGATGGTAGCACAGCAAAAATTAGCCTTTGTAGTCGGCTAAATTTAAGTGAAGTGCAAGCAGATGCAATTTTAGCTATGCCATTGCGACGCTTAACAAGTTTAGAACAGCAGAATTTGCAGCAAGAGTTTGAGCAACTCACAGAGCAAATTAATTTATTACGCAGATTACTCAGCGATCGCAAAGAATTACTCAAAGCGCTGAAAAAAGATTTGCGATCGCTCAAGCGCAAATACAGCGATCCTCGTCGTACCAAACTAGTACCTTTCAGTGCGGAGATCAGAAAACCAGAAGATAAGGGGAAAGTTCGCCAACCAACAGAAGAAGATGAAGACAATCCTCAATCTTCTGTACCCTCAGAAGAAACAATTTTAGAGTTTACCCAACGGGGATATGTGCGCCGTAGTGTGCCCAATGGTAAAAAACCTAAAGCTGAAAACGGTCTGAATGATAACGACTTCATCATCCAAACTGAGTTGACTGACACAGAAAAAGATCTGTTGGTACTTACTAGTGGAGGTAAAGTCTACCCTGTGACAGTAGGAGACATCCCCGTAATCACTGGGCGTTCTCCCAAGGGAAGACCACTGATCACCATGCTTAGTAATACAGCTCAAGGTACTCAAGAAGCTGTTGTCAATCGCTTTGTGCTACCAGAAAATTCTGAAGTTACTCAGATGATTTTGTTGACAAAACAAGGACGAATTAAGCGCTTGTCCTTGGAGGAATTGACTAACCTGACTCGACGTGGAGTGACGATTGTCAAACTCAAAGACGATGATGAATTATTATTTACTCAATTCACGACTACAGGGAAACATCTAATTGTCGCCAGTTCGGGCGGACGCTTATTGAAATTTCCCGTCAATGACGAACAACTACCCATTATGGGACGTACTGCTATGGGACTGCAAGCATTACGATTATTGAAATCGCAGCAAATGGTTGGCTGTGTACCTGTGAATGAACAAGAAGATCTGTTGCTAGTTACCGAAGAAGGATATGCCAAGCGTATACCTGTGAGTCAGTTAAGATCTGCTAATAGAGGAGATTTAGGCACGCAATACCTAAAATTCACTAACAAAACTGACAATTTAGCAGGAATGGTTGCAGCGATCGCTTCAGCAGAGGTAGCCTTAGTGACTAATAAAGAAAGAGTAGTGCGACTACCTCTAGAAACAGTACCTTTGTTGAACAGAGATAGTAAAGGTGAAAGTATCCTCCAACTCAATCGCGATGAAAAAATTATCACCGTCGTTGAAGTACGGCAATAGTCTGTCAAACTAAAATTGACTGGTAAACCAACTTAGCAGGAATAGCGGAAATTAAGAGTACTACTATTGCGCTATGAAAATGAGCTTTATATAGCCCACATAGATGGGCTATATGCAAGAAGCAACTTTGTGTCTAAGTAGGGCTTGCTGAAAAAGTCAGAAAAAAGCGATTTTTAGGGTTGACTAGTGATTCAGACCCAATCATAAGTTTTTGTTGAATAGAAATACCTTAAATATAAACTGTAATTATATTAGACCAAAAAAAAGGTGTGGTTTTCAAAAATAGACATAAAAAAGCGTAAAAAAGCCGTGACAAGTGAGTAGAAAGATTCATCACTAAAAAAGTAATAGCAATTGCAGTCACAGAGGTATGAGACAGTTTAGCGATGACTCTAATCGTCGGGAGCATGTCAACTTTGTTAGAACAAATGCTATATCTCGATACGTTCTTGGTTTTTTATCTAATTTGATTTTCACTTGTTCATAAAGCAAGTCTATAATTTTCTCTGTCTGCTTTCTTGCTTGATTTAATAGCTCTAAATCTGTCGGATAACTGACATCTGCGTGTGCACAAGTCACTTATTTTTCAGCAACCCCTAACTATAACTATCCCTTTTCTGTCACTTTCCGGAATAAGCAAGTAGTAAAGAAGCTAAATCATC
>NZ_MTAW01000019.1 GCF_002154725.1 Nostoc sp. 106C | reverse complement strand
CCGCCTGCGGGGAGGGGAAGTTTTGGCTTTAGACAAAACTGGGGTGGGGTGACGAGGATCGTAATGGTAGGTGAGTGAATACAAAATCACGTTTTAACAAGGGTTTCACGTTAAGTTGACACGTATGGGCAGTGCCGTGCCCCTACAATCTGTCGCATTCTTTTTTCAAATTGGTATAACTCACCTTGGCAATGACTGGATGCCTGATACTTATTGCAAGTTAAACAAGTGATAAACAGCCCATACGGATGAGTTTCCTTATTTAGAGCTTCTGCAAATCCTACTATTAAAAATAATAATTTCTAACTTGGTGTGTCATCTTCTACCAAAAGGTTTGAAGGGCTTCTATTTACTCTATATCTGTAGCCAGAGTTTAACTTGCTCTTCAATACAAGTTAAGTAATAAAAAGTCTCCTACTTCTTTTATTACTTTTATAAGTTAAGTCTGAGATAAGTATTAAATTTAATAGTAGTTATTTAAATAGTTTTTTTAATTAATCAAACATTTCTTGGTTTTTGAATAATAAATTTATTAAACAGCTATCTATACCTTTAGTAAGAGGATTTATAATTTTCTTGAATGCAATTAATTATTTCAATTATTTTGTCAATGATTAATAAAAGTTTTAAACTCTAAATTTTAGAATTATATCTATTATAAATACAGTTCAGTTAAAAAAATTCATTGACAACAAAGCTCACAAATAATTACTAAACAAAAAACCGAACAATTATTTTGGAGGGGGCTTGGGGGATTCTCCCCCAAATCTTGGTTTTTGTCCGACAGATGAGAACTCTTATCACCTTAACTGAACCGTATTATTATAAATATAGTTTCGAGGTGGGCATTGCCCACCTTACTAGTGCTTACTAGTTCTTACATCTATGTGTTTGTGTCCAGAATCTTACAACGGACGATAAACACGATAGTTAATATTTGGGAAAATATTATCCATCAACTCGACTTTTTCCAGCCAACCGCTATCAACTTTGCCTATTTTTACATCTTCGTAGAGCTTATTGAACCGCATCAAGTGCGATCGCGTTCTTCGGACGGCATAGGGAACCATTGTTCCTGTCCGCATGATAAACGCCCAATCGGAAGATTGTGCTAATAGTAACTCTCGCGCTGCTTGGTTTAACGCTTTCCATTGCAATTCATCCTCTGGTTCTAGATGCGAGATTTCAATCATGCGTTCGGCTGCTTTATGCAAATGCGGGTAAATCCAGGCATTTGTATCGTTTAACCAATACTCATGGAATCCCTTAAAACCCCAACTTGACTGCGAAGGACGACAAACTTGCTGAGTCGGTTCTGCCCGTAAATAATCTGCTAAGTGAGTCATGGCATAGGTTTTTTGGTCGTACCAGGATTTACGGAACAGGTAATCAATAAACCAAGGACCTTCATACCACCAATGTCCAAATAACTCTGCATCGTAAGGCGACACGATAATCGGCGGGCGCTGCATTATCCCATGTAGATGTTCAGCTTGCCGTTCTCGATTATACATGAAGTTTGCAGCGTGTTCTGCCGCTTTTTCCCTTGCCCAGTAAGGATCATATAGAGCTTTATCTGAAAGTCCTAAGCCACGTCCAGTAATTTTATGATATTTAATACCCGTATTCTTACGTTGACCATTGGGCATGATGTAGGGCTTGATGTATTCATATTCTGCTTCCCAGCCCAAATCTTTGTAAAACTCGCGGTATTCTGCTGCTCCTGGATAGCCCACCTCAGAAGACCATACTTGTTGAGAAGATTCATGATCCCGTCCAAAAACAGCAACACCAGTTTCTGTATAAATTGGGGCATAGGTACCAAATCGAGGACGAGGACGGGCGTAAAGAATACCATGTCCGTCGGTGAGGAAGTAGCGCAACCCTGCATCTGCCAGCATTCGCTCTACACCTTCATAGTAGGCGCATTCCGGTAACCAAATGCCTCTAGGTGCTTGCCCAAAGGTTTCTTCGTAATGTTCGCAAGCTACCTGAATTTGTGCCCACACAGCTTGCGGATACATTTTCATTAGTGGTAAGTAGCCGTGGGTAGCACCACAAGTAATAATTTCCAGGTTGTTACTATCTTGGTAGTCCTTAAAAGCCGTTACCAAATCGCCCTTGTAGCGTTCCCATATCTGACGCGCTTCGTTAAACTCAGTGGCGTAATGTTCTGCTAAATATTTAAGATGCCCGTTGTGGACATTACGCTCAGCTTCTAGTTCTATCAGTTCTTCTAGTTGAGCTAAGTGTGCATCATAGCGTTCTTGCAACAGCGGATCGCGGAGCATTGACACTAATGGAGGTGTCATGCTCATCGTAATTTTAAAGTCGATGCCGTCTCGCTTTAGTCCTTCAAATACTTTCAATAAAGGAATATAAGTTTCAGTAATGGCTTCATATAGCCATTCTTCCTCCAACACATAATCACTTTCTGGGTGACGAACGAAGGGCAGATGTGCGTGGAGTACAAGCGCGACGTAGCCTATAGCCATAGTTATTTAGGGGTGATACGTGTAAGTTGAAGGTCGAGAGGTTTGGCAGAAATTAACAATATTTTAAGACTTTATTGGGATCGTGAGATTAATTAATAATTTTTTCCTATTTATCTCGTTCTACAGCAGAAATTCCGATCTGATTTTTTTACTGAGACTCTAGATTTAATTTTTTTGCAGTTGCATTTGCCAGGCGATCGCTATGTTAAAAATCTGGTTTAGAGACTGTTTGATTCATAGCAATATTTTCCAACACTTAATGAGAGCTGATCGAGATAAAATTCTATTTTTAAAGAACTTGCTGATGGTCAATATCTATATTTTGCAAGGCTTACGCCAATCTTTCAGGTTGTTGGCGTTGTTTTTTTAGTTGTTGGTTGACTCGCTGCAACTGCAACTATTTAGTATCTATGTTAGCGTTACCAGCTTTGAGATTTCCTCATTCCTCACTATCTTGATATAAATCTTGCAAAGCTTGCAGTTGCGTCTTGCGAGAAACACGACGATATTTTTTGCTTTCTAACTTCGGCTCGTATTGACTCTGACCTTTGCCTTTAGTTTTTAACTTTAGCGTAGATTCGGGATCTGCTTGCTGGTGGCGCTGAGTCTGATAGGCGATCGCGTCGTCTAAAAATTCTAGATAATGTGGATAGCGTTCCCAATCTCCCCGCACGGCACAGTCAGGCTCATCTCGATGCAGACAATCACTAAACCGACAGCTAGCAACCGCTAACCGCGCTCTCGCTTCAGGGAAATAATATACTAATTGTTCTGGACTACAATCAAGGTCAGGCTGATTAAAGCCTGGAGTATCTGCTAGTAATCCTTTGCTAGGTAGTTCAAATAATTCTACATGACGAGTGGTATGGCGACCACGAGCTAACTTGCCAGAGACTTCACCGACGCGCAAATTTACATTAGGAACCAGTGCATTGATTAAACTTGATTTGCCAACACCAGAAGGTCCAGCAATTACAGTAATTTTATGATTAAGATAGCCAGATAACTGGTCAATATTTATACAATTTTTGATACTAATAAATAGCGGTTGATAACCCCAACCAACAAGGCGCTCGCTAATTTCTTGGCGTACTAGTGGTGAAACTAAATCACTTTTATTCAAGCATAAAACTACATCTAAGCTGGTAGATTCAGCCTTCACCAGAAAACGACTTAACTGATAAGGTTCCAGAGGTGGATCTGCCACAGCAAATACCAGCATGATCTGGTTAACATTAGCAATTGGTGGACGGTCTAACTCAGTTTGACGAGGTAGCACATCAGCGATCGCTCCTCGTCCCCCAGACCAATCGGGTTCTTCGATCACCACGCGATCGCCCACTATCACCTGTTGCCCAATTTTTTTCAAGCGTGTTCTGCGGGTACAGAGGAGCATCGGGGGAATGGAAGACGCGGAGAGTCTTTGTGATAAATTCTCCTTGTCCCCCTCCGGGTACGCAGCCGCTACAACGGAGGGAACCTCTGCAACGCGCTGCTCACCTTGTCCCCTTGTCCCCTTGTCTTTTAGATCTAGCTGGACTTGGTAAAAATTTGCTTGTACAGCTAGCACTGTACCCAGTAACTGTCCAGTAGCCAAATCAACTTCTCCTGTCATTGGGCGATCGCAGGACGGCGTACTAACAAGGAAAAATAACCAGTGCAATCTGCAATTTGTTCTACCTGATAGCCAGCCATTGCCAAGCTATCAGGAACCTGCTCAATTGGCTCTCCAGGGTCTAGCCAAACTTCTAGCAAACCTCCCGGGGGCATTTTTTCCAGAAGTAGTTTAGTCCGGACAAAATTAATCGGGCAAGGAGTGCCGCGCAAGTCGAGTTGAGCATCAGGAGATGATAGAGAAGATAAACTCATTACTTAAACAGATTACCCAAAAATCCTTCTAGACCGCCTTTACCAGTGCGTTCTCCCTTAATTTTAGCCAGCTTCTCTAACAATTCCCTCTCCTCTGGAGTTACTTTGTTGGGAATATCAATTAATACCGTCAGCATATGGTCACCCCGACTGACAGGATTTCCCAAGCGTGGTACACCACGATTTTCTAGCTTCATCACCGTATTCGGTTGGGTTCCAGCCGGAATTATTAATTCCACTGGTCCATCAACCGTATCTACCTCCAAACGACAGCCTAAAATTGCTTGCAGGTAACTAATTTTGATTTCTGAGAGAATGTTAATGCCATCCCGGTGAAATTCCTCGTCCTCATTCACGAACAAGTAGACGTATAAGTCTCCTGGAGGACCACCTCTTTGCCCTGCATCACCTTCTTGGGAAATTCGCAGGCGTGTGCCATTATCTACACCAGCGGGAATAGTAATTTTGAGTTTCTTAGTGATTTGATTTGTGCCTTTACCGTCGCAAGCATCACATTTATCTTCAATCACCGTTCCTGTGCCATTACAGGTAGGACAAGTTGAAACTTGGGTAAAACTGCCAAAGGGCGTTCTTGTGACCCGGCGTACTTGACCTGAACCGCTACAAGTCGAACAAGTCCGAGGGCGAGTTCCTGGTTTTGCACCAGAACCGCTACAAACATCACAGGTTTCTAAATGAGAAATGCGAATTTCTTTTTCTCCACCAAATACCGCTTCCCGAAAATCTAACTTCAGGTCTAATCGCAGGTCATCACCCCGTACCGGCCCACTGCGCCTTCTTTGCGTCGTTGGACCACCCATTCCACCAGCAAAACCACTGAAAATGCTTTCAAAGATATCGGCAAAGCCGCCCATGTCACCCATATCTTGGAAGCCAGCCGCAGCCGCACCAGAGACACCAGCCTCACCAAAACGGTTATAACGCTCTCTGATTTCCGGCTCGGAAAGCACTTCATAAGCACGGTTAATTTCCTTAAACCGCTCCTCTGCTCCCGGTTCTTTGTTCACGTCTGGGTGATACTTCCGGGCTAGGCGGCGGTAAGCTTGTTTGATTTCTTCTTTGTCGGCGTCACGAGAGACACCCAGAATTTCATAATAGTCGCGGGCCATATAGCAAAGGTAAAAGTTAGAAGGAAGAAAGCAGAAGGTGAGCCAGCGAGGTGAGGCAGTGCCTTGGGGAGACAGTGCGTTGCGGAGGGAACCTCCGTTGTAGCAACTGTCGTCGGGGAACCCGACTTAAAGCAACTGCCGCTCCCCAAAAGAGTTCTCGAAGAGTACCCATAAGGGTTTTGGGAGCCACTACGTTGATTCGCCAGAATTGTACTCCTTCGAGAAACCGTAGAGTAGCAACTAGCGTTTTCCTGACCCAGGTGACTAGCATTAGCCCTAGCGTTAACAGGGGCCCAGCTTCACCCATGAGGGTCTTGAGAGTTTCCCGGCTTGTACTCTTTTAGAGAAATCGCAGGGTTGCAAGTGACGTTTTCCCAACCCAGGTGATTGGCGTTAGCCCTGGCGGTCGCGAGAACGTCAACATCAGGGCAGAACAGAGAGGGTCAAAGATAGAAGTTAATTTTTATTAATAATTGATTTTACCTTTTCCCCTTTACAAAAATCACCAGCAAGTGTCGAGCAACAGGCGCTTTCCTCATGGAAGACGACTAAAGCTCAGGAAAAAACAAGCTAAGCAAACCTCTGCTCGGACCTCTCCATGTCTGAGGCTGTCTCTTTTACAATTGTGCTACCTAGGTGGGGCAAACTCTGCCCATCTACCAGAGGGGCTAGCCGCACCATTAGGTGTGGAAAACCCCCCAAATGCGTTTTGGCATCTGTACTGGGATACGTTTAGCCCACGGCAATTCGCTTCTACAATCTAGCAAACTTGGAGACTGGGGACTAGGGAATGGGACTAACGGAGATAACCAATACCTAATGCCCAGTCCTTAATCTATCGCCTCGTAATCAGCCTGTGCAGTGCTTTCGTCATCAAAATCAAAGTTAAATTGGGGTATCAGTGTTCCACCCACTGCTGGCTCTGGTTGTGAAGCCAACAACTCTTCCGAGACTTCAGGCACTTCATCTGGTTGACTATTAGCTCGGTTGTACACGTTAGCACCGATGGCAAATAAAGTTTTTTGGAACTCGTCTAAGTTTTGCTGAAATTCTTGTACGGAAATATTAGAGTTAGTCATGGCTGCTTGGAGTTGTTTGCCTTTCTCATTTGCCAAAGCTTTCATGTCTTCGCCAATTAAGTTGCTGTTATCCTTGAGAGTCGATTCGTAACTAAAAAATAGATTCTCAGCTTGGTTTTTCAATTCAACCAGTTCTTTACGCTTTTTATCTTCTTCAGCAAACACTTCGGCTGCTTGCCGCATCTTTTCTACTTCTTGAGTACTTAAGCCACCTGTATTGGTAATGCGAATACTCTGCTCTCTACCGGTGCCTTTATCTTGAGCACCAACCTTGAGGATACCATTGACATCGATTTCAAAAGATACTTCAATTTGTGGCACACCACGCGGAGCTGGAGGAATTCCTGCCAAAAGGAACTTGCCGAGACTTTTGTTATCTCGTGCCATTGCCCGTTCACCTTGCAGGACATGAATTTCTACTGAGGTTTGTCCATCAACTGCTGTGGAAAAAATTTGGGATCTACTGGTGGGAATTGTGGTGTTACGTTCGATGATTTTGGTAAAAACTTCACCCAAGGTTTCAATTCCCAAAGATAGAGGAATAACATCCAATAGCAGGAGATTATCGACTTCTCCACCCATAACCCCAGCTTGGATAGCAGCGCCTAGTGCAACTGCTTCATCAGGGTTAACAGAGCGATCAGGAGTTTTGCCATTGAAAAACTTGATGAGAGCGTTTTGAACTGCGGGAATGCGAGTGGAACCACCCACCAAAATGATCCGATCTATGTCTTGTGCTTTGCGATCGCCATCTTTGAGCGCTTGAATCATCGGTTCAATGGTAGCTGCAATTAAATGCCCTGTCAGTTCTTCAAATTTCGAGCGGCTGAGTTCTAGCTCTAAATGCTTTGGGCCTGTGTCATCGGCGGTGATAAAAGGCAAGTTAATCGAGGTACTGAGCATACTAGAAAGTTCGATTTTTGCCTTTTCTGCTGCTTCTCGCAAGCGTTGCAGTGCCATTTTATCTTGAGACAGGTCTATATTTTCTTGTTGTTGGAAGCGCTCAATGATCCAGCGCAAAATACAATCATCAAAGTCGTCACCACCCAGTTGATTATTACCATTGGTTGCTTTGACTTCAAACACTCCATCTCCCAGTTGGAGAATGGATACGTCAAAGGTGCCGCCTCCCAAGTCAAAGACTAAGATGAGCTGCTCTTGGTCTTGCTTATCTAAACCAAAGGCTAAAGCTGCTGCAGTTGGTTCATTGATGATCCGTAATACTTCTAGTCCAGCAATTGTACCAGCGTCTTTCGTTGCTTGTCTTTGAGCGTCTGTGAAATATGCAGGTACGGTAATTACTGCTTGAGTAACAGCTTCACCTAAGAAATTTTCTGCATCCTGTTTGAGCTTTTGCAGGATCATCGAAGATATTTCTTGTGGTGTATAGTTACGTCCACGAATTTGCACATCAACAGTATCGTCTCGACCTTTGACACAGGTATAGGGTGAGCGATCGCGTTCTGTTGCTGTTTCTTCCCAACGACGACCGATAAATCTTTTGATACTGAAAACTGTGTTTTCAGCATTAGTGACAGCTTGCCGCTTGGCCAGCTGACCGACCAAGCGATCGCCCCCCTTTCCAAATCCCACAATACTAGGAGTTGTGCGTCCACCCTCAGAATTAGCGATTACAACTGGTTGACCGCCTTCTAAAACTGCGACGCAACTGTTAGTAGTGCCTAAGTCGATTCCAATAACTTTTCCCATACTGTTCAGTATTTTTACGGATTTCTTTGGCCGTGAGGCTTTGCGGACTATCTTATTTGATTTTTTTGCTACAGACCAATACTCACGGAAATGTTCTGTGGAAACCCTGTTGCTGAGGGTAAGTAAGAAGTTAAAGCATCGGGTTGGTAAAGGAGTGGCTTTCACTAGTGGGCGGCTTCTTGTTTGAGAGCCGCACCCCAAATGAGAGCTACCAGCAGAGGACGGGCTGCTGAACTTCGACTAACCGTCACCAGACCTGTCCTAACTGAGATCTGTGATGCTCGCCCTTACAAAAACCAAGGCACTTTTGGTCAGTGGAGCGAGCAACTACAGCTTAAGAGTTGGCTGGACTCTACTGATTATCTTGTGCTGGTGAATCTTCTTTGGGAGCAGCCACCTTCACCATTGCATGGCGCAGTACGCGTTCACCCAAGTAATATCCACGTACTAACTCTTCTAACACTGTTCCTTCAGGATGTTCATCCGTAGGTTCCCGCATTACAGCTTCATGCAGGTTGGGATCGAATTCCTGACCTTCAGGACGCATTGGTGATACACCCAAACGTTTCAACGAATCTACTAATTGTTTGTAAACGCCTTGGTAGCTTTTATGAATTGTCATTTCGCCGTCACCTTGCGGTTTGAGGTGCGATCGCGCCCGCTCAAAATTATCGACTACTGGCAACAATTCTGTAATCGTGTTGCGCTTCACCTGCGTCTCTAAATCTTCTTTTTCTTTTTGGTTGCGTTTGCGGTAATTCTCAAAATCTGCCGCAATTCGCAGATATTGAGTGTTGCGCTCTTCTAGTTGCCCTTTGAGGGACTCGATTTGTTGCGTCAAATCTGCCAAAGCTGCCGTTCCTTCTTCAGTTCTCTCAGCCGCTACGACACCATTGTCTGGTGTAAACGCAGTATCTCCAGATACATTAGTTTGTGCTGCCACTGGCTCAGTCACCTCGCTGCCAGATTCGTTAGAGTTAATTTGGGCTGGGGAGTCGCTCTTCATTGCTTGCTTTACCTCTATTGGTTCACCCAATTGCTGGCTTGTATTGTTTACCTGTTTATTTTCGTCTATCATTGTCCACTCATCCCAGATACTATTTACGGCATTATTTCACCACATCTAGCAACCGTTGCTATTGACGGCTAGCAAGAGAGGCTGGTTTTGTTGCCTATATTTTCCTGGAAGTGATTGTCACTGCCCTCTTATTGTGACAAATGGTGAAAGCGTTAGCGTAGACGCTTCTAGGGCGGTAACCCGAACGCTGATTGTGGCTTTAACACTACATCTTAGGAATGAGTGGCAATCAATATTCTTTGTTCATCATCATTAGTTATAAGTCTTTTTTTTTACTAAATATTACTTAAAAATTAATCATTGCATTTTCTGAAAAACTAGCAATTATCTTACGGATGAAGTACGGATTATCTGTGTTGCGCTGTGGTTGTTTAATTTTTTGTCAGCAGCGAAAATTTTTGGCTGGAATTTAATCAATTTAAATGAGAATTCTATGCCACAGCCTGGGAATACTTTACTCAGAGGTTTTCCCTACCCATTGCTCAATTATGACTTACTCGTCACCGCAACGGCGCAGTACCGCTCTAACCACAAAAACAGAGTTTTCGCCCTTTGGTAATAAGCTAGTGCAGGCTGGCTTTGTCAATAGCGAACAGATGAGGCAGGCGCTGATTGAAAGCCGCAAGTCTGGCATCCCCTTAACGGAGATGCTAGAGTCAATCACCGGGCGACAACTATCACCTGAATTACTTAGGCAATACAAGAAACAGCAGTTATTTGAACTTAAAATACTATACGGTGTTGAATTCCTCGATCCGGAGGTCAACCAGCTTGGCAATACGATGGTGGGGAGGCTGATTGAAACCTTAATCCCAGTAGATATTTGTCGTCGCCATCGTTTGATCCCACTATCAAAACATGAAGACCAAACCCCACCCTGCGTTTTAGTGGCGATGGTCGATCCGGATAATCTAGAGGCTTCGGATGACCTTAACCGCATCTTACGCCCACAAGGCTTAGCCTTGCAGCGCATGGTAATTACTCAAGAGGACTACCAACAGCTGATCAATCAATACCTAGATGAACTAGCTATTCGCCAAAAACATCTAGAACAAGAAAAGTTTACAGACATCAATCAGGATTTAGAAAATCTTAACAATCTTGACATAGATGATGCTCCTGATGAGATGGAGGCTGACTTAGGAGCTGCGATGAAGGGTGCAGAAGACGCACCAGTCATCAATCTCGTCAATAGAATTCTTGCCAAAGCCTTGCATGAGAAGGTTTCTGATATTCATATTGAACCACAGGAAGAAAACCTCCGCATTCGGTTTCGGAAAGATGGCGTACTACGTGAAGCTTTCGACCCTCTACCGAAAAAAATCATTGCGGCGGTGACAGCCCGATTTAAAATCATCTCTAGCTTAGACATTGCTGAGAGACGACTACCTCAAGACGGACGTATCAGGCGGATGTTTGAGGGACGCAAAGTGGATTTCCGTGTAAATACCTTACCTAGTCGCTACGGGGAAAAGGTTTGTCTGCGGATTTTGGATAACTCCTCCACCCAACTGGGATTGAATAAGTTAATTACCGATCCGGAGACATTAAGTATTGTTAAAGACATGGTTAGTCGTCCCTTCGGTCTGATATTGGTCACTGGGCCAACTGGTTCTGGTAAAACAACTTCGCTGTATTCTGCCCTAGCAGAAAAGAATGATCCTGGAATTAACATCAGTACGGTGGAAGACCCAATTGAGTATAGTTTGCCGGGTATTACTCAAGTACAAGTGATTCGGGAAAAAGGGCTGGATTTTGCTACCGCTTTGCGGGCTTTTTTGCGGCAAGACCCAGACGTGCTACTAGTGGGTGAAACACGAGACAAGGAAACCGCCAAAACTGCGATTGAGGCTGCCTTAACAGGCCACTTGGTATTAACTACCTTACACACCAATGATGCCCCAGGCGCGATCGCTCGTTTGGGAGAAATGGGTATTGAACCTTTCATGGTTTCTAGTTCCCTGATTGGCGTTTTAGCACAGCGCTTGGTAAGGCGTGTCTGCTCTGATTGTCGAATTGCCTATACTCCCACTCCCGAAGAACTTGCTCGCTACGGTCTATCAGCTTCTCAAGAGGTGAATGTCACTTTTTATAAAGCTAACAGCTTGCCCAACGAATCCCAAGCAGATGCTAAAGCCAAAGGTCAAGTTTGCCCAACTTGTAATGGTGTTGGTTACAAGGGACGTTGTGGTGTTTACGAAGTCATGAGAGTCACTGAAAACTTACAAACCCTAATCAACGAAGAAGCACCAACAGAACGCATTAAAGAAGTAGCAGTAGAAGAGGGCATGAAAACCTTGCTGGCTTACAGCTTGGATTTAGTACGTCAAGGTTCCACAACCTTAGAAGAAGTCGAGCGAGTGACCTTTACTGATACTGGTTTGGAAGCTGAGTTAAAAGCTAAACGCAAGAGTGGTCTGACCTGTCGCACTTGTGATGCCACATTACAACCAGAATGGCTAGATTGCCCATACTGTATGACGCCGCGTTTTTCTGATTAACCTGAGTTCGGGATAAGCTGAAACCCTCATTACGCTGTTACTTAATTCTAGGATCTGTCAACGTGCTTGTGCTGTTTCAGCCATTTAACGTTGAATAAACCTCCTTAACCCGAACTGACGTTGATTAGTCAAGCGTCATTGGTCAAATGGCAAAAGACAAAGCGCAAAGTCTGAGCGGAGGCGTCCTCCGATCAGACGGCAGTTCCTTTAAGCGGGGGAACCCCTTCGGGTTCGCCAGTCGCCTGTGGAGGGAAACCATCCCGCAGCGCTGGTCTCACCGCCACCGGACTGCCTCAACTTTGTAAGAGAGAACAAATAACAAGGAAAGCAAAAATATGGAAATGATGATTGAAGACTTGATGGAACAGCTGATTGAAATGGGAGGTTCGGATCTACATTTATCCGCTGGCTTACCTCCTTACTTCCGTATCAGTGGCAAACTTACCCCTATAGGCGATCATGTATTGACTGCTGATCAGTGCCAAAGACTGATCTTTAGTATGCTCAACAATACTCAGCGTAAAACTTTAGAGCAGACCTGGGAGCTAGATTGTTCTTATGGTGTTAAGGGATTAGCTCGTTTCCGCGTCAATGTCTATAAGGATCGTGGTGCCTATGCTGCTTGCTTGCGTGCTTTAAGTTCTAAAATTCCCAACTTTGACAAATTGGGTCTGCCAGATGTGGTGCGGGAAATGACAGAAAAGCCCAGAGGGCTGATTTTGGTTACAGGACCCACCGGTTCTGGTAAGACAACTACCCTGGCGGCGATGATTGACTTAATTAACCGCACCAGAGCAGAACATATTTTGACAGTGGAAGACCCAATAGAATTCGTTTATGAACCAATTAAAAGCTTGGTTCACCAACGGCAACTTGGCGAAGATACCAAGAGCTTTGCTAATGCTTTGAAAGCAGCCTTACGGGAAGACCCAGATATTATTCTGGTGGGGGAAATGCGCGATTTGGAAACGATTTCTTTGGCTATCTCTGCTGCGGAAACAGGACATTTGGTATTTGGTACTTTGCACACTAGTTCTGCTGCACAAACGGTTGACCGGATCATCGACGTTTTCCCCCATGAAAAACAAACCCAGGTGCGGGTGCAGTTATCTAACTCTCTAGTAGCGGTGTTTAGCCAAACTTTAGTTCCGAAGAAAAACCCCAAACCAGGGGAATATGGTCGAGTCATGGCGCAAGAAATCATGGTCATTACTCCTGCTATTTCTAACTTAATTCGAGAGGGAAAAACATCCCAAATTTACTCAGCTATTCAGACTGGCGGTAAATTAGGTATGCAAACTTTGGAAAGAGTTTTAGCCGATTTATATAAAGCTGGAACTATCTCCTTTGAAGCGGCTATATCTAAGACTTCTAAACCAGATGAAATTCAACGTTTAATTGGTGGCGCACCGCCAACAGCAGGTGCAAAACCAGGTGCAAATGGTGTTGCTAAAGCGCATTAAACTTTCAGCCAACAGAGGATTGGTAATGGTTAATACCAATAATTATTGACTATCAGCTATGGACTATTAACCAAATACTAATTTACTCATTTTGAATTTTGTGACAAGTTGCCATAGCGCAGCGGTAGCGAGTCCGCGAGCGTCGGAGGGTTTTCCTCCCTAGCAAACTTTTCAAGTCAAATTTTCAATTTTGAATTTATAAACTATGCCTACCTATGTTGCCCGTGTTCGGGATTCACAAGGAAAATCCAGAACAGAAAAATTTGCTGCTGAATCCCTAGCGCAAGCCCGTACAAATCTCAGAGAGCAAGGACTTGTTGTCCAAGAATTGAAGGAATCTCAAGGCTCACTAAGCTTTGATTTGAAGAAATTCCAGACATCAATGGTCAAGGTTTCCGTTAAGGATAAAGCTGTCTTCTCTCGCCAATTTGCCGCTTTAACAAATGCAGGCGTAGCGATCGTCAGAAGTTTGGGAGTACTGTCTGAGCAGTGTAGCAATCCTAAATTAAAAGCAGCTCTAATTGATATTAGTAATGATGTTCAAACGGGCACAAATCTTTCAGATTCAATGCGGAAGCATCCTCAATGCTTTGATAATTTGTATGTGAGTATGGTTCAAGCTGGCGAAATTGGTGGTGTTCTCGATGAAGTATTAAATCGCCTAGCTAAGTTGTTAGAAGATGTTGCACGCCTACAAAACCAAATCAAAGCTGCATTGTCTTATCCTGTGGTTGTGGGTTTTTTAGCAACCGCGATCTTTGTAGGTATGACTGTTTTTCTGATCCCTATTTTTGCCAACATTTTTAAAGACTTAGGAATAGAATTACCTGCCTTAACACAATTCTTGATGACTTGTAGTGAAATATTACGCAGTTACTGGTCTTTAGTGATTATTGCTGGAATTATGGCATTTATGTATGCCTATAAGCAGTATTACAAAACTCGTGTTGGTAAAGAAACTATTGATCGCCTTTCCCTGAAAATGCCCTTGTTTGGTGACTTAATTCAAAAATCTGCGGTTGCCCGCTTTAGCCGTACTTTTGGTGCCTTGACACGTTCTGGTGTGCCCATTCTTACTTGTTTAGAAATTGTACGAGATACATCAGGTAACCAAGTGATTGCTAATGCCATAGATGCAGCTCGTATCGAGATTCAACAAGGGGGCATGATTAGTGTTGCTTTGCAAAAAGAAGAAGTTTTTCCTGCTATGGCAATTCAGATGATGAGTATTGGCGAAGAAACTGGAGAATTAGATGCGATGTTAATGAAAGTTGCCGATTTTTATGAAGATGAAGTTGAGCAAGCAGTAAAAGCATTAACCAGTATTTTAGAACCACTGATGATTGTGGTTTTGGGGGGTATGGTTGGTACAATTTTGTTAGCGATGTATCTGCCTATGTTTAAAGTATTTGAAAAGCTGGGCTAAAAAAGGCTAAAGGATAAAGGATGAAAATATCTAATAAGTCGTATTTCATCCTTGGACTTAAAATTTTCTACTTTATATTTCAGAATTCATACTTCATCCTTTGCAGAAAAATGCCTGTGCAAAAATCTGATTACGAAGCTAGTTTAGCTGAGTATAGCCATCATCTGGCGGCGATCGCTTTGTTAAAACAGCATCGACCTTATTTGGAAATGATTCCCAGTCTGCGCCGTCCTGATGAAAGTGTGATCGCCATTCCTTTGCCGATTGTACGTCTGCGCAAAACTGAGACAACAGATCCCCAAACAACTTCTCTACCCTGTGATGTGGCAATATTAATGTGCGATCCAGAGTGGAAAGTTAAAACTGGAGCCGAGATTTTAATTTTTATTCATCGTCCCCATGAAGACTTTTCTGATTTGTTAGGACGCTGGCGACAAACTCAAGTTCTTTTAGACAAAGATTATGAGTGGCTGATGCCTGACCGCCACAATCATATTTTAAGTGAAGGCGCTAATACTGTGTATCCTTTGTTTGTAGTGTTTAGTGAAACTTCAGAACGCATACAACGAGGTCTTGTAGGAGCAGAACTCCCATTTATTATGCAAAAATCGCAATGGCTAGTAGAGGAGGAGCGAAGGGATGAAGAGGGACTAGGAACTAGAGGCTAGGAACTATCATTGCTTCGTGATATCTCACAGTACCACCCCATAGATAGCCTGGTCTCAGAATATTGAAACTTTAACGTCATCACTCTTTTTGCAGCAAAGGAGGGAGCAGGAGGATAGAATTAGAGACAAATCATTTTTATTAGGCATTTAGTGAGATGGAATAACAAAGTGTTAGGCGGGTGAATTAGCATTGCCAATGTTAAGAAGTTTCTCAATTGTTCCTATCAAGTCATTTACTAATGTTGGTGTCGGCTTAGTTTCTCGAAAGCCATGAACTATTAAGTTTCTAGATTGCAAACCCTCGTCCAGAATCTGATAATCTTCTTGACTAATCACACCTAATGAGTAAAGTTCCTTGATGATTAAAAGCGAAGGTTTCTTGGCTAACTCAAGTCCTTGTTCCTGCCCAACCAAGCGCAAAGCAGCTTCTATTGCTGACCAAGCTAAAATTAATGCTGCTGCTTGCTCTTTACCTGAAAGTTCACGAACTAGTCGAATACGTTCCTTAATTTCTGAAGTAAGCAAAATCTGGGCATTCCCTTCGACAACAGCAGATTTTACAGGGTTTGTAACTACCAACTCAAAACGCCACCCAGGCTGATTATTTACCGCTTTAGCCAAAGGTGTAAGATAACTGGATTTAGTAAGTGTGGGCTTAGATTTAACCTCTACAACTACATTTTCCTGATCATTAATAGCAATCATGTCTAGTGAGAAGCTTGATAGAAAATCCGGTAGTTCGCTTCTAGAAGGGTGGAGTAAAACTTGATATCCCTTCTTTTTATATTCTCGTGCAATGCTCTGAAGACGCTTTTCCTCTAGAGCTTCAGCAGTCTTACTCATTGCAAAACCTCCCTGTGATCGGGTGCTTCTACAATTTTAATGTGAAGAAACTCCGTTCCTTTGCAAAAACCTTCAGCAAGAACTGAGGACATACCCTTCACCCTGAAAGTACCGTTGAGATCTGTTTTACGAACTCTAGTATCTGTAATTTGTCTATCATCTATGTAAACTAGACTGATTAAAGCATCCTGAATAGGCTTAACCATCTTGTCACTATCCATTCTCACAGTTATGCCGTTATGATAATAGACAACTGTAATTTGAAGCTGACATTTTACAGGTTGAGCATTTTGAGAAATATATTTAATAGCTGCGTCTCGTACTGTTTGTTGCCAAGCACGTAAGCGGTTTCGATTCTGCGTCTGGTGTGATACCAATTCACTAAAACTGTGATACAGATAAAGAAGGAATAAATATCAACGAGT
>NZ_MTAW01000075.1 GCF_002154725.1 Nostoc sp. 106C | reverse complement strand
TTGAGCTTAAGTTGACACCAATGGGCAGTGCCGTGCCCCTACAATCTGTCGCATTCTTTTTTCAAATTGGTATTACCCCACTCTAGAGGAATTTCTCTTAGGATTCCCTAAAATCTTGGCGATTTCACCATACACTCTTTCAGTTCCACAGGTCACAGACTAAAGCAAAAGTCATGGTCGTTAACATACGGGAGCAATACGATTTTGTTAGACGATCGCAAATTGACAATACTGAAATAAAAATAACTTTTAGTGCATTAATATAGTCGAATGGCCCTAAGAAATGCCATTCAACTCTTAACTCTTGACTTCTGTTAAGCAGGGCGCAAATAATACTCTTCCTGAAAAAATTGTACAAGCCAGTCTTTGACATTGCGGGTGGCGCGGCAGTCATCTTCGTTGTAGCGTTGAATTATCTCCAATAAAGTGCGATCGCCTGTTTCTAACCACAAGTCATACCAGTAAATACACTTAGCCCCACTAGCTTCTTTGTCGCGCCATTCAAATCCTAACCAACGCGCAATCGCTTTCAGGGCATAGCTTTCTATGGGTAATGCTACGCTTTGGATTAATTGTTCATACACATCGACAAATCGATTTAGTACAGGGCGTACTGATGAATAGGGAGTTTGGTACAGCTTTGCCAGACGTTTGACTGTATCAAATTCGTAGGCACAAAAATGATAAATTGGTGCTTCAGGATATTGCCACACCAAATCTAGAAATTGTCGCCAAACTAATTCTTCGTCTTCTGGTCTTTCTGCTAGCAGGGAATAAAACTGTTCTGTGTTGGTTTGCCTGTTGACTACCAAAACCCCTAATAGATAATTTAAATTCAAGTCTGGCTGGGCTTCAATATCAAAATAAATCTCAATGGGAGCCGTGAAGGTAATAGTTTCTATTGGTGGGGGATAGGGTAAGATAAACGGACGACTTTGTAGTACAGATTGAGCTTGTACTACTAATTTATGTGCTACCTCAGTGTCAAAACCAGGAAGATTTTCCAGTATCGTAGGGCTGGTACTGGCAAGAGATTCCAGCGTAGTCAGAGAGAGTGCTTGGAGTTGAGTGTAGCGAACTGGTGTGACGCCTGGTAAAAGAGAAAGGTGTTTTTCCGATTGGGCGATCGCATAACATTGACTGTACCAGTGGCAAAGATTGCATTTTTGCCGGGAAATAAATACTTCTGCCCCATCAGGTGACTCTAAAGCTTGAATCAACTCCGCCACAATCAGCTGCATCTGTGGCGTCCATTTGAGTAAATCCACTGCATAAGTAGTGTCTCTGGTACGCAATTTCAGCCAACCTGTTGGAGGCGCTGCTTCCTGCACAATTGCCAAGATTTGGGCATGATATGCAACTCCAACTTGATATTCCTGCTTAGGACGCTTCCCCATTTCCAGATTTGCCGGCACGTATATCCAATCTCCAAAACGAGATTGTCCTGGCTGCTTCACAAGTAAATCTGGACGGCTGAGCAGGGTATATTTTTGATAATGTGGGGAAGCAGAGAAATTTTCACTTTCTATGTTTGCCCAATCGTCGTAACTAACTAACAATATTCCATGACGAATGTACTCAACCCCACGCTGCATCAATTCTAAAGTTGCTGCTTGTCCCGCTTCCCAGTCTCTTCTGGGATAATCAGGCTGATGGTAAGACAAGTTAGCCAAAATACTCTTTTGATAAGCAATTTTGTCTTGTTGTAGTTTTAGCAGCAACTCATTGGGAGTATCTCGCTGGTTTTTATCACCGTGACTATCTAAAAAAGGTCGGCGCTTACAGCGTTGATATTGCAGTAATAGATCGGCATTAATTAACATTCCTTTAAGCTAGCAAGAATTAGCACTTTCTGGGAGTAAACCAAATAAATATAATGCCTTGGGGTTGGGTGCAATGATGCACAATAATTCAGAATCTTGAATTCCAAAGTATAAAGCACTATTTTTGCCAGTTTAATCCAAAATTAGTATGACCAGTCTTTCTGCCGCACAAAAGAGTTTGCATAGCCATCGAGAGCAGTTTCCAGCATTAGCGAATAAGGCATATTTTAATTATGGGGGTCAAGGACCGATGGCTCAAGGGGTAATGGATGCCATCAGTGAAACTCAAGCTCATATTCAGCAGTTAGGCCCCTTTGGTAATGAGGTTGGTCGCTGGATTGGATTAAGCGTTCAAGCGACAAAAGCAGCGATCGCATCTGAGTTGAATGTAGCACCAACTACGATTACCCTCACAGAAAATGTCACTGTTGGTTGCAATATTGCCATGTGGGGTATTGAATGGCAAGCTGGCGACCATATATTGCTTTCTGATTGCGAACATCAAGGAATCGTTGCTATTGCCCAAGAAATTGGGCGCAGATTCGGTGTGGAAGTTAGCACTTGTCCCCTGATGGATACTTTAAATGCAGGCGATCCTGTAGAAGTTATCGCTCAACATTTACGCCCTAATACCCGTCTAGTAGCTTTAAGCCACATCCTCTGGAATACGGGTCAAGTTTTACCTTTAGACAAAATCGCTGAAGTATGCCGGAATAATCAGTCCCTACTTGTTGTAGATGCTGCCCAGTCTGTTGGGGCAATGCCTTTAAATTTAACTGAATTAGGGGTAGATTTCTATGCTTTTACTGGTCACAAATGGCTATGCGGCCCGGCTGGTGTAGGTGGTTTATATGTTCGACCAGAAGCACAAGCCAGCTTGAAGCCTACATTTGTGGGTTGGCGAAGTGTTGTATTAGACAATCGCGGCAAGCCTGTAGATTGGAATAAAGACGGACAACGTTACGAAGTAGGGACATCAGATTATCCATTGTACATTGGTTTAAAAGAGGCGATCTCTCTCCATCAGCAATGGGGAACCGCAGAGGAACGCTATCAGCAAATTTGCCGCAACAGTGAATATCTCTGGCGACAGTTAGCGGCTTTACCCGATGTCAAATGTTTGCGGAGTTCTCCCCCCGAAAGCGGTTTAGTCTCGTTTCAACTGGCGAACCAACAACCCCAAACTACTTTGGAGTTAGTGCGATTCTTAGAGTCAGAAAGATTATTCATTCGGCAAATTCGCGATCCCGATTGTGTCCGCGCCTGCGTTCATTACTTTACTTTAGAATCGGAAATCGACCAATTAGTTGAGGCAGTTCAAAGATTTTGCCGATCTTAGAAACAATGGGGCTAGGAAAGGGACAAGGAGGACAAGGAGGAATAATGAATGATGTTTATGGTCATTTGATCCTTGACTCTTGACCCTTGACCTAGCTATTTACTATTACCCAAATCAAACTGTACTTGCGTTCCGTCATTCCCATTAAAAGACTGAACAGGTACAAAGAAAACAGAATTATTGGGTGCTGACAGAGATTCTTGAAGCTGCAAATCTTTTGAAATATTAGTGTTTACCTTATTTGCACTAGGAACAATTACAGGATTTTTTTGCTCAAAAAAACTGTTAAAGTCTTGCTGGGCATTTCTGTTATCAATTCCGGTTAAAGAATCACCAGTTATTAAATATTTTTCGGGATTTTGGTTTGATGCTTCTGATGACTGTGCTTGAACCGGGTTTCCTAAGCTTGCAAAAGCTGTCATAATTGCTAACAAAGCAACAATTCTAGCGTTCATAAGTTTTATCCCAATTCTTTGTGTATTATTTGTTGTTATTCACCAAGAGATTTATTTCTTGAACCTTATTTTAGCTTAGTCTTTACAATTAATTGTAATTAAAGATACTTAAGTAGTCAATAAATTCTAATTTATCTTAAAGTTAAGTTTATCTTTTAAGTAATGTTGCAAATAATCTAAAAATAAAACACTATATTGATAAATATTAATGAGATTGTCTGATAAATTTGGAAATTTTTTAATTTTGTTGTCCCTAATTTATTAACACAGCGTAGAGGAGAATTCCTCCGCCAGAAGTTGGAGAATAGGAATCTGAATTAAGAGCGATCGCATACCTTTTATAGAAGAGCTTGATATACTTTTTAACTATCAGTAGCGTCAATGCAGTCAATGCAATTCGGTAGAACAGTTTTAGGCAATGTCTAACGATAAGCTGCTTTGCATCTACGCTTGTGCGTTTAAAATCTGAAGTTGAGCGATCGCCTTCATCACACCATCATTCCACCTCAGAACTCGGAATGTCGAGCTTGGAACTCGGAACATCGAGCTTAAAACACGAAACTTCGAGTTCAGAACACGGAGTGTCAAGCTTGAAACACGGAACATCGAGCTTAAAACACGAAACTTCGAGTTTGGAACATGAAATTTCGTGTTCTGAACACGGAATGTCGAGCTTAGAACACGAAACTTGGAGATTAAAGCTTGATTGATGAGGCTGAGAACTTGAATTTTACTGTTCTGAAGTCAGGCGATGCCTACGGCGGGCTATGCCTACGCGAAGATATGCTAAATTTTCACTTACAGTAACAGTATTACGATGATTCGCTCCTAATAATCGCTCAAAAATTTCTAAAGCTTGCTGTAATAGGGGTTGGGCTTCGCTGTATCTTCCTTGGGAGTTGTAGAGTCCTGCCAGATTGTTCAGGCTATTAGCAACATCTAGATGTTCTTCACCCAGCAAGCATCGCCATAGTTCCAAAGCTTGCTGGAAGACATTGAAGATGAAGGACTTATCTTAGCAATGAAGGCAGTAGAACATGAAATACATTTGAATATTGATCAAGCATTAGCACAACTAGAATAAGAGTGATTACCCAATATTTACCCACCTTTATCAAGGATCTCAATGCCATTTGATATCCAACTGTTACCACACATTGATGCCAAATCCCTTAGAGAAAATGGCAAACAATATTATATAGATGATCAAGGAAATCGCCTTCCCAGTGTGACAACTATACTGAATTCCACCAAACCCCAAGCAGATCGCGATCGCTTACTAAACTGGAAAGCACGTGTGGGTACAGAAGAAGCAAGCCGCATTTCCACTACTGCAAGCCGTCGCGGAACGAAGACACACAAGCAAATTGAGCGCTATCTTCTTGGGGAAAATCCTGTCTGTTCAGAAGCCAGTCTTCCTTATTGGGAAAGTATCAAGCCTGTTTTACAAGAAATCAACACCATTAGACTCGTTGAAGGCTCTGTTTTTCATTATGATTTGAAGTATTCTGGCAAGGTTGATTGTATTGCTAGCTATCAAGGTATACCTTGTGTTTGTGAATGGAAAACAGCTGATAAACCTAAAGGCTCAATTGAGCGTTTATATGAATATCCTCTGCAACTTGCGGCATATATAGGTGCAGCTAATAAATATTATGAAGATTTTGGTATTGAAATAAATCATGCGCTGTTGGTTGTGGCGATTCCTGAGATGCCGGCGGAGGTTTTTTGGTTGGAACCTGATGTGATTAAATACTATTGGGAGCAGTGGGAAGCAAGAGTTGCTGAGTATTGGAGACGTAAAAAATCTTGGTATTCGTAAGGTGGGCATTGCCTACCCTACTTATGCAAAAATTTTATGTTTGTAATGGTAAAACAGTAACCAATTCAGAAAATCTAGCAAAATCACCTATGTTCTAAGTGAGTAGCTGAGGAATACCATACACTAGCATCGTAGCAACAATATTTGCATCATGAACTTGCTTACCACCAATAGGAATTGTTTCCATAAGTGTCAGCAATCTTTGCGTTACTAAAGAGTTATCTTCTGCCAAACGAAAATAGGTAGAAAAATCTCGCACATCTGCGACAACGGATGCAACAGGAATTTGTCCAGTTAAGTCACCTCGTCTTGTCATCGCTGCCAAATATTCCCTCAATGTTTGGCGACTAATCCATAGTTCAATACCTTGCTCTGCAAGTTCTTGAAGCTGTTTTGTTGCTTGTACATGGAATGGCGACAAAGCTAAATTTGCATAAACCAAAATATTCGTATCGATGAAGACAGGATGATTAATCGTCTGCATAGATGTCTTCTCGACGGAAAGTTATGTTTTCTGAAACTAAACCTACAGGATAGGCAGAAAATTTCAGCGGTAATCGCTTCTCCGTCCGCTTGATTTTCTCTGTTACAGGTGTTTCATCAATCACTATTACTACTTTATGTTCACCCTCTGGAATATCTAGCAGTAATTGCAGAGTAATTTTTCCATCTTTTGTAACTGTGGCAATTGTTTCTATACTTCTCATTTAATTTCTCCTTGATTCCTCCATCACAGCTAACACGGATTTCGGTAATAGTTTATCTTTAAACCAAATAATTCGTGCAGGAACATCATTTAATTTCACGCCAGCTTTTTCTAAATTCAGTCGTTCAGAAATTGCCAAAATTAAATCATCGCGTCCAGCACGCCGCACTTGAGAAAATTTCTTTTGTAAATATTCTGGTCGCCAATAACCAACAATTTCTAATAAGAATGTACGTCCATCGGGATGTACTAAGCGAAAATCGGGAATCATCACACTCCCAGGAATAGGAATTAAATCAACTTCCCGCTCTAATGCCCATTCAGATTTCAGCGCATCCCATTTATCAGCAAAGGATGCTTCTAGCATACTATCGTAAGGTTTACCTGGGGAGTAGTGCGAGACTAAACCACATTCGGAGTTTAGGGTAAAACGTCCAGTTCTCCAGGTATTGGTATAGGCGTCGCGGGTTTGCAAGGTAGAAGCCAAACTCCAGCGAGTCACGTGGAGTAAGGCTGGGATAAGTTTAGCGATCGCCAACCCATAACGCGTACTAGGATTAAATAAACTCGTCGGTCCATCAATGGTAATTGTAAAGCCGTGGTCGGCATCGCCTTCAATATAAGCCATCAATTGAAATAACTTCAGATAGCGAAATAACAGCTTATATTCTCCTGGAACATTGCGATGCGCATTTAACACCAATTGACTGGCTTTATAAAATACCCCCTGCACTTGCGATAAATTATATCGATGCAATAAATCTTGCGCTGTGGGTGCATCAAAAACCGTCAAAATTTTATTCTCAGCTAAATCCGCATATAGTCCATCATGAACCTGTTGTGGTAAAACTTCTCGCTCAAGTTCATGAGTTAATTCATCAGCTATTTTACTTAAAGTAAGTTGTGTTGTTTCTTTACTAGGAACAGATTTAGCAGACAGCGCAAATACCCTTTCTCTTAACATTGGTGGTTCCAGGGGACTCACCACCTCAAAGGTGCAAAAACTGCTTTTGAGAATATAAGCCAAACCTCGTTTGACGCGATAATCTGTATTGTCTCCTTCAAAATCTGTCAGTTGGCGTTCTAGCATCCCCTGAGTTTTGCCAACTGCTGCTTGAAAATAAGTAATTAACTCATTAGCTAAATTTAAATGTTTATCATCAATTTTTAATCGCTTCGGGATGATTTCTTCGCCGTTGTGGCGGTGCATTAGTAAGTCTGTAGGTAACATGGAATTTGTATCACGCAGAGGCGCAGAGGCACAGAGAGGAAATAAGTTTGAATTATTAACTATGTTAAATCTGAGGAGTCTTCATTGCGCTTGGTTGAATAATTGATCTCTAACTGTTCCGCAGCCTTGGCACTTTTTTCTTTTCCAGTTCCATACACAACTTGTAAATGTCCTTTCTTTTCCTTCTTTTCTTCGTGTCCTTTGCGCTTTGGCGGTACCCTACCCTCCGGGAACGACTTCGTCGAACGGGAAGCCGCTTGCGCGTCTACGTTACTCTTCTCCATCCCCCGACGCCGCGCCGAAGTTCTCTCCTCACTGGTATCTTCAGCCACTACTTCGTATAATATCGCCTGCTTATTGGCAATATTTCCCTTGCGCAACACCCTCCCCAAACGTTGAATATATTCTCTAGTCGAACCAGTACCAGATAAAATAATCGCAATCGAAGCCGCTGGGACATCAACCCCTTCATTCAACACATGAGAAGCAATCAAGGTATTATATTCACCCTCGCGAAATTTAGTTAATATTTCATGCCTTTCTTTCACAGGTGTTTGATGAGTAATTGCGGGAATTAATAACTCTTGGGAAATCCGGTAGACGGTAGCATTATCAGCAGTAAAAATTATGATTCTTTCAGGGAAATGTTTCGCCAATAAATTAGCTAAAATTCGCAATTTACCATCAGTACCCAAGGCAATTTCCTTGGCTTCACGATGTGCTAACATCGCTCTACGACCATTTTGCGATCGCGCACTCATTTGCACAAACATTTGCCAACCTTGAATACTTCCTAAGGAAATCCGCGATTCTCGTAAAAAATCGTTGCGGAGTTGAATTAACTCGTTGTATTTTTCCCGTTCGTGTTGGGATAATTTCACCTTAATTTGGACAATTTCATGTTCTGCTAAGGCCTTCCCAGCTAAATCTTCAGCGCGTTTGCGATATACTTCTCTACCAATGAGGATATTTAAATCAGCGTGTTTACCATCGGTACGTTCTGGGGTAGCGGAGAGTCCAAGACGATAGGGTGCGATCGCATATTCTGCAATCACGCGATTAAAATCCGTCGGTAAATGGTGGCATTCATCAAAAATCAACAACCCGTATTGATTTCCCAAGGTTTCGGCATGAATGGCTGCACTATCGTAAGTTGCAATCAGGATAGGTGTTTTATCTCTAGAACCACCCCCCAATAAACCCACCTCCGCATCAGGAAACGCCGCTACTAAATGTGCATACCACTGATGCATCAAATCCAAAGTTGGCACGACAATCAGCGTTGTGCGCGGTGTGGCTTGCATCGCCATTTGTGCCAAGTAAGTCTTTCCCGCAGCCGTTGGAAGCACCACTACCCCTTGTCTTCCCGCTAGTTTCCACGCCGCCAACGCCTCACTCTGGTGGGGATAGGGTTCCATTTCCAGAGTAGCTACTAAATCTAAAGGATAAAATTCCTTCGCCTCATCAATAAAGTTAGCCTCTTCTGCTTGCAGTGCTTCGACTAAAGAACGATATTGAATTGCCGGCATACGGAATTTCTCCACCCTATCATCCCAGATGGCATAGTCCATCCAGGCTTTACCGCGTGGCGGGGGATGCAGTATCAGTGTACCGCGATCAAAAGTTAATGTAGGGGTGCGAGCCATGTAGAGCTTTCTCCCGGCGTTTTCACATTTAATTACTAATAGCGCAAAATGTACGCATATAGTCTTTTGATTATGAATCAATAGCTGAGAAAATTTAGCCATGAGCCATAGTCAAAAATATGTTTATGACAATTTATACCTATTGATTTCCAATTACATAACCAGAGTTATTCTTAGATGATTAGTAAATTCCTTGGCGGAAGCATGGATTTTAAGAAGTGTTAATTAGTTCATATCTATAATTAGTAATTACTAAAAAATAATCGCTTAAACTTGTGTGTACTATTATTGCATCATAATAAATTAGGCTAAATTCAGTGACGGCGATCGCTATCTTATCTAAATTGTAAAAATTATTTTTTTATTGGCAAATAAAAGCAGTAAAACAGCGCTTTTGGTAGCTTTCTCCAGTCCAAGTAACTCCCTTGCTGAAAGAATTACCGCAATGTATAAAGCCAATCTAGAGAAGATAAAGGAAATTTCATAAATTCTGCGAATATACAATAATATTAATTAAAGATGGGTACTAGTTTTTACTACCTAAGATAGATTTGCCAAAACTTATTATTTACTTAGCTATTTATTCAAGGCAAAATAGGTATTAAGTAATCGCTTTGTTTAGCTAATTGTGGCAAAATTCCCTTCAGTTAGCTGCATCATCAGGAGACGCCACCTTGAAAGGAATCATCCTCCGACTTGTGCCTTATGTTGTAGCAGTATTGGCAGTTGGTACTGCATTACTACTGACAATATTGTTACAGCCACTGCTCAGTCAAACCATTTTTTTACTATTTTTTGCTGCTGTGGCGGTGAGTGCTTGGTATGGCGGTATGAAACCAGGGTTATTGGCTACTGCTTTGGCTACTATCGCTGTCACATATTTTTTTATCCCTTCTGTATCTTCGCCTTTTATTTACCCTAGAGATAGCATCTTGCGCTTATGCTTGTTTGTGCTAGTAACAACGCTCATCAGCTGGCTGAACTCGCAGTTACATAATGCCAAACATTGTCTAGAGAAAAGTATGCAGAAGCTACAAGCAAGCGAGGCCAGATTTAGACGGTTGGCCGAGTCTAACATTATTGGAGTAATTGTAGCCGACATGAATGGGGCGATTATTGAGGCTAACGATGCATTCTTAACAATGATAGGTTACACGCGGGAAGAACTTTTATCTGACCAAGTACGATGGCGCGATCTGACACCGCCAGAATATCAAGAAATTAGCGATCGCGCCATTGTAAAACTAAGAAATCAAGGTGTAAGCCAGCCTTTTGAGAAGGAATATATCCGCAAAGATGGCAGCCGGATTTCTATCCTTATAGGTTCTGCCTTATTAGCAAGCGAGATAGAAGAAGTAATCAGTTTTGTTCTTGACTTAAGCACTATCAAACAAACAGAACATGCTTTGCGTGAAAGCCAAAGTAGATTTTTTGCCTTGGCTGATGCCACTATTGAAGGTGTTGTAATTCACGACAATGGAAAAATTCTAGATGCTAATCCAGCTTTCGCCAAAATGTTTGGCTATGAAATTGATGAATTAATTGGTATATTGATCACAGATTTGTTAATACCAGAATCACAAAAACTTTTATCGGAAAATATAAATTCTTGTTATGACGAGCCTTATGAGATAACTGGATTAAAAAGAGATAAAACTGCTATAAGTTTAGAAGTATTCGGCAAAAACTCTGTTTATAAAGGTCGCAATGTCAGAATTGCTGTATGGCGTAATATTACAGAACGGAAGCAAGCAGAAGCAGCAATTAGAAAGAGTGAAAAACGATTTCGTAGGCTAGTAGAATCTAATATTTTTGGTGTTGCTTTTGCTAGTTTCGACGGTAGTATCCACTATGCCAATGAATATTTTCTAAACATGGCTGGCTACACTTTTGCAGATATAGTTGCAGGTGAGATGCGTTGGAATGTCATGACACCAACAGAATACCTATCTTTAAATGCACATGCCGCAGAAGAACTCAGAAAAAATGGTGTTGCGACTCCCTTTGAAAAAGAATACATCCGCAAAGATGGTAGTCGCGTTCCGATTTTGTTTGGTGCTGCATTATTGCAGGATTATGAAGGTGAGCCAGAAGAAATTATCGCATTTTGTTTAGACTTAACTGCACGCAAAAAAGTAGAAGCAGCACTGCACCAAAGAGAAGAGCAGTTACGCTTAATTACAAATGCTGTACCTGTATTTATTTCCTATGTGGATGCTCAACAACTTTACCGCTTTAACAATAAAAAATACGAAGAATGGTATGGGATCAAAGCCTCTGAAGTTTATGGCAAGCACATCAAAGAGATTGCCGGTGAATCAGTTTATGAAGTAGTTCGTCCTTATGTAGAACGAGTATTATCAGGAGAAACAGTAACTTATGAAAGCCAAATTTATTCTCTAGATGGCATCGCTCATGACGTTAACATCTCTTATGTTCCCCAGTTTAATCAACACAGAGAAGTAGAAGGATTTGTTGCCCTAATCAATGATATTACAGAGACTAAGCAAGCTCAAAAAGCTCTTCAACAGAGTGAGGAACGCTTTAGAAAACTTACAGAAAAAGTCCGTGTGATTCCTTGGGCGGTGGATGCTAATACAGGGAATTTTACTTATGTGGGACCGCAAACTATGGAGATTCTCGGTTATCCATCAACAGACTGGTACGCCGAAAATTTTTGGGAAGAACACATGTACCCAGAGGATCGGGAGTGGGCAGTTAAGTATTGTATAGAGTCTTCGCTGACATTAGATAATTATGAATTTGAATACAGAATGTTGACAGCAGATGGCAGAGTAGTGTGGATATATGACATTGTGAATGTTTTGCGGAGTGAGGGTAAGCCGCAGCTACTACATGGATTCATGCTTGATATTACCGAGCGCAAACTCTCAGAGCAAGAACGCGAACGACTACTAGCCGAAGCCGAAGCTGCCAACCGCATGAAAGATGAGTTTTTAGGCACCCTTTCCCACGAACTGCGTACCCCTCTCAGCGCTATACTGGGCTGGACACAGTTACTCAAAAACCGCAAGTTTGATGAAACTACCACAGCCCGTGCCTTAGAGACAATTAACCGCAATACCAAGGCTCTAGCACAACTGATTGAAGATGTCTTGGATGTCGCTCGGATTATTCAAGGCAAACTCTCCTTGAACCTCCAGCAAGTAGAACTTATACCAGTTGTAGAAGCAGCAATTGAAACTGTACATCCAGCTGCCGATGCTAAAGAAATTCACATTGAATGCAGATTTGATCCGACAGTAGGGGTGGTGGTAGGCGATGTCAATCGTTTGCAACAAATTGTTTGGAATTTACTCTCTAATGCTGTCAAGTTCACACCCAAAGGCGGCAGAGTAGATGTGCAACTAGAACGCATACATTCTCACATTCAACTTCGGGTGAGCGATACAGGGGGAGGAATTGCTGCTGACTTCTTGCCCTATGTATTTGAGCGCTTTCGTCAAGCCGACAGCTCTAGCACGCGATCGCATGGCGGATTGGGTTTAGGACTGGCGATCGTGCGTCATTTGGTAGAATTGCACGGTGGTACAGTCTCTGCTGAAAGCCCAGGAATTGGCCAAGGGGCAACCTTTATTGTGAATTTGCCGATGAGAGCTGTTTATGTAGAGAATACAACATCAGTGTTGGATGCTTCCTCCGTTGACAGCGAAATTTCCCTAAATAACCCATCACTTGATGGCGTGCGTGTGTTAGTCGTTGATGATGAGCAAGACGCTCGGCAATTAATCACTACAGTTTTGTCACAGTATGGTGCTCAAGTTATGACAGTTGCATCTGCTGCTGACGCCCTAATTGCCGTGCAGCAATTCCACCCTGATGTACTGGTAAGTGATATTGGTATGCCAGAAGCAGATGGCTACATACTCATTCGTCAACTTAGATCTCTTCCTTCAGAGCAAGGAGGAAGAATTCCCGCAGTAGCACTCACAGCTTATGCAAGAGCTGAAGACCGTACAAGATCTCTGTTAGCAGGCTTTCAACTTCATGTCTCCAAACCTGTGAATCCCGCTGAATTAGCCACAGTAGTTGCCAATCTCGCCGGACGTAATTGAATTGAGAAGTTGTCAAAAGTCAAGAGCTATTAATTAGTTATTTCCCCTTCCGCTTCCCCTCATCTTTTCACTCTTCTACCAAGACTAGAATTAGAATAAAGATGACGTACATTCACCAGTAGCTAAAGTGTCAGACTCTGTGCCATTGCGCGATCGCTACCTTGCTTTAATCGACGAAATTGTGGACACCACCCTCAAGGGCAAAATTAGCTCTGTAGAGCAGGTGTACCAAATATTACTAAAAGGGGTGAATCCCGGCACAGGAGAAGTGTTTGAGCTAGTTTTGAGCGATCGCCTTAGTGAGATCCAAAATCAAGTAGATAGTGAAAAGGATGAACTCAAGAAAGCCAAGGCTACCCGGAGTTTAAGAGCAATTAAGACAATTCAGACTCAATGGCAAAGGTGGCAAGAACACAACAAAGCTACAGAAGTGATCGTCTCTGGTGTGAAAGAAATTACCACAGCCTCAGATGATGAACGTCTGGCAACATTTCTTCGTTTTACCGATCCTAATCAAAAGTATCCGCTAAATTCGCAACAGCTACAGCAGTTAGCAAAATCTTTACAGCAATTTGCTCAGGCTGATTCTGATTTACAGCAGATATCGATAGGAATTAACCGGGGTTTGGCTTCATGGCAGCGATTGCAAGACTATTTAGTTAGCTGGATGTACGAGCAAAATCAAGCACTGGGATTTGGGGGTGTACCTGGAGAAAGTGGCCCTTGGGCAACTTGGGCAAAGCAGGTGAATAGCCAAGTACCCCAAGCATTACTGCGTACCTTGGCAATGGAGCAATCTGCAATTGAATTTGCCGCACAGCAGCGCAGTATTACCTTGAGTGATTGGGTAGAACTGACATTGATTCTGCAATATTTACAAAGGGGATTAGTCAACTGGTTTGACCAACAAACCTATAATGTGCAAGCAGGTTCAAAGTTATCTATCTCAACCTACTTAACCTTTGCAGTGCTGTGGAGTCAGTTGGCTAGTGGTTTTCAAAGCATTGCCGCAGTCTACAGTAATGGTGCTTCTCAAATCATGCTCCAGATTCTGCGTAACTTTGCCCTACGTCCATATTTTCCGCTTTATGGGGGCATTTTCGCCTCTTTTGCTGGTAACTATTTACGTGATACCTTAGATTATCTAGACGAACCGTTGCAGCGAGTCGAGGGAACTCAAGAAAAAGCAAGAATTTTGACCATTTTAGGCTATTCCCAGCGTGCTTTAGGGCAATATCAACGCTCCATCAATTTCCATCAACAAGCATTAGAGACAGCTAGGAATGCAGGCGATCGCCCTTGTGAAATTGCCAATCTTAACCACCTCAGCCGTACTTACGTCCAGGAGCAAGATTATGTCGAGGCGATTAACAATAGTCAACGAGCATTGATACTCAGCCGACAAGTAGGCGATCGCACAGGCGAAGCAAATGCGCTGATCAATTTAGGCTATAGCGAAGTGATGCACGCCCAAGAACTAGAACAATTAGAACCAGAAACTTATGAAATGGCAATTAATTATCTGCAACAAGGCTTAAAGTTATCAGAACAATTAGGCGATATTCAAAGTAAAGCTTTATGTTTTAGTAGCTTAGGAATTGCTTATTTAGTTATTGGGCAGCCGCAAGATGCAATTAAATATCTCGAAGACGGTTTTAAAATATCACAGGTTTCCGGTGATTTATATCTTCAAGGTCGCAATTTAGCTTACTTGGCTGAAGCTTATTATCATCTCCAAAATTCTGAAAAAGCAATTTACACTGGCAGCTTAGGTATGTATTTGTTGGAGCAAATTGCTTCTCGTGAATGGCGGCAACCAGCAGGGCTACTGACAATTTTACAAGGACAAATAGGAACAGAAGCTTTCCAAACTTTCTTGCAACAACATCGTTCTAAAATCATTGCAATTATTGGTGTAGATGGATATGACCACATTCCGCAGTTATTAGCAGCATACAAGGGAGAAATGTAACGTCAAGGATTCTTCAAAAGATTGAATCTAAAATATTTGCGAAGTCATAACTTTTACTGACTCTAAGTATTACCCTGTGAATATACAGATCAGCAAGAATAGGGAATATGGCTAAAATCATCGTTACAGGAGCAGCAGGATTTATTGGTTCTCATCTTGCAGAAGCATTGCTGCAACAAGGTGAAGAAGTAATTGGCATCGATGAATTTAACGATTACTATGACCCTGCATTCAAGCAAAAGAATGTTGCCAACTTACAAGTTTTTCCTAACTTTACACTAATTGAAGGAGATATTCAGTTTTTGGATTGGCAAACACTATTCGAGAATGTAGAAGTAATTTATCATCAAGCAGCGCAAGCAGGCGTAAGAGCAAGTTGGGGAAAAGGTTTCCGAGCTTACACTGAACGCAATATTAATGCAACGCAAGTTTTATTAGAAGCAGCTAAAGATGCAAAAAACCTCAAAAGGCTGGTGTTTGCCTCTACATCTAGCGTATATGGTGATGCAGAAACCTTACCCACCCACGAGGGGATTGCGCCTCGTCCTGTCTCTCCTTATGGCATCACTAAGCTAGCAGCTGAGCGTTTATGTGGGCTGTATCACAAAAACTTTGGCGTACCTTTTGTATCTCTGCGGTATTTTACAGTTTACGGGCCGAGACAACGCCCTGATATGGCATTTCATAAGTTTTTCAAAGCTGTTTTACAAGATGAAGCGATTCCCGTTTATGGGGATGGTCAACAAACGCGAGATTTTACCTTTGTGAGTGATGCTGTAGCCGCCAATTTATCTGCGGCCACTATCCCCGAAGCTATTGGGGAAATATTCAATATCGGTGGTGGTAGCAGAGTCGTTTTAGCAGAAGTTCTAGATACGATGGCAGAGATAGTTGGCAAACCAATCAAAAGAAACCACATAGAAAAAGCGATGGGAGATGCGCGTCACACCGCTGCTGATGTATCTAAGGCACGAGAAATTCTCAAATATCAGCCAGAAGTATCCCTTAGAGAAGGTTTAACCAAAGAATGGCAATGGATTAAGCCGTTGTATAGCTAATTCAAATATATAAACAGTCTACAGCCATCCAACTTGCAAATGTGCTGTAGACTGTCATCGATAATATAATTCTGAATTGCGATCGCTACTGGCTCAACGTCAATTTTCCGAATTCCTTCATTTGCGAGTTGTGGCAACAGAATATTCTTGAAAATCACTCTCTTTGGTGAAATAGTAGTAACTATGACTTTCATTTTGGGGAATAACTGCGTTAACAACTTGTCCAAGAACATTCTGACCAGATTTTTCTAAAATATCACAAGCAATAGCGGCGTGAACAGAATCAACTACCCCAGGACGAACTACAAACAAAACACCATCAGCCATTTGGCCCAATGTAGCTGCATCAGCTGCAACGTTTAATGAGGGAGCATCAATAATTACAAAATCGTAGTTGACAGCAAAACTCTGCATTAAAGAAGCCATACGTTTTGAATCAAGGAGAGATGCTGGAGAGGGAGGCACTACTCCAGCAGTCAAAACATCCAAATTATCCATACTATCCATAACTTTGTTGATAGCTGTTTTAATTTCAGCTTGTCCAACAATTACATTACTTAGACCTTGAGTATTAGTTAAATCCCAAATTTTATGCTGAACTGGACGATGTAAATCTGCATCTACGAGTAAGACTTTACGCTCCATCTGCGCCATTGCTAAAGCTAAATTAGCAGCTACTGTTGACTTACCTTCTCCTGGGACAGAACTGGTGATCACAATAACTTTTAACTCTTTATCAGCGCTCATAAACTTCAAGTTTGCTCGCAGCATCCGGTAAGCTTCACTAATTGGCGAGCGAGGGGTGTCTCTAACAATCAGTCTAGAGCTATATAATTCTAGCTCTTCATTACCACGAGTATATTTTTTGGACTTGCCAAAGGAAGGAATTACTCCTAATAAAGTTAATCCCAGTAAGTCCTTTGCCTCATCAACAGTCTTGATTGATTTATCTCTTACTTCCAAAATATACATAGTTGCCACAGCTGCTAAGATAGCCAGTAAGCCTGCACTCAGGTACGAAACCATAGGCGAAGAAATCGGTTGATCGGGAACTTGGGCTTCTGATATCAAACTAGCGTTACCTACATTCTGATTTTCTGCTATTTGGCTCTCTTGCAGTTTTTGTAGCATCAGTAAATAAGTAGATTGAGATGCTTGTACTTTGCGTTCTAGTTGGCGCTGTTGTTGCTCCAGTCTGGGCAAAGTATTAAGTCGTTGTTTGTAAGCTGCTTGTAAGTTAGACAAGGCTGCAACTTGACCAATTAAACCCAGACGGGTTGACTCTAATCTAATAAGTTCTGTGGTCAGTTGTTGTTGTAGCGCTCCAATTTGCAAATTGCCATTAACTTGTGGTTGAGTTGTGCCTACAACTTGTTTGATTCGTTGTTGTAGTATCCTTTTTAAGGAGTCTAACCTAGTTTCTAAGTTAATAATTTCAGGATGGCTATTTTGCAGAATAGTACGCCTAGCTGCAAGTTGAGACTCTACTTGTTGGATTTCTTTGAGGATATCTTGCACTCCAGAAGATTGGCTTAGAGAAGTCGTAGCTACTGCTTGTTGAGAATTCATGCGCAACTGCTTGCGGATATCTTCAGCCTGGGCATTGACATTGGCAATTTGAGATTGAGATTCACCAAGTTGCTTTTGTAAGTCTGTAATAACTTCTACCGCCTTAGTTGCTTCTTCTTGCAGGGAAACGACTCTGTTCTTGTCTTTAAACTTTGCTAGCTCAGCTTCTGCTTTTCTGACAATTAATTCAGCGTTTGGCAATTCTTTTTGCAGAAATTGGCGGGCAGCCGCTGCTTCTTTTCTTCGAGAAGATACGTTATGCTCTAAATAAGCATTCATCACAGTATTAACAACCTTTGCAGATTTTTCAGGGTACCTATCCCTGTAGGAAACTTGTAGAATATCAGTTCCCTTAATCTCTTTTACAGTAAGCTGTTCCAGGAATTCTTTAGATTTTAATACCATCCCTTTATCATTTTTCAAGACAAGTCTGGTTATAGTTTCTTGTACAAGGGGAACAGAACGTATAATTTCTGCCTCTGTGTTTAATGGATTGGTTTTTTGATCCTGTGCTACTGCTTCTAACTTACCTATCTCTGCTCCTACTCCTGTTAGAGAGGATATGGTGTTTGTTCTTTGAAAGAGTAGCTTTCCTTCTGCCTCATAAGAAGGTTTTTTTAAAGATGAAGCTAATAGAGAAAGCAGAAAAACAGGAATAAAGACTCCTAAACTTCGTATCCATCGGCGCTTCAGGATTTGCCAATACTTATCAAATGTTAAATAAGCTGTATGTGATTCCATAAATAAAATTTTTTATTTTTTTATTCTATAATAGATATATTGAATTCAATGATAGAATCCTGTTAAGGCTTAGAAGATAAAATCTAATTTGTTAGATGCATGGTTCGATTGCTATAGTGCACTGCGAATATCGCATCAATTACTCGCTTTAAATCTTCATCTGTCAGATTAGAGCCAGAGGGCAAGCAAAGACCTTGTGTAAATAATTCTTCCGCTACAGATCTGTCAATACATTCACAATTAGCAAATACAGGCTGTAGATGCAAAGGCTTCCAGACAGGACGGGCTTCAATTTGTTGTTTGGCAAGTTCTAACCGTACTTGTTCTCGATCTACACCAAAGGCTTTTGGATCAATCGTTAGACAAGTTAACCAGCGAGTAGCGCGTCCAAAATCTGCTTCTGGCATGAATTTTATTCCTGGCAGATTACCCAAAGCTTGCCGATAAATTTCAAAGTTGCGTCTTCTAGCAGCTACGCGATCACTCAAAACACACAACTGACCTCGACCAATACCAGCCAAAACGTTGCTCAAACGGTAGTTATAGCCAATTTCTGAGTGTTGGTAATGGGGAGCCGGATCGCGTGCTTGGGTTGCCAAAAACCTCGCTTTTGCTACCAGTTCTGATTCGTCGGAAACCAACATTCCACCGCCAGAAGTGGTGATGATTTTATTGCCGTTAAAAGAATAAATGCCAATGCGTCCAAAAGTTCCAGGGGAACGTCCTTTGTAGGTAGCGCCTAATGCTTCGGCTGCATCTTCAATTAAAGGAACCTCATAGCGATCGCAAGCTTCTAAAATTGGCTCGATATCTGCGCTTTGACCGTATAGATGCACCAGCACCACAGCTTTGGGTAATTTTCCAATGCGATCGCGTGCTGCTAGCGCTGCTGCTAACAAATCGGGATTCATGTTCCAAGAAGTGCGATCGCTATCAATAAATACTGGTTTTGCCCCTAAATAAGTAATTGGGTTGGCGCTAGCAGCAAAAGTTAGGGTAGAACAAAAGACCTCATCCCCATATCTAACGCCAACTAATTGCAAAGCCAAATGTAAAGCCGCTGTACCAGAACTGACAGCCGCAGCATGACTAGCCCCAGTTACTTGACAAAATTCTTGCTCGAAAGCGTCTACATGGGGACCAACAGGGGCAATCCAGTTAGTCTCAAAGGCTTCTTTAACGAATTCTAATTCGCGATCACCCATGTGAGGAGTTGAGAGGAGAATAGGTTTATTCATCTGCATGACCTAAATCGTGCGCTTGCTGTCAAGTGGCTTGCATTTTCCATTGAGACATTTTCCAGTATTTAAATCAAACTCGTAGTGATGACCTAGACAGCGGAGAACCCCTCCGGGTAACACCTCTCCTACCTCCTGCAAGTCAAAACCTGCATGGGGACAGTGGCGCTGTACTAAGTAATTATCCCCTTCGCAGTGAATTGTCATCCGCTCTTGGGAATCCATTGCGTTTTCGTAATCCTCCACAGCTTGCAAGGACTGGGGACAAGCAAATTTCAGGAGTCCTAAAAGATGGTCGTTGTAAATATCTGGATTTCGCCAAGCCTGAAATCGTAAAGACAGAAAGAAGTCTTCCCAAAGCAAGGAACCATCCAACAGCGAAGGCAGCCATCTTGACGCAAAACGGTATCCATAGCTACATTCGCCCATCTCGTCATACACTCCTTCCTTACCCGATCGAAAATCGACTGCCCATTTTCCCCCACCCGGGCCTGTGATCTCAAAGCCAATTCGCATTCCGATTTTGCTGTTGAAGTAAGGACTCATTGCTAATAAGTGCTGAAAATAGTCCCGAAATGGTAAGTAAAGAGACTCAGTAGGTTGAGGATAACGAGCTTTCAATGCCGCAATGTTCACCTTTCTACGCTCAGCATAGTCTTTTAGGTAAGAAGCACTCTCACTAAAGGAAAAATCACTCCAGATGGGATCAGTTTGTTTTTGATTGGTAGTGATATCAAAAGCATCACCTGGCAACAAACTCATGGTATTGTAAATTTTCCTCTTTCTTAGCCAATTTACTACTTGCTGTTGATCTGGAAAAATTCCCTCTTCCATCTCAGCATTTACCCAAGTCAGTTCTGGATCTAGGAAACAAGGAGGCCCTGCACAAGGAATAATATTTACTGGTTCAACAGATGCGATCACTCGTTCCAAATAGTTAAACTTAGCTAGACGCTTACGCTGAGAAAGTTCGGTTTTACGTGCTTCGGGGTAGTCATAGCATATAGGATACCAAGAAGCTCCTGCGCCTTGCAGTGCTAATACATCAATTACTCCACCCACTTTGGTACGGATGCTGCGAAGTTGAGTTACTGATAAGCGAGCATCGTTGAGATCAAGTAGTGTCTGTCCATCACCAACAACTATCACAGCCGAGTCATGGTTCATCGGTGACTCTTCTGACACAAAGAATACATTAATTCCCTCAACTACTTGTATTGGTTGCCACTGTGGCATTTCTATAATGTTCTTTAATCCAGCTGCGGCAATTTTCTGCTTCAATACCGACGAGGGATAACGAGGGATAATCGTCGGTGTCTGTGGTGGTATTTGGGCGAGGAACCAAGGGTCAACATGGTCTAAATGCTCGTGAGAAAGAGCGATCGCAGTTGCATTCAGTAATGAGGGTGTCATCAAGTGAGAGTTATCTGGATACTGGAACCATGAACCGAGAAAAGCTCCTTCTTGAGATAGCCAGGGATCGATAAGTATAGTGGCACTTTTGGTTTCTACATTTAAACCTGCATGACCGAGGGAAGTAACTTTCATAATGAAGTTTTTGGATTAAAAAATCATTTTTTACATACGAAATAGAGATGCCCTTCTAGTGGCTCATTTTGACTAGCCGATCGCATTTAGAACTTTTGATATCTTTGTCAACCTTGAGCCAACTTATATCTGGTTTCTCTCCATTAATCCAAGCTATTAAAGCTGCTGGAAGATTGGCTCCTGCTATATGGGAGAACGGATATCCGCCACCAAAGCGCGGATTCATTTCTAGTGCACAGTAACCTTTGGAGCTAACAATAACGTCGCAGTCAAGGTTACCAATATGCCCTAATTCCCGACCGATTTTCTCACCTAGCTTTTTGAATTGGTCATCTTCCACTGTAATTGCCCGATCTGTTTCTCCGGCTCTCATTCCTAGTTTACGCTTGGCAAAAGTAATGATGTAACGACCATCTAAGTCATTGATGATATCAAGACCATATTCTTGTCCGGAAAGCCGCTCCTGAATGATGATAGATTTTTCAGGCTCAGATAAACTCACATCTCCTAAGAATATCTTGGCTAGAAGTTTCTTCACAAACCGATAAGCTAACTCTAATTCTTCATCATCGTCAGGGTATTCAATCCCAATAGACGCACTTCCCCAACGAGGTTTCACGACTAAAGGAAAAGAGACATCACCGCATTTTAAAGCATGACGAGCTTCTGCCAGCGAAAGATATGTTTTTGGTGTAGAGATGCCGATTTTTTGTAAAAATTCAAAGGTCGCCCACTTGTCAAAACAAATATTGACCACTTCTGGCGAGCAAACTAAAGGAAAAGTTCCTATTTCTAGAAACCGATCGCGTTGTTTTGCTAAGTATGGCAATTCTAAATCAGTGAGCGGTATCAACAAACGAACCTGCTTTTGTTGACAAATATCAAGCAGCTTATCAAAGTAGTCATGATGATGTACAGATGGCAACAAAAAACTTTCATCTGCTTCCTGAAGTGCCGGAGCTTCTAAACTAGCATCACCAACCAATACGAGTCCACGATTTTTTAAGGCTTCTTGGAAGTATTTAATAAGGTAGTTCCGTCTTCCCGCACAAGTCAACATAATATTCATATTTTTGCCTTTCATATGACATAAGTAGAAAACACATCTTGAGATGTTTCTCTCCTTCTAATCAGATCATATTCATTCAAGATAGAATCATAGCTAATAATAGGAGGATTTGGGCGAATGAAGGGAGGTTTGAATACTACAGTATAAGCACCTATATTTTCGAAAACTACATAATCTCCAATACCTATGTTACCAGGATAATCTTTATATAAACAATCATGTTCCATACAAGTATATCCAACTATATCAACTGGACCATTTAAGTTTTTACTTTCAGAGGTTTCCTCGTTTCTATAAACTAGTAATGACAATTTTTTTTCCGTTAAAGTTGGCTTAACATTATGAATGCTACCAACAACCAGAGCCAGTTGACGTGAGCCTACTGTTTTAAGCCCAACGACTTTACTAACAAACTTTAGTACATCTGCAACAACGGCTACACCAGGCTCAATGATTAGCTCCGGACCAGAATCATCAGGAAATCTACTTCTCATTAGAGGTGCAATCGCTTCTGCATATTCACGATAGTTAGGTATATAACAATCAAATTGCTGCTTTAAAGCATAGTTCATTCTGCCGAAAAAACCACCTCCTACATCAATAAATTTTGGCTGTTTATCTTTGAAATAATAATCGCTGAATTCTATAATTTTCTGAGTGCGTAAGGTATAGGATTCTATACTTCTTGTTGATGTAGAAATGTGACAATGCAATCCCTGAACAGAACAATTATTTAATTCTCTGAATACCTTAAAAACATGATCTATTGCCCCTCCTTCCACATCAAATCCAAATCGGGAGATACGACCTACACCCACATCAAAATTACATCTCAGTCCTACTGCAATTTTCTGATTTGGCAATTTTTGGGCTAATGCCTTAACTATTTCAACTTCTTCTAAACAGTCTAAGTTAACTATAGAGCCTGCCAAGATCGCTCTTTCAATATCTTCTTTAGGTTTTAAAGGACCGTTAAAGATAATTCTCGATGGAGAAACACCAATAGCGATCGCTAAGTCATACTCCATTTGAGAAACAACTTCTGCATAGCCTCCCATAAACTTAACAATCTGACATATTTTGGGAATATAATTTGTTTTATAAGAATAGCCGAGGTTAGTACGAGGATAAATTGAACGAAATTCTTGCAGAAAGTCTTGATAGTTATTTTCAAACTTTTTGCTATCGAGGATAAAGAAAGAATCCCCATATTTTTTTTCCAAATCGAGTATTGTTTGCCAAGAAAGTTCCATTTTTAATGATTTAATTATTAACGAACTAGGTCTTTATAATCAATAGTTACTAAGTGGTGACGCCTTGAGATTGCACAATGACTCTCAAAAGTTGTCCAGAATTATTTGTAACCCTTGATCTCCCAAATAGTGAGGCCAAGTGTCAACTCATGGCGTCAGTGTGTTTGTTCACTGAAGGTACTCTACCAAGAAAGAGCAGATTCCCATTCAAACAATGTTTGTGTATTGCCTAAGATTGGGAAGTATCTCCAAAAGTGAAAATATTTCAATTGTCATAACTAAAGCTCTCTTCTAAACGCGATTGCATCTGTTTTCGACGATATTCATCAAAGTCCTCTATTTGTGTAGCTACATCAACATCACTAGCGATGAGCACTTTCCAAAAGCTTTTAAATAAGATGTATAGGTCCAAAGAGAGGGATTGATTTTCTACGTACTCAATATCTAATTGAAAACGCTCATCCCATGACAGCCTATTCCGTCCATTAATTTGAGCTAATCCAGTAAGCCCAGGAAGAATTAAATGACGTTTATGCTCACGCTCCGAATAATAAGGTAGGTATTCGATAAGTAGCGGTCGAGGACCAACAAAAGACATATCTCCTTTGAGAACACTCCATAATTGAGGTAGTTCATCTAGGCTGGTCTTCCGCAGAAACCTACCAATACCTGTAATACGTTGATTATCAGGTAGTAAATTGCCATTAGAATCGCACTCATTTGTCATCGTGCGGAATTTGTAGCATGTAAAAATATGCCCCTTTTTTCCTGGACGCTTTTGAGCAAAAACAACTGGTTTACCCATGCTAATGTAAATTGCGATCGCCACAATTATTATTACGGGAGCAACAATGAATAGGGCAATCACTGCTACAGCTTTATCTAATACAGGCTTGATGAATCTGCTATAGATTGTGAAACGAGCACCCTGAGAATCTTTAACATTCATGAATACATTCTTCCTTCTAATCAATAGGTTTTAAGCACTGTAAGACCTGCATGACGTATAAATCAACACAGCATAGACTCTGCATATAAAGCCTCATATTGTTTTAGAATGTGCGGCACTTCATAGTCAGCGATACGCTCTCGTCCCTGCTGACTCATGACTCTAGCTTCTTCGGGATGATCAAGTATCCATGCCATCGCCGATGCCAGCCCCTCTACATCTCCTACCTTGACGAGTAGACCACAGCCTTTTTCTAGTAGGTCCCTAGTTCCACGGATATCTGTGCCGATCACTGGAGTCTCCATACATAAAGACTCCATTACACAATTGGGAAGCCCCTCGAGTTCTGAAGCAAGCACTGTAGCGATCGCTGCACGTATTAAAGTTGGTATATCCCGGCGCAGTCCCAAAAAGCGAACTTGATTTTGCACCCCTAGTTCAGATGCTAAATGTTGCATCTGGTTCATTAGGTGTCCATCTCCGGCAAAAGCCAAACAGGCTTCTGGTCGAGCTAGGCGAGCAAATGCCTTTAAAATATCTTGAGGATGCTTGCGGGGAATCAACTCAGCTACTGATAGAAAAAGTGGTGTTTGCGGTAGTAAACCTATCTCTTGGCGCACCTTTATTACGTCAGCTTCGAGAACAGTATTACAATTAAAGCGATCAATATTCAGACCTGTTCCAGGTATGCGACGGACTCTTTCACTAGGAACTAGGCGATGCCGCTTTGCTGCTTCTTCATCTTCGCGATTAACCACTACCAGATAGTCAGTCCAGCGTCCAGCAATCTTTTCTAGTGTTAAGAAAGTAGCATTTCTATGTGTTGCCCCACCTTGATAAAAATACAAGCCTTGGGCAGTATAAATCATCTTCAATTTGCCCTGCTTTCGCAAATCATTCAGTGCCCAACGAGTGACAAAGGCAGCTATTGGCGTACTCACATTTACCAAATCATAGTTATTTTTTTTAAATACTGCTTGGATTTGTTGTGGAGCGACTAACAAGTTTTTGGGATCTAAGGGGTTTCGTGACAGATCTATATCCCAGACTTGATCAAATAATTCCAAGCACTCTATATCGGTAGAAATTCCAGCCGCCATACCATCCACAAGCCAGCCATTAGCTTGCAAGTGGCGTGTAATATAGGTAAAAAAGCTACTAAGTGTACTTGGGATTGTAGTCACTATTAATAGTCTGTTCATTTCCTCGGTTCCTAAAATTTCTGCTTTTTGAGCCATGATTCTGTTTGCTCTCGTATATAACGATAGAACTCAATTCGGCGCTCGCGGAGAACCTCATCCCTGTAATCTTTGGCTTTTTCCAAGTTACGGGCTGACATGCGAGTCATGCGTTCTGGATCAGTCACTATCTCACGAATCTTGTCTGCCAACGCAACCACATCACCAGGTGGCACCATTTCTTCAGGAAGTAGGAGTTCAGGTATGCCACCTACACTAGAGCCAATGCATGGCAGTCCTCGAGCCATTGCCTCAATCATTGCTCTGGGTAAGCCTTCCTGATATGAAGGTAAGATAAACAAGTCAGCTCTATCTAACTGTATGCGTACAGCATCACCAGCAGGTAACTGACCAAGAAAATTTATCCGTTCTCCTAACTCTAAATTTTCAACCAGCGTCTCCAATTCTACTCGATGCTTGCCGTCTCCTATCAGTATTAACTGAAGGTCTAAGCCTTCAGCTATACAAGCAGCAACTGCCTTGATCAGTATATCTGGGGCCTTATAGAGTTGAGCTAGTGTGCCTACAGTAACAAGAGTAAACTTTCGCATTCTCTGCTGAGGTGAACGGGCACAAGATACGAAAGCTTGATTAGACAACTCAACACTTGAATAGTGAGTCGAAAAAGCTTCCTTTGCTGGTGGATATCGATGCTGAAGGGCATATTTAGTGACATAAGCGACTGCAAAAGCCTCAGCACATTGACGCCGCAGGCTGTGGGGAAACAACCAACGAAAGAATGGGCGCAAGGGATGCCTAATGGAGCCAGGCGCGAAGATATCATAGGGATCTGCAACTACTTCTACTGCATAGGGATGATCTTGGGCACGAAGCTTAGGCAGCATACATGAGGCAATTTGAGAACTCACCCGCAAAATTACCGCATCTGTCGAACCGACGGACTGTTGGGCAACACGCTTTACCCAGAATGATCGCAGCAAATATTGCACAGGACCAATGTAGTAGGGAATGGCAGCAAAGGAAACTCCTTCGCCGTCAGCACGTTTCCAGTCTGGTGAAACAGAAGGAACTTCACGTACACGTGCCACCACGCGCACATGATCGAAAACCTCTAGATAGCGCTTCCAAAATGAATATGAGAACTGTGCTTTTGTCCATACCACTAGGTCTGGTGTGCGGTCAAAGCGATACTCAAGTGCAACAACAACATTCATCAATCAATAGTCTCCAAACTTAGTAGTTAGCCTTTCAATTTTTAGTTTGCAATAGCAGTGTTAAGTTCTACATTCCAAGTACCTTCACTGCAAAACCTTACGATTATATAGAAGGCATAATTTTGATTACTTGTTGCTTGCTTATATGGGTGACGCACTCTCATCACCCGCACTTACTCACATTTGGGATTGATGAGTCTACACTTCTTCAGCGCGTTTTCAGTATCAGGATCGATATTGAATCCTAAAATTTCTCCTTTTTGAGTCTTTGCCTTGGCACGCCGGATAGCATCCTCTGCACCTTTAGGGATACGGTTTTGCCACCAATCCATATCCTCACTGTAGATCCAGACATATTGATCTGCTGTGCGAAGTGAGTGATAAGTGTTGTGCTCTAACAACCGTAGTCGGTTATCTGGCGACAGGAAATGTGGCATTCTCATACCATACCAGCCGTCGTTAACGTTGTTAGCAGGTTTTTGAAAAAGGTTAAGTACGAGGTCTACATAGACTGCTTGACCCAGTTTCACTTGGTTATCATATTTCTTGTAGTTCGTCGACTCAACGAATGCCCGTGCATCTTTGCGGATAAAGTTGTGTATGTCTTCAAACCAAGCAGCGCGATAGAAGTAGTATGCACCTTCGTTACCATCAATCATGACAGAACCTGGCTGCGCCGCATCAAGCATCCCGTTGATGAAAGCTGGCCATAGCCCATAATCGTGGTTGACAAGTTGCAGCTGCAACTTAGATCGGTCAGTCGTCTCTACCAATAAAGACTTCATCCAACTCAATAAGCCCAGCGTTAACACTTCCTTACTAGGTTGGGTTTCTTGCAGTACTTTCATAAACTGAGCACCGCGCTTTCGCACTTGCTGTTGATACTCTTTAAATGTTTTGTTGTAGTGCTGGGGTTGTGTCTTATAGTTCCACGGACTGTTACCGTGTGTTTCGTACGTCTCTCCATACGATTCTGGATCTAAGGCAATGCCTCTAAAGCGACCAGATATGACAGTCTTGGCAAAATTGCGAATATTCTTTTCAGCGGCAGCCCAATCATTATCGTTAAAGCAGTCCCATCTATCCTCCATAGTAGACCACATCAGCACGAAGTTATTAGTGAGCTTAGATGAGGTCGTGGCGGCAAGGTCTTTTCGATCTTGTGTAAACGCTTGGTCAGGGTAGGATGTTTTCCTAAAGACTTCTTTACCTGCGTTGAGTTTGACTATCACGCCATCAAAAGGACGCTGCTCCATCTGCTTGATATGCTGCCGGAAAAAGTTTGGGTTCGGGACATCCCATCCATACTCAAGCAATTTCTTGGTGGTTGTTTGGGGTTGTGCTAAACCTGTTAATAGGTACATCATTAGTGAAATTATCAGGAGTATGCAAACTAAAATAACTGACTGTTCATTAGATTTAGAAAAGGTCATTTTATTCCTTCTTCTGACCTCTATGTTTTCGTTAGCTATCTTCATTAGCTTATACCTGTTACGAATGAGACTGTGGAAAATGCTACGTTGTTTCTTTAGTTGGTAAATAACTGTAAAAAGTCAGGCTTATAAGCCATTATGGTTGCCGCAATGTTAAGAAAGTCGTAATAATCAGCTGCTAGTGAACATTAGGTTAAATTATTGGAATTTTGATATTACTAATTACATATTTACTCATAATATTTTTTTATCTGCTATGTTTATTATTCTCTGCTTTAGCAGTACCTACATTAAAATTTAATGCTAGTGCACCAAACAGAAAAATCCACCACAGCGTGTTAACTTGAGCGCTTCTGAAGATAAAAAAATCAAAAAACATTGAAAAACCCGATGCAAAAATACCACAGTTAAAGATAGAAAATTCTGCACTCTGGAGATTACTGAGGAGGAGACGATACAAAATAGTCCATAGGCAAACAAAATAGATTAAACCAGGAATTCCTAGTTCAACAATACATAGAAGAAAGGTTGAGTGAGGGTGATACAACAGAGAACCGTAAGGATTCCACACTAAATCAAAATATTGATTTGTCTCACGAGCACCCTCAAAATCTGGAATATACCAAGGCCAATATGAACCATAACCAGAACCAAAAATATTAACTTGTTGAGTACGATGTTGAATAATTTGAAAGGATGTCAAGTATGTATCTGAACGAGTTGTGTCTTCCAAAGACTGAAGACGATCAGTCTTTGCTTTTGAAAAAAACAGTAGAATTGCTGCCATTGTAACAATTATCATTATTACCAGCGCCATTTTTGCCTGCTTATTATTCTTCATAAAAAACATTAAGAGCAGAAAGAAAATAGCGAGAAGTATAAGTCCAGTCCGCGCTCCCAAACCAATAATAGTTATCACTAGGGAAAAAACAACGCTAGCCTTAAACAAACGATGGCTGTGACTTTTAATAAATTCCTGAATAGCAAATGCTAAGGCTGGTAATAATATGAAAAAACCGGTGGTTGATACAAACAATGGTCCGCGTACCCTTTGTATACCGAACTGTTCCGCTTCGAAATCATCTGGAGTTGTCAGACCCAAGGAGAAAAAAGACTGTGCAGTGTACAACAGCCCTACTACTGACAAAAGAACTGTAAGCCTCCAAATAAATGGATGAACAGATCGGGAATCTCTTTTTGCTATTAGATAATAGCCAACTAAACATGCTGCTCCTGTCAACAGCAGTGTGTAGCGCATTGCTATGGAGTCAGTTTTGTTCATACCACTCCATTCGACGGATGCAGCAGCATATAGTAGTAGAGAAACTGTCAAAAGTGGCAAGTAGCTATGCCAATTTATATTTATATTATGTTTTGTAGCGCGACTATTTTTAACTGCTGGCAGCAAAAAGTATAAACAAGCAATTGCAATATTAATTATGTCTTTACTATTGACAGGTATAGATGCGATTTCAAACCTAGGAGTTTGAGTATCTGGTAGAAGCGCCCAACATATATACATTAACAAAAATGATAGGTCTAACATAAATTAGAACTGGCAATTGATTATTTTATAGCGTTGAAAAGTTAGACTCGTAAATATCTATGAGATTTTTGACTCCCATCTTAATATTGAAATGGCTATTTTCCACAGCAGCTAGAGCCTCGGATTGAGTAATAGCTGAACTTGAATTTCGTGCATCTACAATTGCCTTTGCCCAATTTGATGCTGATTTTGAGAGAGAAATTCGTTGTATAAGAGGCTTGACTATATCTGCTTCCTCCGGCACCACATCCGAAAGAATACAGGGTAGTCCTGCTGCTTGTGCCTCGATTAGTACTAAGCCTAGCCCCTCGTACAAGGATGGAAAGAGAAATACATCCATAGCACCCAGCATTAATCGATGTACGTCATACCGGACACCTGCAAAGATAACACGATCACTCAAGTCTAACTGTGCTACTTTCTGCTTGATATTTGGGCGCAGTTCCCCATCACCCACCAGCAACATGTGCATTTTAGGTTGCAGTTTCGCTACCTCAGCAGCGATTTCTAACATAAACAGATGGTTCTTCTGTTCAACCAATCTGCCAACATGACCAATAACAAAAGCATCAGCAGGTATGCCAAGTTCGGTACGAACCTCTGTTGGCTCAACAGGGTTTCGGAACGAATTTAGATCCAGGCCACAGTAAAGTGTTTGGTAACGAGGATTGTCTTCCCAGGCTGAACCAAACATATAAGCTGTTGCCTTACGGCTAGCTCCCAAACCAATGGTTGCATATTTAGGAATCAACGATTTTGTCCAAGCTATATACGAGCGACGAAACAATCCTTCCCTAGCGTCAGATGAGGTGGTGTCATTATGACTATGGGCAATACGCACAGGCAAACCTATCTGCTTTGCTAAGCGGAGGATATAACCATTGAAGTGAGCTGTATGGCTATGGATGATGTCATAAGGACCATACTTCTGCAAAATTCCTTTGAAGGTGCGATCATACAACCACGGTTGCCACACATATTTCTTCGGATGAGGGCACAGAATAATTCGACTACCAAGGGCACAAATTTTTTCAGCTTCTGGGCAGGCATCTAGAACGTGAACTAGAAAATCCATGCGAAAGCGATCACGGTCGATATGTTGCAAGATATCAACTAACCACTTTTGAATGCCACCACCTCCTCTTAGTACATAAAGCACATGGACGATTTGAATGGGACGCCCATTACTTGCCTTCATAGTTCTTATCCTTTTTGTTAAATGGGGGACTAATTCTTTTAAATGCATGGAGCAGCACGCATAAATTACTCCCTGCTTCCACTATTGCTGCTATGATCAGCGCGATCGCCGCCCCTCGAAGACCTTGGTTGGGAATCAACCAAAAGCAGGCTAGAGTTGAAGAACTAGTGACCAAAAAAGACAGAGGGACTTGTATAAGGAAGTATCTAGCTGCTGTTCTGCCATAGCCCAAGCAGGCAAAGGTATAATTAATTGCTGCTCCTATCATGAGCAAAGTAAAAACCTCTGTATACTGGGCATACTCAGGACGGTAAAGAAGAGTTAAGACTTCTTTGCCAGCAACTAGTGCTACAACAACACCCGCTCCTCCTATCAATGCATTAACTGCTCCTAATTTGAAGAGCAACATACGGAAAGCAGCGCTATTTTGATTTGCATAGTATTTTGCTAGTCGTGGAACAGCTGAATCTGCTAATGCGCTTACTATCATCTGTTCTGCCACCATTAGGTATGATATTGCGGCGAAAATACCCAATCTATTCTCTCCCAAATAATGTTCTATAAAGTAGCGAGGAATATTAGTGTTGAGAGAAATTAGCATCATGACTAAACCCAGAGGTAAAGCTAAAGGTACTAGCTTTGCCAGCGTTGCCAGATGCCATCGGGGTTGGACTTGTGAGACTTGGTTTAATATCAAGGCTCCGTTACGAATGTCGTATGTAAGCAGAACTATAGCCCAGGCACAGACTAACCCAACTACACCCCAGACAATATTACCCGATATGTAAACTCCTATGCCCAGCAGTAGCAGCGAGAGAGGACCTTTAATCATTAGCGACAAGGCAATCCGATCCATCCGTTCGTGCTGCTGGAGTAGTCCGTAAAACACATCGCTAATCGCTTCAAATGCTTTTGCTAAACCGACTAGCAGAATAACTACCGATGTTTCCCATTGGTATCCTGCTAATAACGTGATGGTAGCTATTATGACCAGTGCTAACCCTGATCCGATCAGCCTTAGCCCTAAATAATCGCTAAAAATGTATTGTTTTTTTGCGTCTGTTGCCTGCACAACTCGCAGTTGGAGATTTGTAAACATTATTACAGGCGCAGTAACCGCTAGCCCCAAAGTGAACTGTCCTACCATCTCGGGACTGCCTAATTTTGCCAGCAACACCAACATCCCCCACTGGCAAGCTGCATAAACAGCATTACCAATGAATGTCCAGGAGAAGTTACGACGTAGTGTTAAGGGCTTATTTACTTGCATATACCTTTAATGGCAGTTGATTTTGTAAGTATTTCGTTCTATATCCTGGTACAATCTGCTCAAGCAAAAAGATAATAGAAGTCGCATCGTTTTTATCTGCTGATTTACACAAAGCCTCTATAGCAACATTCATATTGTTAGGAATTATCCGACTAGCATTTTTCACGACTAACAATTTTTCGTGTTGGGTTGGTTCATACTCTTCTCCTTCAATAAACAACTCCTCAAATAACTTTTCGCCAGGTCGCAAACCTGTAAATTTAATCTCAATATCTTTGTTGACTTCATATCCTGAAAGACGAATGAGTTCCTTTGCTAAGTCAACAATTTTCACTGGTTCGCCCATATTCAGCATTAATACTTCACCACTACGACCAAGTACCACTGCTTGTAAAACTAGTTGTACTGCCTCCGGTATTGTCATAAAGTAACGGCAAATTTCAGGATGAGTAACAGTGACTGGACCGCCTGCTGCAATTTGTTTGGTGAAAGTAGGAACCACGCTACCTCGACTACCTAAAACATTGCCAAAACGCACAGCAACATAAGGCTTGCCAGTTTCTCTTGCAGCTTGCAAAACCAACATTTCGGCAACTCTCTTAGTGGCTCCCATGACATTAGTCGGGTTAACTGCCTTGTCTGTAGAGATCATCACGAAATGTTTAACATTGTATTTTTTCGCCATATCCAGCAAATTTTTTGTCCCTAGGACATTATTAGTTATGGCTTCTGCTGGATTTAATTCCATGAGAGGAACGTGCTTATGAGCCGCCGCATGAAAAATCACATCTGGTTGGAATCGCTCAAAGGTATGTTCTAATCGAGACCGAAAACGGATATCAGCAATCAATGCATAAATTAGCGGTATCTTTGGTTGTGCTTTGCTATCGTGTTTAAGTACCTGGGTAAGTTGTTCTAATTCCTGTTGAATATTGAAAACAGAATTTTCCCCGTGTCCTAACAGTATGATTTCCGCAGGTTGGCACTTGAAAATTTGACGGCAAAGTTCGCTACCAATTGATCCACCTGAACCTGTAATTAATACTTTCTTGCCTTGAAGAAATTGGTAAACGCTCTCAATATCCGTCTGTACAGGCTCCCTTCTTAGCAAATCCTCTATGCGTACATCACGAACGCTGTCTAACCGCACCTGACCATTAAGGATTTCATGTATTCCTGGTAAAGTGCTAGTTTGAATTCCATTTGCTTTGCAAATATCAACGATTTCCCGAATCACTCGTCCTGCAACTGTCGGCATCGCAATGATTACCTTACGGATTTGCAGATATTTCACAAATTCTGGAATATGATAGCGATCGCCTACAACAGGAATCCCACGAATGTGTACATTCAGCTTTTGTGGATCATCGTCAATGTAGGCTACAGGATAAAATCCTAATTGGGGATTTCTTTGCATTTCTTGCACGAGTGATACCCCTGCACTACCAGCGCCAACTACCAATACCCGCTCGTTTTTGTTAAACAATGCTAGTTTTTTGCTAGTTCTTTCCACACATCGAACACTGAAACGCAACCCACCAATAAAAATAAACGAAAGCAATCCATCAAGAAATGGTAGCGATTGTGGCAGTTTCTCTATAGCAAAATGGGGTATATATTTAACAACATCAAATAAAAGGCTTTGGATGACTACCGCAGCCAACACTAACATCGCTATATACGTCAGTTCCTCAATACTGGCATAGCGCCAGTAACGTCTATAAAAACCAAGACTCCAAAATAAAGTTAGTTTGACTGCTAAAAAAAGTATTGTTGCAATTATTAGCTGTGTTACATATGCGTTCAATGAAAGAACGCCATCTAAACGGAGAATCAGAGCTAATAATGGTGTAATTGCAAACAGACCAATATCACAAACTAACAGATGTCTATTTTTCAGATGCAGCAATCCGAATAGGAAAGCATTGGCAGCTTTTTGAGATACCAAGTAAAACTTAAGGAGTAGGTAGTTCATTTACGTAAAGCTATTAAACCCTGATAACATGCTTATGTTTGTTGCTAAAGCCTGATAGCTTTATTTACATAAGCAATTAAAAATTGTCATTTTATTTCCCCTAAAAAGCCTTACCAGGCAAGGCTTTTTAATTAATGTCATTGCAATTTTAGCAATGAATTATTGCTGAGATTTTGGCATTTTTTTCCCCGCCCAAGTTAATAAACATTTAGATATTAACTAAACCAAATGTATGATTATAATCATCGAAATAGATTTTGAGATGATTACTATAATTCAATAGTAGGAACTAATATTTATATTATTTGTCCTACTTACTGATGCCCTTAGGCAACAAAAAAAAGGCTATTGTCCTAAAACGACTAGCTTATGGAGATGTTAATATCTTTCGGTTCCATTACCTCTTGAAGAATACATGAATTTATCAGAGTATGGATAAGATATTGAACCTAGTTATTAGGTGTATTCTAAATTGGAAAATGTATGGCTAATCAATTTCGCTACGAAAACAAACTAACAAATCTGAGTAGTCTACATAAACTTATCTTTTGCCTGGGTTTTCAGACAATTTTTTGTGAATCTGGTTTACGTCTATAGTTTATGCAACAGTGACTTCCAGTATCGAGGCGATTTTCCAAAATGAGACATACCGTGTTTATCGCGTCATACAATTAAACTTAAGTTTCCTACACAATTATGTATGCAAGTCTTCCTCAACTTCTTGAGTTATCTCAGCGATAAACAATCAATGTCAAAATAGTTCGTTCTTATTTGATTTGTTAAAGCTTGACTTCATTTTAGGTTTTAGTTTTCATGCTACTAAATATCCTCCTGCAAGTAGATAACACTAAGAGCCAATTTGCTTCTATAAAACTATTATCACTTTATTTGGTGAATGTATATACAGTTTATAAACTGCAATATTTAGGATATTAGGTTTTTATCCGCTGTTTGTAGCACTTTTTGGTGATCTAATTTATATAGATTTTATGAACTGACCTACTTGGGATCGGCAAATATATGTAGATGTAATAAAGAAAACCATTTAGTTAAAACTATATTAAATCTATAGCTCGTATTATCAAGCATCAATTAGGTTATTTGCTGGCTAATCATGATATTTGATACTATCATTTCTTTTTTAAATACAAAATTAAGTATCTTTCTTATTATTGATATCAAACTCAGAAGAATATACCTCTATAAGGTGTTGACAATTTCAGCACTGTTGCAATTATTCAAAAATTAAACTCTGGAAGCTGGAATTGGCAAAGCTGCACACGGATGAGCTAGCTTTAAAGCATTAATATCATGCGCGTTGTCGCATATTACCACAGGCAGATCAAGAACGCGAGAAGAGTATTTTACAAAATCAATGATCCAGAAGCTGTCATAGCGAACGAAACTGAGTTTAGAGAAGTAATATCGCTTTTTTATTACTCTCGTCAGATTAAATTTAAAATCCTATTTTGACGTTAGTCCACGCAGGCGGACTTTGTTTTTGTAGCCGCGATTTCTAATCGCCTTCATTATTCTCTCTCCCGAGTCATAGAAGAGCGTTACAAACTTCTGCGATTACTACCCTACTCTTCAGGAACGCTTTCAGTGAACGGGAAGGCTTCGCCTACATTCCGCTACCTTTTGGGAAGCCCCCTTTCAGGCGTCTACGCTCTATTCGCAATGACTGACAATGGGGCATTTTGTTACTTGGAGTACTCTAACAGAAAATTTGCCAGACTTATTGAGTAGCTCAGTCTTTAACTCTAGAATTGTTAGTTACGGTATCAATATATATATGATGAGGAAAGTCCGGTTTTCGACCTTTCCCTCTTTATCTAGGTTTAGCAACAAGTTTATTAATATCTAAATTATTGAGTTAATTAATTCCCTTTCTTACCAATTCTGGAATTTGAGAAGGGCGTTCGGCTACTGGAACTTGCGCTTCTTGAAAAGCAGCTAATTTATGTTGTGCCGTACCGAAGTTAGGATCGCGTCCAATAATCGTTGCTAAAGTACCCGTTTGACGCCAATGTTTTCCTGGTGGCGCTTGCCTACCTGCAATGTAAGCAATTACTGGTTTATCAATTGCTTCAGCTATGTAGCGCGCCGCAGCTTCTTCACTACCACCACCGGGTTGACCTACTAAGACGATCGCTTGTGTAGTTTCATCCTCATCGAGAATTTGCAACCATTGCAGAAATGATGAACCAACGATCGCATCACTGCCAATACTGACACTAATCGACTGCCCTAAACCAGCTTTGGTTAATTCCCAAGCAACTTCGTAGGTGAGGGTGCTGCTGCGGCTGACAATTCCTACTGAACCTGGGGTATAAAATTCACTAGGATGAGTACCTAAGAGAATTTTGCCAGGCACAATGATTCCCGGACTGTTAGGCCCCACCACCAGGGTTTCAACGGACTCGGCTTTACGCAGTAATTGCACCATATCTAAAGGGGGTACACCAGCAGAAATGATGATGATCTGGCGGATATTAGAGGCGATCGCTTCCAATGCTGCATCTAGTACCTGGTAAGGGTTGACACAAATAATTGTCGTGTCAATTGGCCCAAATTGTCTTACTACCTCCTCCACCAGATCGAATACCGGAAGATCGTATAGTTGTTGCCCACCAAATCCAGGATTTACACCAGCAACCAAATTCGTACCATAAGCTTTCATTTGGGTAATATGAGTTGCTGAAATAAATTCACTGAACCCTTGGATTAACACTTTACTGTCTGGCGTTAAGTTCATAAAAAATTACGGTAAATTTGACATCCCAGCACCAGAAGTTACAGGGAAGAGATTGACACATAAATGGTGTGACATAATGCCATTTTGACTATAATTCACAACTATTGTCTTTAAAAACTGATTAAATCTAGCTCATCCTGAGAGGCTGTTAAATAAGTATTACATAACACATCAATTTACTGATACTATCCCGGAATTACTTAATGAATTGGGGGAAACAAATACTTTTTAAACATCCTATCTGCTGTATTCATTGCAGCTATTTTTACATACAGGGTGAACTGTTATTACCTTTTATAAGCAGTTGATTTGGCAAGACGGACTGATTCCGCCACCGCCTCATCTAAATTTTCTACTAATATTAGCGTATCGCCTTGGGTTGGAAGCGTAGCTAAATATTTTCTAGCTGCATTAAACTCAGAACCTGCAAGCCGGACAACCAAGCGGGGAAAACTACTTTCACGCCGATGTTTGCTGCCATTAGTACGTACAGCCTGTGATTTAACTTCACTTTTGTCTTGTTGCAGAAATTTGCTCAATATTTCAGCAAATTCGGCACATTCAGGAATGCTACCTAGGAGATTCACTAGTATTACTTGAATACTTTTGTCAGCCGCCAAAATTTTCAAACTCGTATCTAAGCGATCGCAGAATGTAGTCTCCGAAGTATCGCTCAAGAAAGCATGGCGCAGATTTAAGCAAACACCAGGCTTACCACCAGCATTGACTACTAAATCTAAAGTTGCCAATACCGAACCAGTACCATTACCGAGAATGCCAATTTTACCGTGCATTTCTAAGCCATCCCACTTAGACAAATGACCGTTGGTCTCAGTATGACTATGAGTCTTGACTAGTGTTGCTGCCATTTCGGCAATTTCTAGATGACGTCCAATTGCCCGTTCGTTAACCCTAACTTTACCATTGAGGGCCATCACTTGACCGACGGCATTAACTGCAAGCGGATTAATTTCTACTAAGTCTAAGTCTTTTTGGATAAATAGCTGATACATCTTCTCTATAACATTGCTAATCGATTGCATCAGCACACCCTCTAAACCCAGTTTCAAAGCCAGTCGTCGCGCATAAAATGGAGAAAATTCTTGTTCCACAACAACATACTGCATTTTTTCCCCTGCCGATTCCCAATCAATATCTGCTTCCTTGCAACCTAAGAGTACTGGTCGGCAAACAGCGGTATCTAAAACTACTGCTAAATATAATTCCTGCTTGGCATCGTATTTTGATTCTGCCAGTAAAACTTCAGGTAACTCACCCCAAATCGGCAAATTGAAGATCATTTGCGCGGCAGCGATCGCATCGATTGTTGTTTCGACAATCCTCACTCCACCAGCTTTTGCCCGTTCTGCTGCATGTACTTGAGATTTCAGTACAACTGGGTAGCGAATTTTTAACCGCTTCAAATCCGTAGGATGGTCAATTCGTTGGGAGGGCAATACAGGAATGCCTATTTCTCCAAACCATTCTTTAACTTGGTACTCCAATAAATCCATTGATCCGCACCTGGTAGCGACACTTACTTACAAAGTATTTCTTTGAATATTGTCTTTAATCTTTCACAGCATCCTAATTAAACAATTTAGCTTTAGAGACCTATCAAAATTTATTTTTCAACGATCAATTTTATCGAATTAAGTAAATTAGGTAAATTAAATGTTCCACCAACAATCGGCTGCATTGCAATAAGACGTTATTAATCTCCTCAGTAAATTTCCCAGGATGTCAGGAAAAGACCATACTCATAAAAAACCTCAGTAATGTAGATTTATTTTTCTACAATTCCTAGTGTAGAGTGTGAAACACGATAGCGTAACGCATCACTCTCAAGCATTGGTAAGTTTGTCAGGTGAGCAAGCAACTGGCAAAATTCAAATTTGAGATTTTATCTACATTCTTAACATAAATCTTATTTGGTTTATTTGCAGATAATTTTGTCACTACTGAACTGCAAATACTGAAGAGAAGGACAGTAGCACTTAGGCATTTTACAGTAGATGTAAAGCAGTGAAAATGCCTAAAAATTTTATTATTCCCATTTTTTATGTGTAATTTCTACTTTAAGCAGGATTGTCAAATATGACTTGTAGCAGTTGTCAAGTTGAGAGGCATGAATATTTTCTGCTCTCTTATTTTTGCTGAAAAGTCAGAATTTGTGTTAGAAAGTTGGTCAATCTGATTATCTGGCTTTAGTTGGTTAAACTGTGCATCTGCAAACAACAAACGAAAGTTCTACCTTTCCCACCCTCGAAGATAAGAAAAACAATATAGAAGAACAGCGGGAACGCTCTATGACAGTAGCAGTTCAGCAGGAAGACTTACAGCTGTTAACCAAAACTTTGCAGGAACTCTTCCTTGCCGAAGTTCCATCCGGCGGTGTCTTTCAAGTGAAGTGTGCCGTCAATAATGACGGACTGATGATTCTAATTCAACATCCAATAGGTTTGACAGTTGACACCCAAATAGTCTTTCAAGTAGTTGAGGACGCAATCCGGTCGGTACCAACCCAAGGAGAGCAAAATGTCCAATGCTTTGTGAGAGTATTTGGTGAAAAACGTCCTTATACTAAACGTTCCCTCTATATCAATCAGAGGGTAGAAATGGATGAAATTAATCTTTACCCTACTCTACAGGCAACTGCTTTGGAAGAGTCTACGGGTAATTCCTCTGGTAATAGATTAATTTTCCCTCCCTTCTCTGTGCCGATTTCAGACGATAGATCAATTGATGAGACAGATTCACCATTTACGCCTCCTTTCTCAACAGCTTCATTAGATGAGACAGATTCACCATTTACGCCTCCTTTCTCAGCAGCTTCATTAGATGAGACAGATTCACCATTTGCAAAGAACATCTCAGCAACTTCATTCCTAGATGAGACTGATTCATCATTTACGCGTTCTACCTCAGTAGCTTCATCCGATGAGACGGAGCACGAAGAAGCGTTTGATCCCTTTGCTGGCTCACCAGATTTATTAACTTCTAAGCGAGCAAAACCAATCAAATCAATTTTGTTAGGTGGAGCTTGTGTAGGAATTGTCGTGTTAGCTGGCGGAGCTTACTTCCTGACTAGCCCTTGCGTAATTTCCCAGTGTAAAGAAATACAAACTGCAGAACAATTAAAAACCGAATCTAGACGATTAATGCGCCATGCCAAATCGGAAAAAGAATTAGTAGCGGTGCAACAGCAACTGAAAGCATCAAGCTCAGACTTAGAAAAGATCCCCTCTTGGTCTCCCCAATACCAAAAAGCTGAGGAACTACAAGCAAGTTTATCTGGGTCGTCCGAAAAAATCGATCAGGTGGTAAAAGCTTTGCAAGCAGCATCCTTGGCGATGAGTAAAACTAAAACGCCTACCAATAGCCTAGAGGAATTACAAGCTAGACAGAAACTTTGGCGAAGGGCGATCGTACCATTAGAAGCGATCGGTTCCAATAGCGAATTGTACGATCTGGCGCAAGTGAAATTACTGAGTTATCGTGTCGGCTTGAAAACTGTTAATCAGCAATTGTTAGGAGCAGAAAAATGGTTGAAAAAACTCAACGCTGCTCAGGCTGTAGCTAATGCAGCCGCCCAGCAAGAGACAATGATTCAATCCTTGCGTGACTTACAAAAGGTGCAATCTACTTGGCAGGTGGCAGTTAATGCATTGAATATCATTCCCCGAACTAGCTCAGTATACCAACAAGCACAAACACTCTTGGGAGAATATAAACCAAAACTAGCAGCAGCACGCGATCGCGCTACTAAAGAACAACTAGCAGCCAAAACTTACCAACAGGCTATTAGCACAGCCAACCAAGCCAAAGCATATGAGCAAAAGCAACAATGGCAGCCAGCCGTACTCCAATGGGAACAGGCTTTGCAGTCTGCTAAACAAATTTCTGATGATAGCTTTCAATATCGCTTGGCTCAAACTCTGATTGAACCCTACTCTGCTGCCCTGAAACAAGCACAAGCAAAGCTAGAAATGGCTAATAGTTTGCAACAAACCCGCACTGATCTAAATAAACTTTGTACTAATGGAATGCGGATTTGTACTTTTACTATAGATAATCGCGGAATTACTGTGCAGTTAACCCGTGAATATGACCTAGCACGGCAAAGTACAAGTACTTCACCTAATGCTAATCCTCCAAAATCAAATGTAATTGCTGATGGAAATCAACACTTACAAATGTTACAGCAAGCGTTGGGAGTAATTAGCGACAATGCTCAACTGTCTTTGTCTATTTATGATTCTCAAGGCAAACCAGTATATACGCGATCGCTGGAAGGCTAAGCATAGTAAACAGTAGGGTTGGGCAATGCCCATCCTACTAAATAATTTTGATATGGATGTATGCAATTCAGTACTGAGTTTTGTTGCAAAAAAACAAAACTTCCTAAATTATGAGTATTTTAAATCCAAAAAGATATTTATTAATTTTTCATTGGTTATGGCTTCTGGAATTTATGCGATCGCTAACATTGGTCGTTTTAAAGTCTTCGTTGGCGATGTCAACAGTGTTAAACTAGTATGGCCTACAATACTGGAGATGCTCAACACTGGCAATTATCCTCACGCGGAATTGCAACGAGAGTGGCAGCAATTAGGACAGCAAAGACATTTCACATTTCACACTCAAAAAGAGATTGCAGGCAATCGGGAAATTATTGGTATTGAGCAGATGGAACGCTAGTATTAATTTGCCAAAATTTGACTATATGTAAAATGCTTATCCAATAAAAAACGGAATTTATAACTAGAATCAACCTGCTTTTACCATCCATACAAAAAAGCTGAGAATTTGCTCAATAGGAGGAAGAAAATAATCCATTAAATCAATTGTGATTATTTGTCCTTCTAATTTGAGAAACCGCCACTGTGTACCGCTACTTACTGTTCCGTAAATTGTTGTGAGAGGCTGTTCTCTGGCTTGATTAAATCGCTGTGCAGCTACCATTTCTGCAATACATTGTCCTAGCCCAGATTTAAGATCAGATTTTTTCGCTTCAACAATCACAATTGCAGGTGCTTCCACTGTTAATTGTTCCGAAGAACGACTTATGAGAAAATCGCATACCCCGTTGAGTCCGACACTGGCATCAACGTTAAATTCTTCACCTGAAAATACGCTGATTGTGGAATTTAAGATGCGTCGTACTTCTAGAAGTACAGGATTTATAATTACCTCAGAACGTGCTTTTTCTGTATCTACAGCTATAGCCCAAGGTAAATCTTCTAAAATACCTTGTAGTCTTTGACTGGGAACAATTTTTTCGATCGATTCGGGGAAAAAACGCACTCCCTCTACAATTTTTAGGTGAAAATCTTGTTTGACTTTATCGATGCTGAATTGACTGTATGGCATGATCAATAATGACAATTTTAAACAAGAATGTGACAGATGAATTTATTGTTTTATACAACTATCCACCATATATATTTTAATTGTTTGATCGGAACTACCAGCGGCAAGGAATTTACCATCTGCACTTAAAGCAATAGAATTAACTTGCCCTGAATGTCCGGTAAGTGTATGCAGCAGTTCGCCTGTAGAAATACGCCACATCTTGATGGTTGTGTCAGCACTACCACTCCAAAGTATTTCTCCATCAGGATTAACTGCGATGGATTTCACCTCATCTGAATGTCCAGCCAGGGTATCTAGCAGTTTACCTGTAATTAGATGCCAAATTTTGATGGTTGTATCAGCACTACCGCTAAAGAGAATTTTGCCATCAGGACTTATAGCTAGAGATTTGATCCCGCTACTGTGACCGATGAGTGTGCGTAATGGATCGCCAGTGCGTGGATTCCACAGCCTGATTTTACTATCAGAACTTCCACTGGCGAGGATCGTGCCATCGGGGCTGATAGCAGCAGTATCGACTGCGGATGAATGCCAAAGGGTACAAATGCGATCGCCTTTATGCAAATGCCAAATCTTAATTTTATGACTACCACTAGCAAGAAGTTGGCCATCTGGGCTGATGACTACAAAGTTAACAGGTTTTTGATGCCCCAACAGTGTATGCAGTAGTTTACCTGTTTTTAAATGCCAAACCTTGACATTACTTTTAGGATGTTGATAGCTACCGACGGCGAGATAATTACCATCAGGACTCACAGCTACAGAGGAAATTTCTCCTAAATTCTCTGTCAGTGTACGGATTAGTTTGCCTGTATGCAGATTCCATACCTTAATAGTTTTGTCTGCACACCCGCTAACTAACATTTCTCCATCTGGTGCGATCGACACAGATGATATATTGCCTAAATGGCCGGTGAGGGTATGACAGAGAGTTGCAGATTCTGGGCTAGGCTGTTGGTTGAGATTGGCGATCGCCTGTAACATACTTTCAACCTCAAGAATACTTTGGCGATCGTCAACAACTGTGAAATACTCCTTTAACTTGGTAAGATATTCCCTATCTTCTATTCTGAGCGCAGATTGCATCGCCTTTAAAGGATTATTTACCTCTTGTAGTGAAACTTGGTGCAGTTGCAACCATGTATTGATAGAATAGTCAACCTGTTCCTTTGCCCAAGAGCGATCGCTTAAATAAGATAAACTCACAGCTAATTGCAAAGCTAACTCTGGAATCCAGTAACGGCGCTCCTGTTCTAGGGCTTGGTAAACTTGTTGATAACCTGTAACTATTACTTGTACTGATTGTAAATCTAAATTATCGTCAAGCAAACTCATCAGTAACTCCGGTAATAGTGGTGGAACATCATGATGAATTAGGTGATAAATATCCGCCACCCAGCTAGTAATCAGACAGTGACAGTTGATCAAGACTTGGCAAAGTCTTTCAACATCCTGATGATTAATTTCATATTCTAGGGATAGCTTATTAATATTAATACCTTGATTTTGCCATTTTTCTGCTTTTTCTAAAATTGCTAAATTTCTCACATTATCTTTACCTATAATGTTTACTTCGTCTAAATCTTCTCCTAGTGATAACAATTCATCTCTGATTTTTCTCCATTCTAAAGCTCGATTTTTAGCAGAATTTTCTAATATGGCTTTGTAAGGTAATCTCGATATAGTTTGATAGTAATAATTTCCTTGCCCCAATCCCCAATAAGCAATGCGGAAGTTGAGATAATCTCCATCATGCTCTGATTCTAAAATTAAAATAGGCTCTGTTTTTAACATACTAAACAGAGCCTTGATACTGGATTCGCTATGAAAACGTTTGCTATCCCATGCACCTGCTAAAAATTCTGTTGGTCTGACTGAATTGTGGAGCGAGTAGTGCTTGTTAATAAACTCTCGTAACCCTTCAGATAACATTAACTCAATTTCTGGAGTTACTTGATTTTTATTAGCAAATCTCTCATATTCCAGCTGTGGAGGGGCGATAAAAATTTTTAGTGGGATACGTCCATAATTAATGTAAGACTCTAAAATTTGGGAAGGATATAATCTTAACGGCCAGTTTTCTAGAATTTTGTGAACTTCTGGTAACTTGAGTGCTGTTTCTCTCTCTTTTTGAGTTATTTCTAATAAAGTCTGATGTTGATAAACAGCTAATTGATGTTGTAGGCGTTTTTCTTGTGTCAATCCTACTTCATAGTTAAAATTTGAAGTAGCAATATTTAAAGATTGATCTGATTCGGCAATTGTCAGGGGAATTTCGTACTTAGTTGCATTTAAGCTTTCCTCCATCCGCTTTTGAATGAAAGATGCAATCACAGGTGCAAACTCTATTACTAACTGTATGAGTAATCTTATTCCTTGCTCCATAAGGAGATTCCTGTTAAATAAATCATAGTAAAGAGTAGCTCGATTCTTTCACTATTTCTGCCATTTATCAATAAAAATAAATAGCTGGCGATTTTGAATCGTCAGCTATACAAACAGGAACTACCTACCCAGGGTTTCTAAAATCTGCTTCTGAAACTCATAGTCTCAATTCAGACAATAAACTAAAATGATGATTTAGGAATCTTAGATTACTTTATCTATGCCTTAATGGTAGATAAATCATAGTCAGTATAACTGGCGATCGCCTTGAGCCTAAACTACATCGAAATTAAAGGCTACTCAATATCTATAAATACTAAATTACTAACACCTGCGAGAGGTGTTTATTTTTATTCCTCTATGTTAGTTGCTGTAGAGAAAATTAGAATCTTACTCCTAGTTGCCCATTGAAGCCACGAACAGAGTTGTAACCTGCACCTACAAAAATGTGATCTGTAGCGCCTACCTGAACACCGCCAGAAACAGCAACACCTTTATCTTCTGAATAATATCCTAGTCCTACATAAGGTGAAATTACTGGTAAGTTGATAAATTTCAAAACATCTACTCCAGTAGAACCGTCAGGGCCAGCACCTAGTTCAACACCCAAGTTTAAAGCTCTAGCTCCCACAGCATAGGTGACATCACCATCATTTCCACCCACTGACACCCAAGGTTGTGGTATTAATTGAGCAGAGGCCTGATTTGGGGTGAACAAAGTTACAAAACCTAGTGATGCAATTAGTGCTTTGGCAATTACTGCTGTTTTCACGTTATTCTCCTAAATTACTTGCCACATTTTAATTGTTTTGTCAGAGTATCACTGGTTTTACACTACTGTTAATCCAGATTTATCCTAGATGTGTAATAGAGACGGATTGGACTTTGTTTAAGTGCCCTCAAATTAACTTAGATACTTTTTTAGTTTTTACATAGGACTCTTATTTGATTTTTGCGAAGCTAGGAACACCCTCACCTCTATTCTTTCTTGTTCCCTGTTTTCTACCTCTACTTTGTAAATTCAGGATATCAAATCGGATTGCTATAGCAATGAGCTAAAATTCAACTACATCATTAACTTGTTGTACTACTACTTGGTTGTTAACGGTAAGCAAATTGTAAAAGTTGCTCCCTGACCGACTACGCTGCTAGCTGTGATGCTACCATGATGGGCTTCTACAATCCGCTTCGCCAAGGCTAACCCTAAACCGCTACCACTACCTTTGCGGGAGGGGTCTGTTGTATAAAATTGTTCAAAAATTCTTGGTAAATCAGGCTCACTGATACCCAAACCTTGATCTTGAATTTTCACAACGGCTTGTTTTCCTTCTTTGTACCCAGAAATGAATATCTGAGAATTGGGTAATGAGTGTTTGATAGCGTTATCTAACACATTCAAAAAAACTTGCAATAGTCGCTCAGGATCGCCTTGTAGCGATAAGTTAACTACATTGACTTGCACAGATACGCCAACAGTTTGCATACGAGGTTCCATTGCGCTCACAGTCCGGTTAATCAAACCGCACAATGAGAAAGTTTGCTGTTTTAATTGGGTAACTCCGGCTTCCAAACGTCCTAAATCGAGCAAATCATGAATTAGTTGAGATAAGCGTTTAATTTCATTTTCGATTGTTTGGAAAAAGCGATCGCATAATTCTGGTTCTTCGTAGGCTCCGCTTTTTAGTGCTTCTACAGTTACTTGAACGTTGCTAATTGGTGTGCGCAGTTCGTGAGAAACATTTGCCAAAAACGAGCGACGTTCTTGCTCTAGTGAAGCTAGTCGTATGCTCATCCGGTTTAACTCTGCTGCTAACTGATCTAACTCATTGTTCTGGTTAATTAAAAGCTTGTCACCAAAATGACCTTTACCCAGGTGAATAGCAAAGTTTCGCATTGTTTCAATTGGTTTAGAAAGGCTGCGCGCAAGACGAGCACTAATCAGCGCACACAGCAAAATTACTAACGTTAATGCTCCTAAAACACTCCAAATTACCCTAGCAAACTGACGCTGATACTGCTCCAGAGTGATGGACATGCGTAGCACACCCAGCAATTGACCACGACGCGAGATTGATTTAGCAATGTAGAGGCGATCTTCATTTGATAAAACTCCTTTTGCAATCCCCTGCGCCTGATGATTTTCTAAAGCTTCGCGGATTCCCGGAACTTTATACCAGTCTCTAACTTGTTTGTCGATTCTGGAATCAGAACTAGCTAGTAAACAAGCTTGTTGATCAAAAATGCGGAGTGTTACTGTTTGTGGCGCACCATAGCGTTGCACTAACTCCTCTAGCTTTTGAATATCTTGTTTTTCTAAAGCATCAGCTGCACTCTCGCTGAGGGCTGTTGTCCAATTCTCTAAATCAGCTTGTCGTGTCCGCATGAAGTAGGTATGAAATGACCAGAGAATGTAACCTGCCATGAAGGAGGTTCCTAAAGCTGTGAGCAGCAGGTAAGTAGCTAATAACCTGGCATATATAGAATTGAAATGGATGCGCCGTAGCCAGTCCATCATGAAGACTGCTCTCCAGAACGACGCTGCAATACTGTTCTGATACTAGCTAGCAGTTCATTAGTTTTAAATGGCTTAGTGATATAGTCATCTGCGCCTGCTTCTAAGCCCCAAATCTTATCAACATCTTGGTCTTTTGCCGTGAGCATAATGATGGGAACATCTGAAAATGCTCGAATTCGCCAACAGACTTCCATACCACCAACCTCTGGTAGCATCAGGTCGAGCACAATTACATCTGGTACTTGCTTGTGGAACTGTTTGATAGCAGTATGCCCATCAGCAGCTGTTGTTACCTTATAACCTTCTTTTTGTAGTGTGTATGTAAGGCTTTCACGCAGAGGAGCTTCATCATCTACGAGTAAAACGTGAGGCATTTTATATTGCACAATCGTCAGCGCCCAATTTTAAACTACATTCGGCACTGAGTTCAACAAAGCAGATCGTATTTGCTGACAAGAATTTAGTAACAATATTGCCTTTTCTGTATCTTAGTGGCAAATTTCCTCTCTGTGTTGAACAAGATACTACGTAGATCCGTAGCAGTCAGACATTGCTCGGTAAAGCTTTAGTTGAACTTGTTAAGCAATGCGATCGCCCTTAGGAGAAGTTATCCATCCTCGCCATTCAACACTTCTGCTACTCTAGCTTCCAGTTGTCCTAAACCAAATGGCTTGGTGAGATAGCTATCAGCACCTCTACCTTCAGCTAAATGCGTAGTCAGCATAAGTACAAATACTGTTCTCTGATTTTGCATCTCTTTGCAGAGATCGTGAATATTCACATCTGGTAAACTCACATCTAAAATCACTAGATCTGGGTGAAAGCTCTGGAATACAGCTCTTGCTGTCTCACCATCTGCGGCAGCTTCCACTTGATAGTTCAGTTTAGTTAAAAAACGCTGGATTAAGTTGCGAACTGCCGGATCATCATCAACTACAAGAATTTTCCTCCGAATCATAAATGTCTCTTTATATGAGAACATAAAGTTGCTTGGTTCTATGTAATATAGTTGTGTAAAGGACAAAGACTAAAATAGTGTATTACAACTCTATAAAAACCGCTATAAAATGATTGCTATTTAAATGCGATCGCCTAAACTGATAAGTTGCCTTGTTTCATATAAAAGACTACTGATAAAACCGTTGAATAAATCAATTTATTATTTTAATAAAATTAAGTTTCAACCAACTGAAATAATATTTGCCTAATGACGACTCACCCAGACATTGCCACCAAGCAAAGGTTAACGGAACTTAGACATACATAAATACAGTAGTGGTGATGTTAGAATGCTCTCTAGGGTTACCGCAAACAAGATTGATATTTAGAGATAATTCAACAGGAGTGAAAAAGTGATGGCTCAGGTTGTAATTGTTGGGGCTGGACCCACTGGTGCAACACTTGCACTCCTGCTTGTGAAACGCGGTATTGAAGTCAAATTGATTGAAGCATCCCGTAACTTTCGGCGAGTTTTTCGCGGTGAGGGGTTGATGCCCAGTGGAATAAATGCCCTAGAACAAATGGGATTATTACCTATCTTAGCACGTATACCCCATCGCGCTTTGGATGCCTGGGAGATTTTAATTAACAACCGCTCACTTTTTCGAGTTGATGAACCAATAGAAGATGGTGGTTGTCCTACTACACTCGTTTCACAGCCAGCCCTTCTGCAAGCGCTGCTCGAAGAAGCAAGCACTTATCCTAATTTCGAGTTTGTGCAGAGCGAACCTGTACAAGATTTGTTGTGGAGAAATCAACGTGTTTCCGGTGTCAAGCTAGGTGAAGAACGCTCTATTTCTGCTGATTTAGTCATTGGGGCAGATGGCCGTAATTCAATTGTTCGGCAACAAGCAAATTTATCTTTAGAACAACAATCTCAAAGCTTTAATATTCTTTGGTTTAAATTAGCGAATAGTCCACTTTTTGACATTGAGAATGTATTTTATTCGATTGTTAACGGTAGTCATGCATTTGCTGTGTTTCAAGGATCAGAAGGTAATCTCCAATTAGGCTGGTCGCTCCCGGAAGCTTCTGCTATAGACTGGAAGCAAGTCGATTGGCCCAAAATGTTGGCATCCGTATCACCTCCTTGGTTAGCAGAGCATTTCCGACAAAATGCAGAAACCATTGAGAGACCTGTACTGTTGACTGTTGTGGTTGGGCGGTGTCCGCGTTGGTATGTACCCGGGTTATTGCTTCTGGGTGATTCTGCTCATCCCATGTCACCTATCCGCGCCCAAGGAATTAATATGGCTTTGCGGGATGTGATTGTTGCCGCAAATTATCTGGTGCCGCTGTTGCGTTCTCAAGCAGGACATATCGATATTGATGCGGTGTTGCCGCAGATTCAAGCTGAACGAGAGCCAGAGATTGTTCGGGTGCAGCAACTTCAAAGTCAGGAAGCGGCTCAGGCTGAACTATTGGGTAAAAGCTCACTGCTCGTATCGGTAGTAAGCAAGCTAGCTTTTCTGCTTCGTAAACCTGTTCGGCAGTCTTGGCTGCATCGGCAGATCCAGTTGCGCCAAGGTGTAACGCAGGTAGAGTTAATTGTTTAAGTTCTCTTTAGCAATATTGTCAACAAAAAGAAAGTGTTAAAACTTCTACTTCCAAGCGATGAATTGTGATACTAATAGCAGAACCCCGCGGTTTGAATTTGGCGATCGCTTGCGATTTTCCTATAATATTTAGATAATTTTTATTTTCATCTTCGCCAGGTTAGCTGTTCTACAATATTTAGCAATTTTATTTGCCCTATCTATTGGTCTGGCTCTCTCAGCTTTTGTCATACTTTGAATATATGAAACTCATTGAATGAGTTTAGTATTAGGGATGTACACTGCTGATTTCTCAAACCAAATCCGCGTCTCCAGCTTAGTATCAAATATCGAAAGCAGTTGGAGTACGGCGTACATAATTACTAACTCTATCTGTGGCGTACTTAGCTCTTTTCTTGGTAGTTACAAATGCGGAGTGTAGCAGTGCGATCGTATTTATCATCTCAGATGATATTGCTTTAGTTACCTAATGAATGTTTAGAAAAACGTCTACAGATGTTTCAGCAATCTAAATCTACTGCGTAAGTCCATCACCAATTTCTTTTACCTAGCAAGAGAAGGAATCAATACCAATGGCACACCTGTTTGAACCATTCAGTATTCGTGAAGTCAGCTTTCGCAACCGTATTGCCGTTTCACCAATGTGTCAATATTCGAGTACCAATGGTTATGCTAATGACTGGCACAAAATTCATTTAGTTTCTCGTGCAGTTGGCGGTTCTGGTTTAGTAATAACAGAAGCAGCAGCCGTAGAGCCACGAGGACGCATTAGCCCCCAAGATTTGGGAATCTGGTTAGATGAACATATTGAGAATTTAGCCCAGATTGTGGAATTAATTCATAACTTTGGTGCTGTTGCTGGTATTCAACTCGCTCACGCAGGTAGAAAAGCAAGCACTGCCAAACCGAGCAAGGGCGGAAAATTTTTAGATGAAACTCAGGAGGGTTGGCGTCCATTAGTGTCCAGTAGTGCGATCGCTTTCAGCAAAGATGCTCCCATACCAGAAGCTTTAAGTGTTGAAGGCATTAGACAAGTTACTGATGCTTTTGTCCAAGCTGCCAAACGTTCTTTAAAGGCTGGGTTCAAAGTAATTGAAATCCATGCTGCTCACGGTTACCTGCTGCACCAGTTTCTCTCACCACTTGCTAACACTCGTACAGATGATTATGGTGGTAGCTTTGAAAACCGTACTCGGTTGCTTAGGGAAGTCGTTCAAGGAGTGCGAGAAGTTTGGCCGGAAACGCATCCATTATTTGTACGTATCTCTTCTACAGATTGGGTAGACAAGGGTTGGGACATCGAGCAAAGTGTTACTTTAAGTGACAAACTCAAGTCTTTAGGTGTAGATTTGATTGACTGCTCTTCTGGTGGCATTATACCGGGCATCAACATCCCACTTAAACCAGGTTATCAAACTCAGTTTGCCGAACGCATCCGCCGGGAAGCGAATATTGATACAGGAGCTGTAGGCTTAATTACATCTCCTGAACAAGCCGACCAAATTATTAGTACAGGAAGCGCTGACATAGTATTGTTGGGACGTGAATTACTTCGCAATCCTTACTGGCCGCATTTGGCTGCTAAACAGTTAGGACACGAAAAACTCTGGCCGGTTCAATATGACCGAGCTTGGCTGTAATATCAAGTCTATCTAATTACCTATCCATCAAACTCAACCCACCTCCAACTCTTACTGCAAACGGCAAGGAATTAGGGGTGGATAAGCTTCTCATACTTTGAAATTCCACTATTGAAGCCATTATTTGATGAAAACTTATCTTTTTCCAATGCCTATAGCTCTACCTGAATTCCTTTTTTTCAAGATGTGTCACTCATGACACATAAATGACATATAAATGTCATTTAGAGTATACTTCCACAGATATATATTTGATAAATTGCTTCTGGTAAAATTCTTCTTAATCTTTTAAGTTTTACAGCCATGTGTACAAGTCTTGGATAAAAACGTAAAAGATTCATTAAAAAAGATGCTACAACTTTACTAGTTTAGTGTTCCTTACTTGAGAAAGGTTAGTGATGATATGAACAAAAAATTTCTGTTGCATTTGCTCTCCACTCCTACAGTATTTACATCTATGCTGTCTATGGTGATGATGGGTCACCCTGCTCATGCAGCTCTTCGTTCAACTGAAGTCATTTATACTGCTGATGGGCGTGCATGTGTACATTCTCCGCACGGTGCTTATCCCACACCTTTAGTCTGTATTCGCCGGAGTAAAAATAATAACGCTGTTGCTGCTCAATCAACACAAGTTGTGGCATCAAACCAAGCAACAACTAGCGATGCTGCCAAACTAGAATTTAGTGAAGCAGAGAGTAATGGAGCTATAGCCTTATTTGGTTGTGATTGCCCTGCTTGCGTTAGTGCCTATCGCAATTTACAAGGATTACCTGGATTACCCCTCTAGAATTGCATAAACAATACTTTTAGATTAACTAATATATCTACAATTAAAAGGTAAAAGTAAAAAGTTGATTTTTATTTTTACCTTTTTTTAGATTAATCATCTCATTTGTTGTTTGTAGATATTAAGAGCATGGCTGAAAAGTTTTTGCTTGAGTACCAGAACTACTGGAGCATCCCCACACTTCAACGGTGCTGTCTCCACTCCAAATAAAATGTGCACATTACTTGTTGTGTTTGCAATTGCTTAACTCTTTCAACCCCTCCTAAAACGGGTGCATCCCAGTTTTTATTTTGCAACTAGAGAATAACTGTCATTGCCAGGAGGAACGACGAAGCAATCACAAAATCTTCAACTAAGAACGAGTCCATGCGATTGCTTCGCTCCGCTCGCAATGACGTTCAAAAAAGTGGGATGCTCCCTCCTAAAACTGCATCGTTTGCTAGAAGTTTAGAATCATTGCTTATAAGAACATCGGACTTTTGGGGCTGATGCGAATTTGTGCTCACAGAGTAAACTCCAGCTATTACAAACAAAAAGATACTAAGCGATCGCGCCCTTGCTTCTTAGCTGTATAAAGTGCTTTGTCAGCTGCATCAATCAGGTCTGGTGGAGAAAATTTTGGATTTGGCACAATACTAACAATGCCTAGACTTACAGTGACATAGTTACAGACACTAGACTGAGCATGAGGAATTGCCAAGTTACGTACTGCTTGTCGAATAAGTTGAGCGACATGGATTGCTCCTTGCACCTCTGTAATAGGCAGGATTATAGTAAATTCTTCCCCACCGTAACGAGCAACTAAATCGGTTGGGCGCTGGACAACAGTTTTAAGCGCATTTGCTATTTGCCGCAAACAATCATCTCCTGCTAAATGACCGTAGGTATCGTTGTAGGTTTTAAAAAAATCGACATCAAACAAAATCAAAGATAAGGGCAATTGCTCTCGTTGATGTTGCTTCCACTGAGCTTCGAGATACTCATCAAATCGACGACGATTAGCTATTTGAGTTAAGCCATCTAGAGTAGCTAATCTTTGTAGTTCTTCATTGGCAACTTGTGTCTGTTGGTAAAGTACCGATTGATGAATAGCAGTCGCCACCTGATTTGCCAATTGTTGTAACAAATTAATTTCAAACGTTTGCCAGTGACGAGGTGTAGCACACTGGTGAGCAATGAGTAAACCCCATAAATAACCCCTATTCAAAATCGGTACTACTATAGCAGCCTTGATCTGATAGCGTTGTAAATACTCAACATCATCAGCTGAAAAATCCGACTGCTGAATATCATGCAGCACTATAGGTAAGCCTTGGACATAATGGCTGAAATATTCTTTGAGCAAAAATGGGTGCATTGTCTGCTCTAACATCTGGGGGTATTGATCGCCCACAGACTGCGCTACAAAATTGCCACTACCGTCAGATTGTAGTTGGTAAATAGCTACGGAGTCTGAAAGCAAACACTGCCGAATACTGTTTACCGTCGTATTTAGAACTTCGTCTAAATTCAATGATTGATGGATCTGTTGAGTTAGTTCAGTAGTTAGCCGTTCGCGCTGTGCCTGTTGTTGCAGTAAAGCTTCGGCAGTTTTGTGAGTACTAATATCTTCCACTGAACCTAGTATCTGCATTGGAGCACCGTTAGCATCTCTAGCAAATATAACTTCTCGTGTATTTAACCAACGCCACTCGCCATTTTTGTGCCGGAATTGGTATTCAGTGGAAAGAACTTCATTGTCGCCAAGCTTGGTGAAGCGGCTTGGTACGTCATAGCACAGGTATTGGTCGTTGGGATGAAAGCAATTTAATAACCACTGCGGATCGGCTCCACAAATTTCTTCTACAGAGTAGCCTAAAACTGTTGCACTTCGCTGGTTAAGATAAATGCTTGTTCCTTGTAATAGGTCAAATAGATACAAAATCTGCGGTACGGTATTAGCAACCTTTTGCAAGAATTCTTGGCTTGAGCGCAAAGCTTCTTCAACTTCCTTGCGTAAGCGAAGCTCGTCGTAGACATCGGTAATATCTCGTCCCACTGATTGAATTTCTAGAATGTTACCGCGAGCGTCAAATATACCTCGGTTAATCCACTGTGTCCAACGCACTTTTTGGCAAGCTACAACCCGATTTTCACTAGTAACAACGGGATTTTCTGAGTTAATAGAATTTATGAGGCTAACGACACGCTTGCGATCTTCCTCAAACACAACAGATTTGTAGCTCTGAGCGATAATTTCTTCACGCTTCATTCCAAAAAATCGACAGAAAGCTTCATTAACAAAGCTAATACTTCCATCTGGCAAAATTCGAGTAATCAATTCCGTTTGATCTTCAACAATGGCACGATAACGCGCTTCGCTTTCTTGCAGTGCTGCTTCTGCTTGTTTACGTGCAGTAATATCAACAAAAGAAGCTAAAACTGCATAGGGAAGAAGCTCGCCAGATTGAAACAAAGGTTGGCAGTTAATTGAAATCCAGCTTAAACTACCATCGGGTTTATAAACTCCCATAACCACATCAAAGCAAGGTTTACCAGTTAACAGCGTCACAATTGCTGGGTGTTCCTCACCTAAAAAGGGCGAACCGTCTTCACGAATCGCTTGCCAATCGGGGTCAAGAGAAGTCCGACCCATCATTTGTTCCGCTGATAAACCCAAAATTTTTTCAGCGCTTAAGTTAAAGGCGTAGATAGCACCATTTCGATCTTGTAAAACAATGCCTTCTGCCATCGCTGTTACGACTGAGCGATAGCGTTCTTCACTTTGCCTTAGCGCTTCTTCTAGCTCCTTATAATTGCTGATATCAAATAATAAACCCTCAAGTGCCTGTGTTTGTCCATCAACACCGAGAACGAGATTGGCTTGGTCTCTTACCCAAATTGTTCTGCCATTATGGGTAATCATGCGATACTCGACGTTCAAAGGCTCTCCAGTCGAGATTGTAGCTTTTACAGCTTGCCAAACACGCTCGCGATCATTTGGATGAATATAATCCGACCAACTATTGAAAGTACTAGGCTGCCAATCTTCAAGAGGAATGCCCAATAATTCTTGTATCTGTGGGCTAATATAAGCTGCTTCAGCAGTACCACTACTATTAATCGGCAAGATATAAATAATACCTGGGATTTGTTCTATTATGTTGCGATACTTTTGCTCTACTCGATCAAATTTTTGTTCCACTTGCTTGCAACCTATAATAATTTAAAAATTTTTAATAAAGTATGCTAATTGTTATTGCAAATTTCACAATAGAGACATGCTCATTAATACCGAGCTACCAACGCTATAACTGCTGACAGTGTTGACTTACACCCCTTTTATTATCAGCAAAACTAGTTTTCTAATACTATAATATTAAGCTGAAATTGTAAAAAATATTTAAAGGTAATTAATATAAACTGGAGTTGAAACTAAATAGTATCTAAGAGAAGAATGTTATTTACTTAAAATTTTTATACAGTCATCTGGGGTTTGATAGCGTGTTGTGGTTTGGTTATGCAAGGATATAACTTGGCTCGGCGTTTGAATGCTGTTGGCTCAATGCGATCGCAAAGCTTCCCTTGCTTACTACTAAAGCCATTCTTATTAGCTGCGTCTCTAAATCTCAGCTTCTTATTAAAGTGCCAAGATACTTTTGATAATTATTTAAACAATCTTGCTTACAGCACGTAAAAAGGCGTTTCAGTGCTATTTAGCAGTAAAATTAAACATAAAAACGGCAGCAGTAAGCTCATTTTTAATGGGGTTTCAGTAAATTTCTGCGTCAAGTATAAAAATTTGATTACTAAGTAATTCTAGTAAGACAATTGACTAATTTCTGCTGTCAGCCTAAAATTCAGTAAATTTTCTGAAGTCATTGATAAGTATTGTTTGTAAAAATAAAATTATTTTATAAAAATTATGTGTTTTTATTTAATAAACTAAAATTTATATTACTTAATTGACAGATTTGATTAAATCATTAATATTAGAAATACTATCAGATTTGAATAAATTCTATAAATATTTATTGAATTTATAATTAAATAAGCTGTTATATAGCTTTTAGCTCTAGCTATTTGGGTATGTGAAATCTAGCAAGTAATATATACTGCATAAGTTAATTATTCAGTTAATTTTTGCTGGCTTAGTATTAATCACCTAATGAATTAGGACTTGCGCACTCGTGACGAAAAACTAAGCCTTTGCGATTACTTCGCTACCCTGCGGGAACGCTTTCAGCGAACGCTCGTAATGACGTAAAATCGTAGTCCTTGCGTAAGTCCTGTAGCGGATTAGATGAATTGGCTAGACTGCAACTTTAGCGGATTTTTGTAAATCAAACTTGAAACAATCCTCATAATTTCTTCACTTTTTATAGATATTCTGAACATAAGTTTCTAATCAAGACGAATTCATTCAGAAACGACTACAGCCAAAGCTTAGTTAATACAACAAATAAACAACTTTTTCACAATACAGAAATTTCATAAATAATTGCCTAAATTAGATTTTTTTCTTAGATAAATGTTTTTGCATCCTAAAGAATTGAGTTTGTAAATAAATTCGTATCTGACAGCAAATGTGTGAAGCAATTTAATAATTGAGCCTAAAAATGAAGCAGCGTTTCTCCAAGCAAATTAAAGCTTTCCCATTACAGATAGTTCTCATTGTTCCATTTGTGATACAAATATTTGGAGCAGTGAGTTTGGTTGGCTACTTATCATTTAAAAATGGACAGAAAGCTGTAGACAACCTAGCAGATCAGCTGATGGATCGAACCAGCAGTACAGTGGATCAACACCTGAACTCCTATCTGTCAATTCCCCACAAGGTGAACCAGATTAATGCTGATGCGATTGCGATGGGATTACTTGATGTGCGCGATCGCAAAACCAATAGCAAGTATTTCTGGAAACAAATGCAGGCGTATGATTTGTCATACATCGGCTACGGACTAACAACTGGCGAGGGAACAGGAGCTGCCCGTTACGATGGTAAAACTGTCACGATTGATGATTGGGGTTCCAAGCCGCCAAAAAATTGGTATACCTATGCTACAGATAACCAGGGTAATCGCACTCGTGTCATTGATATTCTTGATTGGGACAACTTTAAAGAACCCTGGTACACCGAACCCGTGAAAGCAGGTAGACCCATCTGGTCAAAGATTATTACCCTCAATTATCCCAATCATCCATATATCGCTGCTTCAGCGAGTCGTCCCATTTATGATGCACAGAATCGATTGTTGGGGATGGTCGCAATAGATATCCATTTGTTGAAACTCAGTGAGTTTTTAAGGCGTTTGGATATTACCCGCACTGGAGAGGTTTTTATTATAGAGCGCAGTGGTATGCTGATTGCCAACTCTAGCACTCAGCAACCTTTTACAATAGTCAAAGACGAAATTCAGCGGTTGAAAGCCACAGACAGTCCAGATCCGGTAATTAAAAGCATTGCCCAACAGCTAAGGCAAAAGTTTAATGGGTTTAAGTCTATTACCGAACCTAAAAAACTACAACTGAAATCGCAAGGAGAGCCAAATTTTGTGTATGTTACTCCTTGGCGTGACCAATATGGACTAGATTGGCTAGTAGTGGTGAGTGTGCCAGAACGCACTTTTATGGCACAAATCGATGCCAACACTAGCACCACAATTATGCTCTGTTTAGGGGCATTGACTGTGGCAACTTTGATGGGGTATTTCACCTCTCGTTGGATTGCATACCCGATTGTGCGATTAAACCGAGCAAGCCAGGCAATGGCATCTGGTAACTTAGACCAAGTAGTAGATGTCAGCAATATTAAGGAACTTGACACACTTGCTCACTCTTTTAATTACATGGCAGGGCAATTGCGCGAATTCTTTACTGCTCTAGAAAACAGTAAGGAAGAGCTAGAAGACCGAGTGGAAGCACGTACAGCCGAACTCAAAACCACATTGAGTGAGTTGCAGCGCACTCAAGCACAAGTACTTCAGAGTGAAAAAATGTCTAGTCTCGGGCAACTAGTTGCAGGGGTAGCACATGAAATCAACAATCCAGTCAATTTTATTCATGGCAATATTACCCACCTGAACCAATACACTCAAGATTTACTACAGATGATTTACCTCTACCAGAAACGCCATTCTAGTTATGACCCAGAAATTCAAGCATTAGCAGATGAAATTGATCTAGAATTCTTGATTGAGGATTTACAGAAGATGCTGTCTTCAATGAAAATGGGGACTGAGCGGATTCGCAACATTGTGCTATCACTGCGAAACTTTTCGCGTATGGATGAAGCGGAATTTAAAGCAGTTGATATTCATGAAGGAATCGAAAGTACGCTATTAATTCTGCAATACCGTCTCAAAGACAAACCAGATCGTCCAGCAATTGAAATAATTCGAGATTATGGCAAATTGCCTCAAGTAGAATGCTACCCTGGACAACTCAATCAAGTTTTGATGAATATTCTGGTGAATGCAATTGATGCCTTAGACGAAGTAAATGCAGGGCGCACCTGTGAAGAAAACAAAGAAAATCCCAGCCAAATTACTATCTGTACCTCAGTTAGCAATACGCAGTGGATAGAAATTGCGATCGCTGATAATGCATTGGGAATGTCGGAACAAGTGAAAAGTCGAATATTCGATCCCTTCTTCACTACCAAAGCTGTGGGTAAGGGAACAGGGATGGGCATGGCGATCAGCTATCAAATCATCACTGAAAAACATCGTGGCAAATTAGAGTGTTTCTCTACCCTTGGTAAAGGAACCGAATTTATAATTCAACTACCTATCCGACAACAATCATGTAGTTTAACAGTTTAATAGTTACTTAATAAAAATTAAAATTTAATCCAAATGGCTGCACTAATAAAATAAGGGGTAGTTAACAATTAGCCCCACCTTTAGAAAAATAAAATAACTAGTTTATAACCAATATTCCGCTGCTGCGATCGCAAAAATAGCTTCAATCTGCAATTCCGACCAGGAAAGCCACCCTCCGGGAGCCTACAAGCCGGGAAACATATTCAACAGGTTCCTCAAGATGGGACTATCGACGCTCCCAAGCCACTGCTGCTACGTTAACACCAAGCAATGTCTCTCCTTCTTCAGGGCGATCTCACCACGTCTCCCTTTTCCACTTCATCATCTGTTGCCTTCTTTGGGAGAATTTTCAAAAGTACTATTTATCTATCGAATTGCAGATGTATTTGCCTAGAGTACAGTGCAAATAACGAAAATCTAGTTTTGACCAATACAAATTTAAAATTAAAATTCCTAACTAAAGAAATTTTCACCCATTTTCCCTTGCCAAAATTTGGGTAAGCCACAGGCGGCGTTATAGATTAAATAATGTATCTGCAATACCGGACTTGTACTAGCTCGGTCTCAAAAGCAAAGGTTTGGAGATGTTTACTCTATCGGAAACTTCTATCGTTACGGCAATTGTGCTGGTAGCTTTTGGCATTTTGGGTTGGGGCTTTTATCGCGCCAGACCTTTTGGTAAACTGGGAATCTTGGCCTGGTTACAGTCGGTGGTGTTGATGGCTCCTTGGCTGTTGTTCTTTGGTTTGTTTGCAGCTGGAATTTACATCAACATAGTGGGTATATTGTTCTTGGTAGTGGCTTCCGCTGGGTTGTATATATTCTTAGGAAAGCAGTTACGCTCCGCTGGACAAGATGCACTACTTAAGCAAAGAGCAACGGAAAGACTGGCTGCTGAGGCTTCACCTGAACTAAATACCACACCAGATTCTAACCTTCCCACAGGACCTGCGGAACTGAAACTTCAGGTAATGCCAATTCCAGAGGATGATTTGAGTGCAATTAAAAGCATTTTTGGAATTGACACATTTTTTGCTACAGAAACAATCGCCTACCAGGAAGGAGCAATTTTCAAAGGTAACCTGCGGGGAGAACCGCAAGAGATTCACAATCGTTTGAGTGCAACTTTGCAAGAACGTCTGGGCGATCGCTATCGCTTATTTTTAGTAGAGAATACAGACAGCAAACCTGTGGTGATTGTCTTACCCAGTCGCAATGACCCGCGTCCGATGTCCTTACCCCAAAAAGCTTTTGCGGGTATCCTCTTAATCGCAACTTTGGCTACAAGTTTGGAAGCTGCGGGGCTACTGCTGAATTTTGATTTATTTGGACAACCACAACGGTTAGCAGAAACTTTGCCCATAGGAATTGGAATATTGACGATTTTGGTGGCTCATGAAATCGGTCATTGGTTACTTGCTAAACGTCATCAAGTCCGTCTTAGTTGGCCCTTCTTTTTACCTGCTGTGCAAATTGGCTCTTTTGGTGCAATTACTCGTTTTGAATCACTATTGCCCAACCGCACGGTATTATTTGATGTTGCATTGGCAGGTCCTGCGGTTGGCGGTATAGTGTCTTTGTTAATGCTGATTTCTGGCTTGTTGCTTTCTCACCAAGGCAGTTTATTTCAGGTGCCAAATCAGTTTTTCCAAGGATCGATTTTGGTGGGTAGCTTGGCGCGAGTTGTTCTTGGTTCGGCTTTACAGTCACCTTTGGTAAATGTCCATCCTTTAGTAGTGATTGGTTGGCTGGGGCTAGTAATCACCGCTTTGAATTTGATGCCGGCAGGACAATTAGATGGTGGCCGCATTGTCCAAGCGATTTATGGACGCAAAACCGCAGGAAGAGCGACCTTGGCAACTTTAATTTTGCTGGGTATAGTATCCCTTGCTAATCCTTTGGCCATGTACTGGGCAATTGTAATTCTGTTTTTACAACGGGATTTAGAACGCCCCAGCTTGAATGAAATTAGTGAACCAGATGATGCAAGAGCTGCTTTGGGTCTTTTAGCACTATTTTTAATGATTAGTACACTCCTACCGCTAACTCCTGGCTTGGCTGGGCGTTTGGGAATTGGAGGGTAAGAGGGGACGAGGGAGTGTGGGGAGAAACGGGACAAGGGAAGGGGGAATAATTGTTAAGTTGCTTCCTCATCTCCCCCTGCTCCCTGCTCCTGGTCGCCGAGCGGAGCCGAGCCGCTGCTCCCCTGCTTGCTTAGCCTAAGGTTTCCAGCCTGTTAGTAGATTTGGGTATGCGGTACGTGTGGGGAAAATTTGCTGGAAGTTGGTTTGACGATCTAAGGGCTTTTCTTGGCTAAGGTTCCATAGGGTTTCATAGAAAAAGAAAGCTACCCCAGCAAAATTGCGATCGCGTACTTTTTGTACTTGTGTTTGAATTTGTTGCATGGGTACAGGTCTGTCTTTTAGTCCAGTCAAAATGCCGATACTTACGGGAATATGACTCTGTGCTGCTTTCACTTCTGGGTACTCTAATTCACTGATAAAAACATTCAGATCATTACGATATACTTGCAAAAGTAAGTCTTCTACCAGTCCCATACGTTCCCATTTCTGCCAGTCTGCTAAAAAGAAATCGTAGGAAAAACGTTGAGGATTTGGGGCAACAGATACTACACAGTGTTTTTTAGTAGCTTTGATTGCTGTGAATACCTGCTTCATGTAGTCAGTAATTTTATTCGCTCTCCAGCGCACCCACTCTGGATCTTTAAAGTTAGAAGAAGGCGCACGACCACTATGTTCTTTTTTATATAACGCTACTGTATAAGGATCGTAGCCCAATTCTGAGGGTAAACCAAAATGGTCATCAAATTGAATACCGTCAATATTATAGTTTTTAACGATTTCAACTATTAAATCTTGGATAAATTTTTGTACGTCTGGGCGAAAGGGACTCAGCCAAACTCGGTTGTGTGTACCTTCTTTCACAATTCGCGTACCGTTACTCCGATTAGTCAGCCATTGGGGATGAAGTTTGGCTAATTGAGAATCAGCAGGAGCCATAAAGCCAAATTCAAACCAGGGAATGACTGTTAAGCCTTTTTTATGTCCTTCTTCGACAACTTCTTTGAGCATATCTCGTCCTTGCAGCCCAGGTGTTGGGTCGAGCGATCGCCCAATTTCTTTGGCTGCCACTTTGCTAGGATACAGGGTATAGCCCCAATTCCAAACTGTGGGGTATACAGTATTAAAGTTGAGTTCACTCAAACGTTGTAAAGATTTTTTTAGGCGATTGCCTTCAAATAGCACATCACTATCAATATTTGTTAACCATACACCTCTTAATTCCGATCCTGGCGATCGCATAGGAGGATTTTGCGCATTTAAGGGTAACGAGAGCATAACAATAGCTACCATGCTCAAGGTCACCATCATGGCAAAGAATGCCCGTTTTCTACTTTGGTAAACATTCCATCTCAAAAAAGTCACAAACCTCTTCACCAGTTTTTTCATCATTTGCTACAGGCGTCGTAAAATATGAACACATGACTTAAATAGCCAGACAGAAGTTGCATTATTGCCTGCTGGTTAAACATTTATACCAAAAGTTGCTATTAGTTTATGCTGATGATGTAAATTTATAAATATGACCTTTAAATCTTCCCAAACTTCCCATAACTCTCAATCAGCAGCTACTCTACCAAACCCCAATTATCAGGTATACGCAACTCAAGAAATTTAGAAAATTTGCTCTTCTGTTATTTGTATTACAACCCTACTATCAGTTTTCCCGTAAATACGGGGTCACACACTACATCCTCAATTATTAAATAATGCGTAGGATTACTGTAGGTCATCAAATAAAGTGTTATCAAATTTTACCGAAAAATACTTTGGATAACGAGTTGATGAGCGAATTAAACTGAAAAGGCTAAGGTACTTTTAAAGACCAAAGGCAGGATTCTATAATGATCAGCAGCTTTAACAATTCACAGGACGGTATGGGGACTACCGTCGCAGCCACTAAACGACTCGCAAGAGCGATGATGGTTTCTGCTGGTGCATTTTCATTAATTTTGGCATCTTGTAACTCTGCTAATAGGCAACAGCAGGTACTAAATCTGTTAACAGAATTCTCATCGGCGCATATCCAAGAGATTGTGCTACCACCTGGGACTGAAACACTGTATACAACCATCTCAACGACAGTAGGCATTGAGCAACCTGATGTTTTGATGGTCAGAGGTTTAGAATCTGTGATCGATATCAACGAACTCATCATTAGTACCAATCTGATGCGGGATGAGTTCCGGAAACAGTTTCATTGCCCCTTGGTGTTATGGGTAAATGATGAAATTCTCCGGAAACTAATTTGGCTAGCACCTGATTTAAAAGACTGGGCAGCTAGTACGATTAGATTTGATATGCCGAACAATCAGTCAGTTGAACAACAGGCTCTCAGTGCTTGATAATGTTGCCTATAGTGATGTAAATGCCATGCTAGCACCAGATTTTAAAGGCTGGGGAAGTAGTATTGCTAGGTTTAATGCGCCGACAATTCATAAACATTCAGTGCTTAATACTATTCTGAATTTTACGTTTTATATTTACTGAGGCTACTGGTAAGGTATACCTAAAGCCGTTCAGCTCACTTTGTATAAATCTAGCTGTAACAATTCAGGAACAAATAATCAACATATAGGCGTCTATCTTCACATCTGCATCAGAAGATTGACGCTTGTTTAATTTCAAGCTGTTTAGCTTTAGGATTTTATACTTTTTGGTATTTATTTGCAGAGTAGCAATTATTTGACTAGTAACTAAATTATTACTATTAGTATGAAAGGTTCTTTGGGTAATTATTGTACCAGCAATCAAGCACGGATTTTCACTGCCTTAGTGTTAACAGGAATTTTATCTGTTGGGAGTGGGTTAACATTAATCAAAAGCAGTACTGCTGCTTCTGTTGATGCTTCGCCAGAGGCAAAAAACGAAGTCCTGAAAGAAAATTTCAAACAAAATCAATTACCACGTTCAATAGTTAATGTGGTGCTACAAGATTTATCCCAAAGAACAGGAATTTCTAGAAACAAACTGCAAATTATTGATTACAGCCAACAGAATTGGCGCAATGGTTGCTTGGAACTACCTCAACCAGATGAATATTGTACACAAGCCATAGTTCCTGGTTGGCGATTGGTCGTAGCTGATGGTAGACAAAATTGGGTTTATCACACAAATAATAATGGGCGTTCCTTCCGGTTAGCTTCAGCAAATACTTCAACTAATAACACCACAACCCAATTACCACAATCTGTCAAAAATCAAGTTTTGCAAGCTGCGTCTACACGTTTGCAACAGCCAATTTCTCGGCTAAATATTATTCAAGCCCAACAACAAACTTGGAGTGATGGCTGTTTAGGATTAGGTAATGCTAATGAAAGTTGTATCCGATCTGTAGTACCAGGTTGGCGGGTAGTTGTAGCAGCTGTTGGACAAACCTTGGTTTATCACACAGATCAAACAGGTTCCGCACTCAGGTTGAATGAAAATCCTAGCCAAATCGCTAATCAGAAATTGCCCCAAAAAGTAAGGGATGCTGTTTTGCGTCAAGCTTCTCAGGTGTCAGGATTACCAATCAGCGCACTGAACATCGTTGCGTCTAAACAGAAAAAATTCGCTAGTGGTTGCGATCGCGAAGCGTATCCGCAGGATTCACGTCCAGCTTATTCCAATGCTTGCGATCAAATACTAGTATCTGGTTGGGAAGTATTTGTCAAATCAGCTAACAGAATCAGCCCTTGGGTGTTTCTCAGTGATGAAAGTGGTTCCCAAATCCAGCTTGCAGGTCGTGACAGGCCAAATGGTAATACTAGCAACCTTACACCAGTCCCAATCCCCAGCAATGAGTTACCACCAGCGTTAGATCGAAATGTTGTATTTCGGCAAATCTCTAGTGGCGGCTTGGCAGGGAGTACCTACGAAACTGTTTTACTTGATGATGGTAGCTTGATTCGGGTGAAAATTGGTGACGCTAACGATTCTGAACGGAGAGTTCGCCGAGTTTCTCTGCAACAAGTGCAACAGTTTCAACAATTGTTGGCCAGCACAAGATTCGCTCAATTTAAGAATTTGAATTACCCAGCGCCCAGTGGTGCAGCTGATTACATTACCTATACCCTGACCAGCCCAGAAGGCACCGTCAGGTACAACAATATTTCTCAAGATCAACTACCGAGCAATTTACGGACTGTGGTGAAAGCGTGGAATCGGCTGCGCAATAGTCCAATTTCTGACAGCAATACAGGTGGTGCAGTACCTATTCCAGCCAATGAAATGCCATCACCTTTAGATCGAGATGTAGTATTTCGGCAAATTTCTAGTGGTGGCTTTACTGGTAGAACCTACGAAACTGTTTTACTTAACGACGGACGCTTAATTAAGGTGCGGATTGGTGATGCGAATGATTCTGAACGCAGTGTTCGTCGCATTTCTCCCCAGCAGGTGCGACAATTTCAGAAGTTAGTAGAGCGATCGCGATTTGGTGAATTCAAAAATTTGAGTTACCCAGCACCCCAAGGATCGGCTGATTATATTACCTACACTCTTACTAGCAAAGAGGGCACGGTGAGATATAACGATATTTCGCAAAATAAGTTGCCGAACAACTTACTACAAGTGGTGAAAGCCTGGAATCAGATTGCCAGTATTGCTCAATAATATCTAAGAAAGGGCGCGGCGATCGCGCCCTTATGGCAAAGCAGAGCTGAGAAACTGGATTAATTAGACAACAAAGTTTTTAGCGGTTAGGCTAGACGCATTGACATTTTCCAATAGCACAAACTTCTCGAAGCCACCAGATTTTGTTTTTCCATCGACATCAAGGCGGACAACAGTATCACTACCTAATTGTTCCAATTTCACGTAATCAGCGAATTTATTTGTGCTGGTGTAAGATGGGCCAGCCAAAATCTGACGCAAGTCGATCGCATCTTGATTAGAAGCAAAATCAGTAATGGTATCTCCTTTGTCTTGTAGTTTTTCATAGACGAAGGTATCGCCTCCAGCACCACCAGTTAAGCGATCTTTGCCTAACCCACCAGTGATGCGATCATTTCCATCACCTCCATTGAGGATATCTTTAGCTCTGCCACCCCACAACTTGTCATCACCTGAATCACCAGTCAAGACATCTTTTCCTTCTCCACCTCTAAGTTCTTTCCCAGTTTTAGAAGTAGGTGAAGGTGTAAGTTCAGAGACTGAATCTAATACAGAGGTTGGTATTTTGCTGGTGGGGTTGGTATCATTACTACCAAAGTCTTGAACCCAATAGTTTTTGTCAAAACCCACACCAATTTCGGTATAGCGGGGATTAAGGATATTAGCCCGATGTCCTGGGCTTTTCATCCAAGCATCCACCACCTGTTCTGGGGTTTTTTGACCAACAGCGATGTTTTCTCCAATTGTTTGAGCTTCAAAGCCAACTGCCTTGGCTCTATCTCTAGGAGTAGAACCATCTGGCCCTGTATGGCTCAAAACATGGCGTTGCGCCATCACTTCTGCATATTTGTCAGCCGCATAGTTAAGTTCTGCATTTCCTTTAAGTGGTGCAAGACCATTCTTAGCTCGTTCTTGATTAGTGAGTTGCAGAACTCGTTGTTCAAATGTGGCGTTATTACCTTCAGGGCTGGGGTTGGGTGTTGGCGTTGGTGTTGGTGTCGGTGTCGGTGTTGGTGTTGGTTGAGAACCTGAGGTTGGTATATTGCTCTTAGGGTTGGTATCGTTGCTACCAAAGTCTTGAACCCAATAGTTTTTGTCAAAACCTACACCAATTTGAGTATATCGAGGATTAAGGATGTTAGCTCGGTGTCCTGGACTTTTCATCCAAGCATCCACAACCTGTTTTGGTGTAGTTTGGCCACGAGCAATGTTTTCTCCTACGATTTGGGCATCAAAACCAACTGTGTTAACTCTATTCCGAGGAGTAGAGCCATCTGGCCCTGTATGACCAAAATAATTTTTCTGTGACATCAATTCTGCATATCTGTCAGCAGCATAGTTGAGTTCTGCATTTCCTTGGAGTGGTGCAAGACCATTCTTAGCTCGTTCTTGATTGGTTAAATCTAAGACTTGTTGTTCAAATGTCGGGCTATTTGTTGCCATCAATCCGTCCTCCTAAAGATTTGTTCACATGAACTCAGCAGCAAGAAAATTTCCGCTGCAACTTTTGGTAGAAGCAAACCTGAAGAGGGGTAAACAAGGCTAATGACAGCTTTGCTGTCGCAAGAAGCTTGTATGTATCTTGAAGTTTTGGATTAGATACATCAAAGTTACGTGTTAGAAGAGGGTTTTCCTCTGGCGCGACTTCCAGATTCAGAGGTTTGTTTATCTGCCTGAGCTTCTGGCAGTTGAATCACGACCCCGTAGGTTAAAAGGAAAACGATGTAAGCACTAATACACCAGTCGCTTTTCATCAGAATAAAAGATACAGTAGCTTTTTTCATCCTTCCCTTGTGACGGACAATAAAGCGTCACACGGTAGCAAAATTACAATTTATACCTGAGTTTCTAATTTTTATTTTTCTATAAAAAACCTGTTTATCAAGATGAAGCTAGCAAATACAGGAAATAGCTCTTTATTTTATGAGTATATTTTTTTACTTAAATTTTAATATAAAACTAGTGTAATTAATATTATCTAGTAACAAATTACTCCCAAAACGTATATAATGTGAAATTCTCGCTAAGTTACTGGAAGTTAAGGCTGAAAAAATTTACAAAGGCTTATTGAAAAAATTCCGGATGCGATCAAGAATGCCTGAACAGGAAAGAGAGGGTCATTAACCTCCTAGTCTCTTTAGATACTCTCACGGCGTGAGATGTACAGATTTCTGCCCAAACTTTAGAATGCGGAACGTGCTAGTCAGGAATTATGACGACACAAACATTACAAGTAAGTAACGAAATTCTTCAGGCAGAAAAATTACTGTCTTTGCTAAATCGTTACCAGTTGTTACCACAGGTATTACGTGCCAAAGTGATCGACGAAGCGATCGCATCCTACTCTTGCACGGAAGCAGAACATCTCGAGGCGATCGCCGACTTTCGTCAACGTCACCAACTCACTTCACCAGAGATAGAACAAGCATGGTTGCAAAAGCATAATCTAACGGTAGCAATCATCGAAGAGTTGGCAATCCGTCCGCTATTAATCCAGAAATTGCAGCTTGCAATGTGGGGCAATAAACTAGAGTCTTATTTTCTACAACGCAAAGTAGATTTAGACCGGGTAGTATATTCCATGATTCGTACCCAAGATGAAGGTTTAGCCCAAGAGCTATATTTTCGGATTGTTGAGGGAGAGCATTCTTTCGCAACCATAGCTCAGGAGCATTCTCAAGGTGCCGAAGCGCAAACAGGCGGAGTTGTTGGGCCAGTTCCTCTATCTCAACCACATCCGACAATTCAACAAATTTTATTTGTCAGTCAACCCGGTCAAATCTGGAAACCGCATTTAATAGCCGATTGGTATGTAATTATTCGCTTAGAGCAATTACTGCCCGCCCAGTTGGATGAAAATATGCAGCAGTATTTGCTAGACGAACTCTTTGAAGCCTGGATACAAACACAAATTCAAAGCTATTTACAATCTGCTAACCATTGTGTGGAGTATCTGATGGGATGAAGCCAGTGATCACCCAGACCGAAATTTTAGCATTCCTTGTCGACACTCCCCCGTTTAACAAACTCTCATTTGCTAGCTTAAAAAGCATCGCCTTTAAATGCCAACTTTTGCAATACCGCAGTGGACAATGGATGCTGGTTAAAGAAAGAATGCCAGCACAAGTCATGGTGATTTATCAAGGACAGGCGCGGGTATTGGGTTACGACCAATGGACGAACTCTCAAATTAGTTTGACTGTAGTAGAAAAAGGAGAGTTCCTTGGTTGGTTAGGATTGGTGCGTGGGGTAAGTTGCGAGGCGGTAATGGCCTCTACAGAAGTCATTGCTATCACTCTGGAAGCAGCAGAATTTTTGCAATTGATGGACACAGAACCAGAGTTTGCTCAAGCAGTGCGATCGCGTCCCCACATCAGCGAAGTTTTTGAACTCTTAAGTCTGGAAACCCAGCGTCATGCAGATGCAACCACCGATACCAAAGATTTAGCACGCCAAGTTTGGCAACAAACACAGGTGCTAAATTTACCTCCTGGACCAGTTCATTCCCAGCAGTTTAACAAACGGCATTTGTGGCTAGTCAGTGCTGGCGGTATTGAGGGTATGACAGTTGGCTATCGATTAGCGTTGAATGACTCTCAAGAGACTTGGGAAAACACAGCCGAAGTTCGCTTACTTGGCATTCCTTGGAATTCTCCTCATGAATATGGCGCTAGTTTAAAAATTGCTCCGGCTCCAGAATATCCCCCAGACCCCATTGCCGCAAGTCTCGCACCAGCACAAACAATATTTGTATCAGGAAAGGGCATCATTGACGCTCCTTTAGCCTGTTTCCAGATGTTGAATCAGATATTGGGAGGTTCTTTTCGCCGCGATTTAATCCGCAAAGTCTTGACCAATCAACTAAAATCCCACAAGCAGATTTCCTTGCCAGTAGCAGGCGCAGTTGTAGAAATGATGGGTTTGCAGGCCCAGTTAGTTACAGTTCCGGCTCATGTGATTAACCGCTTGACTGCGCCAGCCTTAATTTATTGGCAAGAAAATCTCGCTTTGCTATACAAAATTACAGAGCGGGAAGTTGTTGTCGCGGCTCCAGAAACAGGAGTAACTCAATATTCTCCCGCAGAGTTTGTCCAAATTTGGGGGGAATCTGGGCAAGTGTTGACGGTGGAAAAAGCAGAAGGCGATCGCCCCGAAAAATTTAGTTTGCGATGGTTTTTTCCTTCGATCTATAAATACCGTCTGGTGTTGGTTGAAGTCCTTGTGGCTTCTTTTTTTGTGCAGATATTTGGATTGGCAAACCCCATCGTCACTCAAATCATCATCGACACCGTATTAATTCAAAAAAGCCTCGATACGCTGGATATTCTAGGCATTTTTTTGTTGGTGATTGGAGTGTTTGAGGCAGCTTTAACGAGTCTGCGGATTTATTTATTTGCCGACACTACCAACCGCATCGATATTCGTTTGGGTTCAGAAGTAATTGAGCATTTACTGCGACTACCTCTAAGTTATTTTGAACGTCGTCGCGTTGGAGAATTAGCCGGACGGATTAATGAACTAGAGAATATCCGTTCTTTTCTCACAGGCACAGCATTGACAGTAGTACTAGATGCCGTGTTTTCTGTGATTTATATCGGCATTATGTTGTTTTACAGCTGGATGCTGACACTAGTTGCATTAGCTACCGTGCCATTATTTGCAATCCTGACTACCTTTGTTGTGCCGATTGTCCAACAACAGTTACGGAAAAAAGCCGAACGCTATGCCGATACTCAATCTTATTTAGTTGAGATTCTCACAGGCATTCAAACAGTCAAGGCACAGAATATTGAATTGAAATCTCGTTGGCAATGGCGCGATCGCTATACCCGATACATCAGCGCTGGCTTTAAGAATGTCCTAACTTCTAGCACCGCCAACTCTATCAGTGGATTTTTAAATCAATTTTCGAGTTTTGTGTTGTTGTGGGTAGGCGCGCATTTAGTCATCTCTAATCAACTCTCGTTAGGGCAGTTGATTGCGTTTCGGATTATCGCTGGTTATGTTACCAGTCCTTTGCTGCGTTTAATTCAGCTATCACAAAACTTCCAAGAAGTAGCATTATCTATCGAACGCTTGGGTGACATTTTAGATACAGTACCAGAAGTTCAGCCAAGCGATCGCCATAATATTCCTCTACCGGAAATTGCAGGTGCAATTAAATACAATGGAGTTTCCTTTGGCTTTAATCCAGAAGATAGTTTAAAACTGATCAATATTAATTTGGAAATTGCCCCAGGAACCTTTGTTGGGATTGTTGGACAAAGCGGTTCTGGTAAAAGTACTTTGACAAAATTATTACCACGACTCTACGAACCTGTAGCAGGACAAATTCAAATAGACGGTTATGATATAAGGAAAGTAGAGCTAAATTCTCTACGCCGCCAGATTGGCATAGTGTTACAAGATACCCTTTTGTTTGAAGGGACAATTCAAGATAATATTGCTTTGATTCGCCCAGATGCAACTACCGAAGAAATCATTGCTGCTGCCAAAGCCGCAGCTGCGCATGATTTCATCATGGCCCTACCCAACGGCTACAACACAATTGTTGGCGAACGAGGTTCTGCCCTTTCTGGAGGACAACGCCAACGAATTGCGATCGCTCGTACTGTTTTGCAAAATCCCAGATTATTGATTCTCGATGAAGCCACCAGTGCTTTAGATTACGAGTCTGAACAACAAGTATGTCGGAATCTAATGGAGTTTTTTCGGGGGCGTACAGTTTTGTTTATTACTCACCGACTCAATACCGTTAAAAATGCTGACACAATCATCATCATGGATCGGGGTGTAATTGCCGAGCAAGGAACACACGCCGAACTCATGGCAATGAAAGGACGTTATTACTGTCTTTTTCAACAACAGGAATCGCAAATATGAGGAAGAGAAGGGGGACGCGGTGACTTAGGGACGCGGAGAATCACAAATGACAAAGCGCAAAGTCTGATCGGAGGAAACCTTCGATCAGAACTTTGTAAGAGAGGACAACTGACAAAGGACAACGACCAAGTAGAACTATGCCAGATTTATCTTTGCTGCTAGCTTGCACACAATGTTCCAACGTTTCTCCAACACCTGCTAATTATTGCCAAGAAGTTTCTACTGATGAGAAAACTCCAAGAAAATCTGATATGGGTGCTTGCGTTAGCAAACCAGAAAGCATGGAGTTAGCATTTTCACCACCTATTAATCAAGAAAATTCGGTAAGCCATAGCACAATCGGCTCAACAGTAGCGCAAGCCAAATCTGAAAATCAACCATTTTTGCAGCAAAAGAGCGATTATCACAACAATTATATCGATGCTGTTGAAGCTCGCCCTTTAAATCTCGAAATGCTCCTATCTACGGGCGGTTTTTTATTTTTGTTTGCAGTTGGAGGAATATTCATAATCTGGAAGCGGTTTCCTGAGGCCCAGCGTCAATGGCAACTGCTTCTACAAGGAGATGTAGGTGTTTTTGGTGGTTCAGGGCTGACTTTACCCAAAGAGAAAGAGGAGTTCGATCAGCCTGTCATCCTCAAACAATCTCGTGCTTGGTCTCATGCTATTGTCTGGAGCATAGTAGGAGTAAGCAGTTTTGCAGTCATCTGGGCTTGTAATGCCAAGATAGATGAATCTGTTCCTGTGCAAGGTAAACTCGAACCTAAAGGTTTTGTCAAAGAGATCCAAGCACCAGTGGGCGGGGTAATTGCCAAAATTCACGTGCAAGAAGGGCAAAGAGTCAAAAAAGGCGATTTATTAGTAAGCTTCGATCGCACCACCAGTCAGGCCAAATTAACTTCTCTGCAAGCAGTTCGCGCCAGCTTAAAAGCGGAAAATCAGTTTTACCTTACCCAAATGCGATCGCTCTCAGCTAATTCTAGTTCTAAGCAGTTGCAAGAATTACCGGAATTAGCAGCGCTGACAGAAAACCGTGCGGCGTTAGTGCAGGAAAATCAACTTTTTCGTGCAGAATTAAATCAAGGTCTAGGAATAACGGATTTAAATCCACGATTTAAAGAACGCTTACAGACTAGGCAATTAGAAAGAGAAACTCGAATTGAGTCAGTGCGGTTGGATAGAGAACAGTTAACTCGGCAGTTAAATCAAGTGCAAGTGCAACTGATTAACGCTAGAAGTAGTCTGACGACAAATTTAGAGATTGCTAGTAACTTAGAAACTCTGGTGCAAAAGGGGGCATTTGCTCGCTTACCTTACTTAGAAAAACGACAAGCAGCAGACACTAGCCAAGCTGAAGTTAACCGCCTGGTGCAGGAAGAAGAACGTCTAAGATTAGCGATCACCCAAGGGCAAAAGAAATTACAAAATGCGATCGCTCTTTCTAAAGAAGATTTACTCAGCAAAATAGCCGATAACGAAAAGCGTATCGCCGACATTGATAGTCAACTCACCAAAGTTATTGTCGAAAACAATAAAAAAATCCAAGAACTTAACAGTCAAATCAGCGAACTCCAGTTAAATATGAAATATCAAGAACTGCGAGCTTCAAATGATGGTATTGTTTTTGATTTAAAACCTCGTAGTCCCGGATACGTTTATAACAGCAGTGAATCTATTCTCAAAATTGTGCCGCCAGAAAACCTAGTTGCACAAGTTTTCATCACTAACAACGATATTGGCTTTATCAAAGCCGGAATGCCTGTTGATGTCAGACTTGATTCATTTCCCTACACTGAATTTAGTGACATTCAAGGAGATTTAATCCGTGTAGGTTCTGATGCTCTACCCCCCGATCAAACCCATCCATACTATCGTTTTCCGGCAGAAATTCGGTTAAGAAAGCAATCCATTAATATCAATGGCACAGAAGTCCCACTACAATCAGGAATGTCTTTGAGCGCGAATATTAATGTTCGCAAACGCACTGTTATGAGTATTTTCACAGATAAGTTTTTAGGGAAAGTTGAAAGTCTGAAATATACTCGTTAAAGGCTTTTTGCGCAAATCTTAATTAACACGGAAAAAACCACAAATGAACACCAATTTATCTGTGTTCCTCTGTGGTTTAATACGTATGCTTTGAATCATAATTTGAGAAAAATCTTGAACCATAAATTAAAAGAAAGTTAACGCAATTTCAGCAACACAGCCGATAGCAACGCAAGTTTCTGCATCAAATTATGAGAGAGTGTTTAATTTCTGAACCATATTTCAAGTGGTTAGGCGATTGGCTATTTAATATTTACTTTACGAATCAGCTCTAATCGTTAACCTTAGAGCTACAAACTGGCTGCGTATTTGTAGGTACGATGATCTAAAAATCTTAGTGAATTAACACCCTTGTCGGGTAAACTCTGGGCTTTAAAAACCCTCACTGTATTAGGTACTCCTAATCAGTGGTGGGTAGTTTACTATTTCTCACCGTTACATAAGACCGATCCGAAGCATAGATCCGAAGTGAGGAGTACTTCAGTTTGGAGATGTGGGCATCAACTATTGTATAGGCTCTGAGGTTCTGACGGTCTAACTGACCGCGTTTTTCAGATTCAATGCAGCGTTTAAATTAGTTTAGGCAAGATAATGGCTTATTTAATACATATGCATAATTTATGGCATTATAAAATCCAAAGGTGAACAAACCTGTATTTAAAAGAAATATGTAATTGAGGTAATGGTGTGAGTACATTTCTGTCTGGTGTGGCTGTATTCCTCTCTACTGTGGCTTTAATATGTGGTGGCTATGCAGCTTACGAAGTTTTCACACTGCGACAAACGCTAAATACCACCAACATTAGCACAGGAGTTAGTACTGCTATTTCTCCCACCTCTGCCACAAAATCAATTCCCGCAGAACCCACAGCATCGCCAGAAAAAACAACACCAGCATCGGTCGCTATCTCAGTACTTCAGCCTGGTCAATTTATGCAACCTGCGTTTGGTAATAAGGCAGAAGTTGAGTTACTTTCAGCAAAACGGATTAAAGATCCAGAAACCGGAAACCGTGATGTAGTGAATGTGCAGATGCGCATCCGTCGCCAAGCTACTGACGGAGTTGGTGGTGGCGATATTATATCCGTTGCTAGTACAACAGCTCGTAATCCTGAGACCAGTGAAACCTACAAAGCAATTGCTTTAAATCGCTCAACAGGTAGTGTTTCTTTAGCGCAGCTACGTCCCAAAGCGTCAGCCGATGCTTATGTATGGATCAGGGTTCCTGATGGTGTCAAGAACCTGGACATTTTTGTGCCAGATACAGCTGCATTTAAAAATGTACCAATTTCTAACTAAACTTCTAGCTGGATGATACTGCAATCGCAAATTTCACCAGCTAGTTATCAAGCGGTTAAATATCCTATCCATCAGACGCAGGATTTTACTCACCACCCGAAAGCCAAAGTTACCAATAGACAATTTTCGGGCGAAAGGGTGAATAATTGTCATGTGGCGTCTCGATCCCAAGCGGTTGTATCTATTTTGAAAATACTCATCTTCCGTAAGATTCCACTTTTGGCGTAAGTGTTTGAGGCTTGCCAATTCCCAGCGATCGCTCCAGCGCAGCATATAGTAATGTAGGTCTGTCCACTCTAGGGGTGGCCCTGGTACATAAGTTACGAGAGATTTCGGTTCGAGATAGACTGTACCGCCAGCCTCGGCTACCAACATGCATAAATCGACGTGTTCTTTCGTGGAAAGCAGCGCTTCATCCAAAAAACCAATTTGCTGAAATATTTCTGTGCATACCAGCATACAGTGAAATTCTGCTAACCCCGTTTGCTGCTGTTTTAGCTGGGGTTGCACATCTGCAACTCGCCGACCTTGATCGTAAATCTTCTCAATAATCCGCCGTCTGTGCGTTTCTACCTTAACCCCCGTTTCGCCTCCTGCACAATGTACTTCTTGATGTAGAGGTGTACCTTGGCACAGGAGAGGACTGACTACGGTTGCTTCCGTTGCTTGCGCACAGTCTACCAATGGCTTAAGCCAACCTGGAGTAACAACTACGTCGTTATCTAGGAAAACAACATATTGGCTAGTAACTTGTTTGAGTCCCATATTTCTAGCGCAGTTTGGAGACAAGTAACGATCGCTGCGAATTAGTTTAAATTGCTTTTGCTGTGCTTGTTCTGTTAGATAATCTTTGATATGAGGAGGCGAATTTCCATCTACATAAATTAAATTAAATGGATAGTTTGTATGCTCATAAATGCTTTCCAAAGATTCGCGAGTATAGCTAAAACGCTCTCGTGGAACAACAACAATTGTAACTTTGGGGTTTGCGATCGCTGATAAGTTCATCTCTGTATTAATATCCTTGAGAATTCAAACTTCTGGTGACAGCTAAAGCTGGTTCTAGTAGCGGTAAATTATTACTACTTACTCGTTGATAAATTTGTATCAATTCATCGTTAAGCATGTTGATATCGTAGTGTGCTTCTACATAAGCACGGCCTGCTTGACCCATCTGTGACCAAATTTCTGGATGCTTGATTAGATAAGTTAATTTTTCGGCGATCGCATCAACATCGCGTTCTGGAACAAGAAAACCAGAAATCCCATCTTCTACCAGTTCAGGAATACCACCATGTAGCGTACTGATGACTGGTAAACCCATAGCCATTGCTTCTTTTAAAGTGTTGATGGGAGCATCTTGATTACCATCATGAGTTGTGACGCTTGGAGCAATAAAAATATGGGATTTATCAAGAATTTCAATAATTTCTGGCTGATTTCTCCACCCCAAAAGCTTGATTTGAGTAGCAACATTTAATTTTTCAATTAATTGCTGTAAATCGGCTTGCAAATAACCATCACCAATGATGTTGTATTCGATACTGGGGTAAGTTTTTACCACCTCAGCAACAGCACGAATGCTGTATTCTATGCCTTTCTTTTCAATTAAGCGACAAGTTGTGGTAACGTAAATTTTCTCATTTGCACTCGGAGGAAGCCTTAATTTAAATTGAAATTGGCTACAATCTATTCCTGAACCATGTACAACAATTTTTTGTTCATCACAACCCAGTTTAATAGCTTTTTTTTGAAAGTATTTACAATTTGCTAAGAAGAAATCTCCCTTCTTAAAGAGTTCGTCATAGATGTGTTCCCCACGTTCATGAACAAACCAAGTGATATCATAACCCCGAAAAGAAGTAATCAACTTTCCTTTAATAGCGCCGATATCACGCCAAATCATAGCTTCGCGGGCAAATGTGCCAAATTGGCAATGGATGATATCGTAGGATTTAGATTCTAATAAGGGTATCACTGAGTAGAACAATCTTAAAGAAGTTGCCCATCTGCCATATTTGAAAAAATTAAGCGATCGCAGTAATACTAAAGGATTTTTATAGAAATTCTTAATTAGTAATTTTATAGCTTTCAACAGCCGTGAAAAGTGATTTGGAGGTATATATGGTTGATAAAAAGTCCGATTTAACAACTGATACTTCTTCACGTTCGGATGTACTTTAAGAGTATTAGCTGGTTGATAAGCGTAAATATCGACTTCATGACCCCGGTCGATCGCACCTATAATTTGATTAAGAATAAATGTTTCTGACAACACGGGAAAATATCCAACTACAAAGGCTATTTTCATTATTAAATTGCCAAGATTAGCTTACTACATGAAACTTGGAGCAATTGTTTTAGGGCTAGGCAGTGCCTAAATTATGCTGTGTATTTATTTTTGTATGGTTGCAATGAATTTTAATATATATTTATGCGGAATTCAACAAAATTTTTTTGAATAAAACCTGACTTTTTGATATTAGTATTTTAGAAAAATATTTAGTTAAAAATAATACATTATATTGGACTTCTATTTGATTTTTGAACGAATTCCGTATACTTTAAACTTCCCTTCTTTCCTGTTCCCTACCTCTACGAGTGATTTCTCCGAATCAAATCAGATTTGTATCTGTTTGTAGCTGTAAAACAGAAGATTAATATCAAGCTGCTTTTCTCGCTTTCAATTACAAAAAAGCCCTCACTTTTATAGCGAGAGCCTGGTGTTTATTGATACTTTTTAAAGAAGCTAATCAAATATAATTTACGTTTAATGTGAATTAAATCTTGAAACCATTGTAATCTAGTTGCTCATCAGAAAATCGTGATTTTGGGCTAGTCTAGAACCCTTGTAAGATAAGCTGTTAGGCGCTACAAGTGCACGATTATGCATTATGGCTGTCAGCCCAAAGCAACTTTTGACCGTTGAATCTTAACCACCGAAACTGCGACAATGTGCAATTTAAATGCGCCTTAGCTTAAGAAATGTTACTAATTCACATAAGACCTAATTTAGAAATAAGTAAAAGGGTAAAAACCTTACTTATAAAATAGCTTCCTGGCATAAATCATATTAGAGGATGCCAAACGCTTTAGCAGCAGTGGGGTAAAGAGGGTACAAGAATCCTGTCTAAATACATTATTTTTACCTTAATCACCCCAAAAAGCCAATTTATAGCTATAAACCTCTATCTGCCGCTAATTTACGTAATTTTTGGACTAATTCCTTCCCGTTTCCCAGCTTATGTTTCGTCCCTAGGTCGATTAGTTCGCGTTCGATTTGTTGTCTATCGATAGCATCTCCATCTAAGTAAAATCCAAACACTATATCTACCATTGCATCTGTGTTTTGGTTAGTTAAGCGTATCAAATTCTCTATCATTGCGTATCTCCAAAATTAGTTGTAACAAGCCTGGAGTAGGAAAAACAGCATAATCACATGTATACTTCTCCTAGACTTATGCTATTCTTCCCGTGATTTTACTTAAAATAACAAAGTATGTGTTAAGAAAAATTTTAATACTTAAATGCTGAAAGAGCCTTTGGTTCTTTTCACAAAAAAAAACCGTAGCTGGCGACTACGGTTCTATTGAGCGAACTGACTCTAACTTGCTGTGAGAAGATGGAAGTATTACAACGTGAGCAACTCTGGCGTTGTTTAATATCTTTGAAAACATAGTCTACTGGCTCTAGTTGCATATGTCATTACTTAGATAAGCTAATTAGGTTAGTTAGATATTTATCTAAGCCACCGTAAAATTTTGTATAACAGGCAGTGTTAAAAAAGCTTGTTTAGGCAGTTTAACCGTAATAACACAGTAAATTTGATAATTGAAAACACTTTACTATAATGTAAGTAGTGTTAATCACCTCAATTATCACTACGACTGTAACGTAAAATTCAGTAAGCTGATGTAATATTTCTTTAAACTTACTGAGGTTAATCTTTGAGCAAGAACATCAAATTGCTTTTAAGCAATATAAAACCCTGAGTCACCTCAGGGCAGGCTAAAAAGTAATATACCAGCGTTAATTATTATCAAATTGCTGGTGATGCTATGGTTTCGTCCATTGGGTATATTTAGTTGTCTATCAAAAGACTTAAATACTTCAATATTATTTACATTGCTATAAGTATTAATACTCATAATTTAGGGTATTGACAGAAGGTTATAAGATTATATTTGCTAGTTAGGAAATATATTCTCTAACTCTTTTTAATTAATGCTTTAGGTAGATATTCGATCTATCTGCAAATTCTAAACTTTTATTTGGTAGGACACTTATGTAACGACTCACACGAATTTATCCCCACATATTGATGTGGGGATTTTATTTTTTAGTTAGCCATTAGTTACTATAAACTGCTTTTTCAGTTTCTATCTATAAATACAAAATAAATCTAAAATAATTTTGGCAAATTTTTTGCTCAATAAAGTTAGTATTTTTACTAAAATTTAACTAGAATTTAACTCCAGTTTATCTAGTTATGTGTAAATAAATTAGTATTCTCCAAATTAATAAAATTTGCGATCGCTTCAAAAGTTTGGTCTGCGCTTTTAGCAGTAAACATTGAACCATTAGCTAAATATATATCATTTTCAGAGTCCAACCTGAAAATAATATTGTAACTACTGCTATAGGAAATGAGCCAGACTTTGTTAAAAGTACTAAGGGATAACTACCCCATGCATCAATAGTCTTTGTATCTAGCTTTGCACCTTGTAATACCTTTTCTCTAAAATCTGGCTACAAATGAATCTTCCTATCTCCCCGTCTCCGCGTCCCCGCGTCATTCATCATCTTTTGTCTACTTTTAGAGAATTGTTATAACTCTTGAATATCCCAATTTTTAACTTGGGATTTTAAAAAACCTTTAATAACTAATTGACAACGCCCTTGTGTAGGTGTCGAGCGATTACAAGTAAGAGTAGTTGCTCGGGTGCATCCCAGTTTTTATTTTGCAACTAGAGAATAACTGTCATTGCGTAAAGCCTACGGCATAGCTTCGCTTAGCGCGTAGCGTCTCGTAGAGAGGAGGAACGACGTAGGCGGAGCCTTCCCGAAGGGTAGCAATCACAAAATCTTCAACTAAGAACGAGTCCATGCGATTGCTTCGCTCCGCTCGCAATGACGTTCAAAAAAGTGGGATGCTCCCTAGTTGCTCTGCCTAGCGATGTTACCAAAAAAACACCTCCAGCTATGAAGATGCTGCCAAATAACCAATACAGAAAGCCTTTTGGTTTGAGATTTATCCTTAACAAAGTTGGAGTTTGCTGTAAAATGTTTAATCTCATACTTGCATGTTAAGTAAGTTGGGGTAAAAATAAATACCACTATCAATCAGATGTGGGCGCTTGTTTAGGGCGTTTCTGACTCGTGAGCAAGAGTGAGACAGCCAGAGTTTAGGGGAGGGGAAGCACTACGTTCACTCGCTAGAGTTACAAACCTTCAAGAACCCGCAGCTAGCACATGTATTTCCCCAACGCAGCCCGATCACAGCGAAATGGTATTACATTGATTGATTGACGAAATACAGCAAATATGCGTCTACCGTAACAACTAACATATATCACGCTCAACATATCAACTTTATATATTGTTCAGCAAAGATGAGTTCAAGATAATTACTAGAGCATTTTGGTATTTTTAATTAGTCATTAATAACAATTAAATACATTCGTCTTGATAATATTTTGGATTGCAATTTGAGTAAGTACACAATTTAAGTGTAAAAATCGAGCATAAATACAGAAGATTTTACTTCTGAATTCTGGCTCTTGAATTCTACTGAGTGGATATTGTGCTTCTAGTAAATGAAGCTCCTGAGCATGAATTAGAGTGCGATCGCACTCTAAGGTAAATCCTTGCTCAACACAAAACTACTTTGACTTGAATTACTTGATTTAGGAATTTCAGTATGCAAAAAAAAATTAACTGTCATATCAAAAGCTTTAGTACTAAATCTTCAAATTCGTTGAAATACATATTAAAGTTTAGGTTTACATCTAAACGTGTAGGCTTGATGAGGTATACACACAGCAGTAATAAACACAACATTTTTGCAGGAGTTTTGGATAGTAAACCTACCTTGTTGGAACAATTGCAAATATATTGTGTTGGCTTTGATATCAAAAAATTGAAAAAATAATAAATTATGGTGAATACTTCTCAATTAAATAGTTTAAATCAGTCAACTCCAAACTGGCGATCGCAATCTGGCTATCTCAGCGCAGGTCACTCTGATTTTGAATCGGTACATATTTTATTGGGCCGCTTTTTATGCGATCGCCATTGTTGAACCTTGGAAACATGTTGGTCACAATCCTTTAGGTGATACGAAGATACTTACAGATTTTAAAACCAAAAAATAGAATATTTAACTTAGTCAAATTTTTCATTAACTAATTATGCTGCACTATCGTTTTCCAGACACTACAGTTGGTTCCAGTAATAATATAAAAACCCAACTGAATATACCCAAAATTATTCTTGATAGTGATTTTGGAGGAGATGATTTCTTAAGCTTTTTGTGGCTCCTGAGCTTGGTGAAACAGGGACTTGCCGAACTTATTGCTGTCACTGCTGCGGATGTTAATGTCACCGCAAGCCGCAAGTTTTCGGTTGCTACTAAGATTTTAAGATTATTTGGGTTTCAAAATATTGAGGTGGGTCAGAGTGTTGCTGCGGCAAGAAAAGCTGTGGAAGATAATGCTCACATTAATGAAGTAAATAGAGTAGAGCATTTATCGTATACATTGCCTTATACGGCTGCTTTCTGTGAGGAGTCGCCTTACTCTGATGAGATTATCATCAGTAAGTTAAATGCGGCTCCAGGAGAAATTACGTTGGTAGCGATTGGTCCTTTAATTAACCTTGCTGCTGCCGAAACGAAACATCCTGGTATCCTCAAAAAAGCTAAAGAACTTTTCGTTTTAGCAGAAGCTTTTCAGTGCCTAAAAAATCCAAGCGTTCACACTAATAGCAATTGTTGGTTTAATCCGGAAACCTCTCAGATTGTCTTTGATAGCCGTGATGATATTATGCTTCTGTAGAAGAAATATAGCAAGTTTAGATATCGAAAGCATTAGCAATGGCAGCGATCGCTGCGATGACCTCAAATTGTAGTACGGTAATAGAGGCGATCGCTTCAGTAGCAAGTTTTATCAATAATTAGTCTCAACTCCAGCCTTGAGATGCATCTACAGGCGACAAACTTCTAGATAAATAAACACTAGATTTAGGTTTTATAAATGATGATTAAGTCAATTTATTTTATATCAAGGTGCATGAAAACAATGGATGCAGATGAAATTATCCAATGTTATGCGAAAAAACAGCGAAATTTTCAAAGCCTGGATCTTAGTCGAGTGAATTTGGCAGGAGTTGACCTAAGTGATGCTGATTTTAGTCATGCAAATCTCAATAGCGCAGATTTGAGTCAGGCAAATTTAAGCGGCGCAAACTTCATTTGGGCAGATCTTAACCGCTCAAAGTTAAGTCAGGCAAAATTAAGCCAGGCTTTGCTGTCATATAGCAGTTTTTGTTGGGCTGATTTACAGGAAACTAATTTAAGCGGCGCTAATTTGAGCAATGCACGTCTAAATCATGCTAATCTAGCATCTGCTTGCCTCAGAAATGCTAACTTAACAGAAGCTTCTTTAGAGTTTGCTTGTATCACACAAGCAAATTTGGAAAGAGCTAATTTATTCAAAGCCAGTTTGACAGGTGCCAATCTAACAGGTGCCAGTCTCAATGATGCCAATCTCAGCCGAACTAATTGGGAGGGTGCAATCTTGAGCAATAGTTTATTGCGACGAGTCGATCTAGAAGAAAGCAAGCTCAACGAAACAATTTTGAAAAGAGTTGACTTAACCCAAGCCGATTTAGTTAAGGCTGATTTGCGTTACGCAGATTTGACAGAAGCAATCTTAAGCAAAGTTGCCCTAGAATTAGCAATTATGAATTACGCTGACTTGAGCCGTGCTAATTTAGAACTAGCTTCCTTATTTCAAGCCAATCTAGAGGGAGCAATCCTTCATAATACAAGTTTAGTTACAACAGATTTAAGACACGCTAACTTCAGAAATGCCCAATTTCAAGAGGTAGATTTCTCTGGTTCTCGTGTCAAAGGCGCAGATTTTACCGATGCTCAAGGGTTAACGAATGAGCAAAAAAACTGGCTGAGAGCGAATGGTGCATTAAACATTTCTACATAGTAAATTGCGATATTAATGAGAAACATTGAAGAAATTATTGAATTCGCAATTAATTTAGTTTCTGACAAAACAGGTCAGTCATTCAGCTATATTCATAAGGTAATTCTACGCGAATCGCTACTAGAAACCAAAAAGACTTACGCTCAAATTGCTCAAGAAAATAATTATTCAGAAAACTATATCAAATTTTGTATTGCCCCAAGGGTGTGGCAATTGCTCTCAACTGTAGTTAACGAAAAAGTTAACAAAACTAATTGTCGGGCGCTGTTAGAACAATACATTAAACAATCAACCGCATTAAAGAATCTAATTGAACTACAAAATCATGATAATTTGACTGTCCTAGAATCTCCAGAAGGACAAGTTCCTCTAGCTTCTGCTTTATATATTGAGCGTCCTCCAATTGAAGAAACTTGTTATCGAGAAATTCTGCAAGCTAGTTCACTTATTTGCATCAAAGCACCTCGCAGGATGGGAAAAACATCCTTGATTGCACGAATTCTAGATTATGGAACTCAACAGAATTACCGCACAGTTCGCCTCAGTTTAAATCTCGCTGGAACGGCTGTTCTTACATCTATCGATCGCTTTTTGCGCTGGTTCTGTACTAATGTGACTCAGCAGTTAGGTTTAGAATCTCATCTAAATGAGTACTGGGATGAAGATATGGGAGCTTTAATCAACAGTACTATTTATTTTCAGGCATATTTGCTGCCAAAAATAGATCGTCCCGTTGTTTTAGCATTAGATAGCGTCAGTCAACTATTTGAATATCCCCATCTCGCTCGAGATTTTCTGGCTCTACTTCGTTCTTGGTATGAGGAAAGCAAAGATATTTCAGTCTGGCAAAAATTGAGGATGATTATCTCTCACTCTACGGAAATTTATATTCCTCTCCCCTCAAATCGCTCTCCTTTCAATGTAGGATTGACAGTAGAATTGCCGCCTTTCAATCGAGAACAGGTAAAAGATTTAGCTCAGCGTCACGAACTGCAAATTAACGCGGCTGAATTAGATCAGTTAATGATTCTTACAGAAGGTTTTCCTTACCTGGTAAGGCTAGCAATGTACCAGAGTGTGCGTTCTCAAACTGCTCTGAATGCATTACTAAAAGATGCAACAACAGATACTGGCATCTATAGCCAACATCTTCAATATCAGTTATGGCACCTCCAGCAAGATCCAAAACTAATAGAGTCTTTTCAACAGGTACTACTTGCACCAACTAAGTTAGATATTGAAGTAGCATCCAAGCTCAAAAGTTTAGGATTGGTGCAGATTGTCAATAATCAGGCAACGGTTAGCTGTGGATTGTACCAAAAGTTCTTTAGTATCCATGTGCTGAATTAATTCAGCCGCTTTGCAGGCAAGAAGAACATTCAATTTTTTTGATAATAGAATAATATAGCTATATTAAATCTCTGTAACAAGCCGAATAAGTTACTCCCAGCCAAGGCTAAATTAGAAACAAAATCAGCCGAAATCAGGAGTTATCATGAGTCATCAAAGACCTGTTTTTCTAATTCCTCAATCTCAGCAAGCACGAATGCTTAATTGGATTGCGCTTGCAGGACTAGTTGCATTGTTTGGTATTGCCATTCATGGATGGTTTGCATTACCAGAAAGTATACCTATCCATTTTGGAATTGATGGCAAAGCCGACGGCTGGGGTACTAAAAATTTTCTCTGGCTGTTGCCAATTGTAGGGTTAATAATTTATGGGATGCTGACATTTATCAACCGCTACCCCCATACCTTTAATTATGCAGTGCGAATTACCGAAGAAAATGCACTGCGGCAATATCAAATTGCCTGCTCAATGCTCAATTGGTTGAAAACTGAAATAATTTTGCTGTTTGCTTACATTGAATGGCAAATGTTTAACCTAGCAACTATAGAAAACCCTAGCTTAGGAATATGGTTCCTTCCTGTTTACTTAATTGTTATCTTTGGGACGAGCGCATATTGGTTGAGTCAATCGTTTCTGGCTCGTTAATCAAGGATACGCTCGGGTATTTTAGTTTTTGGCGGTTTCTAGCTCTTTTGTATCTTCACTCATAGCAGTTGTGCTATTCATTTGTTCTCGCAAAACTGCAATTTGAGAAACCATAATTGCTTCTATCGTACTAGTTGTCATTGCTCCCATCCAACGAATCATTGATGATAGAAATAGCTCTTTGAGATAGGCAAAAGAAAAGCCATCTGTCATCACAACTATCTGGCTAACAGTCTCTGGTGACATACGCATGGCAGCTTTTAGCTGCTCGTTCCACAGTGTGATGTAAGCTTGTCGTACCGAGTTATCTGGCAACTCAAAATGATACTTGCGATCAAAGCGGCTGGGGCGATCGCGAATAGCTGGATCTAAACGTTCGGGATGATTAGTACTAGCAATAGTGACAATCCCCTCATTAGCAGCGAAGCCATCCAGTTCATTAAGAAAGAAAGAACGATTTTCATCAGTCAATAGAGAATCTAAATCCTCTAGCACCAAAATACATGGAGCAGACTGTCTTGCCTGTTTGAATACTTTCCGAATATTTTCGCTATCAGTATCATATTCCGACTGGAAACTTTTAACATACAAGCAAGGCTGTTGCATTTGATTAATTAATGCTTTGACTGTATGAGTTTTGCCATTTCCTGGCGAACCGATGAATAAAATACCTCTTTTCCAAGGAACACCGTAAGCTGCATATACTTCTTGAGAAACAAAGAAGTTTGTCAGGTCATCTTTAATATCTTGTTTAAGATTGCCATGCAAAATTAGATTATCAAAGGTGGCATTTTTAATAGATTGAAAAAGCTCAGAATTTTTTGCCCAATAACCATCTTCAAAAACTAAAACCTCATCACGAATTTCCGAATTCCATTCACAAACGGCAATAAAAAACTTTTCGGCTAATTCTTGACTATCAGCCAGAATCCAGTAATATCTGGTTTTACAATAGCCTTCCTGCCAACTCATTAAAAGGATATCAAGTTTCTGTCCTTGCCATTGCACCTCAAATTCAGCATTTTCGGTATATTTATACAGATGATTTTCCATCCCATCCCAGCCAGTCAGAATCTGGTTGTGATTTGAGGAATTATATTGAATCTGGCAAAGGTTAGCCTCAGCATACTTCTCTAAATTAAATGTAGAGTCGTTCCCTTCTAAAAGTACTTTCTTAGGGTAAAGCGCTGCTAATTCTTGACTTATATGATAGGCGATCGCGTTATTAGGCAGACTAAGCGCTGCTGTAATCAGTTGTTGGATTCTCATCCTGATTTAGCTACTTTATTAACTATGTTATAAGGAACTACATAACACCCGTTATAAATTTCGGAATGGCAAATGAAAATTGATGTTTACTCGACCAGATAAAATATTAGGGTGTGTATTGCTAATTTTGTCAAAATATAAATATTCAGGTGAGTATTGCCCACCCCACATATTAATTTTTTTTGTAAAGAATTAGTTTAGACATATTTTTGAGTAAATTCATAAATCAAATCTACTCTTCCTTTACGTAACATGGCTGGATCTAGTCTTTCGGTAGTATTACAAGTCATCAATACAACTAAACGCTGCTTCATTTGCAGCCCAGACTCGTCAATTATACTTTGGTACAAAGTTCCATCTAACAAACTGAGAATGTGTTCCGTTTTATTATTATATTGCGCTACTTCGTAAGCACGATTTTGGGCTAAGTTATCAGCTTCATTAATAATGATGCAAATTTGTTCTAAATAAGTTGGAGGTACAAAGTTAGCGATCGCATCATGATCTAAGATGAAAATTACATAGCCTAAAGGTACTAAGATTTCTTTTGCTATAGCTTGTGTCCATGCAGTTTTACCTGTACCTGGCTCTCCATGTACAACAACCGCTAACTGATGTTGATTGAGAATTGCTTGCTGGACTGTGTCTGTAAAGCTTTGAATATCTGCTGGGAACGTCCGAATGGGAAATTGGCTATGAACCTTGCCTACACGACTTTGATAACCACTTAACATCACCGCTAAATCATAAGTTGCTTTGTTAATCAGCGGTGCCATATTTCTCGACATCAAAGTATATTGTCGTCGTCCGCGATCGTAGGGATCAATTTGCAACCAAATATCGTATTTAGACCAGTATGCGTAAACAGTATTAATGACATCTATACGTTCCCAATTGATAAATTTATCGACAGGAAAATAAAAATCTCGTTCAGAATAATATTGAGTAATAATGTCAGGACGTTCTAATAGCTTCAAAACTCGCAATACAGTAATTTCTTGCAATCGATTCAGCACATAATCAATAGGAATACTATTGCGGCTGACAAATTGCATGATCGGCGTTTCTGTACTTAAAACTTCCTTGTAGCGATTATCTGGCGTCAGGGGTTCTGGGGTGATGAAATTCCAATATTTTTGCAGTTCACCCCGGGTATAATCTGAAGCTACATTTAATAAATTCGCCCACCAGCTATAATCTCTTCTACCTAAAGCATCGGCATAATAACTTGCTAGATTAATACTTTTTTGGGTTAACTCTTGGGTATCATGAAATACAATTTGCCAGAAAAAGCCCCAATCAAAGTCGCGTTGGAATGGCCGCCAACCACTACTCAGCAAATTTTGACGGTTGTTATTTCCAGAATTACCTTCGTTATTTCTAAAATCATCAAAAACCATATTTTTATGAGTATAGCGGTAGTTGAGTTATTTGATACTGACGTAATATATTTTAAAAAGTTTTTTTTGTAATATCATCTAGCCGTCCAGCAGTTGCTAGCGCAATTAAGACAATTCTATGTAATCCTTTAAGCAACGGCGTTTTCGCAGAGTAAGCAGAAAGAAATCAGTTAATTTAACAAGCTTTTCAACCTTTTTCAACTGCATAATTATTTCTACTATCCTGCACTGGACTACATATATCTACATATAACTTGTTGCGATGATTTAAATTGTCAAAAATATTTACAGGACTATCTGTGATTAAAGTTTGGGATTCATCTCTATCTAATTGAGAGGGAGATTAAGAACGCATCTAAATTTTTATTAATTGGTATTCATTTGTAGTACATTATAATACAAAAATTCTAGATATGTCAAGTTGTGACAAGTAGTAGGCTGCACAAATGTATGTATGCTGATTGCGCTGTCTATTGATAAAGATCTGAAAATAAGCTGTTGCGCATCTCAGTTACATTATTAGGGCAAGATACTCGAAACCACTTGCTAACCTGCGAGACAGAACTAAAATAACTTACTAATTGCCGTTTTCTAAGTTTGTGTATATTTAATTACCAAAATACTAAAGAAACCCGAAGCTTATAAGCAAGTTAAAATCTATATAGTTTTTTAGCAATTGAAAGTCAGGCTCGGGCAAATATAAAAATATTCTTTAGTTTTGCTTATAATATTGAAAGTACTGTTATAGATGCAATCTAGGTTTCTTAGCCTCAGTGACTGTTTCATTAGTAAAATTTTTCAACTAGAAGCAAGCAAAACAAAATTGAATGCTGAATTAATAGGCTTGTTGTTATTTACTAAAGATAATAAATCTCATATTGTATGCCCAGGAGAAGAAATGTATTTAACACCTTCATTCATGAGTGATGAAAAGAAGTACAACACTCAAAAGCCTTTAATTTTGGCGGTAGAAGATCATGGTGATAATCTGGTGTTAATTAGTTATGCTCTAGATTCTTTTGGCTGTAGATTCATTTGTCAAACAGACAGTGCCAATACGTTAGTAGTCGCAAAAGAATACCAGCCAGATTTGATTATATTAGATATTTTGTTGCCAAGTCTGAGCGGTATCGAGGTGGTACGTTATTTGAAGCAAGAACCAATCACTTGCGAAATTCCCGTAGTTGCAGTCACAGCTTTAGCGAGCAAAGAGGATCAAGAACGCATTCTAAAGGCTGGTTTTGATGCCTATCTAAGCAAACCCTATATGATTGAGGAGTTAGAAACCATCATCCGCCGTTTACTCTGTGGTAAGCTTAACTCTCAATCAGTTTTTGAGTTATGTAGAGAGTAATTCTCTCTTGATCGATTTAATAAGTTGTTGCAAATTTAATTTACATATTATTTTTCAACAAAAATAGCATACAGTAAGCAATGCATACCATGTGCTACGTTTATGTCAAAAAATTTCATAGGTATTCTATAGAAAATTTATTGATTTTAAGTAGCCCTAGATAATCAGGAATTTATTACAAATTTTGAATTGCTTAGGCAGTGTTTTTTGGTAATCGGACTTTAAATATACTGCCTTTACCTAATACAGAGGTTACCTCAATATTTCCGCCATGTGCTTCTACAATTCGGCGCGATAAATGTAGTCCCAAACCACTACCTGAGCGTTTATTTCTACCTTGGCGAAATCGCTCAAAAATACTTGCTTGGTCTTCAGGAGCAATGCCATACCCTGTGTCTTCAATCTCAATAGTAAGATAACTTTGATTTCCCGCCTCGGCTAATTGTTCCGAAAAGCGAATTTCTATACTGCCTGTATCTGTAAACTTAATAGCGTTGCCAACTAAATTGCTCAAAACTCTTCGTAATTCCAGGCTATCACCCATAACTACACCAGATGTTTCTCCTATTGGCTCTAACTCATGGGTGTCTAATTTTAGAGTTAAATTTTTCTCCATAGCTAGAGGAGTGAGTTCGCTGACTACTTCTTGAGCTATCTCTATTAGATTGCTACTCTCCCAGTTTAAGGTCTTTTTACCAGCCTCGAAGCGAGACACTTCTAAGAGAGTATTTACCATTTGTGTCAAATTTTGGTTACTGCGAATCATCACGCTAATTGCCTGTTTCATTTCCGGCGAAATTTTACAGAAGGTGTCTTCCATAAACAAATTGAGCATCCGATCGGCAGCTACTAGAGGAGTTCGCAAATCATGAGTCAGACGAGAAACAAAGTCTTCTCTTTGACGCGCCATCTTTCTTTGCTCGTCAAGACTGTGCTTCAAGCGCAAGAGCGATCGCACTCTTGCTAATAGTTCGTCAGTATCAAATGGTTTACGGATAAAGTCGTCTGCACCAGCATCCAGACCTTCAACAACGCTAGATTCATGAAAGGCAGTGATCAACAGAATTGGAATATAGCTTTTTTTGTCCGGATTATTACGAATGCGACGTGTAACTTCATAACCATCAATTCCTGGCATCATCACATCTAACAAAATTAGATCGGGTGGAGATTGTTCGATTTTTTGCAAAGCTGCTATTCCATCTGCTACTAAGTCAATCTTATAGCCCTCACTTTCTAAAATTGTTTGCACCAAAATAAGATTGTCTACAGTATCATCAACGACAAGAATACGATCAATCGGAGAATTTTCTACAACAGACATGATTTATATCAACTTAACTATTTACAATTAATTTTAATTTTATAATTTTTAATTAGGAGAAGTCATCGATACTTTATTAGATTGAGTATGAGATGAATGCTGGTTTTGGTTGTGTTGAAAATGAGATGGGTGGGGATTTTGAGCCGAACAAATAATATAATCACTATCAAATTTTAATACTGTACCATCAACTGCTGTATTAGATACTGTTATTTGACGTGGCAATTCAATCCTAAACATTGAACCAACCCCCAATTGACTTTTGAGAATGATTTTACCTCCCATCATTCTGACTAAAGAATCTACAATCGCCAAACCCAAACCTGTACCAGGATATTTACGAGTAATACTTTGATCGACTTGGCGAAAAGCTTCAAAAATTATTTTGAAGTCCCGAGAAGCTATGCCAATACCCGTATCTCGCACGGTAATTGCCAGCTGATTTTGGATATTTTCAGTTACCTCAACCCAAATATTACCAGACTCTGTAAATTTAATAGCGTTGGAAAGTAAGTTAACTAAAATTTGTTGTACACGACTTGAGTCATTAAAAACTAAAGGATTTTGTAAGTTTACGTCAACTAACAAGGACAGCTTTTTTGATTCAGCTAAGGAACGGATTTCAGCGACGGTAACCTCAATTATCTTTGGTAAATCAAATAATTCTGGCTTTAACTCGAAACGTCCTGCTTCCAACTTAGAAAAGTCTAGCACTTCATTTAATAGCATCAGCAAATGTTTCCCATTGTTGAGGATACGTTCTACCATATCTGTTTGCTGATGGGTAAGCTGACCAAATTTATGACGTAGCAAAATCTGAGAAAAGCCAATTATGGCATTCATCGGAGTTCGCAGTTCATGAGATATAGTTGCTAAAAACTGCGATTTTAGCCGCGATGCCTCTAATAATCTTAAATTTTGTAGGTGAATTTGTTGCCTTTGTCTTTCTAGTTCTTGGTTCTTACGAGTTAGTTGCTCATTAGTTTCTTTTAGCTGTTGGTGTGCTAAAGCTGCTTGCATTTCAGCTCGATGTAGCCGAATCGCATTCCGCAAAACCTGTGTTAGTGTTTCTGAGGATACCCTGGCTTTGGATAAATAATCTGTAGCGCCAGCTTTCATCAGCTCGACAGCGATGTTTTCATCTCCTTGACCAGTGAGTACTACTATAGGAACTTTAATTTCCAAAGAGCGTAACTTTTGGATCAAGGTCAAGCCATCCTGATCTGGTAAGTGATAGTCGAGAAAAATGCAGTCATAGGTAGTATTTCTGATGGTAGAGAGCGCATCATTGCAGACGCTTACTTCTGACAGTTCTATTGGTACGCCTGCTTTAGTTAAGGCCCGTCGCACTGTCATGCGGTCTACTTCATCGTTGTCTACAACCAAAATTCTCAGCGTCTCTTCCATCGGCTTTTATGTTCGCTGTCAAATACAGGATGACCTTTAGCATTACCGTTTTCAAACTTTTAAGCTAAATAATTTTAGATTTAAGATTGGGTAATGCTCACTATTTATTTATCATTAGCATTACTGTAAATTCCCAACCTCCAATCAAAAAACCGGGTGTCTATAACCTCGGTATTGGTTGACTAAAGCATTTAGCACAGTATCCAATACCTGTTGAGAGTTGCCATCATTTCTACAAACTTTGAGAAAGTGATAGGCTTGAGGAGCTAGCCAGTAACATTTAAGCTGGAGGCTTTTACTCGGTCTTGCTCTTGGTTTGATCTCGTCATTACGACCACAGGAGTTTTTGTTAATATCGGGTTAGAACATAATTCTTGAAGAAATTCGATCCTGCCCATTTTCGGTATATTTAAATCCAGTAAAACCAAGCGCTGTTCTAGAGAAACATCTGGAGGCTGAGGGCTATTGCCATGAAGCGTACTGAGCGCTTCTACTCCATAACTTTTCAAATAAACTGAGTTGGTAATATTAACTCTCATGAATGCCTTTTTGACATTTATGACATCAATTTCATCGTCCTCCACTAGTAGTATGTTAATCACTATCTCCGACATTTTCCCGATGCAAACTTATGCTGTTTTCTACACAATTGGGTTAACTTAGTTGTATATAGGCATTAAATACCTTACACAGCAGAGCCAGCTAGCGTATTCAGACCTAGAGATTATCGAAAATCCCAATCCAAAATCAATTCACCAAAGCTCTGTCATCATTAGCAATTAACAAAACTGGAGGTTATTGACCCTCCAAAGCAGACGTAGCCGATACAGAGTAAAATAAAATACTTGCATCAAGCTTCAACCCAATTCTAAATGAGCAGATGAGACCCTGTCGTCAGTCATTGGTGTGAGTTGCACACTAACATTATGTACCATAAGCTTGAGCAACTTTACTCATCAGATTGCTTGGACTGGGTAAAGCGGAAAGTGCTACCTTGATTAATGAAGGATTCTTTAAGTAATCAGATCTCCTAGTGTTTTGACAATTTTCTTGACGATCGCCAAACCAATTGCCGTGCTTTTTTTGCGATCGCGAGATTGATTCTAGAGTTTGGAACCTGTAAGTTCCTCGTCCCTGCTGTTGCAAGAACAATTCAGCGTGTTGATGTTTTTATATTTCTTCTATGTGGCGATTTCCGGCTTCTAGCTGAGTTGCTGAAGCTATTTGGCCTCAGTCAGATCCCGACCTTTTAGGACTAGTAGCACAATTCGCCCACTGCGATTTTTAATCGGGCGGATGGTGAAATCAAGGGTCGCTACTGTATTACCTGTTCCTAGGATATCAACTTGATTAGCTACGAATTCTCCACTAGCAGCAGTAGCGATCGCCTCCCGTATTTTAGTTGGGGTTGCTTTGGAAATCTTCCACCAACTAGCTTCCCACAATGGTAAACCTACAACATCGTTGCTAGTGAGACCACCAAAATCTAACGCTGTCTGATTGATGTCAATCAGAACACCATCTATCTCCATTAAGGCAATGAATTCAAAAGTTTGATTAAATATAGCTCGTAAGGGGCGCTCAATTTCTTCGATGACAGCTTTAGTTTGTTGAAAATTTTCCATTTATTTTAGAGTTTTGATATAAGAAATATAGTATAGCGTTACTATATGATTTATGAACTTAGTTGTAGAGGCAGGCAAAAGGGAAAAAGCATAATATTGCTTGAGTTTCAAGAATAGGCCATTTTTTATTGAATCAAACCAGATTACTTTACTAAATGCTTATGAGTTATCACTCGCTGGCTAAAGACAAAAGCATAGGACAAGCAGAATTTTGTCTCAATATTTCAATTTTTCTCGTAAAATATCTATACATCTCCGGCTAGATTTTTACATCTATCTAGGACTAAAAATAGCAAATTTATTATTTCTATCGGTGGATGCAGTCTAGTGTAAATATCATCTATCTTTGGTTTGGGAAAAACAAATAAATACCTTAGATAAGTTAGGATTTTCCAAACTGGAGTCGAAAAACGTGAGCGTTGCAATGAGTGAAATTAGCATTATTCTAATAGAAGATCACGATCTCACCCGTATGGGGCTACGAGCTGCACTCCAGTCTCAGAGTGGACTGAAAGTGATAGGTGAAGCAGCAAATGCCACCCAAGGATTAAAACTTTTAGAAACCGCGAAGCCAGACGTAGCTGTTGTTGATATTGGCTTGCCGGATATGGATGGGATTGAACTTACGCGCAAATTTAAACGCCAGCAAGCCGAAACCGGGCAAGCAACCAAGATTCTCATCCTGACAATGGATCATACAGAGGATGCAGTACTGGCTGCATTTGCGGCTGGGGCAGACTCTTATTACATGAAAGAAACCAGCATCAGTAGATTAACAGAGGCGATCCAAGCGACTTATACTGGTAACTCTTGGATTGATCCTGCGATCGCCAACGTAGTATTGCGGAAAATGCGCCAAGGTTTGCCTGGGGAAGCTCCTACAAGCGATAAACCAAAGACTGTAAAAATAGAGGCATTAGCATCAGAGTACGAGCAAGTTTTGGAAACTTATCCCCTAACTCAACGCGAATTAGAAATCCTAGAATTGATTGTCGCTGGGTGTAGCAATGGTCAAATTGCCGAAAAACTCTACATTACAGTTGGTACAGTCAAAACCCACGTTCGCAACATCCTCAATAAACTCTGCGCTGATGACCGTACCCAAGCTGCGGTTCGTGCTTTACGTTCTGGTTTAGTCGGGTAATACCTATCGAAAATTTGGGATAAACAGTCTTGATTAATTTGATATGAAGTAAAAGACTGCTAAAGATGAGGCTGGCAAATTTTGCTGCTCATTTTTCCAGGAAAGAGATTTTTTAATTAATCAGAAAAATCCCACTGCTAATAGCAGTGGGGGTGGTAAAAGTAGATTTAACCCAATCGCGACTGCAAACAGTCAGCAATCCGTTGTGCTGCACCTGGTTTACCCATCCGCAGTACACCGTTGTCTGCAATTAACTGCAAAGTGTCAGGATTATTGAACAGAGATTGCACTACTTTGGCAACTTGGCCTGGTTGGTCTACTAAAATCAAGGATGGGCCTAAAAGACGACTTTGAGCTTCAGCAAAAGCAGGATTGTATTGAGGGCCAGAACCGGGAATGGCGATCGCAGGCTTGCCTAAACCGACAAATTGTTCTGTTGCTGTTCCTGCCATTGCGATCGCAAAATCTGCCAAATGTAAGCAGTCGTTATAGGCATTTTGAGTCAGCAATAAGTAATCATTTTTTTGCTTGAATGTCAATACCTTGGGATCGGCAATTGCGATAGGGGACTCAGTATGAGGACGCCAGCCTTGGGTTGTGAGAGTTTGGGATAAAGTGTTACAGTCCAAACCAGGAGCGATCGCCCCCAAAAACACCACTGTGCCAGAAGTGTGAAATACTGAATCTCGTTCCCGAAAACTGGCAAGCAATGCAGACACAGCAACCATAATGTTTTCCCAGTTATTGTAAGCCTCCGGCGCGCGGGAACCAGGAAGCAGAGTCACAATTAGAGGACGAGTAATTTCTTGCTGTTGCACATCCGTAGTATAAAACCGTGCGGTGGGAAACGACGGTTCCAAGCCATCCATCATCGGATTCCCTAAATCAAAAGCTGGTACTTGCAACTTTTGTAACATCTCTGTCGTTAGCGAATCTCTAGGGAACACCGCCCGACAACGGCGACGACTCATCAACCACCTTTCCCAAGGATGATAAATCGAACCAGAAAAATTTTCCCACTTTGCACCTTTAGTTTTGCGTGGCAATAACCCAACTTCATCGCGTACATAATATTCTGATTTCGCTGTTCCTACAAAAGCATAGTTGGCACCACTAAAAGTTGCAAATAATAACGGTACTATATCTCCTACAGCTAGGATAGCTCTCTTATTACCTAATTTTTTTTGATTACTAACCCAACGACGTACAGCTTTAATTTGGCTTAAAGTAAGTTGCAATAAACCACCGCGTACATCTTTTACCAATTGGCGTCCATCCATATAAATAAAACCACCAGAAGGCATATTACGCACTGAACCAACTACAGGGATATCTAACTGTTGGTAAGCGTGTCCTTCACCCACCAGAGGCAAAGCAAAAATATCTGGTGGGTTTGATTGTTGTAATAGTTTCTGCAAAATCCGGACTGCAATTATATCCTCACCATGACCATTACTTAAAACGAGTAATTGCAAACGAGAAGCAGGAGATTGTCGGTGAGAAACTACAGATAACGGAGATACATCACTCATATAGGAATCCTAATTGATTTGTTAATTTACTCGTACAGCTAGGGAACAGGGAACAGAGAAAGAAAGGAGGAAAATGGGTAGATTGATGTTTTTGATATCAAACCACAGATGAACACAGATAAACACCGATATTTATCTGTGTTCATCCGTGTTTATCTGTGGTTCCTTTTTGTTTGATGCGGATTTTCCAAAAAATCTATTATCTTCAAAACCCAAAGGAGATTGCTGTAAGAAACAAAAAATCATAATTAAATGTCTGTGTAGATAAAGAGGTAAGAATGGGGATAACATTCGCTTAAGCAGCTGGAAGTTAGTATTATCCCCGTTGACGAACCTCGCTACAAATAATTACCAGTTAATTAGGCTATATAGGCTAAATATTATGCGAGTTTCTTCTGCTGCAATTTTTACTTTAGCGACATTGGCGGCTAATAATGCCACTCAGCAAGCAATGGCTACACCTACCACAAATGCCATTCAACCTGAAAAAGCAAGTAAATTGGTAGTTCCGGTAATTGAAGACTCGCCAGCACGCTTAGAAGCAGTTTCAGCGCCGGAAACCGTAATTTCTCAACAATTTTCGCAAAGTCCTGTGGTTGTGGAAAGAAGTGTTAATCACAATTCTTCAGTATTGTTAACGCCAAAGAAGGAAGCAGGGGAGCAGGCTAGCAGAGGGGACAAGGAGGACAAGAAGAATTTACAAGTTGTACTTCCTACTGCGCCGTTAATCCCACAATCCTCTTCTCCTGCTTCTGTTTTTCTGGAAAAGGGAACACAGGGGAATTCTAAAGTTACGCTCCCTAAAACTCAAGCTCAAAAAGTAACTCCATCTGCTAGTACTCCAGCTGCTCCTGCTACTATTGACAATAATTTAGTTGTCACAGCTACAGATGTGCAAATATTGGGAGCAAGTGACGAATTACAGCAGATAATTCGGAAGGTAATTAAAACCCAAAAAGGGGGGAATACCAGTCAAAGTCAGTTACAAACAGATGTGGCAGCAATTTTGGATACAGGTTTATTTACCAGTGCTAATGTAAATAGCCGCATTACTCCTACTGGGTTGAATGTAGTGTATCAGGTACAACCAGTAGTAGTGCGATCGCTGCAACTTTCTGGTGCTAAGGTGCTTACCTATCAAGTGGCTCAAGCACCGTTCCAATCTCAAATCGGCACTGTCATCAGTCCCTCGGCGCTCCAGCAAGCAGTACAACAAATTAATAAGTGGTATACCGATAATGGTTATAACCTGGCTAGGGTGCTATCAATTAAACCCAGCCGCGACGGAATTCTTAGCATCAATGTAGCAGAAGGCTTGGTGGGGGATATCAAGTTTCGCTTTATCAACGACGATGGCAAAACCGTCGATAGCAAAGGTAATCCAGTGGCGGGACGTACCAAACCTGATTTTATTCGCCAACAACTCAAGCTCAAGCCTGGTCAAGTCTTTCAAGAAAATACTGTCCGCCAAGATGTTCAACAGCTATATCGCACTGGCTTATTTGAGACTGTAAATGTGGCTTTGGAAGGAGATGCGACAAAGGTAAATTTAGTCTACGAACTTAAAGAAGCTGGGGCCCGTGCGGTGAATGTAGGAGGTAGTTACAACGCTGACCAAGGTGTTTTAGGCACATTAACTTATCAAGATCAGAATGTTGGCGGTGTTAACAATACTCTAGGTTTGAATGTGGGAGTCGGCTTGCGTGACTTTCAGTTTGATACCAAATTTAACAGTCCCTATCGGGAAACTAACCCCGATCGCCTAGGATATACGATTAATGCCTTTCGCCGCCGGGAACTGTCGCTAACATTTGATGACGAAATTCCTCTAGCAAATGGGGATAGAGCCAGAGAAGGTAGGATTGGTGGTAGTGTTAGCTTTCAAAGACCAATAGACGATTGGGATACATCCTTGGGATTTAATTACAATCGCATCAGTATTCGCGATCGCCAAGGTAAGGTTACCCCAACTGACGCCCAAGGAAATCCTCTGAGCGCGAGTGGTACTGGTATTGATGACCTAACTACAGTATCTTTTACCGCCAGCCAAGACCGACGGAATAACCCCATCAATCCTACTCAAGGTTCGCTTCTCAGGCTAAGTACAGAACAATCAGTTCCTATTGGTCAAGGTAATATTTCCATGAATCGCTTGCAAGCGAATTTTAGCCAATATGTGCCAGTACAGTTATTTAGCAGCAAACAACCACAAGTATTTGCCTTAAATCTCCAAGCTGGTACAGTGCTGGGGAATTTACCACCTTATGAAGCCTTTAACTTGGGTGGTTCTAATTCTGTGCGCGGTTACAATACTGGGGAAGTTGGCAATGGTCGCAGTTATGTTTTGGCTTCCGCAGAATACCGCTTTCCTATAGTGTCAGTGGTAGGAGGTGTACTCTTTGCTGACTATGCTTCAGATTTAGGTTCTGGTAGTACTGTCTTAGGAGATCCAGCAGGCGCGCGGGGTAAACCAGGTAACGGTTTTGGTTATGGCGCAGGAGTACGCTTCGACTCACCCATAGGCTTAATCCGGGCTGACTATGGTATTAACGATCAAGGAGAAAGCCGAGTGCATTTCGGCATCGGTCAGCGTTTTTAGAAAAAGTGTGCAGGATAAAGTATGAAGTATGAAGTCAGGATTAGCTCCTTAACACTTCATACTTCATCATTTCATTTGTCAATGTATTATTAAAAAGACAAAACTGTTGCGATAATAGGGAGGTTTTTCCCACTGAGGGAGGAAGCGATTTCTTCGGAAATACCTTAAAACTCAGGACTCAGTACTTATCTGCTCACTCAGGACTCAGGACTCAGGACGCAAAAATCTTTATGTTAGCAGGTACAACTTTGCAGGGTGGAAAATATACCCTAAATCAAGAAATCGGGCGCGGTGGCTTTGGGATTACGTTCAAAGCTACGCATCACTATTTAGGTCAGGAAGTAGTGATTAAAACCATTAATGAACGGCTGCGACAACATCCTGATTTTGCCAAGTTCGAGCGCCAATTCCAAGATGAGGCCAGACGATTAGCTACTTGTATCCACCCAAATATTGTGCGGGTGAGCGACTTTTTTGTCGAAGCAGGGCTGCCTTACATGGTGATGGAGTATATACCTGGCGATACCTTGGGAGATGCATTTGTCTTACCAGGGATACCGTTACCAGAAGCAACCGCAATTCATTACATCCGACAAATTGCGGCAGCGTTGCAAGTAGTACATAACAACGGTTTGCTGCATCGGGATGTTAAACCAGATAATATCATCCTTCGCCAAGGAACTCAGGAAGTTGTACTGATTGATTTTGGGATCGCCCGAGAATTTAATGGCGGTGTAAGACAAACACACACAGGTATAGTTTCTGAGGGCTATTCGCCCATTGAACAGTATTTGACACAAGCGCCACGCACACCCGCCACAGATGTTTATGGCTTGGCAGCTACATTATATGCATTGTTGACGGCCCAAGTTCCCCTACCAGCACTACTGCGCGATCGCGAACAAATGCCAACTCCTCGCGAACTACAACCCCACCTCAGTGCTGCTGTCAATCAAGCAGTCATGCGTGGGATGGCGGTAGAGTCTCGCTTTCGTCCATCGACAGTTACCGAGTGGCTAAAACTGTTACCAGGTGATGGGGTAAATGTAGTACCGCAATCTGTACCAACTCACACAGTAGCAACTATCAATTTATCGGTCGCAGAACAGGAAAATTCTCTCAAAAGAACTGCCAAAAATCAAATTGATGCATCATCAGTCATCAAGAATGCGCGATCGCTTGCGCAAAAACTAGCGGCATCTAAGGTATTTCTTGGCACTAGTGTCGCTGTAGTTGCTGCTACAGCAGGTTTTGGCATCACTAGTATGCTCCCAAAATCTCCACCGCAACCCTCAAAACCGCTGTTTGCCCAACCGACAACAGAGCCAACCGCGGAAACACCTGTTGTTAACAGTACACCTTCAGATACAAATAAAGAAACTCAAGCCAGTTCTGAGTCTGAAACCACATCCGTTTCCACTTCCTCACGGCGCAGGCGCAATCGCCGTGTTTATCAAGAAGAATCTTCTAGCCCCAGTAAAGATTCTCAAGCAGAATCATCGTCACGTCAAAACCCTGAACAACCTTCACCTGCACCTAGCGCTTCTCCTTCATCATCTCTAGTGGAAAAATTACGAGCAATTAGATCATCTCGTAATGCTACTCCTTCACCAGCATCAGAAAATAACTCATCTTCTACTCCTAAAAATCCTGCTCCACCAAAATCAGAGAAACAGTCAAACCCTGTAGTAATACCAGCAGCACCAGTAGAAACTAAAGGAGCCGCTCCTCCTGCTGTAGTAGTACCAACCCAAGATGTAAAACAAAATTCAGGCACAGAGAATCAATCTCAGAAAGGTGAAAAACTACCAGAACAAACGCCAGAAGCCAATAATTAGCTAATTGCCGATAATTTTTGGAGATAAGGCAGTTACCCTACATCTGGTTTGGGGTAAGATTCAATTCGGGAAAAGTTTGGAAAATAATACGTAGACGCGAAGAGGCTAAGGACAATTTCAAGATGCGATCGCATCTTGACAACAAGCAATCAAGTTTGACCCACAAAATGTCATTGCTTGTAATTATCTACAAATGATCAAGCTAACAGCACATAATGATTACGCTTAATCCTAATTGATCAGAGAATACTTTAAAAGTTGAATCAGAGTAAAAGAAGCAAGGAATATTTGTTTCTCTTTTATTGCTATTTATTAAGATTATCATTTTTATAAAAAATAAAAGATGTAATTGCTTGTGTCTGTCATGAATGCTTCATGGCTCACCGAAATTACACTTATATGTCAAAATAATTTTGAGTAACAGTACCTTTTTAAGTAATGTTACTCCTCCAGTCGTGCAAATACCGATATTAGTTTGACAATGACTAAGAAAATAGCACTGCTAATTGGCGTAAGTGAGTATGAGCCTGGGTTACATCTTCTTCCTGCTGCTGTCAAAGATGTAAAAGCTATGCAACGAGTGTTGCAAAATCCCAAAATTGGTGGGTTTGATGAGGTAAAAATCCTTACTAACCCTGATACTCACACCATGCATCTAGAAATAGAAACCTTCTTCTCTGGTCGTAATAAAGAAGATATACTACTTTTGTACTTTTCTGGGCACGGAATTAAGGATGATAACGGTAGATTTTATTTTGCTACCAGAATTACCCAGAAAAATTTAAACAATCAACTAATTAAATCAACCGCTGTTGTAGCAAGTTTTGTTCATGACCAGATGAATAACAGTCGTTCTAAGCGTCAAGTAATTATTCTAGACTGTTGCTTTAGTGGAGCATTTGATCCCTCATTAATATCAAAGGATGATGGTTCTGTAGATTTGCAAGGTCAACTAGGTGCAGAAGGGCGAGTTGTTCTTGCATCTTCTAGCTCAACGCAATATTCTTTTGAAGAACAAGGCGCAGATGTTTCAGTTTACACTAATTACTTAGTAGAGGGATTAGACACCGGAGCAGGAGATTTAGACCAAGATGGTAAGATTGCGGCACGCGAGTTACATAAATATGCTTGCGATCGGCTTGAAGAAAAATCTTTAAGCATGAAACCCAAAATTATTGTTTTGAAAGATGAAGGCTTTGATATTGTTATTGCTCAAACAAATCATATGGTAACAAAACAAAAGCTTGAAGTTATTAAAAACGATAACTTTGGAGAAATCAAGCTAGGAAGAGCAAAACCATCAGGAGACATATATAAACTAGAAGCACCGACATTTCAGCTACGCAACTTTCTCGAACCTTACGAAAACTTCATCAGAAATTTAATTCAACAATTTACCAATTTAGTAAATGAAAATTTAAATATTAACTCGGAAATTACTCATCAGATTTTAAATATAATTAGACAAACTTCTGAAGCCGATTTTGTATTTATCCTGGGAATTGATAATCAAGATAATTGGTATGTAAAGTCCAATAGCAATCTTCCTAAAAGTATAGATAATAGCTTTTATTTTAATACTTTTAATTCACATATTTTACCTACTGTTTCATTAGTAGCAATTTTTAACCCTGCTTATCATGGTATTTATAGATTACATGAAGATAAAAATGGTATTAAAAAAGCTTTTGTGCTCATACCTTTAAAAGGGCTACCACAAGCTGAAGTGATAGTAGTTTGTGGTATACCTCAAGATTCTTATCTTTTAGGAGATGTATACGGACGAATTTTATCAAGTTTTTATCATGCTTCTCATAAATTATCATTTAACGCTGCACTAGTAGAAGCTGCTATTATTGATGATTTAAAGAAAGATTTTGGATTTGTTGCTGCACATTTGTATGAACGGAGATTTCAATTATTTTGCGAGCGTCTGCAAAAAATGATTGTTTATTTTGAACCTGTTCTGCATTTGGATGCTGACGAATTATTTATTAGCAGTTGGGAAGCTTTAGCCAGAGATCCTGAAACTTTAACTGCGCCTGTAGATTTATTTCAAGCTGCGGAGATGTGGGGGCCAAGGTTTACGATTGAACTCGATCAGTACTTTCTTAGAACTGCCACTGCAAGCTATCAAGAAGCTAGAAAAAGATCAAAACAAAATAGATCTGAAGATATAACACCACTATCAGTTAACGTTTACCCAGAATCTTTGATCAGAACTGCTTATTTTGAAACAGTTCGTCAGGTCTTGAAAGATAAAGCTATTACATCCAGAAATCTTATATTGGAAATCTCAGAGAAAACCGAATTACCGCAGTTTAATAATGGTAGCCGCTTAAAATCTCCTTTAACATTTTTTAAAAGTAAATTGCTGGAATATGTTAAGCAATTACAAATTAGATTTGCAATTGATGACTTTGGTGTTGGCTATGCTTCAGTTTCTCGTTTGGCAGGATTGAATCCATCTCATGTAAAAATTGATCGTAACATTTTATATCATCAACCTTGTGACATTATTATTCGCTTTGTTCATGAATTAGCTGGAGCAAATAATCTTAATCCATCTAATGTAATTGTGGAAGGTATAGATGAAACTACGCCAATTAGCTTACATCGTCTAAAAGAAATTGGTGTTAATTATATTCAAGGGCATATTGTAGGCAAACCCAGTCCTGAGATTTATCGTTTAAGCAAAGAGAAGTATGATGATTTAAAAAAACTTATTTTAGAAAGACCCTAGGTGAAGGTTTTGATTTAATAAAATACCTCGATAAATTGGCAAGTTTAAGTCGGGGTATGAGTACAATATATGTCACTACTACTTTATTTTGCCCAATTCTGCCTAAAAATTCTGAGGTGGCAATGGTTTTCCTTGACTATTAGGAACGTTGACCACCTTTAAAGTTTTGCTAATTGCAATAACATCATTTTCTAAACGCAAAGCTTTACCGTTACCAGGACAAGTAATATCTGGTGATTGCTGACCACCTAAACTTACGGTAGTAGTCGTACCAAAAGAAGTGGATTTGACGCAATTTGGCTTGACTGACAAATTTGATAATGGTTCAGCAAGTTTGAGATCGCGGAAAAATCTTTTCGTTAGTTTTTCTGGCAATTTAGCTTGACCAGAACCTTTTCCATATACATAATTAACTTCTCCTGAGGGCGAGACATAAATGCGATAACCAACAGTGTTGGTGGAACCACTGTTGAGGATAACTCCTACATTATTAGGCACAAGTGCCATTGTTGATTGCGAAGCACAAATCAAAAATGTTACACCTGCTAACCCTAGTAAGCTTTTAGAAATAAGTTGATTCACTCAGAGGGTGACAACCTACCTATAAAGGTTGCTGCATAAGGGATAGGGCATAGA
>NZ_MTAW01000175.1 GCF_002154725.1 Nostoc sp. 106C | reverse complement strand
GTGCGCCGTGACAGTTAACGCGGTATCCCCAACTAAGTTGGGAAAGACTAAGAAGAACGTCTTTAAGTCAACCAACTTACCTGAAGTCGAAAGACAAAAGGGACAACAGCATGTTGGTAAAGCCGGAAATAGAGAGAAGGCGTTAAAACTAGAGTCCGGCAAGACTTGTGTGACATGGTGAAGGTTAAACTACCTGAAGCCTAATTCTGACGGTATACGCGATTGCCTATTCCTACAACGCCTAACAGGAATAATCGTTTGTGTGTAGTTTTAAGCATTTGAACCACACAACTTCTTCAAACGGAGTCAGCCAGCGATGAGATGGCTTAACGAATGAATGGGACACCTAAATCACACTGTTACGTACTGAGTTAATCAAGCACGGGATGACCTACAGGGGGCGACCCCTATGGTTACAGAGTTCCCATAGTAGTCTGGGGACGGGAAAGCCGTCCACATGAGGCAGTTTATTACTGGGATTCACCGTAATAACTGCTGCGGCAAAGGGGAACAGGTAATCTTCACACTTATATCGAGAGGTACGCGAGATGCGAAACGCCGAAACGGTTTTAAGTGTAATCCGAGACAGAGGACAACGTGGTTTACCTCTGGATGGTATTTACAGACAACTTTTCAATCCGAATCTGTACCTCTTAGCGTACAGCCGCATTTATAAAAATAATGGGGCAATGACACAAGGAGTTACATCAGAGACTGTAGATGGGATGTCCCTTAAAAAGATTGAAAACCTCATAGAAGATATTCGCTATGAACGTTTTCGGTGGACACCAGTAAGGCGAATTAATATTCCCAAGAAAAACGGAAAAACTCGACCGCTGGGTATTCCCACTTGGAATGATAAATTGGTTCAGGAAGTAATACGTTTGATACTAGAAGCGTACTACGAACCTCAATTTTCCAACAGCAGTCATGGTTTTAGACCCAAGCGCGGATGCCATACGGCACTAACATTAATAGACCGAACTTGGCAAGGAACTAAATGGTTTATCGAAGGAGATATTCGCGGTTGTTTTGACAATATAGATCATAAAATCTTAATGTCAATCTTACGTGAGAAAATCCAAGATAACCGCTTTTTAAGATTGATTGAAAATTTACTCAAGGCAGGTTACTGCGAGCAATGGAAATATTATTCGACGTTTAGCGGAACACCGCAAGGCTCGATTCTATCACCCATACTTGCCAATATCTATCTTGATAAATTAGATAAATTTATCGAACAAATACTAATTCCAGAGTATACACGCGGCAAATGTCGGGCAGAAAATCCAGAGTATTCAAAACTCGTAAAGCTGGCTTGGTACTACAGGCAGAACGGACAATTTGATAAAGCACGTCAACTGGAAATTAAATACCAGAAAATGCCCTCGAAAAATGTTCGTGACCCTGGGTACAGAAGATTAAATTACGTCCGCTATGCAGACGATTTCCTACTTGGTTTTATTGGCTCATTTCAAGAAGCTAAAGCAATTAAGGAGAAAATTAAGACCTTTTTAGCTGCAAATCTTCAGTTAAAACTGTCATCAGAAAAGACCTTAATTACTAATGCTAGAAATGAAGCAGCAAGCTTTTTAGGTTACAAAGTTCTAGTTCAATATTCTGACGATAAGCATACCAATGGTAAACGCTCAATCAACGGAATTGTTGCACTCAGAATCCCAGCAAGAGTTATAGAAGAAAAATGTGCCTTATACATGAGGAATGGTAAACCTATTCATCGCCCTGAATTAATAAATGATGATGATTTTACTATTATCAACATTTACCAATCAGAATTTCGAGGCTACGTACAATTCTATAGTCTGGCTCAAAATATTGCATGGCTGCGAAAACTCCAATGGGTTATGTCGAGTTCGCTGATGAAAACCCTTGCCTGTAAATACAGAACTAGCGTAGCGAAAATCTGCGCCGAGTATAAGAAGACTGTTAAGCTTCCACAAGGAAGAAGAAAATGTGTGGAAATAACCGTCCCTGTAGAAGGTAAGAAATCCTTAGTTGCTCGCTTTGGCGGCATCCAATTAAAACGTAACCAAAAAGCAACCATTTTAGACCTGCCAACAAGTAGAAAGCCCGCGTTCCGAAATGAACTAATCAAGCGTCTGCTTGCCGACGAATGCGAGATTTGCGGTGCAAAAGGTAACATTGAGGTTCACCATATCCGCGCCCTTAAAGACCTCAAAACCAAGGGCAGAAAAGAAAAACCGCAATGGATGCAAATTATGTCCGCACGTAGAAGGAAAACTCTCATGGTTTGCTCTCAATGCCATGATGCAATACACGCTGGTAAACTAATGTCTCAACGAGTCTCGTGATAACAGAATACTGGAGAGCCGTGTACCTGGAAATCTCGTAAGCACGGTTCGGAGGGGGCTAGTTAGAAAAGGAACCAAACAGTGGAAACCTCGCTAGCTGGCTACCCACTTTCGA
>NZ_MTAW01000188.1 GCF_002154725.1 Nostoc sp. 106C | reverse complement strand
TTCCAAACAATAAATGATCCAAAACCTGTCATTGCGAATGAAGCAAAGCGGAATGTTCGCGGAGCGTTCCCGTTCGGCAAAGCCGTTCTCGAAGAGTAGGGTAGCAATCGCAGAGTTTGAGATTGCTTCTCTGCGAGACGCTACGCGAACGCTACACTCCGTTTCGCTCGCAATGACAATTGGGCATTTTTTTACTTGGAGTACTCTAAACAAAAAACCCAACAATTATTTTGGAGGGGGCTTGGGGGATTCTCCCCCAAATCTTGGTTTTTGTTCGACAGATGAGAACTCTTATCACCTTAACTGAACCGTATTGCGCTATGAAGAGCAAGAGAGCAAGATTCTCTCACTACTTTTAAAACTATGGTTCTCAAAATAGATGTGGTTTACATAGGTTTTCGCTCACTACAGTTCAGAAAAGCCTGTTTTATCTTCCCCTGTTCGCTATTCCCTTGCCTCCACAGAGGAATTTTATTAACTGAACCGTATTGCAATATGAATATACTTTGCTGCTCTAATCTCAGCATAATGGTGGTTGATCACAGAGAAACCTGAATGTTGTAATGCGAATGGTAGTTTTTGTCAGTTAATAATTTTGGCTGATTGTGGCAATTTAAAGTTATGCAAAATACAACATTCGATAAAATCTTCCGTGACAGCGAGGGTAATATTGTTGTGGCTCAGAAGCCAAACTTACCGCTTATTCTTTGGATAGTAGCTACTTTGCTCAAATTAGTTATTACAACAGGTGTTGCAAATACAGTGTTAGACGCAGTTGCGTTTGGCTCTTTATTTACTTGGGCGTGGCTAGAATTATTTCAAGGCGTTAATTATTTTCGTAGAGGGCTAGGTCTTGTCGTGCTGATTGGTGTTATCGCGTCAAGAATTGCGGGTATTTATACACTTGGCTCTTTCGGTCTTTGATGCGATTGGCGATCGCTCTCGTTAAAACCTAAAAACCCAGTTGTAATAACTGTTTAGTTATAGTTACTGAATTGGTATTCTAGTAGTTGGCAATTCAGCGCCAACTACTAGCTTCATTGCTAATGAGATACAGCTATTTTTTCATCAGCTACCTGAGCATGTTCGGCAACAATTTTGCGGAATAGTTCGCCTTCAATTGTCTCTTGATCTGACAACAAATCGACTAAGTGCTCTAAGGCTATACGATTTTGTTCCAATATTGATTTTGCGGTTTGGTAGGAATTGCTGATAATTTCCCGGACTTGTGCATCAATCTTGGCAGCAATTTCTTCAGAATACTCTGATTTATTCATCCAATCGCGGCCTAAAAAGACTTCTCCACTTTGATTTTCTAGGGATAACGGGCCTAAAGTGGACATCCCAAAGCGCGTTACCATTTGTCGTGCTAAATTTGTTACCTTTTGCAAGTCGTCTCCTGCACCGGTAGTTACTTCTGGCTTCCCAAAAACAACTTCCTCCGCCGCGCGACCACCCAAAATAGAGGTAATTCTGCCTTTAAGTTGGGCACGGGAAATTAAACCCTGTTCTTCGTTGGGAGTAAACCAAGTCAATCCCAATGCTTGTCCCCGTGGGATAAGTGTGACTTTTTGTACTGGGTCGTGGTCTTTGAGCAATGTTCCTACCAAAGCATGTCCAACTTCGTGGTAAGCAATTAAACGCTTGCTCTTACTATCTACCAAAGCAGTTCCTTCCATCCCGGCGACTACCCGATCTACAGCATCATCAATTTCCAGGATGGTAATCGCTTCTTTGCGGCGTCTGGCGGTGAGAATTGCCGCTTCGTTGAGTAGGTTAGCTAAATCTGCACCTGTAAATCCAGGTGTGCGGCGAGCGATCGCATCTAAGGATACGGCAGGATCGATTTTCTTATTCCGAGCATGAACTTTCAAAATGTCTAAGCGCCCTTTGAGATCGGGTGCATCAACAATTACTTGGCGGTCGAAGCGTCCGGGACGGAGTAAAGCTGCATCGAGTACATCAGGACGGTTGGTGGCAGCAATAATAATGATGCCTGTATTACCTTCAAAACCATCCATTTCGGTGAGTAGTTGGTTGAGAGTTTGCTCTCTCTCGTCGTTACCGCCACCAATCCCAGCACCCCGTTGTCTACCTACAGCGTCAATTTCATCGATAAATATTAGACAAGGGGCATTTTCTTTGGCTTTCTTGAACAAGTCGCGGACGCGGGATGCACCAACACCCACAAACATTTCCACAAATTCCGAACCAGAAATGCTGAAGAATGGGACACCTGCTTCCCCAGCGATCGCTTTTGCCAGTAAAGTCTTACCTGTACCAGGAGGGCCAATTAACAACACGCCTTTAGGAATACGCGCACCTACAGCAGTAAATCTTTCTGGCTGTTTCAGAAATGTGACGACTTCTTGCAGTTCTTCTTTCGCTTCTTCTACCCCTGCAACATCGTCAAATTTTACTCCTGTTTTCGCCTCCATTTGAAAGCGAGCGCGAGATTTGCCAAAGTTCATCGCTTGGCTAGAGGCATTGGTGGAGCGCCGCAGGAACAATAGCATTAAAGCCACCAGTGGCAAAATCCACATCAGGTTAATCAATAACCCCACGGCTGCTCTACTATTAGCAGAGGAAACCTCAGCAAAATCCACATTTTTTTCTTTGAGTCTATTAATTAACTCTGTGTTTTGCTCTAGAAGTTTTACCTGGATTGGCGTATCTTTTTGACCAACCAAATATACCTTTGCTACATGTTCAGCTTCATCAAGCTCGACTTTTGCAACTTCCCCTTTTTCTGTTTTCTTGATCAACTCCCCATAAGTCAAGGAGTTGCGCTCTGCTTTTTGTTGTGCCAAGACTGGATTGCCAGCTAAAATCCCTGGCATTAAGATCAAGCTGGCTGCTAATGCACCAGCCCAAGAAACACGCTTTGCCGATAGCTGTTTGTTCAATGCTTTTTTACCTAAAACTGTCATAATAATTACCCTTTTCTTGCTGGCAAAAGCTGAGCGCTAATTTTATGCCTATTCTTCTAGCAAAAATTGAAATAACTGGAAATAATTGTTTTCTCATCTAGTTTAACTTCCACATAAAACCATTTCCCAGTCTTTCTCCATCAGCTTTTAGGAATACACCTCTATTAATAAGGGGAATGACCATCAAAACTGGTTTTTAGCTCCCAGATTGGTTTGTGTCAGCATACATAGTATCTATTCTGTCTAAATTCTGATTTAGCTGTGTTTGTACTCACTTACCATCAAATTATCCCTAGTATTGTAATTTGACATATTATGCAACAAATCGCTAAGATAAGCATAGTCGTAATGATTCCGTTTTTCAAAAACTCTAGTGAGAATAGTTAATTAGTAAATTGTGTTACTTACTTTGTAGGTGAATTTATGGTGAAAATTGTTGGCATTGGTGGTAGCTTAAGACCCAACTCCTATACCCAGATTGCTTTACAACTAGCAGCGCAAAGGGTAGAAGCACTAGGAGCAGAAGTAGAAATTCTCGATTTGCGACAGTTGCAGTTACCATTTTGTAATGGTGGTAAAGAATATCCAGATTATCCAGACGTTCAAAGGTTACGGAATATTGTGGCTCATGCCGATGGTTTGATTTTAGCCACACCTGAGTATCATGGCGGCGTGAGTGGTGTACTGAAAAATACACTAGATTTGTTGAGTTTTGAAGAACTGTCCGGTAAGGTGACAGGGCTAATTAGCGTGTTGGGAGGACAGTCGAATAGCAACGCCCTCAATGAACTTCGGCTAATTATCCGCTGGGTACATGGATGGGTGATTCCCGAACAAATTGCTATTGGACAAGCTTGGGGTGCATTCAATCCTGAAGGTAAGCTACTAGATGAAAAACTCTCCCAAAGATTTGATCAATTTGCTCAGAGTTTAGTTGACAACACTCGCAAGTTACGTGGAGTTAGTTAGAAATATAAGTTCAAATTTTTCTACGCGAACAAAAATATTACTTTTTTTCGGGCAGCACGATCGCTTTCTAAAAGCCGTGCATCTTAAAAATAGCGGTGTTTCCCTTCGATAATCAGAGGTTTTCGCTTTTTCTTTACATCTCTGGATGCTTCATACCTGATAACGCTACAAGGGGCTTTGACCCTATAAAAAATAGTTTGTTTGTTCGCGTTGAAATTGCAGTGCTGCGATCGCATCTAGAGACGTTCCATTAGAACGTCTCTAGTTTTTTGTTTTGTACTCGTTATTGAGATTAAAAGTTTCAGATTTTATCTAGTTATTCAAAAACTACTAACAATTATATTTTTTACCAAAAATCGTTATGTATTTACTAATAATTTTTAAGTAGATTACATAGAAATCAACTTCAATGAGACAATCTGAACTTATCTTCTTCAAAAATTAACCGAAGATATGGACGATCGCAAAAAAGCTCTCCAATCTATTGCTAATGACCGCTGGCGGGTGTCTCTGCTTCTAAGTGGAGCTATGATGTTGATTTATTTTGGCTTTATTCTGCTGATTGCATTTAATAAGCCTTTATTAGGGTCAATAATCTTTCCAGGGCTGAGTCTTGGCATTTTGTTAGGGGCACTGGTAATTATCTCAGCGTGGGTATTAATTTTTCTTTATGTGCGCTGGGCAAATAATAAATATGACGAACGCATCAATAATCTGACACGCAAGTGAATTGGCTAAAAACTATTAGCTATGTGTGTATCAAAAATCCAAAATTGTAATCAAATATGGGCATAAATAGTGTTTGGTATAACTTCCCACTAGCTGTTGGGAATCTTACCAGTCTAGGGCATTTCAATCCTTTGGCGATCGCCTTCTTCTTGCTGTTTGTGGCGTCTTCCCTTGGTATAACCTTCTGGGCGGCAAAGCTGACCAAAAGCACATCCCACTTCTACACGGCTGGAGGTAATATCAGCGGTTTCCAAAATGGGCTAGCTTTAGCAGGAGACTTCATGAGTGCAGCTAGCTTTTTAGGGATTGCGGGGCTAGTAGCACTCAATGGCTTTGACGGCTTAATTTATTCCATCGGCTTTTTGGTGGGCTGGCCCATCGTTATGTTTCTAATTGCCGAACCACTGCGAAATTTAGGCAAATATACTTTTGCTGATGTAGTAGCTTATCGCTTGCAGCAAAAACCCGTACGCATCGCCGCTGCGATTGGGACATTAGCAGTAATCTGCTTTTATTTAATTGCCCAGATGGTAGGTGCGGGTGAACTAGTCAAATTACTGTTTGGTTTTGATTATGAATTAGCCGTAGTCATCGTTGGTGGGGTGATGATGGCTTATGTAATTTTTGGTGGCATGATTGCCACTACCTGGGTACAAATTATCAAAGCAGTTCTGCTGTTAGGCGGAACTATTTTGTTATCTATTTTGGTGTTGGCAAAATTTGGTTTTAATCCTCTAAATCTGTTCGCCGCCGCCGCTGAAAAGTATTCAGGTGTATTAGCCCCAGGTAAACAAGTTTCCGATCCCTGGGATGCAATTTCCTTGGGGATGTCATTGATGTTCGGGACTGCGGGATTACCTCATATTCTGATGCGCTTTTACACAGTACCAGATGCCAAAGCTGCGAGAGTTTCTGTAACTTACGCCACAGCTTTTATTGGCTTTTTCTATCTTCTCACCTTTATCCTAGGTTTTGGGGCAATGGTGCTAGTAGGTCAAGATGCAATTAAGCAAATTGGTACTGGTGGTAACATGGCTGCGCCGATGTTAGCCGAATTTCTTGGTGGTGATGCTTTTCTAGGCTTTATTGCAGCTGTATCTTTCGCCACAATTTTAGCGGTAGTTGCAGGTTTAACACTTTCTGGGGCAGCGGCATTGTCCCATGATTTGTGGGTAAATGTGGTGCGGGGAGGTCATGCCAATGAGTCAGAACAGCTGAAAGTAGCTCGCGGTGCCACAATGCTTTTAGGTGCATTGGCGATTATCCTGGGTATTTTATTTAAAGGACAAAACGTAGCTTACATGGTAGGTTTAGCATTTGCGATCGCAGCTAGTGCCAACTTTCCAGCTTTACTGCTATCGATGCTGTGGCGACGCTTTACTACCAATGGTGCGGTAGCGAGTATGTTAGTAGGAACCTTCGCCTCTTTAATATTGATTTATTTCTCTCCCACAATCCAGGTAACAATTCTCAAGCACGCTGATGCACTTTTCCCATTAAAAAATCCTGGCTTGGTGACTATTCCCCTAGCGTTTATTGTTGGGATTGTGGTTTCTCTAATGTTTAGCGAAAAACAAGCAGAAGAAAAATTTGCAGAAGTTGAGAACCGCATTCACATCGGTTCTGAAAATTGAGTAACGGATTTTTGGTTTTCTTATGGGGTGAGAGCAAAACTCATCCCATAATTATTTCTATCAAACTTGAGATGGTTACTTATTCAACACTTTATTACTAAGTGTACCTAAAGAAGATATTGTATTAGCTTTCCATCCACAAAAATTACGACAATATACGGGTTTCGCGGTGTTTTGAATTCTTATTTAAGGTTAATAATTACGAATTAAGAATTAAAAGAAAAGAGACACAGATCCCCGACTTCTTAAAGAAGTCGGGGATCTAATTTTTCACGAATGATTTAGTACTGCTATATCTTTATTTAATCATCGCTACTGGATAATAGGATTCGCTGTATTTGGTATTAATATTTGCTTGTCTCAAAATTACACACCACAATATAAATGCCTGCTAAAGTTACCCTCACTATTACTAAAGGCAAAATTCCCGGAAGACAAGATACTTTTAATTCGCGCACTATCTGTATTATTGGTAGAAGTAATGAATGCAATATCCAGCTACCAGATGATGCAGAACATCGGACAATCTCCCGTTATCATTGTCTACTAAATTGATGGCAAATTGACTGCAAAAATCAGAGATTATGGTTTAGCTAAAGCATTTGATTTAGGAGGTTTAAGTGGGGAAATTATGACAGGAACTAAAGCCGGAACTCCTGTATTTATTCCCAGACAGCAATTGCTAAATTTTAAATATGTGCAACAAGATGTAGATATTTGGGCGACTGCGGCTTGTCTTTATAATATGTTGACAGGGACTTATCCACGTAATGTTAGCGGCAATGACCCATTTTTGTATTCGGATTTTTGCTCAAAGCATTTGTCTTGCCATGAGTTGAGCAAATAGCCCTGGTTGATTTGCCAATTGTTCAAAGCTTCCCTGTTGCACAACTCTACCGCCTTGCAACACATAAATGCGGTGAGCATTACGAATGGTGCTGAGACGGTGAGCGATCGCAATGCGGGTGACTTGTAATCTTTCTAGGCTTTCACTTACAATTGCCTGGGTTCTGTTGTCTAAAGCACTTGTAGCTTCATCAAATAGTAATATCCGGGGTTTCAACGCTAAAGCGCGGGCAATTAACAGCCGTTGTCTTTGTCCCCCCGAAAGGTTAGTACCCCCTTCACTGACAACAGTATGCATTCCCATTGGCATGGTTTCGATATCATCAGCTAAACCGGAAGCGCGGGCTGCTTCCCATGCTTCATCCATTGTAATTAAAGCACCGCTGGCAATATTATCGAAGATGGAACCTGACATCATGCGGCTATTTTGCATCACCACACCTAACTGTCGGCGGACAGCATTGACATCTAACCCTGCTAAGTCTTGCCCATCGTAGTAAATAGTGCCTGATTCGGGTAGGTCAAAACCTAGTAGTAGCCGGAACATAGTCGATTTGCCACTGCCAGAAGGGCCAACTAAGGCAATATACTCTCCCGGTTCCGCCTTGATTGTCACATCATCTAAGATTAGGGGGCCATCATCTCGATAGCGGAAAATCGCATGGTCTACTAGCAGTTTACCCGTGAGTCTGCCGGGGTCGGTTTTGCTGGCAGCTACTTCTGGTATGGCTTGGAGAATTGGCTGGGCACGTTTCCACGCAGGTAAGACTTGCAACACGTCTACTACTGTAGTGCTAAGGTTAGTAGCACCACCAATAAAGCTGCCAAAAGCCGCATTAAACGCAAGGAAAATCCCTGTAGATAAGCCTGTTCCTGGCTGTGATGTTTGCTGAATCATGCTAGCCGCTACCCAAAAGAGTAGAGCATTAGTTAAAGCTGGCAGTACTTTATTAATAACGGCAACAGAGTCTTCAATGCCTTGGGTACTCAGCATGAGTTTTAATTGATCGGTATACTGTTTACCCCAATAGGCAAAGGCTCGGGCTTCAGCACCAGCAACTCGCAGTTTTGTGACTCCATTAATTAACTGCACCATCAAACCAAAGATTTGTCCTTCTTGCTCTAGCAACGGGCGCACCTTTTGTACAGTGAGTGTACCAGAAACGACTGTGACGCCAATATTCACAATTGCGATCGCACAAGCTAATAGAGCTAAAGCACCACTGTAATAAAACAGTAGCCCCAAATTCAGCAACGCAAAAAAGCTAGAGAAAATTGTTTTAAGTACCGTGCTACTCAGTTTATGGTGAATTTGCGAGATCGAACTAACCCGAGACTTCAAATCCCCAATCGAGTATTGACGGAAAAAAGACGCCTTCAAATTCAACAGCCGATCCCATACCGCCGCTTGGGTAGAAGATTCCGCAAAGGTTTCTAGTCTGATGATTGCAAATGCCTGGGCGAGTTCAAACAGAGTTTGTCCAAAAGCTGCTGCTAACAGACCCAAGGCAATTTGAATTAATAATGTTCGGTTAGCATCTGGAATGGCGTTATCTATCAAGATGGCAGTAGCCTGCGGCGTTAGCATCCCCAGTACGGTGGTGCAAACTCCAGTCACCAAAATTAACACTAGCTCCTTCTCATGACCCCGCACGGCAAACTGTACCAAATCTTGGAGTTTTAATTTTTTCTCAGGCAAAGGTCGATAAAATGCGTATGCTGTCGGGGCTAGCTTGGCAGCACTGCGAGCATCTACAGGAGTGCGGGTCATAGCCCAAGGATCGTAAATCTCGTAACGATTGCCTGCAACCCGCAACAATGCTACCGGATGGTCATCCTCCACCGTGTAAGTCAGCATGGGACTGGAGTCTTTTTTCCACCATTTATCAGTTAAGGAGACACGACGCATCCTAATTTGCGAAGCCCGCGCGATCGCTTCTAGGGGATCTTGTAGCCGTTTGAGATTTTCTGACTTGGCTGGGGGACGAATAGTTATTCCCATTGCTTTACCCACTGCACCAGCAGCCACAAGTAAAGCTTGGTCTGGATCGTCAATTGGTATCGCTCCTGGAACCAAAGCTGTTTTTCGGCGTTGCAGCACGGAAGACAACTCTCCCAACGTTTCTTCCATCACTTGATAATTGAGACGTTCCTTCTCCTGAAATCTACGGAATTCGGCGAACATCTCTGACTGCTCTAGCAGGTCGATAACTAAGAGGAAATGGGCGGTTAATCGGGACAAACTATCCAATAAGCCCTGAGTATTTTGGATATCTAAGGTGTTAGCAGTTGCCAGTTCAACTATGTCATCCGCTTGCAACCACATATCTTCACTCATGGGTAACAGTCCGGATGCAAAACTCAACGGCACTTCCTCCAACCCCATCCAACTGGCGCATCCTTGCTGAATTTGTACCCAAGAGACTGTACCCAGTTGCGGCTGAAAGATATCGCCTTTGCGTAAAGAATAGTAATTAATTGTCTCAGGTTTGACTGGCATTGCCGGAGCAGTGATTTCTGATATTGTCAAGCCTAGATGCTGAATCCAGCCGTCTAACATTTCCACAGCTTCTTCATCGGCATTAGCAATCAACTTGCTAAAATCTTCTGCCGATACTTTGACAACAGTTGTTTCCTCCATTGACACCGCTAGGATTTGGCGCTGTTCCCCGCTAGTAGAGGTCGAGAACATTGCTTCTTTATCGCCTATGGTAAATAAATAACGGCGGGAACCCTCCGGTACGCCATTCTTCACCGTGACAGCAAACATTGCCATCGAACCGGATTTCACCAGCCAAACAGTTTGCGGATCGTTTAGGAGTATCGGCTCATTACCTTTAACAATATATTGTTCTGCCTGTGGAATGACGAGTCTGATTTGCTCTAGCATCAGTCACTTTACTCCCCGAAAAAAGTTTTAATTTAAATTTTTTAGATAAAACTTACGTACATTTTCTAAATTCTTGGCGGTTCTATACCCGGAATATGGTGGGCAATGCCCACCCTACAAATACTCATTTGCTATTTCGGCGATCGCATTTGTTATTCTGGAGTACTCATTTGTGATTTCTGCCTCTCCGTTCCCAAAGCCCCATGCCCAATGTCTCATTAAAGTGCTTCTCCTTCACTACGAATCAATCGCAAATACGCACCTTCAACTTCTTTTAATTCATCATGAGTGCCCCGTTGCACGACTTTGCCCTTTTCCATAACAATAATTTCATCACAATCGCGAATGGTGCTGAGGCGGTGCGCCACGATAATACAAGTACAACCACGTTGGCGCAGTTTGCGATCGATGATTTTTTCTGTCTCACTATCGAGGGCGCTGGTAGCTTCATCCATCACCAGAATTGCAGGATTATTTACTAAAGCGCGGGCTATTTCCAAACGCTGACGCTGGCCTCCACTCAAGTTAGCTGCCCCTTCTAACAGTTGGGCACCATAACCCCCTGGTAGGGAACTGACAACATCGTGGATAGCCGCATCTTTACAAGCACGCAGCAAATAGCTATCGGGGACTGTGGTATCCCAAAGTGTTAAGTTATCTCGCACACTACCAGCAAACAGAAAAATATCCTGCTCTACTAAAGCAAGAGAATTAACTAAAACTTGGCGGGGAATTTGCGATCTAGTTTGACCATCAAACAAAATGTCTCCCTGCCAGGGTTCATACAATCCCGCTACTAATTTGGCTACGGTAGACTTGCCAGAACCACTTCCCCCTACCAAAGCGACTCGCTGCCCTGGTTTGAGAGAAAAATTAAAGTTTTCAATTAAAGGTTGACCAATTCGGTTGTAACCAAAGGTAACATTGCGTAAATCGACATATCCTTGCAGACGGACGACAGGGCGATCGGCGGCAGCAAACTGGATATTATCCCCAACTTTCTGAATCTCTTGGTCTACTTGTGTATCTGTAGGGTTGCGTAAGACATCATCTAACCGCGTGATATCGCCTTCAACTCTCTGGAGGTCGCTTCCTAGGTTGACAAGATTATTTACAGGTAGTAAAAATTGTTGCATTAGCCCCTGAAACGCCACTAGCATCCCAATACTTAGATGCCCATCCATAACTCTGAGACCGCCTATAGTTATCAGTAGCATAGATGACATGGTAGTTAGGAAAGACGGCAGTACTCCCAAAGTCTGGTTTGTGACATCCATTTCCTGTTGAGAGTTGACTGACTTGGCATAGTAACCAGCCCAACGGGAAAAGAAATCTGACTCCAAACCAGATGCTTTTAGGGTTTCCATACTCTGAAGTCCAGAGATAGACACGCCAGCAACTTTTCCTTGATCTTGTTGCAATCTCATATTGGCATCGATGCGCCGCCGCGATACCCATTGCAATGCTAGGAGGTTGATAATGACAAAAGCTATACCAATCGAGGTGAGTACTTTATCATATTGCAGCATGACGACTGCATAAAAAATTACCGTTACGACTGCGATCGCAGTCGTAGCTAATCTCCCAGAAAGAATGCTAGCTAAGGAGTCGTTGAGGTTAACTCGACTGCTGATTTCCCCAGCAAATCGTTGATCGTAAAAACTGACTGGGAGGCGGAGAATGTGCCAGAGAAACTGACTCGACATCCCCACAGACAGCTTGATTTTCATCCGCCGCAAAGATTGTAATTGCAGTAAGGTCAAAAATCCTGTGACACAAGCTGTGATCAGAATTCCCAAAATCAGCGGTGACAACCATTCCTGGCGGCGCTCAATCAAAACATTATCGACAAATACCTGGGCAAATGTGGGCATCGCCAGACCAGGAATCACTAATAGCAAACCTGCCAGCACACAATAAGTCAGTGCCCACAAAGAAAAGCGCAATCGTTGCCATAAAGCCTTGATAATGCTGGGTTTGCTGCCGCCTTTTTTGAAATCTGGCCCTGGCTGTAAAATCAGGACTACACCAGTGAAAGCATTACTAAATTCTTCTAGGGAAACGTGACGCGGGCCGCTGGCGGGGTCATTGAGAAAAACGCGCTGTTTGTTGTATCCCTCTACTACTAGGAAATGGTTGAAGTTCCAAAACACAATGAACGGACATTCCATTTCCATGAGCTGGTTCAACTCTGCCTTAAAACCTTTGGCATTTAGTCCGTAGTTACGCGCAGCATTCAGGATATTGGAAGCTTTACTTCCGTCCCGTGATACCCCGCAATCTTGACGCAGTTTTGCTAGGGGGACAATGCGACCGTAGTAACCAAGAATAATTCCCAAAGCCGCAGCACCGCATTCGACTGCTTCCATTTGCAGCAGGGTGGGGGTACGACGGCGAACGCCGGGACGTTTCAGGAGTTTTGGCAATTTAGGCAGCGACATATCAATAAATCCCACTCCAGGATTTCAGGATAGGTAACACAAAGGTAATGGGTGCTTGTTCCTCGACAGTGACTCTGACAGAGGTGGTGGTTCCCGGAGACATTTTGACTTGAGGCCCGGTTGAAGAAGACCACTGATAGCCGCTGAAGGTAGATGCATCAGGCTGGAGTTCTGCTAAAACTTGAATTTGTGGTTCTGAACTTACCAAACTGCCAACAATGTCGGGATTACCAACTAAACTGGCTGCGGCTTCTTTGGTCACAGGAAAGGGTGAAACATTGGTAATAGTACCGACAATACCACCAAATCGTTCCCGCTTGACTGTGGTAGGAGTGATTTGTAACTTCATGCCTTTTTGCACCTTTTTACCTTCACTAACTGGTAAAAATGTCACGCCCAGCAATTTGGCAGAAGACTCTTGCGCTTCGATAGAGCCGATGCGGCTGCCGGGAGAGAGAAGTTGCCCGGAAGTTACTGTGAGTTCTAAAATGCGTCCAGTGCGATCGCTCTTAATTTCGCTACTACCTGTTAATTTTCGTTGCAGTTCGGCAATACCCCGTTTCAAATCTTGAATTTGATTTGTGCGGTTAATCGAAGTTTGAAAATTTTGTTCGCTAAGAGTTTTTTCCTTAGCATCCAGTTGTTTCAACTGAGTTCTTAGGTCAGTGATCTGTCCCAAGTTCTCGCGGTAAGATTTTTCTGCTTGAACTTGGTTAATATCTAGTTGCTTTAATTGGCTTTCAATATTAGCAATTTTGGCAATGCTATCGAGATAAGTTTGTTGAGCCTCTAAAACTTGGTCGGCAGAAATTGCACCTTCAGCTTTTAATGCTTTGCGGCGTTCCAGTCTATCTTTGAGAGTAGGAGCTAAAGCTTTAGCTTCTTCCCAACGTTGCTGTAAGTTGGTTCGCTGCTGGGCGATCGCACCGATATCTTTATCTCTGATAATTGGACTCAGGGATTGAGTTTCAACTAGCCGTTGTTGTAATCCTAAACGCTGTTGGGCGATCGCTTTGACTTCCAGTTCACTGCGCTGACCCTGAAGGGAATTAGCGTTGAGGTCTTGGGATTCTAATTCTGCAAGTTTGGCTTGCTGCTGCTGGAGTTGTTTGTACAATTCGTCTTGGTCTATTGTTGCTAGCACTTGTCCTTTCTTTACAAAGTCCCCAACACGAACATTTACTACCTTTAACTTCCCTTCAACAGCGGGGAATTGCAACGGCACAACTTTACTGGGATAGACAAGTACACCTCTGCCTTCTACCGTAATTGGAATCCGACCCAAAATACTCCAGGCCAGTCCTGCTGCAACCAAGGTCCCTAGAGCAGCCAAGGGTAACCAATTCATCGGACTGACTACTTGCATGATCTGGTCTAAGCGCTCTGGAGAGGATGAACGCTCTAAAGCTTGTTTGCGAAACAGGTTGTTCCTGTGAGTCACCATTTAATACCTTCCTAAAGTTATCCAAAATATGCATGGGATGTAGAGTCAAAGTCCATGCAAAGCTGTGAAGTCAACTACTTTTTTAAATACAAACTCGAATATTAATTTCCCAGAAATGAAACAAAACTTTAACGAAATCGTCTACATTATGTCTGGGTAAAAGCAGAAGGCAGGAGGAAAGGAAAAAGGTAGTTTAATGGGGACTGTGGGCGAATTAGAAGTAATACCTTTCACTATCCTTAAATCCCGCCGTCATCATAGAATCGTGCTGTTGCACATAGGCGCATAGCAGCTTCCCGCAGGGTAGGCAGGCTACTCTGCGGGAACGTCTTTGACAAACGCAGGCTCAGAAATTCAGCCTGCGAAGACATAGGAATAAGCTTTTTCTTCCTTGTCCTCCTGCCTTCTGCCTTCTGCCTTCACTTAACTCCGGCGAATTCTTTTGAGCATCCAATCAAATCTGGCTCCAGCTAGCGCCACCTGAGCTAGAAAATCGGAACTCAGTTCGTTTTCATATTGCGAGCTTTCATCTAAAGATTGATCTTTGCTGTAACTGAGTCTGCCATAACCAAGACGACTGACGATCGCTCGCTGTTTATCTGCTAGCAACACTGCAAGTACTCGGTAAAAACGTGCCGCAAAAGGTAAATCGTGTAAAAGCTTTGCCGCTAATCGCCATTGAGGAATGGATAATACCCAAGAGTCTTCCGCAGCTTTCACAGAAAAAGAAGGTGGAGGCGCTTCGATAAAAGGTGTTTCTCCCACAATGTCACCTCGGGATAACCTAGCAAACTCACGTTCTGGAGATTCGCCACCTTCCAAACTTGAAAATGCCCTAGCTAAAGGATTGCGATCGTCTTCTGAAGCTGAAAGTGTTAATTTTCCTTCTAATAAAATATGTAACGCCTCGACAGGTCTGCCACCAGGAATCAGCACAGTACCCGCAGGAACTTTGCTCACTGTCCCAGCTACAACCAACCAATCAATGTCGCTATCACGTAATTCTGCAAAGATAAATAGAATTTCTCTAAGTTGCGGTTGACTAAGAACAAGTGTGCTATTACCTAGCTGATTAATGATTTGCTCTAGTCTGTCTGATAGCAGAATCGCACTTGCTCGATAGAGATGAGCCGCGAAACTGATATCTTCTTTTAATTTTGTCGCCAACTGCTTTTGCGGAATTGCTAATACCAGTGAGTTAGTTAGCGCTTTTATAGTAGTAGAAGGCAGATAGGTATCGAGAAAGGGAATTTCTCCCACCATATCTCCGCTTGATAATCTTGCAATCTCACGCCCTGACATTTCCCCACCTTCTAGGGCAGCAAAGGCACGACCTAAAGGATTATTATCTGGCTGAGAAAGAGAAACTATTAATTCTCCATCCAATAAAATATATAGTGCATTTACAGGTTCGCCTTGACGGATGAGAACTTTGCCTGCGGCAATTTCTTCCTTGCTACCTGTCGTCAACATCCAGTCGATATCGCTATTACTCAGTTCTTTTAGCAGAACTTCTCTCATAATTTAACTCCCTGATGTTTGTAAGGGCGGGAGAGTTTTGTCGGTGGTTGTAAGTACCCAAAATCAGGAATTGAAAACTGAGTTGGTTTGCTCTGTTCACCTTGATCCATCTTAATACTGGCTGAATGTTTTGCTGAATGCAGATATTCACGGAACAGAATTCCCAGTCCCAAAAAATCCGATAATACTTGATTTGATTCGCTTTGCTCTACTGTTAAGTTATATACTTATCGTAATTAAATGTAAAGCAGTGGTGATTTTATTCACAGACTTGATAACTGATTCTGGAGAGCTTTTCGCTACAAACTTCACATCTTCTTGAGAGTAAGAGCTAGAAATCGAAACGTCTTTACCACCAGCAACAGCATTTAATTCCTCCTCATGTAATTCAAAGACTTTACTATAATTAATATATTGGTCTGACATGATTGACTCCTAGATTTGTTATTTAGGGTAAAAAATGAACTGAATTTATAGGAGAATTAGTTAGATGAATCAATGTCTGCTCTCCTAGCTAGACTGACCAAATTGACTAGGTGTGTCTCCCAAGAATAAGCCCTGGATAGCAAAAGTTCTGATATCTCGCGTTGCAATTAAAGAACTTGTAGAACTGCCGCTAGGACCAGACTGAGTATTTTGAAGAATTACGCGATCGCTTTGCTCAAAAAAGGTAGCAGCAAAGAAGAAATTGAAACCACCTGCAACCATATCTAGTTCTTCATTGGCTAATTCGATAGCACCTTGATTTTCATCTAACATAGCTTACTCCTACGTGTATATTGATTTTTTTAATAGAAACAGAAGTTTAATACTAAAAAAATATTAATTAGATTAAATAACCTCTGCTACTAAGTCAGCGTATACTTCGTGTTCCGTTCATTTTCCATCCATCTGGAACTACCATCCTGAAAAAGAGATTTTTTTATTTCTTTAAAATGTTTGTAACCCTCATGTTCATTTAACTTATCTACAACCAGTGAATCAGATCCACCTGCAACTACATCTAATTCTCGCTCAGATAATTCGATAGCGGCTTGATTTTCATTTGACATAACTTACTCTTTCATATGTGAAGACTGATTTTGATTTAATAAAAGCAGAGGTTTTATCTATAAAAAAAGTTATTTAGTAGACTAACCTCTGCTATTTAATTAGCCATTGGAATTTGAATAATATACTACATCCCCTCCAGTGGGAGGAAAAGGATTAGGTATAGTTCCATCCCAAGAACTAGGAAATTTTATTTCTGGTAATTGTTTGAATATATTGCCAGGAGGGAGAGGATTGGGAGCAAACGATTCATCTGCACCACCTGCAACTACCTCTAGTTCTTGCTCAGATAATTCAATGATGGTTTGATTTTTAATTAACATAATCAACTCCTATATTTATGAGGTCTGAATATTTAGTGTCCACCTAATGCAATCAAGTGAATCGCACTAGTATCGAGTACTTGTCTTGCTATCGTGGAAGTTGTGGAACTACCTCCTGGACCTGATTGAGTGTTTTGTCCCACGAGCAGAGTATTGGACTGGAATCGGGTGGCATCAAACAGAACATCACCACCATTACCACCTGCAACTACATCTAATTCTTGTTCTGACAACTCGATAGCGGCTTGATTTTCAACTGACATGATTTTGACTCCTATATTGGTAAGTT
>NZ_MTAW01000207.1 GCF_002154725.1 Nostoc sp. 106C | reverse complement strand
TCTATGCCCTATCCCTTATGCAGCAACCTTTATAGGTAGGTTGTCACCCTCTGAGCACTCTGGCAGTCCAAATTTTTTCCGCACTTCTTGTACAGAAATTAGATTACCAGCTTTGCTATCTGCCAGTCCAGCTTCCACAGTTTGTCGTACATAAATTTGATACATCAGATCATCCCATGTGGAATTTTCTGGTAATCTATCAATTAATTTATGAGCTTCTTGTTTAATGTTGTTATCTTTCATCAGTAGTTAACCAAATACTATTTGTGCATCTTTGGATATATTGTAGATGCAAAATATATGCAGCATTTGATTTCTACCTATCTTTTAGGAAGGAGCTTTCTGCACTTCTATGGCTGAGAGAAAAAATAATTAAACGGAGAGGGGGAGATTCGAACTCCCGGAGGTTTTAGCCTCATCCGATTTCAAGTCGGACGCAATCGACCACTCTGCCACCTCTCCAGTAAACTGTCTAGCTTGTTGCCTACCTGTTATGCAAACGCTTTCCTAAGTTAGCACAAAAGCAGACAGATAATACTATATCTCATCATCTACGCAGATTGCACTACTGGACGCGATCGCTCGTAAAAAATTTCCTCTGATACTATCCGGTAATCACTGCCGACCCAAACTAGGGAGACTTGCGACACCACACCCGCCTCTAGGGAGACTAAGGAAAAATTACGCTGCTTGTTGCCGTTAGTTTCTACTATCCTGGGTACGCTAGCCGCATTGAGGTAAATTATCCCTTCTGGACTTCTCAGCACAGGCTTGCGTAGCTCTTTTTTCGTGTGCCGTAGGCTATGGTGCATATGACCAAATGTCACCAGGGGAATGGTTTTACCAGCGTTGAGAGCCTGGGAAATCGCTTCACCAAAATCTGGATCGCCAAAATCGCCACCAATGGGGAGCCAGTCTTTACCGCAGGGATCTTCTGGGCGATCGCCTAATCCACTAGGCCCGTTGTGCCCTAGAAATATAATCGTGTCGTAGGCAGCACTTTTGACCGCAGCCATAATTTTATTTGCTGATTCTTCCAAATCTGTTACACCGTAACGTTCTTTGCAGATGTCAGCAAATCTCCACTCTGGCCCACCCCAACTAAAAGGACGACCGCCAACTACAGTTAAATTCCACTGGGGAAAATCCAGCTTACTATAACCGACATGGGCATCCCCCAGTAAATCGAGTTGTTCTTGCACCCAGTCTTCCTTGGTGCGGTCGTAGGGACACTTTTTCCGTCCCCATTCTGTGGCAGTATACCAGGCGTCGTGGTTGCCCATTACGGCTGCTTTGGGAATATCGAGGGAGGCGATCGCTCTTACCACTTCCACCGACTCATTGCCAAAATCCCCCACAAACAGTACTAAGTCCACACCCAAATGCTTGAGTGCTATACCATCTTCTACTTCCCATTGGTCGTGAACATCGCCAACTACAGCTATTTTGAGGTTTGTTGATTGTGTTATCTCACTGGTCATGCCACTGTCCTTGCCGTCTACTTTTAGGATAGGCAACTCAGCAGGTTTTGGACACAAATTGGCAACATGAAGCTTTGACTATTTTTGGTAAAAACCACTATATTTTTTGGTAAAAACTACTATAATTGAATCCACAGCACAAATACTTGCAACCTTAAGCAACCCCTAACTGTGTTTAACACTGCACTTGCTCAACGAGAAACCACCCATCCGGGTGCATTACCACTGGATTTATTTGCCGCCATTGAGAGCCTGAAGAAAGAACTCAACGCGGTGATCTTAGCGCATTACTATCAAGAGCCAGATATCCAGGATATTGCAGACTTTATTGGGGATTCATTACAACTAGCAAAAGCCGCAGCTAATACCAATGCAGATGCGATCGTCTTTGCTGGTGTTCACTTCATGGCAGAGACAGCAAAGATACTTAATCCTGACAAATTAGTACTGTTACCAGATTTGAATGCAGGCTGTTCCTTAGCAGACAGTTGTCCGGCGGAAGCGTTTGCAGCCTTTAAAGCCGCCCATCCCGATCATCTAGTAGTTTCTTATATCAACTGCTCTGCCGATATTAAAGCCATGAGCGATATTATCTGCACCAGTTCCAATGCTGTGAAGATTGTGCAGCAAATACCGAAAGATCAGCCAATAATTTTCGCCCCCGATCGCAATTTGGGGCGCTACGTCATGGAACAAACCGGACGAGATTTGGTGCTGTGGGACGGTAGCTGTATCGTGCATGAAACCTTCTCGGAAAAGAAAATTGTTCAGTTAAAAATTGCCCATCCCGAAGCAGAGGCGATCGCCCACCCAGAATGCGAAACTAGCATCTTGCGCCACGCTAACTATATCGGCTCTACAGCAGCTTTACTTCAATATTGTCAAAATAGCCCTGCGCAGGAATTTATTGTGGCTACAGAGCCGGGTATCATTCACCAAATGCAAAAACTAGCTCCCCAAAAGCGGTTTATTCCTGCACCACCAATTAATAACTGTAATTGCAATGAATGTCCGTTTATGCGGTTAAATACCTTAGAAAAAGTGTATTGGGCGATGAAAAATCGGAATCCCGAAATCACCATGTCTGAGGAGATTCGGTTAGCCGCTTTGCGTCCAATGCAACGGATGTTAGAAATGAGTGTTTAGTTAAATTAATCGATTAGGTTTTGATATTATGTAGAGACATTATTCTATTGTGTCTCTACATATTTTTTGGCTTGCAAGAGATTGGATGATAAGCACTAATCTTAAATTCAGTGAGTTTTATTATGAGAAGCATTGAAAAATTTAGTATTAATATTGAAGAAATTATTCCAGATAATTTTTATGAACCACCAGAAGATGAATTAAATGAATTTTCAGATTTTGAGATGGGTTTTAGACGCTTTTGCTTTGATAATAATCATTATATAGCAATAAAAATAGGAGATGTTATACAAAGAATTCATTTATATCATGATGTTCTCGATGCAATAGAAGAAGGATGGTGCAAGAGTATTATAAATTTATCAAATTTAGAAAAAATCATTATTGATTTCAATTATTTTTCAATATATATGATACCAAATCTAGATAGAAAAACGATAGAATGTTATTCTAATATTAGAGGCACTGGTCAATCTTATAATAAAATTTTGTCATTATCTGATGTCTTAGAAAATATGAATTATTTTATTAATAGCATTCTTACTGTTGCAGTAAAAAAGAATTATATTAATATAGATGATATCTATGAATACTTAGGATGTAAATTATGCATCAATTCGTAGATGGTGAAAACGCACAAAAAACTGTGGCTTTGTTGCATAAATCAGAAAAAAGATAGATATGTTCTTTTAAGTCAATTAGTACAGCAGTATTGTTACCAAGAACATTCTTGAGAAATTGGACACCTGCAATTTGTGTCTGTAAACTGGAAACCGCTGGATTATGAGTCTCAGCGAAATCCTGAGTAGGCTGCATACTATCCTGCAAGTTAAAGATATTCCTAAAAGCTATCGTACATCTGAAATTTGTTGCTTGATTCAGAAGAAAGCGATCGCCATTTTTTTCTAGTAGTTTGTCCAGCTACAGCAATCTCGAATTGTTCGTGAATATCATCGCTCTTTTCTCTGCGCTCTCTGCGCCTGTACGGTTAGATTTTGATAGATGGGGAAATTTAAATTTAACTCCCCATCTCTGTATGATTTCATTACTGACCCTTCTGAGCTTTTAATTGAGCCGCCTCACTAAACTTTTTGTATAGTTGAACACGGCTTTGAGCTTCTTGATAGCGATTGTGGTTTGGTGAGACCTTACTCATTAAATCTGAAGCTTCTTGCCACTTAGCAGCTAAAGCTGACCATTGGTCTGAAGTTGTGGCTGTTTTACCAGATGCAGAAGTTTGATTAGCAATCCGCACTGCGGCTGCAAATGGGTCATCAACTGGGGTAGAAGCAGTTTTGGTTACAGGCGGTAAAGGAGATGCTTCTGGCTTGTTTGCTAATGATTTAGAAGCTTCTGCATATTGCTTATATAGTTGAATGCGGCTTTGAGCTTCTTGATAGCGGCTGTGCTTTGGTGAAACCTTACTCATTAAATCCGAAGCCTCCTGCCATTTAGCCCCTAGTTCTAACCTCTGCTCGGAGGTTGTGGCTGTTTTACCCAATGCAGAAGCTTGATTAGCAATCCGCACTGCGGCTGCGAATGGGTCTTTAGATGCCTGAGAAATATTTTTATTAGCAGGAATTGATGCTTGCACATTCACAGATGAAGCTTTAGAAGCTTCTGTGGAAATTGAGGTTTCCTGTTTACCTTCTAACCATGTGTAAGCGCACCAAACCAGCAATAGGAAGGGTAAGCATAAACCAGAGACTTTGAGTAACCCGATTAGAAAGGAACGATTCGGTATATTTTTACTCAGGAGTTTATTTTGACTCTTGTTCCGATTTCTTCTTTTGAAAACTACAGCTCGCAAAGAATTGGGCTTAGGCAAGCTTACCTGAGCTATTTCTGATTTAGACTCTTTGAGGTCTTGAAAATCATTAATTAGTTGCTTAATAATATTCGGTTGAGGTAAGGTAATTTCCTCTGACCAAAGCAATTGATTATCGCGATCGCGATAAATTTCCGTCAACCACAATAATTGTTGTTCCCGAACAATTCGACTGTTGATATTCACGCGCCGAATGTTGCGGGGTGCAATAGACTCAAGAATTTGCCTGATTTTTTGGACTATGATAGATTGCTCTAGTTGCTCTACTGTATGTGCCTCACAGAGAAGTTGTAAGACGCCATCAGAAAAGATGGCTCTGGTTCTAACACCAGATTCAACTAGCTTTTCGTTCAATATTTGAATGATCGCGGCAACGCTACCTTGGTGTGCTTGCCAAGCGATATCGTTTATTCGATCTGCCATTTGTAATTTAGTGATAAATTTGCCACCCTGATTTGTTAATGAACTCATTTAATTTATTTAGGCTAGTATGTTTATGCAAAACTTCGCCTTGTTTTTGATTTTATGAGCAAACATACAAGGTTGACACATAAAATCATAAAAATAAGGACGAAATTCTATCTTTAGGTAGAAGTCTTAAGCTGCATCAGTTAGTGTAGTCTTCATTTCAGGTAATTGTCCACCTGTTTAGCATGGAATATTACCTGTTTTATTACATGTATTTGCTGGTAATAATACAGCGAAAAATCATTATGTGGCGCGATCGCTGATTACGTAATTATACTACATTCTTATGTAGACAGAAATAAATATTATCTGGGTCAATACCGAGCGAGCGTAAATGTTGCCTTAATCTCTCCACTTGCGATTCAGCTTGCTATTTAGCCAATCTTTTTTGTTCGAGCGCTTCTGCTAACTCCTCAGGAATCAGTAATTTTCCCCTGTGGCTTCTCGACCAAAGCCAATTAGTTGCTCTACCTGCAATCGCAGTTGCAAAGTTTCACAGCGATCGCACATCCTAGCGAATAGCTACAAACTCTCTAAACACTCATTAACTCAAACATCTGCCCGATTTAAACTATTTTTGATTGTTCCAACTGTTATAGTTTGGTGATTTAGAATAATTTTTAAAACTTTTCTATAATTTACTAATTAAGTATTTGAAAATTATATATTTAGTAATTAAGCCAATCTTCCTCAACTATAGGAATCCAGTTAATTTTTGAAAAAACATTTACTGCTTTAGTGAAAATCCGAGGGTGGCTAAACCCACCCCTAAGACCTACTTCCGTTCTGGATGTCCTGTCTCTTCTACTCTATGAATACCCATCTTGTTAATAGTAGCAATCATCTGATATAAGCGCCCCAAATCACGTTGATTAAAGTAGAGAACAAGACGAGGTAATCCAACTGTTTCATCTTGCCCTTCTTGAGATAATGCCTGACTTTTTTCTATTTTTCCTTTAACAAGAATGTCACTAAAGTCAGCATTGAGTTTTTCTACCTCAGCATTTGATAAATCCGTCGTTAAACGAATTACCAACTGATCGCCTACGTAGCGGCTGGAGTGATAAACCTGGTAAAACCGAGTAATAGCATTACAAGCCACATCCAAGTTGTCTGTAACAGTATAAAGGCTGGGGTCATCGGGACTGACAAGACCTTTTGCCACTAGTTGCTCATCGATGTATGTGCTCCAAGACCGCCAGTAATCGCCACCAGGACGATCAATTAAAACTAGAGGTACGGGACCAAATTTACCAGTCTGGCTTAATGTCATGCACTCAAAAGCTTCATCTTGGGTGCCAAAACCACCAGGAAACAAGGCAACCGCATCACTTTCTTTTAAGAGAAATAGTTTGCGCGTGAAAAAATATTTGAAGTTAATCAGCTTAGAATCACCTTCAATAAAAGGGTTCGCCTGCTGCTCAAAGGGCAATTGGATGTTTAAGCCAAAAGAATTTTCTCGCCCCGCACCTTCATGACCCGCTTGCATGATACCACCACCACCACCAGTCATTACCATAAATCCCAACTGAGTAACAGCGCGAGCAAACTGTACTGCCATGTGATACTCTGGGGTTTCTGGTGCTAGGCGAGCAGAACCAAAAATAGTTACTTTACGAACATGTCGGTAGGCATAAAAGAGTTGAAAACCGCGCTCCATATCTGCTAGAGAAGCTGATAATATCTTCCAATCGAGACGCTCGATGTCACTATCAGCTAAACGCACTATGGTAGCAAGTGCCTGTTTGATGAGTTGTTGATTTTTTAACGTCGGTAACCGATCAATTAATTCAGCGATATCCGCCTGTAGAGACTCTAATGTATCAAACGACGCAGATGAAGTCATGATAACTGCTGCCACAATGGCATTATATTTTATCTAATTTTGGAGTGCGATGTATCAACTGTTGCACCATTAGTTAGTCGCCAACAGTTTTTGTATATTGACCGACTGCGCGATCGCAATAAAAAGCACCATTGGTTAATTATCAACCAAGGCGCTAGTACCGCTACTTACTTTAAGTAAAGACGATTTACATCTACGCGGAATTCCGAAGCCCTAAAGTTCCGATCAAAGGAAACCTCAACTCAGATTGCTCTCAAAATTTAAAATTTAAAAAGCTCTTGTAGACGTGTAGCGGTGAAACAGCACTGTTTGTATAGGTTCTGTGCCCGAAGAACATGAATTTTTGTCCATTCGGTTGAGACTTCTACTCCTTTGGAGAAGCCTTAGGGTAGTCAGTAGTGCCGCCGCAGGTGACTGCAAACCTTTAGCGTATGGCAGAAACCGTTCGTCAGCCTCCAAAGGCTAACTCGCAGAGTAGGGTATAAGACTTGATTGTTGCCACGCTATGTTGAGTATGCCCCCAACCGGAATAACAAAATTAATTTAGCAGCAGTAATCTCAAAAGATCTACCACTGTAAAAAGTTTTATTGAGACGCGAAATTTCGCGCCTCTCAAACTTGTTTACAAATATTGACCTAAAAACTAGAACAAATGGAAAAATCAGAAGGATCTGATTGCCGATTGAGATTCAAAGATACTTTTCCAATGTGTTAGCTAATGTAGTTTTAGGCACGGCACCGACGACCATATCAACCTTTTGCCCACCTTTAAAAATCATTAATGTGGGAATGCTGCGGATGCCGTACTGACTGGCAACATTAGGATTCTCATCAGTGTTGACTTTAACGACTTTTAGCTGACCTTCGTACTGAGAGGCAATTTCATCTACAACAGGAGCTACCATGCGGCAGGGACCACACCAAGGTGCCCAAAAGTCGACTAAAACAGGTACATCACTGTCGAGTACTTCTTGCTTAAACGTAGAATCCGTAACTTGTGCGGCTGCTGACATGCCTAAAAACCTTTGCCAATTATATTTCGGAGTTTCGTGAAAATTCTACCATAGCAAAAACAGCTGCTTGGGAGCGTAAGGATGTACATTTGCAAAGAAGCTGTAGAATTTAATTTATTTATAAAAACATAAGGAACCGCCCGAACATAGTCCGGGCGGAGTGTGGTGTGAGGAGTGAACGGAAACATGCGTCTCCGCTATCTCTATTGTAGGCGACATATGTAATTTTTCCAGTAATTGTTTAAGAGCCTGGAAAAATTTCCTGAAAGATTGAAGTAGCTATTTACTAAGGATTAGGTATTTGTTATTTGTCATCTGTCATTTGCCAAGGGTCAAGAGGAGCCAGCACTGTGGGCGGGTTTCCTGCCGTAGGGAACTGGCGTTAGCGCAGCGTTAGCGACGTTCGCGTAGCGTCTCCCCTTGGGAGAAGGAGCGTCACCCGGAGGGCGTTGGAAACCCTACTAAGAGCGCTGTCTCACCTTGTCACCCTAACCCCTAGCCCCTTATTTACCCATGCCTAATTGTTGAGCCTTTTGATAGACTTTGCCTTCAGTTAGTAGGGAAGGAGCAATTACAACTTCAACTTGCTGCATTTCTTTGATATTTTTGGCTCCTAAGGTGCCCATACTCGTCTTTAAGGCTCCTAAAAGATTATGAGTGCCATCATCCAGTCCAGCTGGCCCAATGAGTATTTGCTCTAGGCTGCCAGTGGTAGCAACGCGAATGCGGGTGCCACGGGGTAGTACAGGGCTAGGAGTTGCCATACCCCAATGGTAACCTCGTCCAGGTGCTTCGGCGGCTCTGGCAAAGGGAGAACCAATCATCACACCATCAGCACCGCAAGCAATGCATTTGCAAATGTCACCACCAGTGATTAAACCACCATCAGCAATCACAGGAATGTAGTTACCAGTTTCCCGATAGTAATCATCGCGTGCGGCGGCACAATCCGCGATCGCTGTCGCTTGGGGTACGCCTACACCCAACACACCACGTGAGGTACAAGCAGCGCCAGGGCCAATTCCTACTAGTACTCCAGCAGCCCCAGCTTTCAATAGATTCAAAGTAACTTCGTAAGTTACGCAATTCCCCAACACTACAGGGATGGGCATAGAACGACAAAATTCTGCCAAATCTAATGGCACGATAGACTCTGGTGAGAGGTGTGCAGTAGAAACTACCGTAGCTTGTACAAAAAATAAATCTGCCCCAGCCTTGGCTACCACTTCGCCATATTTACTTGCTCCGGCTGGCGTAGCACTCACTGCCGCAATGCCACCTTGTTGCTTAATTTCCTGAATACGCTTTTCAATTAATTCTGGCTTTATTGGTTCGGCATAGAGTTCTTGCATCAGGGATACGAATTCATCTTTTCCCACAGCAGCAATCTTATCTAAAATCGGTTCTGGGTCGGCATAGCGAGTTTGGATACCTTCTAAATTGAGGACTCCTAATGCTCCTAACTGCGACAAACGTACAGCCATACGCACATCTACTACGCCATCCATAGCACTAGCAATTATTGGGATTTCTCGCTCAATATTGCCAATCTTCCACCTGGTATCTGCCAAACTCGGATCGAGTGTTCTGTTACCAGGTACTAAAGCAATCTCATCAATTCCGTAAGCTCTCCGAGCCGTTTTTCCCCGCCCAAGTTGAATGTCCACGCTTAAAATCTTCTCAAATCTGTTTAAGCTAGGGTATCAAATTGTGGGTGAAGTTGGTGCAATTTTTTTATAAGTTACTGTCAGGAAGTAGTAGCTAAGAGAGCTAGAAAAATTGTATATATTCAGTCTAAATCAAGTAGTTATACGGAAAAAATCTGTATAATATTTTGACATTGACGACATCTAGAGAATTTATTAATATTGTGCTTAAAATGCACGTAATCCTTTCCCTACCTGAATCGCTGAATGTGATATACGGAAAGTTTCCACATAATAAATAGTTAGTCCTCTGTGTTTACAGGTTGTGATGGTAGTTTGCAGCCTATTCATTAGAATCTAAGATTTCCGTGGATGATCAATCAGTTAGTGAATACAAGGGAGTCTTGATTGATCGGGTGTAGCGAGATTAAATTACGAGGGTGGTTATGCAGGAATTACTAGAGCAACTCGACAACATCTTCGAGGTTCTGGAAAAAGAGGACGTTTCGCCACCAATCTCAGATGAAAAATTTCGGCAGCTTGCAGGTAGGCTACCGTTCAAAATTCCCAGCATAATTGAAAATCTCTATAGATGGCATGATGGAATAGAGCGATTTATTCCAAGTTATGATCTTTTGCCTCTATCATATGCAGTTGCTGAATATGAAAACTTGATTGCACTAGGAGAGGAGTTTCAAGACGAACTCTTTTTTGACAAGAATTTCTTACCGATACTTTATGCTGACAAATCTTATTTTCTAGTAGATTGCAATCCAAATTATGAGGAAAGTATTTACTATATATTTCTTGAACTCGGAGACCTACAAGAAAAGTATGAAAATATTGAGCAGATGCTTCAGATTATCATTGATGCATATCTCAGTAGAGCTTATTACATAGAAGAGGGATCGCTCGTAAAAAATCCAGTTCTTCTGCGAAAAATTGAAAGTAAGTATCTTTCGCCAGAGCAGCTAAATGAAAGAGAAGCTGAATGGAATAAACTCTGTGACGAGTTACACGAACTGAAAAATCGCGAGCGCTCTCAAGAGCAATCTAAGCAAGACGTGCAGTCGGAGAAACTATATGTTGACCTATTCGGTCGTTCTCCTAAGGATTTACAGAAAAGCATACTCATTCGTCAGCTTTATCATACTTATGATGAACGAGCAATCTGCTATTTAACAGAATTTTTGAGTGACAATAATCCCGATATTATTGCTGAGGCAGCATATGGGTTGGGTGAATTGAGAGCGCGAGAAAAATTACCTGAACTCCTGAAACTGCTGAACCATCCCGCTCAAGTTGTACGTAATTTAGCAGCTTGTGCTATCAGAGAGATTGCTTCTCCAGAAGATGAGCTTTTAATACAACCTCTCCTAGCTTTACTAGCTGATGAAGCACATATTGTGCAAATTTCTGCTGCTAAGGCACTTGGTCAATTAAGAAATCCGAAAACTGTTGCAACACTGATTAATTTTTTAATCAATTCGTTGTCAGATAAAAAATCGAAAGTTAAGTATCACGTCATAAGTGTGCTTAGACAGATTGGAGATGACGAAGTAGTTGAGAGATTGAAGCAACAAAAAAGTAAAGTTCCACCTAATCAGGTACGACTCATAGATGAAGCCATAAGCTTGATAGAAAAGCCAAATTGGTAGGCTCGTGCGTTGCCAAAAGGCAAATAATCCCGTTGCACATCAATCAACTGGATAGAGTTTTTTCGTTGAGTCCAAGGAGCTACTAGCGGCAAGTGGGAACGTTATGCAGCACAGTTATTTACAAAGGCGTAGTTGGGACTTAAGTGCGATCGCCAATTTTGTAACCTGGCCACTGTCACTATATATATTCCTGCCGTTAATTAACCCTCAATACCTCTCAAATTTGGAGTGTTAAAATGGACAGCAGGTGGAATGAACCAAATGCCTACTACTGCTCAATTAGAAAGTTTATATCGCGTCAGCTATCAATTGACCTTCATCATGTTTCAACCGATTCATCTGGTCTGTGTTGATCATCGGACTCGAAACCTATATGTCCTAGCTGGATACGCTGAAAACCTTGAGTTTGAAATTGTACCGAATGGAGAGGTATTCTGATGAGTGAAGTCAATTTTGATACCATGAATGATGCCGAATTGAGACGGTACTTTCTGGCAAACCGCCAAGATCAGGCTGCTTTTCAGGCATATTTGGATAGGTTCAATCAGCGTCCAAAATCAGTGATCGCCAGCCCAGGCGACCCCGATTTTGATGAAAAGATTCAAGCAGCAATTCGACAAAAACTGGAAGCATTGAGTAGTACTCAGCCAGCTAACAACGTAGTGGAGCGGACGGAATAGAGTCTTTTCGCTTCTGTTCGATCGCAATTAACTGCTACAAGGTTCAGCCTTAAAGCAGCCAGAATTGTTACCATAGATTCAGATTAGATATTGAAGCCTTGATCCAATCTGAAACTTTAGAACTATTAGAATGGAATCGCCTCTGCCAGCATCTTTCGACCTTTGCGGCAACTAAGTTAGGGGCGATCGCATCACGTCAGCTAAAAATTCCCGACTCTCAGGCGGAAAGTACGCAGTTGTTGGAGCAAACTAAAGAAGTTTACCAACTGGAGAGCCGTCTATCCCCCAGCCTATCCTTTGAGGGAATTCAAGATATTGGTGACTCCCTGGAACGAGCAGAACTCCAAGGAATTTTGGCTGGGGACGAATTGTTAGCGATCGCTACCACCCTAGCTGGCAGTAGGAATTTACGTCGTGTAATTGATAACCAGGAAAATATACCAATCCTGACAGAGTTAGTAGCTGAGTTACGAACTTATCCCGAACTTGAGCAAGAAATCCACCGTTGTATTGATGAACGAGGACAGGTAACTGATCGCGCCAGCCAAAAGCTGGGTGAAATTCGCACAGAACTGCGGAGATTGCGTAGTCAAATTACGCAAAAGCTGCAAAATATTTTACAAGCAAAATCTGGGGCAGTCCAAGAACAACTGATTACCCAAAGAGGCGATCGCTTTGTTATTCCTGTGAAAGCGCCACAAAAAGACGCTATCCCCGGTATTGTCCACGATACCTCTACCAGTGGTGCCACCCTCTATGTGGAACCCCATAGCATCGTGCCCATTGGGAACCAATTACGCCAAGCAATCAGACGAGAGCAGACAGAAGAAGAAATAATTCGCCGCGCTTTGACCGAGCAAGTGGCAGCAGTTAAACCTGATTTGGAAAGGTTATTAGCAATTGTTACTACTTTAGACCTGGCAACGGCAAGAGCACGTTACAGTTTTTGGCTAGGAGCGAATCCTCCCAGATTTATTAAATGGGAAGAGCAAGAAAGTATTACCTTGCGCCAACTGCGTCATCCGCTGTTGGTATGGCAGCATCTACACGAACAAAGCCAACCAGTTGTTCCTGTAGATTTGCTGATTATTCCGGTGATTCGAGTAGTAACGATTACTGGACCAAATACTGGAGGGAAAACTGTCACCTTAAAAACCCTAGGCTTGGCAGCATTGATGGCCAAAGTGGGTTTATTTATACCTGCTAGAGAACCAGTAGAAATACCTTGGTTTAGCCAGGTATTAGCAGATATTGGTGATGAACAATCTCTACAGCAAAGTTTATCAACATTCTCTGGGCACATCCGCCGGATTAGTCGGATTTTGGATGCGCTAGGAACTGGAGAAGATAGAGAAGCAGAGGAGCAAAATATAGCACTTAGCACTCCCAACTCAGCACTCGTCTTACTTGATGAAATAGGCGCGGGAACCGATCCAGCCGAGGGTAGTGCTTTAGCGATCGCCCTGTTGCAGTATCTTGCCAGCCACGCCCGACTGACAGTGGCGACAACTCACTTTGGTGAACTGAAAGCCCTGAAATACGAAGATGAGCGATTTGAAAACGCTTCTGTAGAATTTGATGAAAGTACCCTATCACCGACTTATCGGTTGCTGTGGGGAATTCCTGGACGTTCCAACGCCTTAACAATCGCTCTGCGCTTAGGGCTAAAACCAGAAGTGGTAGAACAAGCAAAAACGCAAGTGGGAGAGGCAACAGACGAAGTTAACCTGGTGATTGCTGGCTTAGAAGCGCAACGGCGTCGCCAAGAAACTAAAGCAGCAGAAGCGCAAAATTTGTTGCAGCAAGCAGAACGTTTATATAAAGAAGTTTCGGCCAAAGCCACAAATTTGGAAGAAAGAGAACGGACTTTAAAGGCTTCGCAGGAAGCAGCAGTGCAACAAGCGATCGCCCAAGCCAAAGGTGAAATCGCCCAAGTAATTCGTCGCTTGCAGCAAGGTACGCCAACAGCACAAGATGCCCAGCAAGCAACTAACGCTCTCAATCAAATTGCTCAGAAATTTCAGCCAGCCACACCAGCAAAACCGAAAGCTGGATTTATGCCCAAAGTAGGCGATCGCATCCGGCTTTCTCAATTCGGGCAAACAGCGGAAGTTTTAGTCGCCCCCGATGATGACGGTGAGTTGACTGTTCGGTTTGGCATTATGAAGATGACAGTCAAGCTCAAAGACGTGGAATCTTTAGATGGTCAAAAAGCTGAACCTGTAGTCAAATCAAAACCAGCACCAGCACCAGTTACCCCAGCAGCACCACCAACCTTGGCAATTCGGACTTCCAAAAACACAGTCGATTTGCGCGGAAAACGTGTGGCTGATGCTGAATTGCTTTTAGATAAAGCAATTTCCGAGGCTTCAGGCCCGATATGGATTATTCACGGACATGGTACTGGCAAACTGCGGCAAGGTGTCCACACCTATTTGCAGCAGCACCCTAGAGTTAGCAACTACGAAGCCGCAGAACAAGTAGATGGCGGTAGTGGTGTCACCGTTGCTTATGTTGAGTGAGGAAAGGTAAGAAGCAGTCTTAATAAAAAGGCAGGTGAGCAGGGAGCAGGGGGAAAATTACTAACTTTTGACTCTTGACTCTTGCTGTCTGCCCTCTACCTTGACTAAAAATGTTGATAAAGTAGCAAATAATTATGAATTGCTAATTATTAATTGCCCAGCTATGATTAGCAGTTGCTGATTGGAGCCTTTAATTAGGTTGATTTATAGCTTTTTACTAACTAGGCAGTTAGGGTTAGATAGGTCTGATGTTGAAGTAATTATTTTTCTGCTTTGTAGAAAATAAATTTTCATTTAGAGTAAGACAGAGATACATGCTGATTACCACAGTGATAAAAGCTAGCTGAAGCTTTTGACTAATATAGCTGTAGGAAACTAACCCGAATGCTTGAGAGTCTGTTTCAAAATGGGTAACAGCAACAGTCCCTATTAGCCCGATCACCTATGCTAAAAGTTATGCACTCGGCCGCCAATTCAGCCACTCCAAATTCCCAGTGGGAGGATTTAATCAAGCTCCCAGCGCCAAACTCGGTTCAGTGGGACAATATCAAAACCCAGTTGGACTTAGTGCTGTTAGCGCTTGAAACTTTAACTGGCATTGGTTCCGAGGCTATGCTCTCGGCAGCAATCGATCTGGATTTGGAGTCAAGAGTGCCAGACCGCGTAGCTTTATGGCGATTGCGCCAGTCGAATCCCCTACGCAAAGGTCAAGGAGGGCGAAAAAAACTTGATGTAGAAGAAGCGCGATCGCTTGTTCTCATCACCTGCTACCTTGCCAAACAGCATCAAGAATTAACTCGCCGTGCTGTCGGTCTATTAGAACAAATGGCGGAAAATAACCAGGAACCTCATCAGACCGCTTTACTTGGAGATTATATTGATGCTTTCTGTAACACCTACCAAGAGCGAATGGAAGAGGACGAGGAAATCTCAACAGATTTACTCACTCAACTGGCACTCAAACTGCTTGTAGATTTACTGTTTTACAGCGCTCCTGGTGGACACCGCCGTCTGTGGTTAGCACTGATAGACCGTTCCACAAAATTTTAGATTTTAGATTGCTCCTCCTAAATCCAAAATCACCAATCATCTCCTTCGCAGTTTCTGCCATGCCTCTATCAAATTCTGTCATTCGTCGCTACACACCCCCCACTTGCACACTAGAAGTCTTCGCACAAGACTCACCTTTGTCTCGGTGGATGGGAAAAACTGTCCTCAAGCAGCTAAGCTTTGAGCTACGTTTTGACGATCCGCGACTGCCAGAAGAAAGCAGACTCCCAATTCGGGGCGATCGCGACCAACTCGAAGCTTTGTGTGATGCAGTCACAAGTTATGTTCAGGAATTTCTTCACCAATCTCCAGAAAGCTTTTGGCTCAGTTTCGCCGGGCCCCGAGACTCCAGCAAAGTCGCTGATGACTCACAATTAACAGATTTTCAGCCTTCTTCTTTACCAGCTACTACTAAGACATTACAATCTTTTCCCTATCAGATACCACAGAAAAAAATATATTTAGAACCAAGCAGCTACTTGGCTCACAAGCTGTTCCTCGGTTCCCTTGCTAATCAGGCATCTGGGCCTGTAATACAACTCAGTCTGCTGCAACTTTTCGATTTGGCAACTGCCTTAGATGAATACTCAGCTGATATCATGGCGTTACCTAATCTCGAAAACCCTAGCAGATCAACTCTCAACTTCCCTGTTTGGGCACCTGTCGCAGCCGTACTGGTATTAGGTGTAGGTTTATTGCCAATTACCTGGCAATATGTGAATAACACCAAGCCAAAGCAGCAGCAGATTGCCAAAAAAACCCCTACCGAATCGGCACAAATTGCTCTTCAGCCCTCACCCTCGCTCAACCCGCAAGGTGAACTTGCGCCTCCAGACAGTTTACCCCCACTGCCACCTTTAGGCTCTACCCAGCCAATTCCTATAGCGCCCACAGCACCCCTAACAGCGCCTAATTCTACCTTTACCAGCAAGTCACCAACATTACCGAATTCTAGCTTCTCTACATCTCAAACATCCGCTAGTTCTAATTTACCTAAGGGTACTCTGCCATCTTCTGGAAGTGTATTCAATGTACCTCAGAAGCCAAACTCAACTATTCCTACTAATTCCCAGTTTGGAGTACCCAGCAGCATTGATGGTCAGCAAATTGCTATTCAACCAAATCCTACACTGAAAAGTTCTGGGTCAGTTAGCCCAGCGGATCTTGCTCTGCCTAAAAAGCGAGAGCTACCACCAAGCCTAGCTCCTAACAGAGGTAGTGTCAGCCCAAATATCTCAACAATTGCCCCAAATCTTCCTACCATACCTAATCGAACAGCAAGTTTACCGAAGCTTGAGGGAGAATACAATCCTGCATCTACTACGTCTACTGCCTCGTCAACTAGAAGTAATGATAATCTTCTAGTCGAGAGATTAAGAAATGGACGCAAAACAACAACATCTACCCAGGTAGCTACCGATAACACGTTGTTTGATACACCTCAGGTGGCAGAAGCTAGACAATATATCCAAAAACGCTGGCAACCACCCACTGGATTGCGACAAACATTGGAATACAGTTTGATGGTAGGTGTTGACGGTACTATTGAACGCATTTTTCCTTTAAATAAGGCAGCCAGAGAATTTGTTGATAGCGCTGGAATGCCTAATCTAGGAGCACCGTTTGTTTCACCCAACAGATACGGCAAAAATGTCAGAATGCGAGCTGTACTTAGTCCTGATGGGAAAGTGCAAATCTTTCCCGAAACTGAATAATTTAGATAATTTGCTTATCCCAGTTATAAAATCGGTATAAATGTTTGTACTCGCTATTTAAGGAATACAAGCAAATTACTTTCGGATTTGACATTTAAGACTACGGCTCATACACTTTAAGCCTACCTTGGAGAATCCAGTTATAAAACTGGTGACATCACTATTGCTTGTGACTGTAATAATAAATACAATCACAGTTAAATAATTTCCATCTAAGGTAGGAAATATGCAAATACTTGGTTCTTAAAAAGATAGTTCAGCTTGGGTTGCTTTTGTCATGTATATTTCCATGACTACCTTTGGCATTGTTAACTTGCTTGTAAATAATTGGGTAAAAGATTTTATGGGTATGGGTTTGGCTATGTCAATAAGTTCAACCTTTACTTTGCAAAAATTACTAAAGACTTGCATGAAACCAAAATATTATACCAATTCACTAAAACTGTGATACAGATAAAGAAGGAATAAATATCAACGA
>NZ_MTAW01000021.1 GCF_002154725.1 Nostoc sp. 106C | reverse complement strand
TTGGGGGATTCTCCCCCAAATCTTGGTTTTTGTCCGACAGATGAGAACTCTTATCACCTTAACTGAACCGTATTGGGCTATTGCTACTTGAAAGCTCACTATTAATTAATAGATTGCTGCAAGAAGAGAAAGCTTGAGGTAAAGGCGTAATGAATACTACTGCCAGAAAAGATCTTCTGATGACCAACAAAACAGCTGAGACTCAATATCTAGTTGAAGATTTGCTGCGGGAACGCTGGAGTCCTTCGGCTTTCTCAGAGCAACCAGTGGAAACAGAAAAATTACGCACTGTTTTAGAAGCAGCAGGATGGGCAGCATCTTCTTACAACGAGCAACCGTGGAGTTATATTATTGCTACCAAAGACAATCCGGCAGAATTTCAACGTTTATTAGATTGCCTTGCAGAAGGGAATCAAGAGTGGGCGAAGAATGCGCCAGTTCTGATGCTGTCTGTAACCAAGCTTTACTTTGAGCGCAACGGCGTAGAAAATCGACATGCTTTTCACGATGTCGGCGCGGCCTCTGCAACTTTGGCGATCCAAGCAATGGCATTAGGGCTATTTATTCACCAGATGGCAGGATTTGATGTAACTAAAGCCAAACAAGTATACGGCATTCCAGATGGCTATGAGCCAGTTGCGGCGATCGCACTTGGCTATCTTGGAGATCCTGAAAACTTGTCGCAAAGGTTACAGCAACGAGAATTCGCCCCACGCCAGCGCAAACCCTTAGAAACATTTGTGTTCTCTGGCAGTTGGAACCAAGTCTCACCCTTAATCACAAGCCAAGGGAGATCCAATTTTTTAAATACCCAATAAATTTGTAGTGCGAGCGTCTGGCTCGCAGATGTTCAAAAGCGAGCAAGATGCTTGCACTACGAAAAAGATTAAAGACATTTGTACAGACGGCATTACTTGAAAATGAGAGGTATTCGTTGATGGATGCGTTTCTCAGCAAATATTCGCCATATATCTATGCAGTTTTGCGAATAGTTGTGGGGTTGATGTTCGCCATGCATGGGAGCCAGAAAATTTTTGGTATACCAGGCAACAAACCGACCGTGCCTTTGGTTTCATTGATGGGATTCGGTGGACTAATTGAATTGGTTGGCGGATTGATGATTGCTTTGGGGCTACTAGCTAGTTATGCAGCTTTCATTGCCAGCGGTGAAATGGCAGTTGCCTACTTTATGCTGCACGCTGCACAAGGTTTTCTGCCAATTGTTAATCATGGTGAGTTAGCTGTGCTTTACTGTTTCCTGTTTCTCTATATCGCGGCGCGAGGAGCGGGTGTTTGGAGCATAGATACACTAACTAGCAGGACGGGAGCGAAGTCTGCTGTCCAGAATTGAGAAGACAATTCTCCTACTAAGGTTGGAAGATTAATTGTTCAGTCCTAGTTAATAATTTATTGTTCGGCCCTAGCTAAAAAGTTACCAACTTATACCATTTTTAAAAAAGAACGCGACAGTAATAAGCTAACCCGCCTTTAAGTTGCATAATCCTTAACCTCAGAAAGACGCGGCGACGCGGAGAAAAGGAGACGCGGAGATGCAATTTTAATGGTTATTAGCTTACCAATTCCAGGAAAAAATGAGACAGATGCGTAGGTTGGGGAGCCACTCACGTGGGCGGGTTTCCCGACTTGAGTGAAGTGGCGTTTGAACTGTATGAAACCCAACAATTACAAGACTTTGAACTGTTGGGTTTCGTTCCTCAACCCAACCTACATCCACATCATATTTTTTGTGAAATGGTATCAGTAAGGGCAAGGCATCCATAATCTTTTGGTACATAAAATTATTTTACTGGTGCCATGCTCCTACAAAGAATTTATCTGCCGCAAACATTATTTGAATTGGTATTACGTCTAATTGATTCTGCCTGGGCAGTTGGAGGGTGAGTCAATGGAAACTCCTAAAATTAATAATTCTGCATTTAGAAGGCTTTCAGGACAGCAAGGGTTGTTGGTAGGGTTAGGGCTGGGTCTGGTCTTAGCTATTGGTGGGATGACTGTGTTTTCGCATTTTGGCAATCAGCGCTCAGCTGCTCCCTCTCAAAATGCTCCCGCAGCAAATGCTAAAAACTCGGCATTGCCAGTAAAAGTTCAGCAAATTGGCACTAGCACGACCGAAGAAAGTTCCGATTTTGTCGGAGCTTTAGAAGCACAGCAAAAAGTCACGCTACAGCCGCAAATTCAGGGGCGAATTGAATCAATTCTCGTCTCTAGCGGTCAGCGGGTACAAAAGGGAACGCCGATCGCATCTTTGAGTTTAGATCAGACTCAGGCTAATGTTGCTAGTTCCATCGCAGCAGCCAGTGCAGCGCAAGCGGGGTTAAAAACGGCTCAAGCACAGCTCCAACAAGCCCAGGCGCAACGTACTAAGGTTGCAGCCAATGTTCAACTTCAGCAGACACAATTTACTCGCACCCAACAATTAGTCACGGAGGGAGCGTTGGCAACACAGCAGTTAGATGTAGCCAGAAATAATTTACAAACTGCGATCGCGGATTTGCAAGCCGCAGATAAACAAGTTGCGGCAGCTGGTGCAGGAATTCGGCAAGCCCAAGCCAATGTACGCGCGGCTCAAGCAGGTACGGCTGCTGCCCGAGTCAACGTGAATCTCAAACGAGTGGTATCACCAATTACGGGCATAGTCGGTGAATTTCCAGTGAAAATTGGCGATTATGTCAACACCGGACAAACGATCACCACAATCACCCAAAACGATGCGCTGGATCTGAATCTCTCTGTACCTTCAAATCGCTTAAAGCAGCTGCGAATTGGATTGCCTGTGCAGTTAATCGATCCCACCACCCAGCAAGTGATTGGCACAGGTACGGTTAACTACATTTCTCCAAACGTAAGTTCTAATCAGCAGTCGATTTTAAGTAAGGCACGCTTTGCCAATTCCCAAGGGCGATTGCGCGATGGGCAATATGTCCAAGGGCGGATAATTTGGAATCGACAACCAGGGATATTGATTCCCACCGTTGCCATTTCTCGAATTGGCGGACAAAGTTTTGTGTTTGTCACAGAAAACAAAACTGTAAACGGCAAACCGCAGCAAATTGTGCATCAGCGTTTAGTGCGCCTCGGTGATATTCAAGGGTCCAATTATCAAGTTCTTGAGGGACTCAAACCCGGCGAAACTATCGTCACCTCTGGCATTCTCAAACTGAGAGAAGGCACACCCATTCAACCCCAATCCTAAATCCAGGACACTCGATCATGTCGATCGCGAACAACTTTATCAAACGCCCGGTGTTAACTACCGTTTGTACTTTAGTGATTCTGATTGTAGGATGCGTGTGTATTCCGCTACTACCACTCAATTATTTGCCAGATATTGCCCCGATTCGCGTTCAAATATCAGCTAACTATACCGGGGCAGATGTCTCAACGGTCGAGAGTGCAGTTACAACAACGCTAGAGCGACAAATTAATGGTGTCGAGGGTTTGCAGTACATGACCTCGAACAGTTCAGCGGGAAGTAGCCAAATCTCAGTATATTTTGGGGCACAGACTGATAAAAATATTGACCAAGTTAACGTGCAAAATCGCATCGCCAGGGCGACACCCCGCTTGCCAACGAGCGTGCAACAACTTGGTGTGACAGCGCAAACGGCTTCTACAAGCATTTTGTTAGTGTATACGTTTTATGCAGAAAATAATGAGTACGATCCCTTATTCATTAGTAACTATATTGACCTGAATTTGCGAGATCAACTGCTGAGAACCCCAGGAGTCGGCGATCTGACGATTTTTGGGGAAAAGCGCTATGCAATGCGACTGTGGCTCGATCCGAATGCCTTGGCGAGTCGGCAATTAACCGTGGCAGATGTATCGACAGCACTGCGATCGCAAAACATTCTCGCCGGAGCCGGAACTTTGGGTCAAGCGCCTATACCCCCTGGACAAAGCTATGAAATTCCGCTGCGGGTCAATGGTCAATTTCAAAATGCTGCGCAGTTTGATAACCTCGTCATCAAAGCAGGGAGTAATGGAGACTTAATCAAACTCAGGGATGTGGGTTATGCCGAACTCGGCTCGGAGACTTACGCCAGCAATGCAAGAAATAATGGCAAGCCGGCGATCGGGCTGGCTATTTATCAGTCACCAGGAAGTAATGCGCTAGATGTGGCGAGAAATATTGAAGCGCAGATGAATGACCTGATTAAAGACTTTCCACCAGGATTAAAAACCCAGATCGTTTACGATACCGTTGGGTTTGTGCAAGCTTCCCTCGAAGAAGTTGTGAAAACCCTAGTCGAAGCGATCGCTCTGGTTGTGTTGGTGATTTTTCTGTTTCTCCAAGACTGGCGTGCCACAATTATTCCTGTTGTTGCCATTCCTGTCTCGCTAATTGGCGCATTAGCATTTGCTTATGTATTTAGATTTTCATTAAATAATTTAACTTTATTTGGATTAATCTTAGCCACAGGATTAGTAGTTGATGACGCCATCATCGTTGTAGAAGCGATCGCCCGCAAAATTGAACAGGGAGTCAGACCTCTACAAGCCTCGTATGAAGCAATGGACGAACTGACTGGAGCCGTGGTTTCAACATCGCTGGTGTTGATGGCGGTGTTTATTCCAGTAGCATTTTTCCCAGGTTCGACCGGAAAAATGTATCAGCAGTTCGCGTTAGTGATTGCATTCTCCATCGCCATCTCGACGTTTAATGCGCTTTCGTTCAGTCCCAGTATGGCGGCGATTTTACTGCGTCCGCCCCAACCCAAACGCGGCCCGTTGGGCTGGTTTTTTAATAAATTTAATCAGATTTTGGCATGGATTATTGAAAAGTTTCTGGCGATCGTCAATTTTTTGATTCGTCTGCGTTATGCTGTCGTGGCATTGTTTGTCGTGGGTTTAGCTGGGACTTATTTTATGTTTACCCATGTGCCCACAGGATTTGTGCCCAATGAAGATCAGGGGATTGTGTTAGGCATTATTCAAGCTCCAGATGGAGTTTCCCTAGCTTATACCGATCAAGTAATTACAAAACTTGAACAAATTCTGCAAAAAGAGCCAGAAATTGATAACGTTTTTGCAACTTCGGGATTTGGTTTTGCAGGTAGTGGCTCAAATCGCGGTGTGTTTTTTGCCAAGCTGAAACCTTGGGAAGAACGCACTCAATCTAATCAAAGCGCGTCGGCAATTTTAGGGCGAATTAATGGCGCATTTCAAACAATCCCAGATGCGATTCTCACCGCAGTCAATCCACCACCTATTCAAGGCTTTAGTACCTTGGGTGGTTTTGAGTTACAGCTAGAAGACCGCACCAATGGGCGATTGACAATTGATGACTTTTTTGCCAATGCTCAAGCGGTGATTGCTCAAGCAAACCAGCAACCAGCCCTGGCTGGTGGTGTGTTTACACAGTTTACCGCCAGCACACCCCAATTTCAAATCGACTTCGATCGCAATCGTTTAGAAGCCCTCAACGTTGATTTTCAGGAAGCTGTGAATACATTGGGAGCCGCTATTGGCTCGCAGTACGTCAATGATTTTACCCTGGGACAGCAAAGCTATCGTGTTTATGTGCAAGCCGAGGGCAACTATCGGCGATCGCCAAATGATATAAATCAGCTGTATGTGCGATCAGCAAATAACCAAATGGTGCGCTTAAGTGAGGTGGCAAAACTTACACCCATTACAGGCCCCGCCGTTATCTCTCACTACAACGGCTTCCGCGCCATCGATATCCAAGGTAGAGAAGCGCAAGGCTACAGTAGCGGACAAGCAATCCAAGCAATGCAACAAGCAGTAACCGCAGTAGCCTTACCAGGCGTTGGTAGTGACTGGATTGGAACCGCCCGCGAAGAATTAACCGCAGGTAACTTGGGAATTCTGATTTTTGGCTTTGGGGTGATTATGGTGTTTCTCACCCTGGCTGCTCAGTATGAAAGTTACATTGACCCCGCAATTATTTTGTTAACCGTACCCTTAGCTTTGTTGGGTGCGTTAAGTGCGTTATCGTTGCGCGGTTTGGTGAACGATGTCTACGCCAACGTAGCTTTGGTAATGTTGATTGGACTCGCCTCGAAAAACGCAATTTTGATTGTTGAGTTTGCCAATCAAGCCTTTGAACAAGGCATGACAATTCCCAAAGCCGCTTTAACCGCCGCCCAAGAGCGATTTCGACCGATTGTCATGACCTCCAGTGCCTCATTGCTGGGATTTTTCCCCCTAGTCGTCGCCTCAGGAGCCGGTTCAGCCTCACGCTGGTCGTTGGGAACCGCATTGTTTGGTGGACTACTCGTGTCCACAGTTTTGAGTTTGCTGATTGTGCCAGTGTTGTATGTGATCGTTAAGAATTTAGAAGAACGCTTCTTAAAGCGCAAAACTTCTCATCAAGCCAAACCGCCTACCTCAGATAAACAGGAGGATAAACAAGCAACAGCGATGGTTGGGACGCAAGCTGGCGATGAGCGTGCGTCTAATGATTCCAAGTAATAGACTTCTTGTAAAAATCTGTACAAGAAAATTGGTGTGCCACTAGGAAATAAGTTGAGGAAATTCAACCACGGATGAACACAGATAAGCACCGATATTTATCTGTGTGCATCTGTGTTTATCTGTGGTTCAATATCATAAAATTCAAATTATCCAAAACGTTGATATTACAAGAGTTAAAGATTAAGCTCCGGCTTGGAAATACACTGAGACAATGAAAGTGTACCCTGATCAACTAGCAGGGGTATTGAGCATCGGAGTAAAGCAAATGAACGCCAAACTGATCGCTTTCTCTGGTATTGTGACCGCATTATTGGGTGCTGGAATTGGTTTTATTATTGCTTATTTACTTCCTTGCCCGTATACGAGTCAAATGTATAAAGATTTGGAGCAAAAATACGCCATTATTGGTGGAGTTGCTGGCTTGCTAATTGGCTCTAGTCAGGAAATGATTCGAGAACTGAAGCAAGAGCGGGATGCGGAAGAAGACTTACTGCGGGATCTGGACAAAGCCATTCGCTCAAGTACAGATAAAGAAAAGTACTAATCAAGGCTTTAATTATTTGTCTTAACCGATCGCTTGAAGCAATTGGACAATTGCCTGCACTAACTCCTCTGGATCAACAGGCTTGGAGATATGCATCTGAAATCCGGCGGCTAAGGCTTGTTGCTGATTGATTTCTCCGGCATAAGCAGTCAGTGCGATCGCAAGAAGGTTTCCTCCCTGTTCAGGTGACCAGTTTCTAACTTGCTGAATTAGTGAATAGCCATCCATTTCTGGCATCCCAATATCACACAGTAACAAATGGGGGATAGACTGATTTAATAAAGTTAATGCCTGTAGTGCTGAAGCAGCTGTTCTAACTTGTGCGCCAGATTCGGTGAGGATAAATTCTGCCAACTCCCGCATATCTGCATCATCATCGACAACCAATATTTGAATCCCTGTTAGTTGTGTCACATTTTCTAAGTGGGTGTCATTAGAAGATAGTTCTGGCTCGACAACGTTTAACGGTAGCCGGACAGTAAATGTTGCCCCTAAATTTTGTCCTGAACTATCTGCATGAACTGTTCCGCCATGCAGTTCAGTTAAATGGCGCACGATTGCCAGTCCCAATCCCAACCCGCCGAATTTTCTGGTTCTAGTACTGTCTTCTTGGCGGAAGTATTCAAATACATGAGGTAAAAACTCCGGGGTAATGCCAATTCCTGTGTCTTTGACTTGAATTTGAGCATACATACCAACCTGCTCTAGTTGCACCTCAACTCTTCCTTCAGATGGTGTAAACTTCACCGCATTGGAGAGCAGGTTCCAGACAACTTGTTGTAGGCGGTTGGCATCGCCGGAAACGCTTCCGGAAATCGAGTTGAATTTAGTCTGGATATGAATGCTTTTGGCTTCTGCTGACAGTCGTACCGTTTCTAAGGCTGCTTCAATTATTGCAGCTAAATTAACTGGTGCAACATTTAACGTCATTTTTCCTTGGAGGATGCGGGAGACATCCAACAAATCCTCAATTAATTGCGCTTGTAGCTTGGCGTTGCGCTCGATTGTTTCTAAGGCTAGGTCGGTTTTTGCCGCATCTAGGCGCTTACCTCGGAGCATTTTTGTCCAACCGAGAATCGGATTCAGGGGCGATCGCAATTCGTGGGATAGCACCGCCAGAAATTCGTCTTTAATCCGGTTAGCGGCTTCTGCTTTGGCGCGATCGCGTTGAGCTAGCAGATACAATTGCGCATTGTCGATTGCTAAGGAAGCACGGCGAGCTAGTTCTTGGGCTAATTGCAAATTGCTCTGGTTGTATCGTTGCCCAGACTCGGCTGAAATAAAGGTAATGACACCGAGAATGCGTGCTTGGGTTTTTAGCGGCACTGTCATTACAGATTTGAACCCTACTTGGCGTAAAATTTCTAAATGTTCTGGGTCACGGGCTGCTTGTACGAGCAATTCATCGGGAATATCTGGGATAATATCTGACTCCCCAGTTCGCAAAGTCAATGCAGCACCCCGTTGCGCATTCGGGTCTAGAGGATATTTCTGTCTAATTTGATCTGCCCATTCTAGTTTGGCAGGATCGATGTGAGCTACTGCAATCTGCTCAATCGAACCATCTTCTGCAATCATGTGCACTGTACACCAATCTGCCAACTCAGCTACTGCCAATTGTGCCACTCGTTCCAAGGTGGTTTGATAATCGAGGGAAGAGGCTAGGACTGCACTCGCCTCTGCCAGAAAGCGTTGACTACGCTCTAAGCATACTTGCTCTGTCACGTCTAAGACATAGACTAAAACTTCTTTTACCTGATGGTTGGAGTTTGTAGTTGGCAGATAGTAAACATTGTAGTAACCAGGAAAGCGTAGACGCGTAGCGGCTTGTCGTGAGACATCGCTGCGTCCAGGAACTTTAAAAGTAAAATTTGGTGAGATGAAAGGATTTCCTGTAGTGTAAATTTCGTGAAAAATTTTAACTAAATTGGGATCGGATTGACCAAAAAGTTCAGGAATTGAATACCCTAAGTGTTGTTCGCGGGTTAGTCCATTAATTTCGGCCAATGCTTCATTAAGAGCAATAAATCGCTGCTCAGCATCTAATAGGGCAATTCCCACCGGAGAGGTTTCAAAAATTGTTGCTAGTTGATTTTGTGCAGCTTCTGCTTGATTGCGGGCAATGCGTTCGCGTTCTAGCAATTGTTCCCGTTCTTGTTCAGCTTGCTTGCGCTCTGTGATGTCAATAACAGCGCCGATTGAGTGTTTGGGACTTCCCTGAGAATCGTAGGTAAATTTTCCTCTCGCTTCTACCCAGTGAATTGAGCCATCTGACCAACGCAAACGATATTCGTGATGATACTCTTTTTTCTCCGTGATGGCTTGCTGAAATTTCGCCCTCGTTTCAACTAAATCATCAGGGTGCACCTGATTTGCCCATGCTTTATAACTGGGTTTACATCTATGCGATTGCAGACCTAAGATGGTGAAGTGTCCTTCTGACCAGATGAGTGTGCGAGTCTGCATATTCCAGTTCCAGGTTCCCATGCGTCCGACCTTAAGCGCAACTTGCAGGTGAGCTTCACTTTCCCGTAATTCCTCTTCCGTGCGCGATCGCTCTACGGCTAACCAGGTTTTTTGCGCAATTCGCTCCATCAGTACCACTTCTTGGTCTGTCCAATGGCGAGCAGAGATATGATGCAACACAAATAGCGCCACAAATCGCCCTTCTTTCACCAAGGGAACACACAGCAGAGATTTTGTCTGAATGGCATCAAAGGCAGCTGCTCCAGATCCCGCAGTTCGAGGATCGGTATCGACATCATCGACGACGATTGTTTTACCCTGCTTAAGTTGAGCAATGATTTCCGGGCCAAAGGAATCCATTTGGTGACTACCCGCGACACTAATTACATCCTTGCAATAGTCGCGATCGACAATGACATATTCCTGCGTAGAATCAATTTCACCATAGGTACAGCGAGTCACCTGGAAGTGTTTTCCTGTAGCACAAACTACCCGCCACATAATTTCCTGCGAGTTTTGAATCGCACGCATCGCATCATTCAATTCGATTAAAAATTGCTGCTGTTGCTCTTTTTGCTGAAGCTCTTCGAGTAGAGCTTCCACCTGTTGACGCACCCTTACCTGTGCGGTTACTTCAATTCCATGTATAAGAATACTGTTAATCTCACCTTCGACATTTCTCAGCGGGAGAAAAGTGAGATTGAAAAATCCTTCGACTAATTTGCCATCGATCTTCGCATCCCAGCGAGTCAAATACTCATCTCCGCGAATCATCTCTCCAGTTTGATAAACATGGTCATGAATTTCAAAAAATTCCTGGTCTTCCATATCTGCAAAAGCTGCTCGTGCTGTTTTGCCAATGATGGCTTCGGAACGTCCAAAAATTTTCAAAAAGGTGGAGTTAGCTAATTCAAAGACGTGATCGGGGCCTGATAAAACCGCAAACATCGCCGGAACCTGCATCAGAATTTCTCTCAGTCGCTGGCGTTCGCTTTCTGCTAACCGTCGGGCAACTTGTTCTCGTTCTAACAGGCGATCGCGCTCTGCTTCAATTAGTTTACGCTCTGTGATATCAACTGAAACGCCAGTTATGCGAACTCCCCGCCCAGTTTCATCGAGATAAACTTGTCCTTGGCTATTGAGCCAGCGCACAGCACCGTTTGGCGCAATTACCCGATACTCCTGCTTGTAGGAAGGTTCTCCAGAGATCGCCATTTCCGCCGCTTGGATCATCCGTTGGCGATCGTCTGGATGAATCAAAGCAAAAAAGTCTTCTGTTTTCCCTACATAAATACCCCAAATTTCTAACGCATTGGGCGAACACAGTACATGATGCGTAATTAAATCCATGTCCCAAGCGATCATTTGAGCAGACGACAGCGCCAGCTGTAAGCGATCTTCGGTTTGCTGCAAGTTTTCTTCAATCTGCTTGAGTCGAGTCACATCCTGAAACATACAAATGCCAATGGCAGGATGTCCATACATTGCTGGCAAGGTTTCTCCCCAGCAAAGGGTTGAGCGAATACCACCTGGCGTGTGCCAGTTCACTTGATGATTTTGTATCTGTTCTCCCCGTGCTATCAATACCGCAGGCATTCTTTCTGTGGGAATGCGATCGCCATTGACATCGGTGCAGTAGTAGCTATCAGGATATTCCTCAATAGATTTGTTTTTTGGGAAGTCGCCACCTGCCAATTCATTGGCAATCCGGTTGGAAAAGGTGATTTTTGCCGTGACTGGTTCAATAAACACCATTGGCGTTGGCATCAAATCCAACACAGTTTCCAACCACTTCTGCTGGTTTTCTAAAGCTTCAGCTTGCTGTTGCAGGGCTGCTTCAGCCTGCTTGCGTTCTGTGACATCACGAAAATAAACTGCCACACCTTCAGCATAGGGATAAGCATTGACTTCTAACCAACGCTCAATTGGTTGTCCAAGCTCTTCCCATGAAACAGGTACTTGTTCTACCACAGCTCGATGCAATTGATGGTATGCAATACTACCCACTTCACTAGGAAATACTTCGTTCCAAACTTGTTTGCCAATCAGTTCCTCTGGCTGTTTTTGCAAAATTAGAGTAGCTGCTCGATTCACATAAGTGTAGCGCCAGTTACTATCGAACGCAACAAAGGCATCCGTAATGCTTTCCAGAATCGTTGTCACCTGGCGCTCAGTTTCTTGAGCAGTCAGGAGTTGGCAGTGCTGTTGCTGAATTTGTGTAGCTTCAGTCATATCCCGGCTGATGACTACAACTGATATCGGCATTCCCTCAGCATTCAATTCTGGCACCAACTGAGCTTGATAAAACCTTACCCCAAATGGGGTTTGAAATTCAAATTCAATCTCCTGTTCTTGAGCAGTTGCAAACACTTGACGTAAATGCTCTTCCCAAAACAGGTAAATTGGATCTGACATAAATTCAGACATGGATTTACCCAGTAGAGCATCCCGTGAAAGTCCCAAAGCTTGCTCGACAGCTCGGTTGGCATAGAGGTAACGAATTTGCAAATCGAAGCGAGCGATCGCATCTGGAACATTTTCCAGTAGAGTTTCTAACTCTTGTTTCTGATGTTGCAAAGCGGCGATCTCTTGCTGCTCAGTATTTTCATTAAAATTTTGTTCGCTTCCCAAGCTGCGAGCAACCTGTTCAATTACTTCCGAACGAGAAATCCCGCGCTTTTGAGCCTCCTCATCAAGCAATTGCCACGCTGTACTGGTAAGAGATAGGCTAACTCGTTGTTTCGGTTCTGAATCCCAATTACTCACAAACTTACCAGCGGCATCACGCTTCATGTATATTTATCCGTATGCATACACGGTCTTTTCTATTCAATCCGAGTTATGTCCTAATCAGGATCTTCCTTAAGGCTGAGGTTTTGCCTCAAAGGGGAGTGTGAGGAGAAATGGGACAAGGAGGATAGGGAACAGGGGAGGAAAGAAATACTTATTGCCTATTGCCTAATGCCCACTTGCCCAATGCTCCATGCCCAGCTTAACGATTGACAGTGCTCATATCAGGATAGCGATCGCCTGCTACGATACCTTTGGGTGCAACTGCTTCCAGTTGATTTAAATCTTCTGGAGTCAGGTTAATCTCGCTGGCTGCAACGTTTTCTTCCAAATAAGCGCGGCGTTTTGTGCCGGGAATGGGGACAATGTCCTCGCCTTGAGCTAAAAGCCATGCTAAAGCAAGCTGAGTCGGAGTTATACCTTTTTGATTGGCAATTGCTTTGACTTTTTCGACTAATTGCAGATTCTTAGAGAAATTCTCACCTTGAAAGCGAGGCGAATTTCTGCGATAGTCATCAGGTGCAAGGTCATCTGGGCTGGCGATCGCACCTGATAAAAAACCACGTCCTAGTGGACTGTAAGGCACAAAGCCAATTCCCAACTCTCGCACTGTGGGCAAAATTTCATCTTCTGGATCGCGGCTCCACAGGGAATACTCTGTTTGCAGTGCCGTAATTGGGTGAACTGCATTTGCCCGCCGAATCGTCGCCGGAGCAGCTTCGGAAAGTCCTAAATAGCGCACTTTGCCTTGCTGCACTAATTCTGCCATCGCTGCCACAGTGTCTTCAATGGGGACAGTGGGATCGACTCGATGTTGATAGTAGAGGTCGATTACCTCGACTCCTAGACGTTTGAGCGAAGCATCACAAGCTTGATGCGCATATTCCGGTTTACCACTGATACCTTGCCACCCGCCATCTTCAGTACGGACATTGCCAAACTTAGTTGCAAGCACTACCCGATCTCGACGGTCTTTGATTGCCTTACCAACTAACTGTTCATTGGTAAATGGGCCATACATATCTGCGGTGTCCAGAAAGTTGATTCCCAGTTCCAAAGCACGGTGAATAGTGGCGATCGCTTCTTGTTCATCACGTCCACTGTAAAACTCAGACATCCCCATGCAACCAAGCCCTAGCTCAGAAACTTCCAGCCCTTGTTTACCAAGTTTTCTAGTTTTCATTCCATAATCTCCTTAACCAATAAATTATCTGTTGCTTACAGAAGGTTATTTACTCGATCAAACTGTACTTATACCGATTCAAAAAATGTTTGCGACAAATTTCAAATTGGTATTAAAATGGATACTCGCGTGGAGTATGCTGGACAGTAATCCAGTGGTCGGTAGTAAACTCCTCAATCGCCCAATTTCCACCAAAGCGTCCAATCCCGCTATTCTTCTCACCACCAAAGGGAGCGTTTGGTAAGTCGTTTACCGTCTGGTCGTTGATATGGGTCATCCCTGCTTCCATCCCCAGCGCGAACCGTAGTCCCCGTCCCTCGTCGCGAGTAAACACTGCACTCGATAAGCCATACTCGGTGTCATTTGCAACTTGCAATGCTTCCACCTCACCGCGGACTTTAATAATTGAAGCGATGGGTCCAAACATCTCCTCCCGCGCTACCGACATCTGATTATTAACATCCACAAACACGTGTGGAGGTAACATCAATCCTTGCGGATCGCCACCAAGCAGTTGACGAGCACCTTCCTGACGCGCTTGCTGAATATGTTTGAGCAGTGAGTTTAACTGAGCTTCATCGATAATCGGCCCGATCAAAGTATCAGGGTCATGCGGATCGCCCATCTTCAAATTACGAACGCGATCGACAAAACGCTCTACAAATTCATCATGCACTTGCTCATCGACAATTAGCCGATTAATACTCATGCAGATTTGTCCTTCATTCAAGAATTTACCAAACACGGCTGCATTTACCGCCAGTTCTAGATCGGCGTCGTCTAAAACAACTAGCGGGCTGTTACCGCCAAGTTCCAGGGAAACTCGCTTCATAATGGGACTAGACATCGCTAATTCCCCAATATGCCGACCTGCTTTGGTCGAGCCTGTAAAAGTAATCACTCGCGGGATTGGGTGACTGACAAACGCATCACCAATCTCACGGGCTGGGCCTGCAACAACGTTGAGAACACCAGCAGGAAGTCCGGCTTCTTCAAAGATTTTGCCAAAAATGAGACCGCCAGAAATGGGAGTATTTGAGGGTGGCTTCAGCACGACTGCATTGCCCAGCGCCAACGCAGGGGCGACTGAGCGATTGGCGAGGTTAAGCGCAAAGTCCCAAGGGCTGACTACCCCCACTACCCCGACAGGGCGGCGATATACCCGGCTTTCCTTACCTGGGATGTCAGATGGAAGAATGCGCCCCTCAGCACCATAGGGAGCCGAAACTGCCTGTTCCATAACATCACGCGCCGCTTTCCATTCCAGCATTGCCTTCTTACGTGGGCTACCCGCTTCCCGAATTGACCAAGAAATAATCTCTTCACGACGAGTATCCATAATTTCGGCTGCCCGACGCAAGATCAGCGATCGCTCACTTGGTAATGTCTGGGCCCACGCTACTTGAGCACGCTGGGCTGTTTGATAAGCATCTTCAAGATCGCGTTTATCAGCTGCCGGAATTTCTAGAATTACTTGTTGACGGTACGGATCGATTGGTCGCAGTTTGTGTTCAGATCGGCCTGCAACCCAACGTCCACCGATAAATAGACGATCAAATCCCGTGTAGGGAACGGGTGCACTGGCAGTATCGGTCGTTCCGCTTGGAGTCGTTGCTGTCATCGAAAAAGCCTCATGATTGGTTTGAGTTCGGGTGCGGCCTGCTTATGTATGCACTCAATCAGACGTATTTCATCAAAATTTAATTAATCACGGTCTGTTATAACTGCGATCGCAGTTGTGTTTCATCTTCCTTATGGTTCAGGAAAATTACTGGCTGACTTCAAAACAGCAAACAACAACTTAACCCTTACTGCATACATCCTAAATTGTCATCAACATTTTGGCTTCTCCCGTCTATTCGCAATCGCATCAGAAACTGTGCCTTTAGGAAGTGATAGTGAACTTTTCTCTATGTTTGAATTGGCTCACAGCTATATGTGCTTAAGCAATAGCTGGCATAAAAGGAGAAAAGATGTCACAAAGTACGTCAAATTCAGAAATGCTCTACCGAGTTCTCGGCAGTACAGGAGAGAGAGTTTCCGCGATCGGACTGGGTGGTTGGCACATCAGCTTAAAACACGTTGATGAGCAACTAGCTATGCGGATTGTGCGTACAGCAATTGATCGTGGCATCACCTTTATGGATAACTCTTGGGATTACAATGATGGGGCTAGCGAGATTCGCATGGGAAAAGCGCTCCGCGATGGCTACCGAGACAAAGTTTTTCTGATGACGAAAATCGATGGCAGATCCAAGAAAGAAGCAGCAAGGCAAATAGACGAATCTCTTCAACGTCTGCAAGTTGATTGCATCGATCTCGTCCAGCACCACGAAATCATCAGGTACGAAGACCCGCATCGAGTTTTTGATGAAGAAGGAGCGAATGCTGCCTTTATTGAGGCGCGTGATGCTGGCAAACTCCGCTACATCGGCTTCACAGGGCACAAAGACCCGCATATTCATCTGCATATGCTAGAAGTTGCAGCTAATTACGGTTTTAAATTTGATACAGTGCAGATGCCGCTGAGTGTCATGGATGCACACTACCGCAGCTTTGAAAAGCTGGTTGTACCAGAATTAGTTAAACAAAACATTGGCGTTTTGGGGATGAAAAGCATGGCAAACGGTATTCTGTTAAAGTCAAATACTGCCACGCCAATTGAGTGTTTACACTATGCCTTGAATCTGCCCACATCGGTTGTCATTACGGGAATGGACAGCATGGAGATTCTCGAGCAAGCCTTTGAAGCAGTGCGGACATTCCAGCCAATGGATGAGCAACAGGTGCGATCGCTCTTAGCAAAAACAGCCAAAGCAGCATCACGCGGCGAATTTGAGCCATTCAAAACCACATCAGTTTACGATGGTACTGCCGAGAATCCAGATTGGTTGGGAAAGGAACCACAGCGCATCCAGCAATTGAAGCAAGCGTAATCAACAGCTGTTATGCAAGAGCTAGCGACACCCAGTTTCACTCTCAGTTAATCGTAACTTACACATTTCAGGAAGTATTTCAGAGCTACAGATTTCTCTTAATACATTTGCGACAATCCTACGTACCCAAGAATCAGGATCGTGCAAAGCTTGAATCAATGGTGCTACCGTCTGGCTATCTTTGATTTCTCTTAAAGCTGGACTTCCCCCAGCAAATATACCTACACAGGCTCAAAAGCCTATCATTGCATGGGTTTAAATTGTTGAGCAAAATTTCTGTAGCCATGTAGGTCATTCACGCCTTCAAGCGATCGCCAATTATATTGAATCTACAATGTTCTGCGCGATCACCAAAACGGCTATTGCTTAGACATGGGTACAGTTTTTTAAGTCAACAATTGAAACCTTTAATTGGTATAGTTTTTAGAGATTTTAGTACATTTGTATGGGGGAAGTCCAGGTTAATGTATCACCCTGCATTGGCAATGCATCGCCCTACATTGTTAATGTATCGGCTGACATAAGATTTACTTTATAAATGGTCTCTTACCGACGAGATATCATGCATGAAAATCCAAGATGATTCCATCCTTTGCACGCATATATAGTACAGGTGTGGCAAAGTCGCGTTGATTTAATCCGACTTCTTGAGAGATAGCGTTGCGGGTTGTTTGAATAGCAGTATCTACAGGATAGCCCAAAGCCAGGGTGCGGTAAAATTCATCAGCAAAAATCTTGGCGGTGGTGTCAAAGATAGAATATTGCATCGCAACTACCGCAGGGATTCCCCGTTGTACTAGATTGGGTGCGATTCCGGTAAAGATTTGCTGTTCTGATACCTCTGCGCCTTGACAGGAATTGAGTACAGCTAACCCCAAACTGCGGTAGCCTAAGAAGAAGTTGGCGAAACTTTCTTCATCCATCAATTTAGCTTGCTTATTGTCATCTTGCAGCGCAATGTAGCCTTTGTTGTCTTTAAAAACACCGTGCCCGATGAAGTGGAATATATTGTAGGGTTTTTCGCGTAGCTTTTGATTAATGTTGCGGGTGGTAGCTTCTTGGATAATATCTAATTCTATTTGACCTGCTTTGATGTGTGTTTCCAGGGCTGAGTTAATCAGCGTTGCTTCGCTAGTTGCGTCTAATGTAGCTAAGTCAGTAGGAGATGAAATGACGAGTAGCACTTTTAGGGGTAACTTAGCGGTTATGATATCGCGTTTTAGCAGAGGAACATCAATATACCGAGAAAGCACTGTTTGGATGTTGTTTCCTAAAAAGGTATTGGTTTCTGCGTCATAGAGGAATTCCCAGGGGAGTGCGGCTAATTGCGGAGATTGAAATATTAAGCGCAAACGAACGCTTTCTTCATTTGCTTGTGCCCCTGCCATTGTGGCATGGAAGCGAGCGTTAATTTGGTTGGGAAAAAGCGCTTTGTAAAGTTGGGTTCCTAATCTTTTGAGTAACTTATCATTTGTCCTGTTAAACTCAATCAGTTCTAAGGTTAGTTCAATTTCGTTCATGTCTAAGCGTAATTCACTCGAAGCATCACCTTGTTCTGAAGAGGCGCGAATTTGGTGATTTTTATCAACTAATATTTGAAAATCTTGGTATTTCATAGTTTCTGATTCTGGTTGAGTTGTGTTTTCAATTGAGGCAGAATGAAAAATTTCATTGTTATAAAACATGTAACGCTCTTGAATCTTTGAAATGGCATAATTTGCACTGTCTACGCCAGTTAATCGTAACTGCCACATTTCAGTAAGTATTTCAGAGCTACAGATTTCTCCTAATGCATCTGCGACAGTTCTACGCACCGAAGAATCTTGATGATTCAAAGCATCAATCAATGCAGCTACCGCCTGGCTATCTTTGATTTCTCCTAATGCA
>NZ_MTAW01000003.1 GCF_002154725.1 Nostoc sp. 106C | reverse complement strand
GTGCTTACCTGAATGAATTAATCTTTGCTCGCTAAATAAAAACTGGGATGCTCCCGTGGTAGTGTTTCACTCGATAGCTTTTCTCGATTGCAAACGGCAGTCACGGAAATTATCAAAGGTATTAGAGAGATTAGTAATGCTCCTGATGCAGCCATTCCTGTCAAATTAAGAAATGATAATTTTAAGGCTATCTTTCCTCATCAGCTTTTAGATTACCTAATTATTAACTATTTAAATTCTTACCAGTCACGATTTGCTTTCTTTTTACGTTCTGTAGGGATAGTTAAAATTCAGTATTTATCTCCTGGGGGCAATCGCAAGCCCTACATGCACTACTCTCTCAATTTTTCAGATATTCCTGATATCTTTGCCAATCCCAAAAGAATTTTAGAAAATACTTTTGCCTGGGGAACTAACAATTTTGCCTATGATGAATTTCTCTATCAGGTCGAGAATTTGTTGATGAGTCTCGACATTGATGTGTTTATGGATAACGTGCAGGGTGTGGTCATTAATCGACTAGAGCAAAGTAGCGGACTCGATAATAGTACCATCCGAAAAGTCCTGCGAGGAGTTTTCTTTGAGCGCTATCGTTCGGGAGGCAGGTTAGCGGCTGAGGTTAGGTTGGTTGGTCTGCGAGGAGACGCAAGCCAAAAACCCGGAATTGCGATTATGCCTGCGTTTAACGGGATTTTAGATGTCAAGATGAATTTGGGTCCTGACATTGCTGTTAAGATTGGCAGCCAGTTAGACTTTCAAGGAGGAGTCGGATTAATTATCAGACCGGAGCGTCCCATTACCATCCTGACAGGATTTAATCAAGCTAATACTGCCACTACCGCGAGTGGAAGAATCACCGTTGTTGTCGATCGCTCCAATTTCGACAACCAGCCCATTGTCATTATTGGCTCTAGTAGCGGTACGAGACTAGAATATCGCAAAATTGGCGGAACTGGGGGAGTCTCTTTAGATAATCAAAATCGAGTCGATATTTTTGCCGAGTTTGAGGCCAAAGGACTCAAATTTATTTTTAAGCCTGATGGAGACAGTTTTATTAGAAAGCTACTGCCAGGAGAGGGGTTTGCTTTAGAAACTAACCTGATTTTAGGAATATCCTACTTACACGGGTTTTACTTCTTAGGCAGTGCGGCATTAGAAATTGATTTGCCCACTCATATTCAATTAGGAGTCATAGAACTTCAAAGTTTAATAATTGCCCTGCGGCCACAAGCCCAAAAATTGCCTGTAGACTTAGGAGTGACCTTTAAAGGCGATTTAGGCCCCTTAAAAGTGGTCGTCCAAAATATTGGACTGAGTGCTAATTTCTCATTTCCTGCTAATGGTGGAAATTTGGGGTTAATCGATCTTAATTTAGGCTTTAAGCCTCCTACTGGCGCAGGACTTTCTATTGATGCAGGTGTAATTAAAGGCGGTGGTTTTCTCGCTTTCGACTCCAACAGACAAGAATATGCCGGAGCGCTCGAACTGGTGTTTAGCGAGTTTTTGAACCTCAAAGCGATCGGTTTAATTACTACCAGAATGCCTGATGGTTCTCCAGGATTCTCTCTTTTGATCATTATTACGGCTGATTTTGGGACAGGCATTCAACTCGGTTTTGGTTTCACTCTGTTAGCGGTTGGGGGATTAATAGGATTAAACCGCACTATGCGCCTCGAACCTCTCACCGAAGGAGTACGCACTGGGGCAATTAACAGTATTCTCTTCCCCAGAGATGTGATTGCTAATGCACCTCGCATTATTAGTGACCTGCGGACTATCTTCCCTCCCGAAGAAGGTAAGTTCCTAATTGGCCCGATGGCAAAAATAGGCTGGGGTACACCCACACTGATCAGCCTCTCTTTGGGCATTATCATCGAGATTCCGGGCAATATTGCTATTTTGGGAGTCTTGCGGGTTGCCTTGCCGACAGATGAGTTGGCATTGATCGTACTGCAAGTCAACTTTATAGGAGCGATCGAATTTGACCGAAAACGGGTCTATTTCTTTGCCAGTCTCTTTGAGTCGCGCCTTTTGTTCATGACACTTGAAGGAGAAATGGGACTCCTGGTTGCTTTTGGTGACGATGCCAATTTTGTCCTAACCGTTGGTGGCTTCCATCCTCAGTTTAACCCGCCTCCCTTGCCATTCCCCAATCCTGCCAGGATCTCAGTTAACTACCTTAACGAAGCCAACGCCCGGATTCGAGTGATGAACTACTTTGCCGTCACCAGCAACACGGCGCAAATTGGCGCACATGCAGAACTGTTTTTTGGCTTTGATGACTTCAGCGTTGAAGGACATATTGGCTTTGATGCCCTGATTCAATTTTCCCCTTTTCACTTCATTATTGAGGTTTCAGCCTCCGTTTCCCTCAAAGCCTTTGGGGTAGGTGTATTTAGTATCAGTTTACGCTTCTCCCTAGAAGGACCGACTCCTTGGCGAGCTAGGGGAACAGGTTCTATTTCTCTATTTTTCTTTGATATATCGGCTGATTTCGACATTACTTGGGGAGAATCGCGGAATACGACCTTACCGCCTATTCCAGTCATGCCCTTGCTGCGAGGCGAGTTGGAAAAGTTGGACAACTGGAGGGCTGTACTACCTGAAACCAGTAACCTATTAGTTACTTTACGCAAGTCAGATACAGCAGCAGATACTTTAGTCCTTCATCCGGTAGGAGTATTGAAAATTAGCCAAAAGGCCATCCCCCTTGATCTACCCATTGACAAAGTAGGCAACCAAAAACCAAGTGATGCTAAGCGGTTCTCGCTGAACGTGACCAGTGGAGGATTAGAGCGAAAAGCCGATGCAACAGAACAATTTGCGATCGCCCAATTTCAGAACCTAGAAGATGCTAGCAAGCTATCCCGACGCGCTTATGAACCTCAGCATAGTGGATTGGAGCTTTCCGTAGAAGGACAGCAATTAGCCTCTAGCAAGATGGTGAAGCGGGTGATTCGCTACGAAGAAATTATTATAGACAATAACTTTAAACGCTTTATACGTCTTTTCTCAGTCTTCGTTGGTGTCTTGTTCAACCACTTTTTAAATGGAGCCAGTGTAGCTAAATCAGCCTTATCCCAAAGTTATCAACAGAAATTACAGCCATTTAGCCAAAAAATTGCTGCCAAATCCGATAGTTACGTAGTTGCTTTCCAAGCAACTAATAAGGTAGTCAGCAGCGAAGCAGCCTTTGTCAGCCAAGCATCAGCCAACGACTATTTACAACAACAGATTGCCCGCGATCCTAACTTGTCTGATTCCCTTCATGTCATTCCTACTCATGAGGTTCAAGTATGAGCGATCCGATTGCTACTTATTCCTTTCTACCTTGGTTGCGCCAAGGGATTGCTAATTATATTACGGCGAAAGACGGTGATCCCAACGTTAAGCTGAGAGCGACAATCCCCGTAACTCTTGAACTAACGGGAGAAGCGATCGCTGGTGGTAATCTAACTGAATCAATCACCAAAAATGTTGAATTATATTGCCCCGGAGATATTGCTGGGCTTTCACATAGCAAAAGTCCCCAACAAGAAGTCATTGAGTCAATTATCAAAATCGAGCCTCGGAACTGGATTACTAATTTTGAGCCAAACTACCTTCCCTACATTGACTTCTACCCTGAAGATTTTCCTTGGCGTTACACCCCTGCCGCACCTGATCAAAGTCTGAGTCGTTTACGTCCTTGGATTATGTTAGTGGTGCTAAAGGAGGATGAATTTAAAGATGGTGCGAATATTAGAGATAAACCCCTACCGTTTATTGAGGTGGCAAATCCGAGTGTTTTTCCCCCTGCGGAGCAGCTTTGGGCTTGGGCGCACGTCCATGTTAACCGTAGCTTGGCTGACGACATTGTTTCAAAGGATATGGGACTTGTCCTATCCAACTTCCAAGGGGTGCTAAATGAAAGCCCCGATCTAGCTTACTCCCGTATCCTCTGTCCCCGAAAGCTAGAACCCAATGCTGGCTATCATGCTTTCTTAATTCCCGTCTTTGAAACTGGCCGGTTAGCGGGACTGGGCTTAAATCCAGCCAACGCACCTAACGCTACCTTTTCCGCTTGGGCAAATTACGGCTCTAGAGAAGCCTCTAGCAATTATCCTTATTACTATCGTTGGTATTTCCGCACAGGCACATTAGGAGATTTTGAGTATCTGGTACGCCTGCTGAAGCCGAAGCCCGTCGATAGAAGGGTCGGGACGCGGGATATGGATGTGCTACATCCTGGCTCTAACCTACCAAGAATTAACATTGCCGGATTGGATGGCATACTCAAACTCGGCGGTGCTTTGCGCCCTCCCCTAAATCCACCCCCGAATAAGGATAAACTCTCCCCAGAAGAACGAATGGCGGTAGAACAGGTAGAAAAGTCAGAAATCTGGGATCGACCTTATCCACACCCTTTTCAAGAAGCTCTAGCAGCATTGATTAATCTGGCAGATGATTATGCGATCCAAACAGCCCAGGAGGCAAATACTAAGGCTAATAATAATTCTGAACTCGATCTGAGTGTCCCGATTGACGATGAATCCGATGAGAATCAAATCGATCCAGATCCTCTAATTACTCCGCCTCTATACGGACGCTGGCACGCCCTTACTCAAAGATTACTCAAAGATCGGGCTGGAAATCCCCTGTCTCCTAATGATAACTGGGTACATCAGTTGAACCTAGATCCTCGCTACCGGGTTTCCGCAGGTTTCGGTACCAAAGTGATCCAAAAATATCAGGAAGAATACATGAATGCTGCTTGGGAGCAGATTGGAGAGGTTTTAGAAGCCAATCGTCGGATTCGACTCGCTCAACTGGCTAAGGAAATCTCCTGGATCTGGTATGACCGACATTTACGACCGTTACGGGCAGCTAGTCTAGAAAAAGCCCTTGTTTTTACCGCACCCGTACACAAGCGCGTTATCTCGCAGGGTTTTACGGTGTACCATCAAATGGATACAAGTGTAGTACCAACAGCCGTCACTTCGGTGGCAATGCGGCGGATTGTTCGTCCTAGAGGTCGTTTGCTCAAATCCTTGCCTTTTGGGGGTCGAGTTCAGCCTGACACCATCATTGAGCGTATTAATAATGGTGAAGTTACTGCCGCCCCACCGAAAAAAACACCTTCAGGAATCGCCACAGTTGATGATGTTTCCAAAACTCTATTGCCTCCTAATGTGCCTCCATTTATTGTGGACTTGCTAAGGCGTTTTCCTTGGTTGCAATATTTACCTTTGCTCTTAGCATTACTAATTGTCATAGGGGCGGGGATTTTGGGGTTAGGGGGGATAGCGATCGCTTTTCTGGTTGCCCTATTCGGTCAGCTTCCACTTTTGGGGCTGCTTATTGTCATAGGAGTGGGGATTTTGGGGTTAGGGGGAATAGCGATCGCTTCTCTGATTGCTCTATTTCGCCAGCTTCAACAATGGGTTAAGCAAATTGAACAAGCTGATTCTATCCGAGAAGAAAACCAAACCCCAGAAGCCGTTGATCGCCTGCCGAAAAGCCCTGATTTTGTGCTTACTGAACCTGGTTCTGGCTCTAACCCTAGCCAAGGCACAACCGATAGTGCTGAAGCTGTTCGCTTTAAGACCGGACTTAAGGATTTATACTCGCTTTTGGGTGCTAGTCGCAAGGTTGGAGCGTTAGTTCCAAAAGACCGTTTGAATCTGCCAACAGTGACGGATGCCACTGTGCAAACCATCAATCCCGAAGTCGCTATCCCGCGTCGGTTGCAGTCTATTGTTTTGCTGCCTGATCGACTGAAAGCGGTTCTAGGGGAAGAATTCCAAGAAGTGATGGCTTACCCAGAAATCGATATCCCGATGTACCTGCCACTTTCTGAGGGGCGTTCTTCGGAACTCTTTCTGCCCAATATCAATCTAGTCGAGCAGAATAGTATTACGCTGCTGGAGACGAACCAAAAATTCATCGAAGCTTACATGGTAGGGCTAAATCATGAGTTTGCCCGTGAACTCCTCTGGCGCGAATATCCTACCGATCAGCGAGGCAGTTACTTCCGCCAGTTTTGGGATGTAAGCAGTTTCTTTGACACCGAAAACCTCAATAAAGAGCAACTAAAAGAGAAACTCAGAGATATTCCTCCGATTCATCGCTGGCGTAAAGATTCTAAGCTCGGCGAACATGATAATCGGGAAGAAGAAGGGATTCAGGAAGAGGATCTTGTTTTGGTTATTCGCGGAGAATTGCTCAAGAAATATCCTACAGCAGTTATCTATGCACAGAAAGCAAGATGGCAGACCAAGGATGGCAAGATTGACAAAACTCAACCAAGACAGTTAGTACAGCTTGAAGGTGCTGAAGCCGACAATCCTCCCAGAGATAAAGTGAAAACTCCACTCTATGGGGCAAAAGTAGACCCAGACATCTACTTTTTGGGATTTGACCTGACAGCATCAGAAGCTAAGGGCGGTACAGGAGAAAGAGAAACCGACGATCCAGGCTGGTTTTTTGTGATAAAAGAGCGTCCAGGCGAGCCTAGATTTGGTTTAGATATCGACAAAAGCAACCAAATTCACGTTTGGAACGATCTATCTTGGGAAGATGTTTTACCGGGGGAACCTGGGACTCATATAAAAATTGACCGCTCTTTTTCGCTCATTCCTCCGCCCTCTCCTCCTCAGAATTCTCCCCCAGATGTCAAGGCTGAAGCAAAAGCGAGAGAGCAACAGTACGATGAAGACAAAAAAATTACTTGGGACGCGAATACGAACTCAGCAGACTTGGCTTACATCTTATACCAAGTTCCTGTTTTGGTTGCGGTACACGCTTCGGAACTGCTGCCACCTTCTTAAATAAGGGAGTAGGGCGAACAAGAAACCCAATGGAGTTGGAATATGCCAGAGTTTGAAGACCGACGAGAACAACTACAACAAGCTCGTATTGACAAAGAACAAGCGCGCTTGGATTTGTTTGTGGCCAATAAGCAACTTAAAAAAGTCAAATCCCAGCAAGCACTTCTTGATCGCCTGTTTAATCCTAACAATCCTGACCATGTAGTACGCCGTCAGCAATTAAATCGCCAACAAGCTAGTCTTGAAGAAGAAGTCAAACGAAGACAAGCAACCTATAACCGTTTAAAAGAAGCCGAACGGGAATCCTTTACCGCCTTCATACCTCACAGCGATCCGAGAGAACAGGTAAATCAACTTAGCGATGATTACCCTTTTTTGCTACTACCCGTTCGCTTGGAAACTCGTTTTAGACAAAATCAGCTTTGGGTGCGGGTTTATCCTGATGAGTGCGCTGTAGATAGCTTTGAAGCGACACTTTCAGAAGTTGAAGTCAAAAATGCCCAAACCTACTGGGCCGATCGCTGGAGAGCAGGGGGTTTTGAGGAGCAGCGCCGAGGAGCTTGGCGGGGATTAGTGTCAAGTCATGGTTCTGGGCGTGCTACTTGGATCGTACAGCAATATCAACCCTTGAATCTTAACTCGGAGCCAAAGAAGGCAGCAGCAACCGATATCATTCTGGTGATTGAGACGGAGACACCCCTCAGTAATACAGAGCAAACGGCAACAGTGGCATACTGGAGGGCAGTTTGGTTAGCGGATGGTGATCGTAGCCTGGAAAATACGGCCCGTCTAGCTTTGAATGCTGCTGTAGGAAGCGATCGCGCCACAGAAATTATTCAGCAGTACCAACCGTTAAACCTGGAAGAAACTCCCCAATCCCCTTTAAAAAAAACAGACGTGGTGGTGAGTGTTGCTTTTGTTATCTTTCCTCCTTTAGAAAATACGACGACAAAGCAGCAATCTTGGTCACAAGCTCCTAAAGTCAACGTTTTACCCGATCGCTTTGTCCTAATTGGTTATGTCAACAACCAACAGGTATTGCTAACAATTGGCAACCCTATTCCTTTACCCCTGATTGTTGGGCCAGATCCCTCTGCTTCCCCCCAAGACCAACTCAGGCCAGACAATGGCGATCTAGTCATTGGCGAAGACATCAAGTGGATGGTGGACTTTGAGCGAGCAATTGAAGTGGGGATGGGCTTCAAAATCGATTTAAATAATAGTCAAGGCTTCGATCGCCTTCTGGTGTTGGGACTCCGCTTGAGTGCTGATTTACAGGAGAGTAAAATCCTATTAGAAACCCTAATTCAACACCATCACTACGGCAGGAGTGGATTTAGCCTCCTACCCCAAGGCACTCCTACCAATAATACCGATCGCAATGGTGCTGGTTTTAGTCGCGCAGATGATGCGGATGCCAGCTTTGATGACTATTTTCTCAAGTCTAATCAGGGAGAAAATGCAGATTCTCTATTTAGCGAAACTGACGATCCCTTACTCAAACGAGACGGTCAATGGTTGGCCGAATTTCTAGGCATCGATACTGAGGTGCTGAAAAAAGTACGTCATAGTGACGGCAGCGACCAGAGTGAAGCAAAAGCGATGAATATTGCGCTCTGTCCTGCTACCTTGGGTTACATGATGGATACTATGATGCGATCGGTCTTCGATCAAAACGCCATCGAAAGTACTCGCTCGTTTTTCAACCGTTTTGTCAGTGGTCGAGGCCCTATTCCAGCAGTACGAATTGGTGGTCAACCCTATGGTATTTTGCCGACAACGGTTTTTTCAAGAATTCGCTGGGTGTTTGCCGAGCAAAGTTCGATTTTTGGCACAAATATTAGCCGCTTTCTGGCTCGTTTCTATGAAATTTTGCGTCTTATCGACCAAGATTGGACAGAATGGGTTGAGGCTGTTTCTTTTGTGGGTAAACCAGGAGACGCTCATCAAACCCTTTTAGATATTCTGGCCTTAAACTCTGGATCAGTTGAGTATTACCAACGTTATGCCGAAAGCTGGGAAGACCTTTTTAACCGTCTCAAATTAGAGGGTCGTTTTGTATCGATCGCAGAAATCTTGATAGACTACATTCAGCGTGGCAAGAATCTTCTCAGAAAACTGGGATACGAAAGGGCGCAAAATCCTGATATTTTAGAGAAAATCTTTCTTTCTAGCCAAAATTTACTTAAAGGGCCTGTTATTGATGATCGCCCTTTATCAGAAACCGATCTGATCCGCGCTTATACACCTGATGGCGGAAATTATATTCAATGGCTCATTGATGCCGCTAATACTTCTCTAGATACCCTCAATCAAGAAACAGGATTTATTGATCAGCGATCGCCCACTGCTTTACTGTATATTTTGTTGCGTCATGCTCTGATTCAGGGATACTGGGACACTAGCATCCGCGTACACCTAAATGCCGAAATTCTCTCAACACGGGATCTGGTGAGAGTTTATAAAGAACCGAGTTTTATACATATTAGCAGTGCTGCCGCAACCAGTGAGAGCCGATGGCAATACCTGTACAAAACTGAGCCTCGTATTACTAATAGCGACTCATTGTTAATATCCGACTATATTAGCCAAAATCTCCGAGAACTGTTGGAAGCTCGGCATTTAACCGAGCAAATTGAGGCTCTCAAACGCCTTAATATTCCTACTGCGCGCCTAGAACGGGTATTTGCTGAGCATATTGACTGCTGTACTTACCGTCTAGATGCTTGGTGGTTAGGTTTAGTCAGCTACCAACTGCAAGGGATGCGAAATCGAATTAGAGAAGACAAAAAGACAGCCAAAGGACTATATTTAGGCGCATACGCTTGGCTAGAAAATATTCGTCCTGAAAATAAAATCTTAAGTCCTGTGGAATTAGAGCCAGAACTAAACGATATTTTTAACAAAAACGCCAAAACTCTTCTACTGAAAGATAGCACTAATGAAGGATACATTCACGCTCCTTCTTTAAATCATGCAGTCACTGCGGCGGTATTGCGGAATGGCTATCTATCCAATGCTACTCCTAACAATCCTCAAAGCCTAGCAGTCAATCTTTCCTCAGAGCGGGTACGTCTGGCATTATCAATGCTAGAAGGCATTCGTAATGGACAAAGTTTGAGTGCCTTGTTGGGTTATCAATTAGAACGAGGACTGCACGATCGCCACGACGTAGAAGTAGACCAGTTTATCTACAAACTACGCAAAGCCTTCCCCCTACGAGCAGATCATTTCAGTACCACCAAAACGCCTGACGATGTATCAATTGAAGCGATCGAAGCCCGAAACGTTGTGGATGGCCTAAGCTTAGTTAATTATATCAAACAAACAGGCAACCAAACCTATCCCTTTGGCAAACCGCCATCACTGCTGCCTCGCGGTAATTCTGCCCAAGAAGCTGCCATCAATGCCGAAGTTGAGCGCATACAGGATCTTCACGATGCAGTAGCGGATCTGGCCTTGGCAGAAAGTGTGCATCAGGCAGTTCATGGCAACTACGATCGCGCTGCTGCTACCCTCGATACCTACAGCAAGGGCAACTTTCCCCCCGATCCAGATGTGGTGCAAACTCCTCGCAGTGGCATCACTTTAACCCATCGGATCGGACTGCATCTGCAAGCAGGTTTACCCTCCGATCCGGGTTCAACTCCCCGTACTCAAGCAGAACCTGCTTTGAGCCAATGGCTAACGAGGGTATTGCCTCCACCTGACAAGATTGGCTGTCAAGTCACCTATCTCGATCCCGTTACCAATAGTTCGCTGCAACAGATTGTAACGCAACAGGATTTAGCACTTCAGCCGATTGATTTGCTCTATCTATTGCGAACTGACAGCCAACCAGCAATGACCGAACTCGATGATCGCATCCTTCTATATGTTATACAAATCTTCTCACCCCGTCCTGATACACACTTTCAAATTCAATATACAGAACGCTTAAACGACAAAATTAGCTTCTTTGAACTAGCACCAATAATGCAAAGCTTGCGCTCGCTGGTTCTCGGTTCTCGACCACTCAAAGCGAGTGATATTGCCTTACACAACCAAGCGACCAAAGCTCAAGCCGAAAAAGTGTTTAGCGATCGCCAACGTATCGATCTACCTCTTAGTCGTCTGTCTAACCTGAAAACCGAGCTAGAATCTTTCAAAAGTACCTTAGAAACGTTGTTGCAAGACGTAGATGCCTATCGCGCCCAAATTCTCGCTAACTTGGATAATTATATCACGACTGCCCTAGATTTACTACCTAGAGCGAGTTATTTTGGCATTGGGCAAACGGGTTGGGGGTTTGCTTTGGAGTGGAAACAGCGTACCTTTAGTGAGTTGCTTGATAAGGTACGTGAATTGGTTAAGCGATGGCAGGATCGATTAGACCAGTTTGATGGACTGCTCAATCAGTATAATGGACTGCCAGGGACAGCAACCGATCAAGAACGCTTTGACTTATTGCAACAAGCTGAACGTTTAATTTCAACCAACCTTACCGGTCCGCTTCCTGCTACTCCTAATGACTTGAGAACTGCCATCTTGACGAAACGTAGTGATTTTCTCAACAAACTGAATGATTTTAGGGGGGTTCTGACAACGACAACAACGGAACTTTCTACCCTGCTGACTACTATTCGAGGTTTGTTACCAATCTCCGATTTCGATCTGAGCGAGTTTCAGTTAACAGATAGCGAAGGGCAAATTATCCTGTTTACCACCGATTTATTGACTGTTATAAACAGTTTAATCCAAGAAATAGAGCGACGGTTACAGGCAGTTCAAGCTCCATTGACTATCTATGTAGCGAATACTCAGCCTACTGTACAGGTTCAGGCACTTCAGGATGCAGCAAAAGCTTTATTAGGGGATGAATTCCAACTCTTAATTGAATTTGAACTGTTACCCGATCAAGGTGACGAATGGGAAAAATCTCTTAATGATAGCCAGAACGGTGTTTTAACTAACTACTTAACCCAAACTGTCGGGATTGACTTTCCTATCGATGATTGGCTGTACGGTGCGGCGCGGGTACGGGGAAAAATGCACCATTGGGAACGTTTAGTGATGTTAACAGGGGCTTTTGGGCGTACAGAACCAGAACTACAACCGATTCAATTGCCCTATAGAAGCAAAGATCATTGGCTAGCGTTGCACTTTCCTTACGATCCAGCTAACAAGAAAGACCCGACTAAAAACTATCAGTTCGATGGCGATCGCCTCCTTTATACGGCACACTATAGCGTTCCTTTCCAAAAAAGTCAGCGACAATGTGGCTTACTGCTAGACGAATGGACGGAAGTAATTCCTAGCGAAACCGAAACGACGGGCATTACCTTTCATTATGACCGCCCCAACTGCGAACCCCCACAAACGATGTTGCTTGTCACGCCACCTGATTTTACAGGCAATTGGCAGTGGCAAGATTTGGTAGATGCCCTCAACGAAACCCTAGAAATGGCTAAAAAACGTGCTGTTGAACCCGCTCAAGTAGATAGTAGCGCCTATGCTCCTTTCCTGCCGTCCACCGTCATGACAGTTACCCTTTATCAAATCACGATCGCTGTCAACTTAGCACTCAATAACAAAGTTCTAGACATTTTGACGAGAGAAGACTCATGACCAACCGTTTCACCATTACCAATATCCGCGACGCTCTGGTGAGCCGACAGTTCCCAACCGTCACCGCTTGGAATCGCTTAGAAGGTCGTCCGCGCACTGCCAATTTTGACCGCGCCCTCAAAGCTGAGATCCGCGATGCTCTGTGGATGTTGACGAAGCAGTGGCAACTGGGAGAATTTCAGGGAGATGATGCGGGATCTCCTGTTTTTGCTAAATTACACCTCGATACGACTCGTCTTACCAAATATCAGGCAGCAAGTAATCCTGTAGAAGCTTTTGAAACGGCGGTTCCTCTAGAAGCCAAAGTAGAACGCCGTCCAATTCCCTTTACACTAGCAGGGCAAGAGATTTCCCTTGACCTACGTTTGTTGATGGGAAGGCAGTGGCTGAAACTGGTGCGCTCTGTGGGTAACTTTACTCAAGGGTATCTTGATCGCTATCCGATTGCTTTGCCGAATCCTAGCCTTAAAAAAGATGCTCAATTGTGCGCTCATCAGGAAGTGTGGCAGACTTTTGCTGCCGTTGCAGGTCGTCGCCTGGATGGTTACAAGCTCTATTTATACTTGAAAGAAAGCACCACCCATCACGCCTACGATGGCATTCTTGTCCCCGATGCCGATAAATTTGCTATTGATACGCTTGCCACTAAATTTATCAACTGGTTCGAGACACTGTACTATCAACCTTCTAGCGAAGATGCTTGGCAACCTAGCCGTTTAGAGTATCAGTTTGCTTGTTCTGCTCCGACTTCCACAGGCGAAAAAGTCTACAGGGCGGAGGAATATTATCAAGGGCATCTAGATTGGTACAATTTTGACCTCGATCCCACTTCTGGGGGACTAGGCACTCCCCCTGCCTCCCCTGCTCCTCCTGCCACTGATACCCAGACCCTAATTCCGGTTCCTATTACCTTTGAAGGGATGCCTAACACTCGTTGGTGGGCGTTTGAAGACCGCCTCACTAATTTTGGAGACATTAAACCTGATACTACCGATTTAGCAAAACTCCTGTTGATCGAATTTGGGTTAGTCTATGCCAACGACTGGTTCCTCATTCCCTACACACTCCCTGTTGGCAGCATCGCCCGTATTCGCGGCATGATGGTCACAAATGTTTTTGGTGAACGTTTCTGGATTGAAGCTGCCGGAAGTGGCCTTGATGATAACTGGCAACGTTGGAGTATGTTTACGATTAATACCAAAGGGAATGCCAAGGAAGTTGCCGATACCAGCTTATTGTTACTGCCAACAGTTCCCAAAATTCAAGAAAGCAGTCCTTTAGAAGAAGTGATGTTGATAAGAGACGAGATGGCGAACATGGTATGGGCGATCGAGAAAACCATTCCTCTTGCTAGCGGCAATAGCAAAGCAGGCAGCGAAGCCGCGATCGAGACTCACAATTATTATCAAAGAATACTTTCGCCCACCCCATCTGTTACCCCTGTACCCACTTCTCCACCTAATAATGCAAATATTAGTTACTTGGCGATGACTAGCGTGCCAGAACACTGGATTCCATTTATTCCCGTTCATTTAAAAGATGATGTTCGTGAAATTCAACTGCAACGAGCTGCTATGCCCCGCATTTTGGAAGGCGATTCTTCAAAACCTCGAAAGGTACGTCCTCGCACAGTGTTGATGCAATTTGGTTTAGACGAGAAAAAGCCGTACTTTATCCATGAAGAGGAAGTTCCCTGTGCTGGTATTCGAGTTGCCCAGTCGTTCCAACGTACCCGTTGGAATGATGGTCGCACCTTTGTGTGGTTCGGCGTTCGGAAGCAAACAGGACGAGGTGAAGGTTCTAGTGGTTTAGCTTTTGATCAGATTGTAGATATGAAATCCTAGTGTCGATTAACAAATTAACTGGTTTATTGCCAAATTTTGATACTGTTAGCCCAATGTTTCTTAACGTCCCGAACCCAGGAGATGTGCAACTGTAGTAATTCTCGGTAAATTAAATTTTCTCTACCTACAGATTTACTACTGCTCAATACCTCTTTGCGATCGCTGTTTATTCATTAATACTTGTTGCGTAAAAAAACGCAAACTTTCAATCTGCTCAATTTCGTTTGTTGTTAGTCGAGTTGGTATCTCTTCGTACCAGTTTCTCTGACTGTAGCAGGTTTGCATCACAGGAGTATTATCTCCATGACGGTAAACACTCAGAGTATTGCTATCTAAGCTGGCACTCAACTCCCGTCCTTTGATACGGAAGTTATTGGTAACAAGCATATAGTCAGTGATTATAGAAGGCAAATGTTTGAGAATAGAAGGCAGAAGGTTAAGAGAAAGAGGAACATGGGAAGATTGCTCTTCCAGGAATTGTTTAGCAGTGAGACCGTTTTCTTCTGAAATATTCTGTTGTGGGTACTGTTTTTGGGGATGCGGCTGAACTTGTTTCTTAGTGTTATTTGCTTTCAATGTGGGTTTGTCTTCCAATAATTTGGATTGTATTACTGGAATCTCACTTGGATAATTACTGTTTAGTGTATATGTACTAACAAGTGTTTTGGAGTTACTATCGGTATCACTATTACTATCACTTGTACTGCTATTAGTAGGTTTATCACTATATAAGTAATCATTATTACTTAATATTCTGCTATTTATGCGAGCAATTGCTTTGGCTTTAGCTTGTTGAATTACTTCTTTATCTTTATCTGGGTCGTATATGATTCCATATTCAGACCGCAGTTTGTTCCAACTATAGAGTTTGTATACTTGATAACCAGCGATTTTCACATCATTATGGATGTAGGTAAAGCCTAGTAGTTCCTCCCCCCGCATTTTAGGCAATACCCCAATGTTGTTTTCCTCCAAGCGTTGAATGAATGTGGAGACAGTAGGACTATCCTTGATGGCTTCTCCTATTGCTTGGCGAATAACTTCCTTACTTGTTGGGGTTTTGTGCTTACTGTTGACTGCTCTAATACTTTTTGATCGGTTGGGACTGGTAAGTGTGATTACTCCGTACTCTTGCTCTAACCTAGAGGCGATGGCTTCATTTGTTGTCGGTGTTACCTCTAATCCTAGTTCCGCTGCGATGCGTCTAGTTGAGACTTGGGAGTTGAAATAATCATAGGAATCATTAACTAAGCTGCCATCTAACCGAATCCGGGAGGCGATTATATGCAGGTGTTCGTGGTTGCGATCGTGGTGGCGTACTGCAACAAACTGACTGGTAGGTGCTACAGATGATTCTTCTTTGGGCAAGTATCCCATATCCTTGAGATATTCTCTTGCTACATAACTGTACTGACTGTTGGATAAATGCTCGTGGTAGTTCGGGCGGTGTGCGATTGAGATGATGAGGTGAGCGCACTGCCGTTTAACTGCTTTGTTGGTGTACTTGATGGTGAGAAACTGCTGGTTAAATTCATCTGGCTTTGTTCCCATCATATTAGTATCGACAATCGCAGCATCATCTTTCCCCAAGACATACTTGAGCGTATCGAGAAAATTGGGTTTTTTGTAGATGACAGGAATCAAATTGAGGTTAGGGTTTAGTAGCTAAAAAGGTTTTTCTAACCTAGCAATTCTACTTAGAAACGCAAAGGACTTGGCTGTAAAGATTTGAACAAAGTTTAATTCTTACTTAATCTCAACTAATATCAATAAATAAAATAGAGATTTATCGCTTCTTAATTTCTCCACTTTCTATATATATCAGCACTTATATCGAAGTATTCAAATTTGAATACTTCGATATTGATTAGTATAAGTTCTCAATAAGCTTATTTTTCTACTTCTTGGTTGTGTACAGGATTCTCAGCGTCTTGTTTAGAGCCTGCGATCTCTATATTAAATGCAGCAGCAATGGTTTTATCTACGAGTGCGATCGCAATTTTGACTTGGTTGATAATTTGCTGGTTGTTTGTTTCCTTGGCAAGGTGAGATAACATCATCAGTTCGCTTTTGAGGGTTCCTGCCGTAGCACGGATGGTTATTACATCTGCGGGTGGTTTTGCTGCTAGCACCCGTCTTAACCCACATGAACGTAGATACTCAGATGCCGTTTGGCCTGTAGCGGTGGCTTTCTCCTTAATGGCGTTTTTTTCTTCCTCAAAGACGTATACCTTAACTAATTTGGTTCTTTTAGCAGGCCTATTTACCATACCTTGTTCAATCATTGGACTGAGGGAAGCATGACGCTTTTCTGTACTATGCCAGGGAACTCGTCGGACAACCAAAAAATCCACTTTTCTCACGCACACTACCATTGCGGGTAATATGGCCGTTATCCTTGGTATAACTGACATTGCGGCTATATGACTCTAGTAATAGTACTGTAACTGCTGTGAAATCGCTTTTACAAGCATTATGCTGCTAGGGTCGAACTATGCGATCGCAGATTATCGTCTATGTAAAAATACTTGCTTCATTATAAAATCTATTCTTTATTTCCTGTCCTTGACTAGAGAAGGAGCATATAGTGTTTTTTGTTAAAAATAATACATATTTTATTTATTGTAGAACGCTGAGAGCAGTGCAGTAATCGTGCCATTGTAGTTAGGAAAAAGATTATCGGTCAATAATTAAGTGTGCGATCGTGAAACTTAGTCTATGTATATAGACTTAACTTGATGTATAAAGTAACCTATAAACGATTTGTTTAAAATTGAGCGTATGTTAATTGGATTAAACTTATACTACAATTTTGTATTTTTGTAGTATATAACAATATGAGTCGCATAGAACTTATTATCAATTAATTGTGATTATTGAGAATAAATCTAGGTTGAAATAGGCCTATTTGCCATACCTTGTTTACTAGCGTGATTGCACCAAGTGCGAGGGTAGGTTCTAGTAAAGTGTGCGGTGAGTACGGAAAAAGTAAGCAGAGAGTAAACGGTGAGTACTAGGGAAGTGCATGTGTCTTATGCAGGTCTAATTTAAATGGAAAAAGCATACTAAATCAATAATTTAACTAACAAATAGAGATTTTTCACCTACTTAGTCAGTGAGTACTCGGCAAGTTGCGGGAGAGTACTGAGGAAGTAGCTTGGGGCGTACAGATATAGTAATTTTAGTCACTTCTACATTACTGGAAATCTTGATTAAGCCTATCGGATAAGTGATTTTAATATTACTAATTACTACAGTATGTAGTATAAAATTGGCTAATGTAATTTGAGTTAATTAGGTTAAAAGTTGAGATTGTTTTATTACTGTTGATTGTTGTAACTAACTCGGAGGGAGAATTATGCCAAGGAAGGTGCAATCAGATTATGTAGAATTGTCAGTGGCAAGAAAGAAAGGTTCTAGTGAAGCGAGATTGTTGCAATACCTGAAGGACAGTGAAAAGGGAGGGGGGGATATGATAATGGAGGCGATAATTCCTCTCTATCTCCCCTATATGCTCTACTCAGAGGGTGTAAGGGGTGAAAAATTATCTTCGTGCGTATTAGATGCGATCGCGCAGTTGGAAGTACAAATAATTAAGATGAAACGGGCTTTCGGGATGGAGGGACTTGCCCAAGTAGTGCTAGTGCAGCCTTATGGTAGTGGACTTCCCCCTTCTGCTGCAACTACCACACAACCTCATGGTAGTGGAGTTTTTTCTGTGATGGCTGCAACTGATATTCAGGCTCAAGCAGAGAAGAGTGCGAGTTTTTTTACGGGCGTAGTTTCGACCGATGATGTTTCTGTTTCATCATCAGAGGTGAGTGTTAAGCAGAGTTCAGTTCAATCACCAGTGCCGCTTGTTGTGGAGGAACAGTCTTTTCAAGAGGAAGATTTGGATGATGATTTCTTCAATGATGATGAAGATGATGTGATTGCTAAAGCAGAGATAGAAGTTGATCCGGGATTTCGTTTAGAGTAAGGAAACTGTGTCCAGCGATCTCATTTGTAGATTGTCCACCCCATAGATTTGGGTATCAAGGTGTGAGGTCATCGTCTGCGCTGCAAAAAAATGGATGATAATGGCGTTGTTGCGTGAATAGGCAAAATGGTAAATTTTACCTATCGCCGATGTTCGC
>NZ_MTAW01000231.1 GCF_002154725.1 Nostoc sp. 106C | reverse complement strand
TCGCCAAATCAAATAATGTTTGCGACACATCAATAAATATTCTAGATATGACGGCAGTGCCGTGCCCCTACAATCTGTCGCATTCTTTTTTCAAATTGGTATAAGCTAATAATCATTAAAATTGCATCTCCGCGTCTCCTTTTCTCCGCGTCGCCGCGTCTTTCTGAGGTTAAGGATTATGGGCGGGTTAGCTTATTAGCCCTTCGACTTCGCTCAGGGCGGGATGTCGGTAAGCACGATGTTTGGATGGTTACAAAAATGTGACTAACCAGAAGGCATTCACAACCCACTCAAAATTATTCCATCCTTAGCCCGCATATAAAGCACTGGTGTGGCAAAGTCAGGCTGATTTAAACCAACTTCCATCGAGATGGCGTTGCGGGTGGTTTGCATGGCTGCGTCTACAGGCCAGCCTAAGGCAAGAGTGCGATAGAATTCATCAGCAAACAGCTTGGCGGTGGTGTCGAGGATTTCATATTGCATGGCGACTACTGCGGGGATTCCTCGTTGCACTAGGTTAGGCGCTATACCTGCAAATGCTTGGTTGGATGATACCGTTGCACCTTGACAGGAATTTAGCACAGCTAATCCCAGGCTACGGTTGCCCAAGAAGAAGTTGGCAAAGCCCTCATCATCCATTAATTTGTATTTGCCATCGGTATCTACTAGAGCAATACAGCCTTTGTTGTTCTCAAATTTACCGTGACCGATGAAGTGAAAAACATTGTAAGGCTTTTCGCGTAGCTTTTGGTTAATGTTGCGGATGGTAGCTTCTTGTAGCACATCTAACTCAATTTTGCCTGCATCTATGTGTTTTGCCAGTGCGTCACGGATGAGGCGTTCTTCCCCAGCAACGTCTAATTGAGTTAAGTTAGTTGGGCTGGCGATGACTAGCAAAACTTTAAGCGGTAGGCTTGCAGCTTTGATATCGCGCTTTTGTCCAGGAACGTCAACATAACGTGAAAGTACAGTTTGGGTGTTGTTTGCAAGGAAAGTATTAGTAGCCTCATCATAGAGGAATTCCCAAGGGAGGGCGGCTAGTTCGGGAGATTCAAACACTAGGCGCAAGCGTACCTCGTAATCATTCGCTTGTGCGCCTGCGATTGTAGCCCGCAATTGACCACGAATATCTATAGGGAAAAGTGCTTGGTAGAGTTCGCCACCTAGGGCTTTGAGTAAATCGGTATCTGTTTGCCGAGACTCAATCAGTTTTAATGACAGCTTAATTCTGTTGATTTCCAACCGCAATTCGCCCCACTCATCGCCTTGTTCTGAGGAAGCGCGAATTTTACGGTCTGCTGTTACTAATATTTGGAAATCGTGGTAATTCACAATAGCTTGATTTTTAAATGATTCATTTCTGGCTTGAGATAATTCCTTTTGTAGTGGTTCAAATTGAGATTGTAAATTAACATCATCAATCAGCCTGCGGACATCAACCATTTCATAGCTGTTCTCACATTCAATCTGATACCGATTAGCTTTTAACCGCTTGTATAATTTATCTAATTCGTAAGAATAAGGTTGTGTGCTTCCCTCACATTCTTTACAGTTACAGGGAACAAGAGTTTGATACTGCAAACGCTCAAAAGACTGATGAATTTTATCTAGTTCGTGAGTGACAACAGCTAGTAATTCTTTCTTACGATTTCCTGTTACACGAATTTTAATTTCTTTTTGATTGTAGTGTTCCGTTACTTCAGCACGAGTTTGGTCTTTGTAGAGAACAACGCCGCTTCTCCAAACGAGTTTTTGTTGTTCAATCCAAGGGTGTGTTTCTACAATGAAGCGGGTAATCATACCCTTGGGCATGAACTCGTATTTGTAGCGTAAAATCAGGTTATTAGTTTTCTCCCAGTTATAGTCGGGTTGGTTGATATCGAGTAGTTGCGGTGCAATATAATTGCCGGGACAATTAGGAATTTGGTAGCAAAGTTTGAACCGCATCATCAGTTGCAGCAGTTCATCTTGCATATCAGCATATTCGTTATCTTGCCAAATATCTTCTAGATCCTTTTGATTAAAACATCCTAGATTTTTCTCGACGTTTTTATTGTCTAACACTTTGTAGACAGCAGTTGTACCCCATTCTGGTTTGAGAATGACATAGTGTTTAAGTGTAGAATCGTCTTGAAAGTGTAGGCAAACACCGAGGTCGTGGAGATAGCGGCTGAGCCGCAGCATATCTTTACGGCCAGTTAAATTATTAACTCGGCAAAGGTTTTCGTATTCGTAAAACCTAATGTAGTTGCGGGAGTAGTTTTCTAAAGCTAAACGAACTCTCACCCAGAGTTTTGGCAGAGGTGTACCAACGTGGGGAAGTCTACTGATGTAGGCTTGAATAGCTTGTTTAATTTCTGGTAAACCGCGATTAGTAGCTAGGTTGGTTGATAGGGTTTCTTTTAAATTGGTGAATTCGCCACGCAATTGACGCTCATTAACTTCGCATTGACGGTCTTGTTTTTCGTTTTTAATAATCAGAACTGGGCTATTTTCACTTAAGAGTTCAACAACCTTAAGCCACCAGTAAAAGTCTGTGTTTTCTTTGCGACTATCAGCGACTAAAGCATAAAGAGAACGTTCAGTCAAGAAAAACTGATGAGTTTGGTGGTAGATTTCTTGTCCGCCAAAATCCCAGATGTTGACGCGAAAATCTTTGCCATTTTCTTGGGTAAAGTGCCACCTTATGATCTCAATGCCTTCGGTTGATTTTTCATCAGGCTGGAGATTGTAAATTTCGTTTTTAATTTTATTAGCTAAAGATGTTTTACCTGCTCCCCCTTCGCCAACAATTAAGAATTTTGCTTCGTAGAGTGGTTCAGTTTCTTTAGGATCTTGCACCCGAAAATAGAAATCGAGAATTTCATTTACATCGCCTGGATATTGAGACAACTCTCTCGTCCCTAAAATCTCAGGTGGAATCGGGACAGGATTTCTCCGAAGATCTAGCTTTTCCAGATTTGCTAATTGTCTGATTTCTCTCGGCAAACTGCTGAGTTGATTACTGCTGAGGTCGAGTGTTTGCAAGTTGAGCAGTTGTCCAAATTCCCCTGGCAGACTGCTGAGTTGATTACCGCCCAGGTAGAGCGATTGCAAGTTGAGCAGTTGTCCAAATTCCTCTGGCAGACTGCTGAGTTGATTACCGCCCAGGTAGAGCAATTGCAAGTTGAGCAGTTGTCCAAATTCCCCTGGCAGACTGCTGAGTTGATTATTGTAGAGGTAGAGCGATCGCAAGTTGAGCAGTTGTCCAAATTCCCTTGGCAGACTGCTGAGTTGATTCTCCCAGAGGTAGAGCGATTGCAAGTTGAGCAGTTGTCCAAATTCCCCTGGCAGACTGCTGAGTTGATTGTAGCTGAGGTCGAGCGATCGCAAGTTGACCAGTTTTCCAAATTCCCCTGGCAGACTGCTGAGTTGATTCTCCCTGAGGTCGAGCGATTGCAAGTTGACCAGTTTTCCAAATTTCCCTGGTAGACTGCTGAGTTGATTCTCCCTGAGGTTGAGCGATTGCAAGTTGACCAGTTGGACAATTTCCCCTGGCAGACTGCTGAGTTGATTCTCCCCGAGGTTGAGCGATTGCAAGTTGACCAGTTGTCCAATTTCCCCTGGCAGACTGCTGAGTTGATTAAAGCTGAGGTCGAGCGATTGCAAGTTGACCAGTTGTACAATTTCCGCTGGCAGACTGCTGAGTTGATTACTCCTAAGGTAGAGCGATTGCAAGTTGACCAGTTGCACAATTTCCGCTGGCAGACTGCTGAGTTGATTGTAGCTGAGGTCGAGCGATCGCAAGTTGACCAGTTGTACAATTTTCGCTGGCAGACTGCTGAGTTGATTATTGTAGAGGTCGAGCGTTTGCAAGTTGACCAGTTGCACAATTTCCGCTGGCAGACTGCTGAGTTGATTATTGTAGAGGTCGAGCGTTTGCAAGCTGAGCAGTTGTCCAATCTCAGGCGGTAAAGCCGTCAAATATTTACTAGAGAGGTCAAGTTTTGTTGCACCTTCTTTCGCTGCTTGTTCAATTACCTGTAGCAGTTCTGTCTCGGTCATGAGCGAAATTGCTGAACTATTATCTACTACTTTCAAGGTATTTTAAATTGCAGGCATACAGTATCAATCAGGAACCGATGTCTAGAAACAAGCTGCTGCGCGTTTAGGCACTTAATGTCACATTATAATACGCGTTCATTAAGAACATCGGGCTAGTAGCGATCAACGTCGCGATTTTTATGGAAAATATTCAGCTTGATGCCGTGTAGCTAAAGAATGTTTAACTCTTGCGATCGCTTCCTTATAATCACAACAAAAATAATGCGATCGCTTTGTTAAACTCTGCTAACGCACTTTCCTAAGTCTAAAGCAAGAATGCGATCGCCTTCGCCGTAAGTCGAGTTAAGCTAGGCAAAACCATTATTTAATACCTCAACACGACTCCGAAGTACCTCAACACGACTCTGAAGTACTTCAACACGACTCCGAAGTACCTCAACACGACTCTGAAGTACCTGTTGCTTTTAAAAGTAGTATTTTTGACGTTTAAAAAAAAATTCAGTATAAACAACTAAAGATAACATCAATTTGCGTTTAATTTTTCCGAATTATTTCTCAGAGAAGTTCATGATTGCATTAGCTAGAGTATACGCAGTAATTCTCTAATTTACTTCAGCACTGTATATGGCAAGACTAAAACGCAATTCACCTACTCTCGAAAAAGCTTTACGGCGAATTGCCGGAATGCGCTGGATTAGTCCGACTCTAGACTTTGGCAAGGGATTAAATTTGACAGACTACGACAACTTAATTCAAAGTTTGCAAACTGAGCTATCAAACTATAATAATTTACTCACTTCTTTAGATGAAATGGCAGGTCGTATCTCTCAAATTGAAGAAAAATTAAGCAGCTATTCAGAAATGATGTTAATGAGTGTGGCAACCAATTATGGCAGAGATAGTGTGCAATATACCCAGGCGGGAGGTAAGCTACGCAAGAGTTCATCACGCCGTTCTAAGAAAGCTGATTCTTCATCTGAGAGTACGGTAGTTACAACTTTGAATGGTGCAAACAACAATGGTAAGGAAAGCCCTGTTGTTTTGCCTTAATTCGGTTAACTATATAATTCGTGCGATCGCTCTTTTATTTGGTGAAAAATAGGGCGATATTATATTTTAAACCACTGTCTTATTGCAAAAACCACAGCTTGAAATGCTTATTAATTTGTAGGGGAGCCACCCTCGTGCGTGAGTTCCCCGCGTTGAGAGAAGTAGCGTTGGGCATTGCCACCCAGCCCTTATTGAGAAGGTGCAAAATGTCAGGCGATCGCCCATAACTGTGATAGTTGCGATCGCACAAAGATCCCCGACTTCTTGAAGAAGTCGGGGATCTGAGTAACCAACGATTTGATTGCTTAATTACAAATTACCTAATCTCTTCTGCATCTACCCACTCGTCATAAGAAGAGTCGTAATCTAGGTAATGCACATAGTATTGCTGACCTTGAATTTTCTCAATACTTGCGGAATACCAATCTTCGTTGTCCTCATCCCAGACTTTGACTTTTTGGCTAACTGCAAATCCATTGTCATCGGATGCACCATGTTCGCGAATCCGAATCTCATCTTCGCCAACCCACTCGTCATAGGTGGAACCGTAGCCAAGGTAATGCACAAAAAATTGATCTTCCTGGATTTTCTCGATTGTGGCTTGATACCAATCTTCTTCGTCACCATCCCAGACTTCTACGGTTTTGCTGACTGCATACTGGCTAGTATCTGACTTTGCAGCCGATGAGGTATCTTGGCGAGACTGTGGCGAATCTTGGGGAGTTTCGGCTTTGACTAAAGAGTGCGATCGCAAAATCAAGGTGCGAGCGACAGTTTGAATTCCTGTATGCTCGTAGTAATTGGTGGTTTGATCTAAGAATGCAGCAACAAAATCTAAGTTATCATCAGCAATCTGGATAAAATTACCTAAATGGCTAGAAATAGATTGCGGTGTTAAGCCTGTCTTGGCTACTAAGTTATTCATCCAGCCTTGCACAGAGTTAAAAGCCTGAGTAATAAAGCCAAATTTCTCACCAGGGTTATTACCTGGCAAAAAGTTGTTAACTGCTAAGAAAACAGGATTTTGAGCTACTATGCTGCTGGCATCAGCACCACTAATAATATTATGAATCTTGCTGAGAAAGTCGGGGCCTAAAGGTAGCATTCCATCTAGACAAACTAAAGCTACCATCCGCGTTAAGGATGCATCTTTGTAGTTTTCTGCTAAAGAAGTAGCAAATGCTTGGGGATTTGGACTAGGAATACCATTTAGTTTAGAAAAAGCGATGATTTCGACAGCAATTTTTAGGACTAAATCTATAGTTTGAGTTACGTCTGCTTTGGGAGTGATATTACTTAAAAACGAGAGAAAGCCGATTTTTTCACCAACTTTGTTAGCTAAAGCTGCTGTAGCCATAGCTGTGTCGGCTTTATCGATAGTTTGATAAAGTTTGATTGCAGTTTGGTAGCCATTTTGGGGATCGTGATAGAGAGAGACAGCGCGATCGCGAATTTTCTGAATTACTTTGGCATCAGTCTCACCAGTAATTACACGGATACTATTGTCAAAGCCGACTAAGTTATTCCACTCTCCTGGGGCGACATAATCGAGGGCTTTTAAAACCTTGACAGTAATATTGTCATTGGGTAATTCGTCAACCAACTGAATAATTGACTTATCCATGAATCAATCCTCGCAACTCAAAGGTATAGTATTAAATTATACGCAATCATTTTGAGTTGTCGATTGCTCTGGAAACACATCTTTGGTGCTTCGAGTGAGAACTCGTGAAAAGTTAGATCCCGGACTTCTCAAAGAAGTCCGGGATCTGGACAACGGGAATTTTCAGTAATTACGAATTACTAATTACACTGATGTCCGCAATGCTGCTACTAATTTATCAATATGCATTGCTTCATGCGTCGCCATCACAGATATTCTAATGCGACTAGTGGGCACAGTTGGCGGACGAATCGCTGGGGCAAAAATTCCCGCATCTCTTAAATATTGTCCCGCTTTTAATGCTTCTGCGGCACTAGACAATTGAAAACATAATATAGGTGATTCTGAAGGCAGTAAGTTTAATTCAAATATCTGCTCTTGAATTAACTGTTTTAAGTAATCTACATTCGTCCACAACTGGGTAAGGCGTTGCGGTTCCTGCTGGACTATTTCGATTGCTGCTAACGCCGCTGCTGTGTCTGCGGGTGAAAGTCCTGTGGTGTAAATCCAAGTCGGGGCGCGATTCCGTAAAAAGTCAATCAAGGTAGTACTTCCGGCTACATATCCGCCTAAACTACCTAAGGCTTTACTCAAAGTACCAATTTGAATTAATTGCTTCCCCGTACAGCCAAAATATTCAACACACCCTGCGCCAGTTTTGCCCATGACTCCAGTGGCGTGTGCTTCATCAATAAGGAGCATACAGCTAAATTCTTCAGCTAGATCTAATAGTGCTGGCAAAGGACATAAATCGCCGTCCATACTAAAGACGCTATCGGTGAGGATTAAACAGCGTCGGTAATTTTGCCTTTGCTCAATCAAGTGGTTTTTTACAGATGTAATATCACAGTGCGGATATTCAATTACGGCTGCACCACTGAGAATTGCCCCATTTTTGAGACTGGAATGATTGTATTGGTCAGATAAAATCAAATCGCGCTTACCTACCAAAGCGGCGATCGCACCTAAATTTGCCAAATATCCTGAACTAAATACTAATGCATCTTCTGTTTGTTTTAAAGATGCGATCGCTTTTTCTAACTTTCTATGTAATTCCCGCTGTCCGCTAAGTAATCTAGAACCCGTGGTGCCTGTGCCAAATTCTTTGGTAGCTGCAACCCCAGCCGCAATTAAGCGCTCATCTCCCGCCAATCCTAAGTAGTCATTACTGGCAAAATTAATTACTTCCCGCCCTTCTAGAAACACAGTAGCACCGGGACGCCCGTAAATTGTTTTTACTGAGCGATACCAATCCGCCCGATGAATAGTTGCCAAAGACTGCTCTAGCCAAGCATAGGGATCTATAGGCATGAGGAAGTGTGGGGGGACAAGGAAGCCGGGAGAGAATTATTGACAAATGACAATTGACCAATGACCAATGACAAATGGTTACTAACCAATTTGTTCGCTACTGCTAAGATGGGCGATCGCTTGTTTAATCCAATCTTCTACATAGGCGTCTTTCGGGAGTCCGATATCTTCGCTGACTACATGCAAGGCGTGGCTGACTTCGTGAGCAGTATAGCCCAAGGCAAACAAAGTCATTTGCACTTCCTCGAGAATACCTGGTGCTGGACCGCCTGTAGCGACGAAGAACCCTGCTGATTTGCGCCACTCGATCAATTTGCTTTTCAGTTCCAAACAGATGCGTTCTGCGGTTTTTTTGCCAACGCCTGGGGCTTGAATCAGGATTTGGATATTGGCCGCGATAATTGCTTGGACTAAATCTGGTAGTTCTAACGTGTCTAACAGGGTAATCGCTAAAGCAGCACCAATACCGCTAACAGTTAGCAGATGACGAAATAAATCCCGTTCAGATGGGGAAGCAAAGCCATACAATAACGGCACTTCTTCGCGAATTTGGTAGTGGGTAAAGATTTGCACCACTCCTCCCGACTCTGGTAAATGCTGTGCTAGCCGCTGCGGAATTTGCAAATCATACCCCATGTTATTGACTTCAAGGGTCAAAATCACGCGATTACTGCTAATTGTTTGAACACCAGCAACGATACCTTTTAGATAACTAATCATTCTAAGAATCCAAAATATTTTAGTCCTTCCAGAATGCCACCTGCACAAAAATTTTGTGCTAGGTAACGGTAGTCAGCGGGATGCTCGTTGTGCCACTGAAGTAGCTCAGGGCGGGCATTCCCGACAATGATCCCCCGTTCGTTGCCTACAGCAAATAAAGCAATATCATTACCTGAATCACCACAGACAACAGTTTGTTCTGCTGCAAATTTCCACTTTTGACGCAGAAATTGCATTGCCTGACCTTTATCGCTGGAAAGGGGAACGATGTCAAGATCAATTCCGCTGCTATAGATTAACTTTTTCTTTAAATTAGATTTTTGTAACTCTAACTCAAGTTGCGATAAAATACCAGATGCTACCGCTTGTTCGAGAAAAAAACTTACTTTGAAAGGGCGCTGTTCTGAGTCTGGTTGCAAAGTTAACTCAGGGTATTTATCAGTTATAGAAAGTATAAGTTCGCGATCCCATCCCGGAGAGAGAATTTCTGACCAACCTGCATCTGGCTGATTACTACCATTAAGATAAATTTCCGTACCCACAGACGAAACAAGAGCATCTGGTTGCAAGAGATTTTTTTCAACTTGCAGTTCTCGGTAAAGTAGAGGCGATCGCCCAGTTGCATAAACAATTTTTGTACCATATTCTTGGCGATGTTTTTGGAGGCGATCGTTTAACTCTACAAGAGCTGCGTCATTTCCTACCAGAGTATTATCTAAATCAGTTACAAATAAAAAACTAGTCACAGCAACTCCTTTTGTCAGATTTACCATCAAAAAGTGTATGCTGTTTTTGTACTTAATCTCATCATCCAAACGATAGCGTTCTGAGCAATAAAGGCAGAAGGCAGAAAGAATACGGGTTTATGCCACGTCAGTTGACGACAGTTGCACGCCAACAGATATATTTTGCAGTTGGGTAACGAAGAACTGTTCTCATACTCCATCGATACGGGAGTCCATAGAATCTTCAGTTCTACCTTTCTTCAGTGCGGTTCCGTACTGAAATGGATGTGAATGAGAATTATGCTTAAAGAATATAAGCTATCAAGCTCTCAATCATTGCAGATTGCTAAGTTCATGCGCTTTCTTGTCATGAGGGATGACTTTGAAGTTCCGAGTAGAAGGAACCTTAGAGCAAACTTCTCTGTTTGTGAATAATCATTTGTGTTTACAAAGGACAAATGACCAATGGCTAATGAGAAAGTACAAACCTCAAGTGAATGTAGTTTGCTGAATTTGCTTAACCTATTGACATTTAGATAAAATATTTACCAATCATGTCCGATGAATCTTTGCCATTCAACGGCCTGCGAGTACTCGTTGTTGATCGCGATCGTGATTTGAGAAATTTGTTAACAATGATTTTTGTAGCGAATGACTTAGCAGCGATCGCTCTCATTATCGGCTTTGGCAAGCAGTTATCCAAACCTTTTGGAATTGCTAAGTTAATTGCAACATTTGCTTACCAAAATAGACGAGTTCAATTGGTGTCTCCAATATGAATGCAGCTGCCTTTACTCAACAAATAAAGGCGATGTCTGATCGCTTATCTCATCTATATCAAAGAATCAACACTTCTGCTTCACAACCATCAATTTTATTATCATCAACTCTCCCTGAACTCGGTATTGCCTTTGAGAGACTTCAGAGAGCAGCAGAATTACTATACCAGCAGAATCAGCAGTTAGTATTGGCTAACCAAACTGTACAAAATGAACGCCAACGCTATCAGGAGTTGTTGGAGTTTATTCCAAATGCTTGCTTGCTGACAGATATAGATGGAAGAATTCAGGAAGCTAATCGGATGGCTGTTAAGTTGCTTAACCTCCAGCAGCCTTTATTGATTGGTCGTTCGCTCATAGATTTCGTCACTCATGAAACGCGGCAACAATTCCAAACTGACTTACAGCAACTTCAGCAAAGACCTTGGAAACAAGAGTGGCAAGTCCGCTTGCTTCCAAAGCAAGGAGTAGCATTTGATGTTAGTGTTCTTGTCGAGGTCAACCGCCAAGAAGCCAACCAACCGTTGACCTTACGCTGGCTGTTGCGCCACCAAAGCCATAACTTAGTCACAACAGACAAACAGCCTGATAGTTATATTAATCTCAGTTACCCTTTGCAGCATTATCACAAAGGAGAAACAATTCCTTTAAACCCGCAGACGATTTGGCAGGTTTGTTCAGGACTAGTGAAGCTGACAACATTTTCTGATAGAGGTCAAAAGGTCTTGGTGGGATTAGCAGGCACCTCAGCACCCTTTGGCGCTAGTTTGACTGCTTTACCACTCTATGAGGCAATTGCCCTTTCAGATACTCAGCTATGGAGCATTCCAGTGAGCGAGTATGTCAGTTCTGTCGAACTTAGGCAGCGTCTTTTACCTCAAATTAGCCAACGATTAAGACAAACGGAATTGCTGCTAGCTGTTCACGGACAAGCACGAGTATTAGACCGCTTGAACAGTTTATTACAAGTTTTAAAACGGGAAATTGGGCACCCTGTAAGGGATGGAACTCGATTAAGCGTGCGTCTAACTCATGAAGACCTTGCCATTGCCACCTGTACAACCAGAGTCACCATTACTCAGTTACTTAAACAACTACAGCAGCAAAAGAAATTGAGGATAGACTCCCAGCATCATCTAATTTTGAAAGCATAAATCTTAGTGCCATTCCCCCGTAAGAATTCAGCACCCAGGAGTCAGAAGTCAGAATTTAGAGGTAATCTAGTAGATTGATTCATCTAATATTTCTCCTTATTCTTTAACCCTTTTGGCTCCTGAATTCTGGCTCTTAAATTCTTACATTTCCCCCTATCCCCTGCATTCAAAATGATGGTTTTTTTATTTGGAATTCCCTTAAAAGGGGCGACATGAGCTTAATCACATTCTTTTGTTAGAAGACTATTTAAAATTTATCTTCTGACTTATTCATTTAGTTAGGTGAAAGCCTTTACTAAACATTTGATAATAAAAAATCAATAACTGGTGTAAGTCTCTACATGAGTAGTGAAAACCGACTTCTTGCAGCGCTATCACCTGAGTTATCAGAAAAGCTTGCCCCCTGTATGAAGCGAGTCTTGCTGCATCAGGGTGAGCGGCTGCACGACGCAGGTGAGACCATCGAGGATATCTATTTCCCCATTGATTGCCTTCTCTCAATCACTATCACGATGAGTGACGGCTCAACGGCTGAAACTGGTTTGGTTGGTAACCGGGAAATGCTAGGCGTGAATGCCTTCATGGGCGGGAATGAAACTACTCAGACAGAGTACACTGTACAGGTTGCTGGTAGCGCAATCAAGGCGAAGGCGCGGGCAATACGGAAGGGGTTTGATAGCAATCCAGAACTGCGTAGTATCCTACTGCGCTATACTCAAGCCTTAATCGCGCAAATCTCGCAGACTGCTGCCTGCAACCGTCTCCACGTTTTGGAACAACGCTTGGCACGTTGGCTGCTTGAGTCACAAGACCGCCTTAACTCAGATAATCTGATGCTGACGCAGGAGTTCATCGCTGATATGCTGGGCGTGCGTCGTGCTGGCGTCACCCAAGCTGCCCAAAAGCTTCAGGAGAATGGTCTGATCGAGTATAAGCGCGGTCATGTCCATATCTTGAACCAGCAAGGGCTAGAAGCGGCTGCATGTGAGTGTTTCACAACTCTTAGAGAAGAATACGATCGCTTGCTGGAAAACAAGCAGAAAGCTTGTAGATAAAATATTTCTTACTTATATATGGAGTATAAAACACTACTATTTTCAAAAAATATTGCGACAGCTGGAAATGTGAAACGCTGATCTAGTTAAAAAGTTTGCTCAAGTCAGGAAACCAGGCCACGCAACGCCAGTTGCTACATCGGAGGTTCCCTCCGATGTAGCAACTGGTTAAACTGTTGCAAAATTCATACTGCTATAAGTCCAAGCTTAATCTACCGATTTGATTGTGTACAAATAATTTTCTCGTCTGGTTGTGTCAGAGTTCTCTTCTCTCAACCTGCGAGTGGAATTTGAGAGGGAAAAATCAGGTGACAAATGAACGACAAAAAAAAGACACAGGCGACTATCCTGCTAATTGAACAGGATGATGAGACACGCCCTCTTCTTAGATATAATCTTTACAGTCATGGTTTCCGTGCAATTGTAGCACTAGACGAAGAAGATGCGATCGCCCGAGCATGTTATGAGCGCGATCGCCCTAACGTAATTTTGCTCAATCAGGTTGATCTGTCGATACAACAGTTCATTAATATGGGGCAGCGCATACGCCAAAATGCAGTGTTACCCAGCCACACGCCGATTGTAGTTATGGCTGAGGAATACGGAGCAGATATGGAAGGCAAGAACATTAAAGTCGGCGACAGTGAATATGTGATTTACCTAGAAGATGCACAGCAGTTGATAAATTTTCTGCGTCATCTTTGCTTTGTCCATACACAACCTCAATCAGAAAATTAATATGGTCAGCACACAAACTCAGACCAATGCTAACTCTAAAGTAAATCGCTTAGGGACTTCCACCTAGAAAAAAATCCCATCGCTTTGATGGCAGGGGAGCAGGGAGCAGGGGGAAAGAATTAAAAACAAATCGTCTGTATCAAAAAACTCGGATATGGTAGGCATTGCCCAATTTATACCAATTCAAATAATGTTTGCGACAGATAAATTCTTTGTAGGGGCACGGCACCAGTAAAATAATTTGATATACCAAAAGATTGTGGCTGCCGTGCCCCTACTCATGTGTCGCGTTCTTTTTTCAAAATGGTATTACATATATTTCAACGATCAGAGATGAAAACTAGATAATGAGCTTGTTTTACTTCTGATTTCTGAATTGCTAATTCTGCTGTTATTGTCAAGTGTTGTCTATCCCAAAAGAGTATGATTCTCTATTTTTCTTGTTTGAGTTTTTGACGATTCCATGAAAAATTCTTGTATGTTTGGGACTTTTATTCTGTCATGTTTACAACTAATTGTGGCTAAGCCACGACATAGTGAGACGGGTACAGCGGCAACGTTTTTTGACAAGTCCTATGGAATTATCAAGAACCTGGAATGAGGAGGAAAGATGAATGCTAGTACTCTGGTAAAAAGTGCTGGGGGAAAGTATGAAGTTGGCTCTTTGCAGATAGGCGATCGCGTTGTCATCCCCCCTGAGACAATACTCAGCCTTGAGGCGCGTTCCTAAAGTAAAGGTGCGTAGTTGAAATTATATGGGATCTGCTATCTTACTTAAGGGCACATCCTCTAATTTTTTACTGTGTTCAACAAAAATCGCTCATAATCCAATCTCACTTTAGACAAACACACCTAGTCACCGCCTTATGAAGGTAAATGTCTTACCCTAGATTTCTCATAAACAAGAAATCCAGGTTACCCACCTTTAATTTAGCTAGGGTGTTATTTGAACTTGATCTCAGGAGACAGATTTATGTTCAAGCAAAACTTTAATATGCATGTTTTTTGGTGGATTTTGGTTTCTAGCGTCAATATTTTACTTTTAGATATTTTTTACGAAACAATATATTTAAATGACATTTCAACGTCAATTTTTAGTGTTGGCAATATACTAGTAGCTGTTTTAGTCCGTAATGAACTGATTTTACATTTATTGTATCGTTTGGCAGTATGGACTTCGGTAAAGATTGTTTATGGCAAATACTATCTTAATAGTGGCGTTCATTACATCGGTGGGGTTCACGCCTCATGCGCTACTTGGGGTTTTCTCTGGCTAATTGTTGATGTATTCCAGCAGTTAGGAAACCCAAGCGATCCTCTATCAATGGCTACATCCAGCGATCCTATATCAATCGTTACATCCAGTATATTGTTAACACTTTTATTTATTATTATCCTCACCGCTATTCCCCCATTCCGCCATAAGTTCCATGATACGTTTGAAATCAGCCATCGCTATCTGGGATGGACTTGTTTGAGTATTCTCGTCTTCCATCAAATTAGATTTCAATTTATCATCGCTTTCAACCAAGCTTATCCTCTAGAAACTTTATTAACTAATCCAGTTTTACTCATGATCGCGCTGATGATTTTCAGCATATTTTTGCCTTGGATAAGCGTGCAGTGTTTTGATAATTTTAGGATGGATTGTCCATCTGTTGGAGTTTTAGTTGTGACTCTTCCAGGAAGGGCTGACGTAGGGACATTTGCTCGAATTAGTCTAGATGGTATTGAATGGCATTCTTTTTCTGTTGCAGGAACTAGTTTCAACAAACAAACGGACTCTTCAGAAATTCATTTAATAATCGGTGCGGTAGGCGACTGGACTAAAAATTTGATTCGGCAAGTTGAAAAAGGAAATTGGCCCAAACGACTATGGGTTCGTCGAGTCAAGCCTCCTGGTTTTATGTTCTCGATTAACGCTTATTCACGAGTAGTTGTAATCGCAACTGGAGCAGGAATTGCACCAGTAATACCTCATGTCATAGAAAATAGTCATAAACTTTGCATCGTGTGGATCGCTAACGAACACAAACAAACTTACGGCGAAAAACTTTGGTCTTTGCTTGACTCTCATCCTCGTTGCAATATTTTCGATACAGGAATGCATGGTAGACCAAATGTAGAGCAGCTAGCTCTTGGTGCCGTTCGAGATTTTAGGGCGCAAGCTGTGTTTTGTGTATCCAACAAAGTGGTTACTGAAAAGGTGGTTAAAACTTGTTTGGAGAAAGGTATTTCAGCTTATGGTGCTACCTGGGATTCATAATAAGAATGTTTCTGACTATACAAAATCTTTTCTGCCATTTGTTTCATGAAATTAATTAAAACAGCTTCAGGAAAAATTATCCTTTCGATTCTATTCCTTAGCTGTCTGGCTGTTATTGGAGTCAGGCTGAGACGCAGCTTCTCTCAAATTCGCAGTGTACAAGCCTATGTTAATGGTGAAATCATTTTTGTGCGGGCATCCATTCCAGGTGAGCTAGAGTTGAAAAGCGAGAAAATTAAGTTGAGCAACCAACTTGAGAAAGGTACACAAATCGGTGCTATTAAATCTACCGTCGAAAATCCACGAGTATCAGTTCTCAAAATTGAAAATCAGCAATTGAAAACTCGCCTACAAGATGCTCAACAGCAACTCTCTGGGGTAAAACAGCAAATTCAAAGCCGAACTAAATTGATGGACTTGTTTAAGCAACAAACTTTTACTCAGAGAATGCTTCAACTTAAATACGCCCATCAACAGATAAAACAACTTGAAAAAGAAATTGATCAAGAACAAGCCAAAAAAAAAGTAGTGCAGAGGGACGCTCAACGCTTTGTTAGTTTAGCAAAGGAGGGGGCAGAAACCGTTTCCAGGTCTGAAAACAAAATTGCAGAAGCGCAGCAAGCCGAAGCTGTAGTAAAGGAAGCTCAATCAAAAATTGAGCAAGCCAAACTCAACTTAGAAGCAACGAAAGCTGGACTTCAGCTAGAAGGAACTCGCACCTTAAGCTATCCTGAAACTCGTGTTCTCGAGCTTGGTATAGAGTTAATAGACCTAAAGCAACAAGAAAGAAACCTCTCTAAACAAATCCAGAGTATTCAGTCACAGCTATCCATTACCAGTAAAGAGTTGCTCTCTCAACAAAACGTCTTGGTTCTAGCACCAACAACAGGCGTAATTTGGTCAATTGATTCCCAGCCTCAGGAAATAGTCGAAGCTAATAAATCGATTATTCAGTTACTCAACTGTCAGAATCTTTGGATAGAGGCATTCATAAATGAGACTGATGCTAATAAACTTGTTATTGGACAAAAAGCTCAAATCAACCTTGATAACTCAAGTAATGTTCAATGGAAAGGGCGAGTAGAGACAATCAGAGCAGGTACAGGTCGTTTTGAAGTTGGACAATATGTTGCAGAACCACCGCCAGAAATTGCCCGCCGTCAACTACCAGTACGGGTAGCGACAGTGCGAATCAAAGTTGATTGGCAGAAAACCCCTAGATTTGACGATTTTTGTCTGGCAGGGAGGAGTGTAAAGGTTCGCTTTCTCGAACCAAAGTCTCCCCTTTTTTAGCAAATTTAGTAGACCGAAAAGTTTTGCGCTCGCTCTAGAGTAGTGACTGCATATATTTTATTTTGAATTCAAAAACTGTATTCCCAAATACGGTTTTTTGACTTATTTTGGTAACTTTCCAAACATTCGCTAACTACTAAATCTCTCTTTAGAAGTAGTTGAGATCGAGTTTAAATGTAGTTATGAATACAATTTTTTAATTTACTCGATAAAATTTAATTTCTATTTTTGGCAATTATTCATATTGAGAATTCTCCATCTATTAATAGTTAGATTTTTGCACGTTATCTAGCTATATTAAGAGAGAAGTTTAGCTGCGACTAAAGCAAAGCTAGAAGAATTAGTAGTCTTAATCACATATAGTTTTTATCTAAAATCCACCTGAAATAGATATAGCTTCTTACCAATGAATGAGAAAGTAATTATCTGTGTTTTCTAAAGTGAACTAAAAGTGTTGTGAAGTAAGAATGGGTTGAGAGGATGTTGGGAAATATTCAGGCTTTTCCAGCATCCTCTTAACTGCGATCGCATCGAGATGAAAGCACACAAAACAAATTCTTGGCAGGAAACAGATTTATGACTCAAGCACAAGAACTACAACCGCCGCAACAACAAAATCCTCCCGGTAGTGAAGCTCAAATGACGCCAAAACCCCGGTCTGATGACTCAAAATATCGGGGAAGTGATAAATTACAGGGCAAAGTAGCGCTGATTACTGGTGGTGATAGCGGTATTGGTCGGGCAGTTGCCATTTTTTATGCCAGAGAAGGCGCAGATGTAGCAATTGTTTATAAAAATGAGCAAAATGATGCTGAAGAAACAAAACGCTTGGTAGAAGCCGAAGGTAAGCGTTGTCTCACCATTGCGGGAGATATTGGCGACGAGCAAGTTTGCCAGCAAGCTGTGCAACAAGTTGTGAAAGAGTTGGGACACCTAGACATTTTGGTGAATAACGCAGCCGAGCAGCATCCACAGGAAAGTATTGAAAATATTACGGCTGAACAATTGGAGCGTACTTTCCGCACCAATATTTTTAGCATGTTCTTTCTCACCAAAGCAGCTCTACCTCACCTCAAGGAAGGTAGCGCCATCATCAACACTACATCAGTGACTGCTTACAAAGGAAGTCCTCAACTGCTAGATTACTCAGCGACCAAAGGAGCGATCGTTGCTTTTACCCGTTCTTTGTCGAAATCGCTGATAGAAAAAGGCATTCGTGTGAATGGCGTAGCTCCCGGCCCCATCTGGACACCACTAATTCCCTCTACCTTCCCTGAGGAAAAAGTTAAGAGCTTTGGTAGCCAAGTACCGATGCAGCGAGCCGGACAGCCAGAAGAAGTTGCACCTAGCTATGTATTTTTAGCATCTGATGATTCTTCGTATATGTCGGGGCAAATTCTGCACCCGAATGGCGGCGACGTTGTGAATGCCTAGTTAGAATTCGCTGGAGTAGTTTATATCTTTAAGTGTAGGGTGGGCGATGCCCACCATATGCAAATATGGTGGCTATTGCTCAATACAGTTCAGTTAAGAAAATTCATTGACAACAAAGCTCACAAATAATTACTAAACAAAAACCGAATAATTATTTTGGAGGGGGCTTGGGGGA
>NZ_MTAW01000204.1 GCF_002154725.1 Nostoc sp. 106C | reverse complement strand
ATACCGTTTCACTTTCATCATGATACAAATACGTTGATAAGGACACGGTATTGCCGTGCCCCTACGAGAGATCTATCTGTAGCAAAGTTTTCGTGAATTGGTATAAGGGGTGGGGTAAAACGTATGTGGGATAAGCGTTGAGCTTAAGTTGACACCAATGGGCAGTGCCGTGCCCCTACAATCTGTCGCATTCTTTTTTCAAATTGGTATAAAAATATTTTATGTTTTCCAAAACAGCTTGTGTCTCGTAAAAAAACTTGTTAATAGAGCGATAGGTAAAGTGTATAAAATTCCTTTAATTACTCCCATAACGGGAGTTGTAGTATTTGCAATAACTACATCTTCTAGTCCACTAATCTGTAATATTGGCCAGACAAAATTGCCAAAAGCAACATAAGCAATCATCGGATTTTGTCCATTACTAATTAATATATTTAGCCATTTTTTAAAGCTAAAAATATCAATTAGAATAGTAAATATAATTAAGATAAAAATGGCAATTGCACTGGTTACAAAATAATAGCTATATGTAGAAGGATCTTTATGAATTCCACCCTGAAAAGGCTCAAAAAACAAGCCAAGAAATAGCCAATAAACTCCCCACTGATAATACTGCGTGAGCAAATAGTCTACATCCGTCTCTGGCTGTGCAAATAAAAACCAGCTAGCAGCGCAAATTGCAGCACTTAAGAAAGTTGTTTGCCAAAGCCAACGAGCTTGTAATCCAACTAGCAACACCAAACATATCATCAACATTGATAAGATAATGAGCCAGAGACGCTGCTTTGAACGATAGTTTTCCAGATGTTGTTTATCTGGGATATCACTGGATTGAGTATTTCTCTGTATCCAGTTTAATAACAAGTCTCCGATAATAGTCCCAGGAATGATAATAAATAAATATTTCAGGTAATAAAATTGAAAAATCCAAGAGTAATTTAAATCATAGTTGAAAATTTTCACAGATGAGGCTGTCCAAAAATTTTTGATCCAGCTATCAGATGTAGCAGATAATTGCAGAGCAATCAAAGAACCCATTAATCCTAAACGTAACAGCAAATTTGAGCGAGTGAGCAACCAAACTAGGGAGCCAAAAACAGCCATATTTGCTAGAACTATAAGAATAGGATCGCTGCGCTCAAGCAAAAAACCTTTACCGCCATATTGAAAGTGAGAAATTAAAGCAATAGCAGCAATTAATCCTCCAAGATTGAGCCATACACCATACTTACTCCACTTCCCTAAAATAGACCAACGGCCAAATATTAAGAACAACAAAACAAAACCTAAAAGTGCTACATACCATGTTGCTTGAGTAGGGTTTTGATTGATGGTGAAGGGCTCAAGATGTTTCAGAATGATAGCAAAAGCCCCTAGCATTAACCCTCGTTTCAAAATGTACAGAATAATCCTTGTAATACTCCAACCTTGAGTAAAACGACGTGATAGTGCTAGTGGTATAGCTGCACCCATTGCAAACAAGAATAGGGGGAATACTAAATCTACCCAGGTTAAGCCAGCAATTTGAGAATTAAAATTATGGGTAGGAGGTGGTTCTTGAGCATGATACATCCAAGCAGGCAAAATTTTGTATCGGATTGTGCCTGAAAAGACCATTGCTAAGATGGCAAATCCTCGGAGCGTATCTAAGGCATCAGCGCGTTTTAAACTTGTGTTAATAAGAGTTTTACTTTCCTGCATCAATGGTATTACCTGGATTTTTATTAATTTGGTATTGATGTAGATATATTGTCTTAAAAGGCTTATCTCTGAGGAATGGTAAAAGAACGACTAGCCATCTGAATTAATCTTTCGATTGTTTTTTTTCGATTTACTGTTAGGCGTGAAATTCGATATTTATCGCTCAACCAACGGAACCGCAATATTGCGCTGTTATAAAGATAACCAGATTGATAGTACTTAGCTGCGTAAGTTTCTACTTGATGATTCATCGACCCATAGGGATATGCAATATGGGCAGCTATCTCCTGTTCGGGAGCTAAACCAGTCATACATTCCCTGAGATGAGTTTGTGCTTGGGACAGTTCTTCATTCAAATCCTGCACAGTCAATGTAACCAAGTTCTTGTGGTTCTGCCCATGAGATTGAATATCATAAAATCCTTTTTCAAATCCGCTTCTTAAATCCTCACAACTCAAATAAGTTGTAGATGGATGATTAACTTTAGCTAGAGTACCTGGATTCACAAATAAAACAATTTTAATTTTCTGCTTAAATTCTTTTTCTAACCTTTCTAAAACAGGAATTAGATTAGTGTAGACTGTTTTATAGCTGTCATCAAAGCTCAACATGATAGGTTTTTTGCCAACATATTTCTCCGGAATATCTTGAGAACGATTAATAAAGTAATCATACAATTCTTGTGTAGACAGGAACCAATAGTTCTTAGCAGCTAAATCCTCTAGAAACTTTTCTAGATTTTGCATAGGATAAGCCATTCTCTGAGCTATGGGGTTCTGAGCTACTCCAAAATTAGGATTATTTAAATCAACAATGCCATGAAATCCTAAAATAGGAATTCTTGGAGCATTTATATATGAAAGAGTTATAAGAAGGGTAAAAAAGAATACAATACTATATAAAGAAGAAAATTGGAAATCACCTGTTTTTTTCCGAGGCAATCTTTGAGGTTTTGACTTTTGACGCTCTAATTTAAAAAACATTTTTCCTGATGAAATATTACTAGATATTTTTACTCATCAGCCCTCAGTTTATAAGTTTCCGCATATCTAGTTGACTGACAAAAAACCACGATTATGGAGAAATTTAGGGTTTAAATTTGAAACCCAAATATTTATATACTTTTTGCAGTTAATTCGTGGATTAGACAATCAACGCCTGAACCGTTCCTGATAGCTTGGGGAAAATATAGCACGACTTCTATTGTAATGGCATGGTTCTAAAATCTTCTTACGCATTAATCTTTGTATTCCGTTACTCTAGCCTAGGACAAGGTACGCAGCCTGGGAGAAGCTATTGCGCCTTTGAAATAACATTATTAGTGGTTTAGCGATCGCTAAAATGTTGTCCTAATGCAACTAAAGTCTGATGTTTCAATATCTCCAATATGGAGATTGCTTGTAAAAAATAGTTTGCAGCAATTCACGTACCTGGAATAAAATCAAAAAATTGCGATCGCGTTTAACTTTGTCTACTTGAAGATTTTTTACCAAACGCGATCGCTTCACACTTTCAAAGGCTTGAAAATTACACCTGTGATAAGCTCTCAGTTGCTGGGTAAACCCTTCTGTGCTAGAGGTTCTGCATCAGTCAGCAAAAGGATTTGTCCCAATTTTTGGTTGGTATCAGTAGCAATGGCTGCTAACAAAGCCTGAAAGTGCCTACTCATACGAGCCATCGTCTGGCGCTCAAATAAGTCGCTGTTGTACTCCCAGGTAGCTTTGAGTCCAGTTGCAGTTTCTACCATTGAGAGAGTCAAATCAAACTTCGCTGTCATTGACTCTATATTGATGGGAGTTACAGAAATTCCCGGTAGTTCCCAAGGACGGGGGGCAGATTCTAAATTGAACATAACTTCCAGCAATGGACTCTGACCAACAGAACGATCTGGTTGTAAAGTTTTCACAAGTTGCTCAAAAGGAACATCCTGGTGAGCATAGGCTGCTAATGCTACCTCGCTTACCTGATTCAGCAGTTCACTAAAACTAAAATTTTCTGAAATCTTGAACCGCAACACGAGAATATTGACAAACAAGCCAATGAGGGATTTAGTATCGTGGTGGTGGCGGTTGGCAATGGGAGAACCAACTAAAATATCTTCGCGATCGCTATAGCGATATAGCAAGATGACAAATGCTGCTAGCAGAGTCATAAACAGCGTTACACCTGATTGCTGGCTCAGGATTTTTATTTGCTGGGAGAGATGAGTATCAATATCAAACTCTAAGGTGCTACCTTTAAATTTATGCAATGCTTTTCGCGGTTTATCTGTGGGAAATTGCAGCAATGGTTGCACATTTAATAACTGCCGAGTCCAGTAGTTGAGTTGTCGTTGTAATACTTTTGTTGTTAACAACTCCCACTGCCAAAGCGTATAGTCTACATACTGAATAGGTAAATCCGGTAAGGGAGAAGGCTTACCTGCACAGAAGGCTGGATACAAGCTAGATAACTCTTGCAGGAAAATCCTCATCGACCAAGCATCACAGACAATATGATGTATGGTCAGCAGTAATACGTATTCCAATTCTGATAACTGCAACAGCTTGGCTCGGATCAGAGAATCTCTAGCCAAGTCAAAGGGTATATGAGCTTCTATTTTGGCTAACTGCTGTACTTCGTTGTCTTGATCTAGTGAATTCTGCAAGTTGACCACAGATAAGGTAATAGTGGCATTAGGATTAATTACTTGTACTGTCAAACCATTAACTACCTGAAAGTGAGTCCGCAAGCTGGCGTGACGTTGAACAATTTCCTGGATGCTGCGTTCTAGAGCATTGATATTTAAATTGCCGACAAGCCGGACTGCAAGTGGCATATTATAAGTTGCATTTTTTCCTACCACCTGATCGAAAAACCAAAGTCTTGCTTGGGCAAAAGATAAGGGAAACTCTGTTTGGTCTTGCGAAACAGAAGCAATAGCAGGTACTATATGCCCCAAATCTGTTTGACGATATCTAGTAATCAACCTTTCTAGCTCGGCTACTGTCGGCGCTTCAAACAAACAGTTTAAGGGTAGCTCTATCTGATAAGCTTGCCGCAACCGGGAAATAACTTGCATTGCCAGGAAGGAATGTCCTCCCAAAGTAAAGAAGTTGTCGTGAATTCCAATCTTTTCTAGTCCTAGGATCGTGGCAATAATATCAGCAATTACAGCCTCCGTAGGTGTTTGCGGCGGTATAAATTGATTTTCCTGTTCTAAATTGAGATGAGCTTCAGGTAGTGCCCTGTGGTTAACCTTTCCATTGGGTGTGAGGGGAATGTGCTTGAGAATCACAAAAGTTGTCGGCACCATGTACTCTGGCAGCTTTTGCAGCAAAAAACTACGTAATGCAGTTGATTTTAAAGTACAGGTTTTTTCTTTACTGGCTTCCTCTGCCGGTACAACATAAGCAACTAAGTATTTTTCTTTAGAGTGGTTAGCGTTGATTGTGACTACGGCCTGCTGTACCTTTGGATGCTGAGCAAGTACATTTTCGATATCTTCTAGCTGAATCCGGAAACCCCGGATTTTCACTTGCTGGTCAATACGTCCGAAAAACTCTATGTTGCCATCTGGTAGATAGCGGGCGAGGTCACCAGTTTTGTACAAGCGTGCGCCAGGTTGAGAGCTAAATGGATGCGGGATAAAAGTCTTTGCTGTCAAATCTGGTTGGTTAAAGTAACCCCTCGCTAGTCCATCGCCTCCAATGTAGAGTTCTCCAGGTATGCCAACTGGTACTGGCTGTAATTGCGCATCGAGCAAATACACTTGAGTATTGGCAATTGGGCGACCGATGGGAACAGCAGCATCAATATTAAATGCATCCGTTACTTGGTAACAGCAGGTCAGAGCCGTATTCTCTGTTGAACCATAACAATTAATTAGTTTTAATTCTGGGGCTGCGTGCAGGAGTTTCTTAACATGGGGAACAGATAAAACATCTCCCTCCACTAGCAGCTGCTTTAACTGTTTTAATTCTGCTAGGTGCTCATCTACCATTAAGCGAAATAATCCGGCCGTCAGGCACAGAGTTGTCACCTGATGTTGTCGAATTGCTTGTGCCAACTCTAGCAAAGACGGTGTGTGAGGAGGCGCGATCGCTAAACGCGCTCCATTGAGTAAGCTACCCCAAATTTCTAGTGTTACCCCATCAAAAGTAATCGGAGATAACTGAAGAAAAACTTCTTCTTTAGTAAAGTTGGCATAGTTGTTATCTTTAACTAAATGCACTACACCTCGATGGGTGATACTAATACCTTTGGGTTTGCCAGTAGAGGCAGATGTATACATGACATAAGCTAGATTTGCCGATGTCATTGATGGTGTGGGATTCTCTTGACTATGTTGCGCAATGATGTTCTCGTCTGTATCCAGGCAAATTAGATGTGCTTGATGTACAGGTACAGACGCCCGCAAATGTGTTTGCGTCAGCAACACTGAGACTTGAGTTTCTTCTAGTATGTATGCCAAGTCTTCTTGAGGAGAGGTGGGATCTATGGGTATGTATGCACCACCCGCTTTGAGAATCCCCAAAAGTCCGATAATCATTAACACAGAGCGCTCTACACAAATACCCACGAGAACCTCTGCCCCGACGCCTAGAGATTGCAAGTAGTGCGCTAGCTGATTAGCTTTTTGATTTAATTCTTGATAGGTAAGTTGTTGGTCTGCAAATACCAAAGCTACTGCATTTGGTGTCAATTCTACCTGCTGTGCAAATAACTCATGGATGCATTTATCTTGAGGATATTCTGTGTGAGTATTGTTCCACGCAACTAATAGCTGATGTCTTTCGGTTGCTGTTAACAAAGGTAATTCCCCAAGGCGTTGCTCTGGGTTGGCGACAATTCCCGCTAGTAAATTCTGGTAATGAGTTTGCATCTTAGCGATAGTTGCAGCATCAAATAAATCGGTACTATATTCCCAAGCAATTTGGAAGTCATTACCTGCTTCCATAATCCTTAAGTTAATGTCAAATGCCGCGCCCCGTTGTACTCCCAGATGGGGCAAAATTTCGATTTCCATTCCCTGTTGTTCGAGGTTTTTGGGATTTTGAAAATTGCGATATTTATGCCAACTAAAACAGACAGACACCAGGGGCGAACGACTGCGATCGCGCTCAATTTTTAATTGTTCGACTAACAAAGAAAAAGGAGCCTCTTGATGCTGGAGCGCTCCGATTACTAAGCTGCGTAACTGAGTCAGCAATTCTTTGAAGGTTGGGTTCCCAGCCAAATGAGCACGTAAGACATTTATATTAGTGAAGTTACCTACAATTTTCTGAAACTCTTTGCTACCCAACCTACCTGCTATAGTAGTTCCTACCACAATTTCTTCTTGACCTGTATAGCGGTAAAGTAGAGCAAAGAATGCCGTCAGCATAACCGTAGAAAGAGAAGCTCTTTGAATGTTTTTTAGCTTCTTCAGTTTTTGAATCAGTTCTGGGTCTAACTTGAAAATAGCGGTATCGCCCCGATAACTTTGCAGTGGGGGGTAAGGTCGATGCTTAAAGCGAGCTTCGCTAACGGTAGGTAAATTTAAAGTTGGTAATACACCTTCTAGCTGTTTGTGCCAATATTTCCAAAGTTTTTCTTGGGAACTCGCCAGCATCTCTGTTTGCCAGCGCACATAGTCTGTGTATTGACATTTAGGAAAGGGGATACCAAAAGAAATTGAGGATTGAGTATTAATTTCGGCAGCATACAACAGTTGGAGTTCTTCGATTAATAACTCAAAAGACCACATATCTCCAGCAATGTGGTGCATTACAATTAATTGAATGTTTCCTTGCGTTGTATTGCTAAACAGTTTTACCCGCAATACTGGGCCAAGTTCTAGGTCGAAAGGACGATCTGTTTCTAAATAAATTTGCGTATTTAAATATTCTTTACTCCAAGAAGAAGCATCTATCACTTCTATGTCAACTTCTTGATAGGAGTGGATCTGTTGAACTGGTTGACCGTTGCGAATGGCATAAGTAGTTCGGAGAATTGTATGACGATCAACAAGCTGCTGCCATGCTCGTTCCCAGGCTTCTAAATCCAAGCCAGAGTTGATTCGCGCTGCCATAAAAATATGATAAGCAACGCTTTTTGGTGCCATCTGGTAAAGGAACCACAAGGCTTGTTGACCGTGGGAAAGGGAACAAAACGATGTGGTGTCGTCTAATTGGCAAGAAGAAGAACTATCAGATTGCTTGAGGATTGCTAGTATTTCGGCTTCTTGCTCTCGCAGTTGCGCTAACAGGGCAGGAGAGAGGATCTCTTTGACCGCTTCATAGCGTAGGCTGTTGCCCTCTGTCCAGAGCTTCACGTTAAGACATCGCAGCTCTAACAACAACTCATCAACTGTTTTCATTAGTATAATTTTCCTTTGAGCAATCCACAGAATTTAAAAATCTTAAATAGCTATCACGATCTGCGTACAATTGGACGCATCAAAAAGGGACTAGTACTGTTACACGGACTTCAAAATTCAAAATTTTAAAATTACTCAAGTATGAATCCTGTACTAAGTTGGTTGAGAATTAATGTCTCTTCATTCTTAGCCTTCATTTTTTTATTTTCATTAGGGGCAATTAAGAAAACAATTTACTGATTTGACTTATGCCAATTGTTATGACTTAATTTCAGTCGTTATTTACACGGCTCTCAGGTATTTTTTGATGATTAAACAACAATAAAAGATTTAAAAATTGTGGATTTAAGATAAGAAAATCTAAATTACTTTAGATTAAAAATTTAGGTAATTAAAACTAAATTGCTTTTACCTTGAGAACCGTAGTTCTCTTTATATAAGGTAAAGATCTGAACGCAAGCCAAAACTGAATAATATCCTATTTTTACAAAACTCTACGTTTCAAAATGAGCGGGATTTATATAAAAATTTAGATGCAAAGAAAAACGCAAAAAATTTATTTAAATGTTATAAGTTTTTCAACTCACTTATAAACTGCTTACGCAACAATATAAAAATCAATTCTGATAATATCGTCAGTATAAGTACTAATTTTTTGTTATATGTGTATTGTAAATTCAGTGATTTTACAGAATTAAAGAATGATTATTTAATAAATTTAATAATGCGTTACACTAACTTGGTCATTTCCACCTGACCAAATTTCTTCGGAAAACTATGACAATTTTAGGAAAAACCTTTCAGATACTAAAAAAGTTTTAGTTGTGATACTTATTGCTATTCTCAAAAATAGAAATATTTCTTTACATTAATTGAAAATGCGATCGCAGGAACTACTAAGTTGATGAATCAAATCAGATTGCTATATATTCTCTAGAGTAAGTCATAAAAGCGAACTTATTTTGGCTGACGCTCTAGGCTGGCTTCTATCGTACTGTTTAAAAAATGACCAGCCAGAATAGCACTACTGAGATAGTAGGAATCATCTGATAGTTGATGCAATGTTTCAAACCCGCTACGACGTTGGCGATCGTTTAGTGCCCAGTAACGCTGCACAATTGTTGATACACCAATCAAACCCTCGCCTTCAACCTGTCCTAAAGAATTATGTTGGAGTAAAAAAGTATATTGGCGCTCTCCATCATCTAAACGCCCCTTATACTGCAAAGAGATTTCCGAGCGATCGCTACCTGGAAAAATCAGCTTTGTCGCCATTGTAAACCAGTTATCTCGATTCCATGCCACCAAGATCATACCCTTGACATTAATCGGCATACTATTGCGTTCCAGCCAACTTCCTTGTAATGTCCAGCGTCCGGGTTGCATTAAAAAAGTGTGAGCCACCTTGTTATGTTCCTTGTCTTGCTCGAGTACCGCCAAGACATAAAGATATATTTGAAACGCAAAAATGTCAGGCGGTCAATAAGTTAAAGTATAGCCTTCAAAAATTTGGAGTGCTAAGTTATTAACTCAATACTGACTAGGATGAATTTCTCCCAAAAGCACTTCTTGAGGTGCTCCCGTGGCGCTAGGTAAGTTCCCTGGAATGCCTAGTTGTCGCCAATAGGCTAAAACGGCAAAAGCGATCGCTTCTTTAAAATCTGCACTCAAACCGACTTCATCTGTAGTCAAAACGGGCACTGATGGTAATAAAGACTGCAAGCGCTGTTTCAAATAAAGATTCCGACTACCGCCACCACATAATAGTATGCGATCGGGCAGTTGCGGTAAAAAGGTACGGTAACTATGAACAATCGAAGCGGCGGTGAGTTCGGTTAGCGTTGCTAGTATATCAGCTGGACTGAGTTGGTATGCTTCAGCAGCTTGTAAACACTCTTGGAGATAAGTTACACCAAATAACTCTCTACCTGTAGATTTAGGCGGTGGTAGTTGAAAGTAATCTTGCGTCAGCCATTGTTCTACTAAGGGATGACAGGGAGTGCCAGTTGCTGCCCACTGACCATTTTCATCGTAAGTTTGAGCACCATTTGACAAATGCTGCACAGCTAGATCTAAAAGACTATTTCCTGGGCCTGTATCCCAGCCGCGCATTTTTTCCAACCAATTGTCACGGCGTAGAGGAATATAAGCAACATTACCAATACCACCGATATTTTGAATACACCGTGCTTCCTGGGGATGACTGAGCAAATAAGCGTCAACTCTAGGAACCAGAGGCGCACCATGTCCACCAATGGCGATATCAGCGACACGAAAGTTACTTACAGTTGTAATTCCCGTTAAATGGGCAATCAATGCACCACGACCGAGTTGCAAAGTGTAACCTAAAGGAGTCCTGAGTCCTGAGTTCTGAGTCCTGAGTAAAGAGTTAAAATTTTTTTCTTTCTCCTCTGCTCCCTTGGGTGGTCGATGGTAAACTGTTTGACCGTGGGAGCCAATCAAAGTAGCTGGTTGATGACCAATTTGAATATTTTGGGCAGCTTCAGCAAAGAAAAAGGCGATCGCATCATCTATTTCTGCTAATTCTGTCATCGAGATGGCTTCTCCTGCGCAAACTCTCAAGATTTTTTCTCTTAGTTCTGCGGGATAGGGATATGTTGCTCCTGCTACTAACTCAACTTTTAGATCTAACTCTTGGCCAGAAATCTCTACTAAGGCAGCATCTATACCATCAACAGATGTGCCACTGATTAGACCGATAACGCGAGTAGGTACGGTAACTTTTTCAGTTGGATACATTGACAGAGCTTTTTTTATTGCTTGCAAGGGGTAGTTTAATTTATGCAATTGCTCCTGTCAAAAAAATTGCATTCAGATAGTCTAAATTTGCCTAAGCATTTATTACTCTTGAGCAGAGCAATGAATTTGTAAACGCTTACCCCCAACTAAAATACATCTGTTACCAAGATTCTTATTTAAAGAAACTGCACTTTGATTCTCATTTCTAGCAGTCACTAATTTTGGGAGTAGTAGTGGTGTTCCAATAGTAATAAATGCTAAAGACAACATCGCTAGTATTATTCTCCTGCTAGCTATGTTTTCTTTTGATTTAGCTTGTGTTGCTTGGCTACAGACTTTTTTTGGAGACCAGAAATGGTCATTGAAGTTGTAATAACTCATCAATGAATCTTGTTCTATTCTATTTTATTGGGGAATACTCTAGCAATCTTTTAAGTAGTTGTCGACTCGATGCTTCCTAATCTATAGAGATATTCTTAGACTTTCCTCAAGCATAAGCTATCTTACTTCTGGACTAATTATAGTTTGCTTACGCAAATTCCGAAACTAAGGGTATTTGTTTTTGCATCGATTTGAGTAAATTTAGAGCTTTTTGATAGGCCAGCTTTTCGCCTGTGTGTCCAAAAAACTCAGATGCTTTTTGTAAATCAGCGATCGCTCCTTGATAGTAACCTAGGTAATATCGAGTTACTCCACGGTTAACATAAGCGAGGGCATTACTGGGATTTAGCTTGATGACTTTGGAGAAATCACGCAATGCACCAAAGTTATCTCCTTTGCGGCCGCAAGCACAACCCCGGTTAAAGTAAGCTCTATAATCGTTGGCATCGAGGTGAATTGCCATACTAAAATCGACCATAGCAGCTTTTAAGTCTTGTAACTGTAAACGCGCTAAACCTCTATCATTGTAGATATCTGCGAGGAGTAGATTTGTTGGCTGGGAAATTTGACTAAGAGCCAGATTGTAATCAATTATTGCTTGTGAATAATTGCCTTTTGCTGCATGAACTAGCGCTAGATTATAGTAAGCTCGAAACTCATAAGGTTTAAGTGCGATCGCTCGATGATAATCAGCAATTGCTGCGGGATAATCTTGTTGCCTATAGTTTGCTAACCCCCGATTTAGATAAGCCTCAGCGTTGTTGGGAGTAAAATTTATTGCCACAGTACAATCTGCGATCGCCTGATGGTAATGTTGTAGTTGCAGATAAGCAAGACAGCGATCGCTATACGCTTCCCCAAAATTACTTTGAAGTTGAATCGCCTGGTTGAAATCCTCTATAGCTTCCTGATAATTACTATGTAGAATTTTATCTACACCCAACTTCAAAAATTCCTGAGCTGTAATTTGGGGGTTAGAGATAGGTGAAGCATAGACAGCATCCGTCGAAAAGGTAAGAAAAAAAACAAAGATTGTAGTGAAAAATAATCGCCAGAAATAATTCATAAGCAATATATTTGACAATTTCGACATTGCTAAAATTTAGCGGGACAGAAGCCCCGCTCTAAATAATTTTTGCTGCTATGTTGGGTTAATTACCAACCTTTATCTGCTTGTTCAAGTACGTAAGCAGCTACATCTTCAATTTGGCTGCTATTTAAACGTCCTTTAAAAGCAGGCATAGCATTTTTACCTTTGGTTACTTGGCTGATAATCGCCTCTGCTGAGTACATATTGTATTTTTCCAAAGCATCTTTTTTCAGATTCTTGTCGGCTTGAACCAAATTTTTTCCTCCTGCATGACAAGAAGCACAATTAGCACTAAATACTTTGGCTCCACTTACAGTGTCTGCTGCTAAAGCTGAATTACTGAAGGCAAAGGTGAAGATTGCTATGCCCAACAGTATTATTGAAAAAAACTTTTTCATTTCGTGTTTCCTCTACAACCAAAGCGTATTCGGTGCAATATCCTCCATAATTTTCAGATGAGTACCTGCTTAAGTCAAAAGACAAGCTGTCAAACTTAGTCTAACTATTTATAATGTTTAAGATAAATTTAAAATCTAACTTGAACTCAATTCTATCTGATATAAAAATTTGTGTTATCTAGATCCCCGACTTCTCAAATAAGTCGGGGATCTAACTTTTTACGTAGGATTTGAGACTACTATAGCTGCTAATTGTGCCAATGCTTCTTCTGTAACTCTGCAAATTCGCCAATCATCTAAAATAGATGCTCCCATGCTGCGGTAAAATTCTTGCGCTGGCTCATTCCAATCTAATACACTCCACTCTAACCGCCCACAATTTCGCTCTACAGCTATTTGGGCTAATTTAGATAAAAGAGCCTTACCAATACCTTGACGGCGATATTCAGGTAATACAAATAAATCTTCTAGATAAATACCTGGCTTAGTCAAAAAGGTGGAATAATTATGAAAAAATAGGGCAAAACCTACAGATTGCCCTGCATACTCTGCTAATATTGCCTCAACATATTTTGGCGAGTCAAATAGATGCTCTTTAAGAGCCATAATATTGCCAGTTACTGCATGAGATAGTTTCTCATACTCTGCTAGTTGCTGAATTAGATCAAATAAAATACTGCAATCAGCAGGTTCGGCAAAACGCAAAACAAAATCGCTACGCGAAGTCATGAGTCTATGGTCTATAGTTTATAGTCCATAGTTTATATTCAACAGTGTAACTTTTTTGCCGATTACCTCTTGCCTATTTAGATCAACCATCCCTTTAAGCGTTTTGCAATATGGGGACGCCGCAATTTTCGCATAGCTTTACTTTGAATTTGTCGCACTCGTTCGCGAGATAGATTGAACATATTGCCGACTTCTTCCAAAGTACAAGGTTCGCTGGTTGTCAACCCATAACGGAGAGAAATTACGTCTTTTTCTCTTGGGGTTAAGACATCTCCCAAAACTTCCCATATCTCCTGACGCATCATATGTTCATTCATTTTTGCTTCTGGAGATTGATTATCTTCATCCTCAAGCAAATCCATCAGTTCCGTGTCTTCTTCTTTACCAACACGGTGATTAAGGGAAAGTGCTTGACGTCTGAGTTGTTGCAATTGGCGTAATTGTTGGACATTCATTTCCAACACTTCTGCCATTTCAGCTTCGGAGGGATTGCGAGAAAATTTTTGTTTGAGTTCGCGTTGCGCTTTTTTAAGCTTGTTAAGTTTTTCAACAATATGGATAGGTAAGCGGATTGTGCGCGCATCATTAGCGATCGCTCGTGTAATCGCTTGTCTAATCCACCAATAGGCGTATGTCGAAAATTTATATCCTTTATCTGGATCGAATTTTTCTGTAGCACGATTTAAGCCCATTGCCCCTTCTTGAATTAAATCTAGAAAAGGCACTCCGCGATTAAGATATCGTTTAGCAATTGAGACTACTAAGCGCAGGTTCGAGCGAATCATTTTGCGTTTCGCTACTCGGCCTTGGTACAATCGACTTTCTAGCTGCTTTTCCGTCATTTCTAGCTCGGCAGCTACTTGTCCTTTAGTCGGTTGTTGTCCTAAGTTTGAATGTAAGGAATGTTGGATGTCCCTTACTTCTTCCAAAAATCTAACTCGCCGTGCTAACTCTACCTCTTCATCTGGTTTTAGCAACGGATAACGCGCCATTTCTTTAAAAAATGCGCCTACAGCATCATCATGCTCGGTTTTATTGTATCCCGAAGGACGGGCTGCTGCCATCTCATCGCCATCACGTTCCTCCGACTCCAGATTTTCTGGAATTGAAGAATCGTCATCTGCCACTGCTTCTAAACTATCAAATGATTGTTCTTCATTTTCAGCAGCACTCTCCAGTAATTCCATTGTTCCCAATTCAGCAATATTCATAACTTTCCTTTAGGGATTGTTGCTTTGTTTGGTACATAATTCAGTGACAGCTGCTTGCATGAGGCTTGGTAGTTTCCCTAAGGGAGAAATGCATATGTCCGGTAGCAAAACAAAAGTTTATGCTAATTTCTCATTAGAAGTTAAAATCAATGTCTAGCTGTCATTCCTTAGTTCTTGCTAGATAGATCTCATAACAATACTGGTCTATGCACCCACCAACTATCTCCTCAGCTTCCCAACCTCTATATTCCTCATTCTTTTCTGTATCACTAAATATGTCAAATGCCCTCAAACTTTCTCAACCTTAACTCTTATAAAATTTTCAGCTAGACATCCCAAAAGCTTAAATTTTTATTTAAATTTCTAAAGTTTTTTAGACTTCATTGGTTGGGAGTGATGTCAAAAATCGTAAGCTTACTGCTGAGTTTATTAGGTTTGATCGAGTTTCATGACTGACACAAAATTAGCAATTTAAAATTCGGGAATATTTTCTTTGTTTGTATAAAAGCATCTCATATACATAAATAATTGAATATCTATCAATAGTGTGAAAATCTTATACTCTATTCAGTAGATATAACAACTATTTAGAAGATAGTGGAGGAAATGCTTTATTGTGTATACGAGGTGTCCAATATTTAGGGCATGTATAGTTGAGTTTAAATTGGCGTTGTGGATTACATAAGAGGAAACTTATCAAGTATTATGAGGGATAAAAGTATTGCGAATTACAGTTTATGCCGTGAGAAAGAAAAAGTTAGATTCTTAGGAAAAAATTGACTTTTGACGAACCAGACATAAGCAATAGAAAAATCTATCTATTAAACTAGAATATATGTATATTGATGGCGTAAATTTATCCCATTTGGTAGTGCATGAGCCTGGAGAATCGTATCAATCACAGACAAATATTAATCGTTGGATTGAAGTATTGGTGGACTGTCCGGGAAACTTGGGGCTATTTACCTATCGATTACCTGCCCAGTTAGAAATCAAACCAGGTGATATTTTAACTGTACCCTTTGGTACACAACAAATGGGAGGGATCGCCATTCGTTTGTTGCCACAGCCAAATACCGATATACCAATAGAAAAAATCCGGGATGTAGAAGACGTAGTAAGTGTAGGGTTTTTTCCCACTGGTTATTGGGAATTATTAAATAAAGTATCGACATATTACTATACACCTCTAATTCAAGCGATCAGGGTAGCTTTGCCACCAGGTTTGTTGGGGCGATCGCAGCGTCGTATCCGCTTAACTTCTTTAGGAAAGCAAAGTGGAAAAAAAGAAGACACAAGTAACTATATACTTACTCAGCAAATTTCTCCTACTTCCACATTCCTTAGTTCCTCAGCACAGCAAATTTTTCAACTTTTACAAGCTCAACCGGCAGGGGACTACAGTTTTGTATATCTCCAACAAAAAGTTAAATCTGCTCATCGCGGAGTTCGGGAGTTAATGCGATTTGGCTTAGTAGAAAGCTACTTAGAACCACCAAGATTAACTCGACCAAAATTACAGAAAGCAGTTACACTAATCGGCACAATCGATAGTGATTTAACCACACGTCAAAGAGAAGTTATAGAAGTATTGCGAAGACGTGGTGGTGAGTTATGGCACAATGAATTATTGCAGATTTGTCATACTACTTCCTCTACCTTGAAGACGTTGGCAAACAAAGGCTACATCGTTATCGAGGAACGGGAAGTATTGCGAACAGAACAAGGGCCTGTAGTGACAGGCGATCGCCCTAAATCTTTAACTGCCGATCAATCGACAGCCTTAGCCAGAATACAAGCCCTCGATGGATATGCGCAAGTCTTACTGCATGGAGTAACTGGTTCTGGGAAAACAGAAGTTTATTTACAGGCGATCGCACCTTTATTAAATCAAGGTAAATCAGCCCTTGTCTTAGTACCAGAAATTGGACTAACACCCCAGCTAACCGATCGTTTTCGTGCCCGTTTCGGTAACAAAGTTAGCGTCTATCACAGTGCTCTCTCGGAAGGAGAACGTTACGATACTTGGCGACAAATGCTTTTAGGAGAACCGCAAGTTGTAATTGGTACACGTAGTGCAATTTTTGCACCTTTACCCAAATTGGGTTTGATTATCTTAGATGAAGAACATGACAGCAGCTTTAAGCAAGACTCCCCCATCCCCACTTATCACGCGCGCACCGTTGCCCAATGGCGAGCCGAAATCGAAAATTGTCCTTTAGTATTGGGTTCTGCTACACCTTCGTTGGAAAGTTGGGTGAGTCTTACAAGAGATAGACTATTAACTCCTCACTCTCCACTCTCTACTCAGAACTCAGAACTCAGCACTCATTACTTAAGCCTTCCCGAACGCATCAACTCTCGCCCTTTACCACCGATAGAAATAGTAGATATGCGGCAAGAGTTGCAGGCAGGAAATCGCTCTATATTTAGTAGATCGCTACAAGCAGCTTTGCAACAGCTGCAAGAAACACAACAACAGGGAATTTTATTTATTCATCGGCGGGGACACAGCACTTTTGTTTCTTGTCGCAGTTGTGGCTATGTGTTGGAGTGTCCTCATTGTGACGTGTCTTTGGCATACCACCACACCGAAGACGGAGCGCCGCAACTGTTGCGCTGCCATTACTGTAATTATGGGCGATCGCATCCGCAATACTGTCCTGACTGCGCTTCCCCTTACTTAAAATTCTTCGGTAGCGGTACTCAGCGCGTCGCCCAAGAATTATCGCGCCAATTTCCCCAACTGAATTACATCCGTTTTGATAGCGATACTACCCGCAACAAAGGCGCACACCGTACTCTACTTACCAGGTTTGCTAATGGGGAAGCACATTTATTAGTAGGTACGCAAATGCTCACCAAAGGTTTGGATTTGCCACAAGTAACACTTGTAGGTGTTGTTGCTGCTGACGGCTTGCTACATCTGTCAGACTACCGCGCCAGTGAAAGGGCATTTCAAACTTTAACCCAGGTAGCTGGACGCGCTGGCAGAGGCGACGATCCCGGTAGGGTAATTGTGCAAACTTATAACCCGGAGCATGAGGTAATTGAAGCAGTCAAACGCCACGATTATCAGTCTTTTTCTACTGCTGAACTAGAACAAAGACAAGCACTCAATTATCCTCCCTATGGACGCTTGATTTTGTTGCGCTTGAGCAGTTTAGATCCAATTCAAGTCCAAAATACTGCTCAGATAATAGCTACAGCGTTGGAAGCATGGGAAGGATTTGAGATTTTAGGGCCAGCACCAGCTAGCATTTTACGGGTAGCTAATCGTTATCGCTGGCAGATATTAATTAAATTCGCCCCTGATGAATTACCTAACTTACCAGATTGGGAACAAGTGCGATCGCTCTGCCCTGCATCTGTGAGCTTAACTATAGATGTAGACCCTTTAAACATCATGTGATAATGAACAGTCCAAATTAATCAGTTTAATCACCTCTTCTGGTACAATCCGTCGAAACCTCAATCTCTGTTCATCATTTTTAGCCTTGAGTACATTCGTCTTTGACGTTGCCGTAGGTATCGCCTACTTCTAGCTTGTATTAGATGGCATTGGCATAAACCTGCGCATTACCAGGGACAATCTGGAAAAGCGCAGTAATTACTTTCCTTGATTACTCTTGCCAGCCGCTACTATTGGTAGACAGTACTCCCACAACTTCATCGTCGGGGTATTTTTCAGTAATACTTTTACTTTATTGCTACAGAGAGTATGGTTAAAGGCATTGATTGGGGTAGAAGTAGGTCAAGTCTCTATATAGGTACTTAAAATTCCTCATTTTAGAGTTATATCCGGAGAAGCCAATAAAGGTGTTTCCCTTTTTTAACTTCTATTAATCAATTAAAGTAAGTTGGTAAGGATTCAGGTAGAGGATTATTGACAAAGGGAACACTTGAGGGGGAGTATCA
>NZ_MTAW01000169.1 GCF_002154725.1 Nostoc sp. 106C | reverse complement strand
TCTCATTAACTCAGCACTGCTGGGTCTTTTTGGATGGCTTAGTCTAAACTCCAGTCAAGGATGGAGACAGCAATAACTTCTCACCTGACCTACACTATCACAGACCGCGGATTTACAGCCGCCCTCAAAGTTAATAGAAATCATCTTTTGGAAAGCATTGGCTATTCATAGATAAGTCTATTGTTCAATCGCTCCTAAAGCTTTCAAAGTTGCTTTTTGGGCTTCGCTTAAACCTGTAACACTAGTAATATTCATCTCTTGGTAGGGTAGGTCAGCTTTGAGGGTTTTCAAACATTCACCCCTATTCCAATCCCAAATTTTAATAGTATCATCAGCGCTACCACTAGCAACGATTTGACCATTGGTATTGAAAGCAACACAACGGATCTGATTTGTGTGACCGTGTAAGGTTACAAGGCATTGACCCGAATTAACATTCCATAGTTTGATTGTGCGGTCAGTACTGCAACTGACAAGTGTTTGATTGTCTGGGCTAAACTTAACTTGAAAAACTTGATTGGTATGCTCTTGTAGAGTTTGCAAACATTGACCTGTACCAGCATCCCACAGTTTAATGGTATGGTCAGCACTGCTACTAGCCAAAGTTTGCCCATCAGGACTGAAAGCAACTGACCAGACCCAGTTAGTATGCCCTTGCAAAACTTTCAGACATTTACCATCATGGATATTCCACAGTCTGATAGTTTTATCAAAGCTGCTACTAGCAAGAGTTTGTCCATTGGGACTAAAGGCGGTTGACCATACGAAACTTGTATGTCCCTGCAAAGTATTAATGCATCTACCGTCATCAATACTCCATATTTTAATAGTTGTGTCAAAACTACCACTGGCAAGAATCTGTTCAACAGGGCTGAAAGCAACTCCTGACACCCAACTTGTATGCCCCTGTAACGTTTTGAGACATTCACGTGTATCTAAAGCCCAGATGCGAATGGTTTGATCGCAACTGCTACTAGCAAGGGTTTGTCCATCGAGACTAAAGGCAACAGATGTTACCCAACTGGTATGCCCCTGTAATGTTTTTAGACATTCACCTGTGTTGATATCCCAAAGCCTTAAAGAATTAGTACTGCCACTAGCAAGGATTTGTTCGTTAGGACTAAAAGCAACAGACCAAATCTGATTGGCATAGCCTTGAAATGTTCTTAAAGCTTGGTTACTTTGCAAATCCCACAGTTTCACAGTGCGATCTTCGCTACCACTCGCCAGGATTTGTCCGTTGGGGTGGAAGGCAACTGACCACACCATGCTGTTGTGTTCCTGCAAAATTTTCACACATTGGCCTGTGTCAGTCTCCCAGAGTCTGACAGTTGCATCTCCACTGCCACTCGCCAGGATTTGTCCGTTGGGGTGAAAGGCGACTGACCACACCATGCTGTCGTGTCCCTGTAAAGTTTTTATACATTGACCCGTATGAGTATCCCAGAACTTAACAGTTTGGTCGTGGCTACCAGTAGCAAGGATCTTACCATCAGAATGAAAGCTAACTGCCCATACCGGACTGGTATGCCCTTCTAAAACTCTCAAAACTTGACCTGTACTGACTTGCCAAAGTCTGATAGTTTGGTCATCACTAGCACTAGCAATTGTTTGGCCATCAGGGCTAAAGGCAACTGTGCGCACTTGATGGTTATGTCCGCAGAGAATTTTCAAACATTGGCCTGTATTGACATCCCATAACCTAACTGTTAAATCGGCACTACCACTAGCAACTATCTGACCATCGCGGCTAAAGGTAACTGACGATACCATCCCCGTATGTCCATGTAAAATCCTTAAGCTTTCACCTGTTTTTACATTCCACAGCCTAACGGTGCGGTCTTCACTGGCGCTAGCGATCGTCTTGCCATCAGGACTGAAGCTAACTGACCAAATCCAAGCTTGATGTTCTTTAAGAGTTAGAAGTGGTTGACCTATCTCTGCTGTCAGTCCCTTACTACCAAGAATTTGCCAGAGGTTAATTTTCCCCGTACCATCTCCGATCGCTAAAATTTCTCCATTCGGGCTAAAGGCTACAGTTGTAGCAACGCTAAAGGCTTGAGTAAAAGTAGATTTAGCTAGATCGGAACGGGCAAAGCTGACACGATGTAAATCTATTCCTTGAAGATCCGCGTGCCAAATTGTTAGATCGGAAAAATCAGAGTTTGTTAAGTCGATTTGCAAATAACGGCAAAGATTGATCAGATTTCCGCCACCATAACCAGATAGTCTGTTTTCTGGCTGTCGTAGTAACTCTGTAATTGCTTGAAGTTGTTGTTTGAGGATGAAAGTTGAGCTAAATACTCTCTTAAATAGTTCAGCAATCGGTTGTAAAATCAGTCGAACTTGACTTGAGCGCACGTAATCTTTGACTGTTGTCTTGATTAAGGCATGGCTGAGGAATAATGAGAGGTTTTTTGTAATTAATTCGTTAACACTCTGCTCAATCAATCGGTCAGTGACGTATTCCATGACCACAGGTTGCTGAGTGTACCTACCAGATTTCTTTTCTAGAAGCGATCGCCCATTTAAAGATTCCAAACCCTCCAAAATTCTGCTTTTGGGTATCGCCCCAACAATGTCTGCTTCTAATTCGGCGATCGTTGTCCACTCGCGATTAATGGCTAACCAGTACATAATGGTTTGCTCTAATGGCGATAGCCTCTCAAACTGTCGATCCAACAGACGCCGAATACCGTTAAAAATAATAGTGTCTTGTTTTTGAAATTCACCGATGTCACCATCAAATAATTCTTGAATTGAGGTGGCAACTATCTTGATGGCTAGAGGACTGTTACCGTAGCGATCGCACAATGTCTGTTTTTGTGCTTCATTCCCCACTAATCTCTTCGCCTGCAATAAGGACTGTGCTACTTCCGGCGAACCTTCCAATTTTAGCGATCGCACTGCTAGGTCTTCACCTTCTAAAGTAGCGATTTCGCTAGGCTTTTCTCGACTGGTCAATATTAGACAACTTTGGTGTTTAGTTTCTCCGACCAAGCGCAGCAGTTCGCTATATCCCTCATAACCTGAGCGATACTGTCCAGCTGGCTGTGCATCCAAAATCGTTTCCAGATTGTCTAAAATCACCAGACAACGCTGACTACGCAAGTATTGAATTAGTATTCCTATATCCGCTTTTGTTTCCTGTTGGTGGGATAAAAACGCTATTAAATCAGTTAACAGAGTTTCTAAAAGGGGTGCGTTACGCAGACTGCGCCAGATAATCAACTCGAACTCTGCTTGCAGAAGTTGAGCTAGCTTCACGCTACAAGCACTTTTACCAATTCCACCCATACCCAAAAGTGCAACCAATCGACATTTGTCTTGCACAATCCACTGTTTGAGAGTTGTAAGTTCACTTTGGCGACCATAGAAAAATGAAACATCAACCGCTTCCCCCCAATCTTGATGCGATTTAGGTAAGTCTTGAGTTTTTATTTCTGAATTTGCAGTCCCAGAGTTAGAATCATCACTTTTTCTCATGCGTTGTTGCGACTGCAATCTTCGCTCTAATGCTGCTTGCAAGTTATTTTTGCTGACTTCCTCCCCTAGTGCTTCTGATAGCACCTTCCAAAGCTTTGGCCCAACATCACGCCTGACATAACTTTCAGAATAACCAGAACTTTGGGCAATCTCTTCGTAAGTCTGCTTTTGCAGCGAACCGACAATAATTGACGTTTCGACATCATTTAGATATCTACCAAAACGCTCAAATAAAGCAGCATTTACAACAGAGACCTTGAGTTCCAGGCTCATCTTTTTACGTTTCACTCCTACTTGGTAATCATACCTGACTTTTCCAGACATTTTTAAACTTATGAGGAGAAAACTTCTGTTCTAGTAAATTTAAATATTAGAAGAAATGAGGTGTTATTAATGGTTCAGCATTATTTTATAAATTTTCTAATTTCAAAAAATATCTGACAATAACTGACTTTTTCCTCTTGCTAATTCCAGACAATTACTGCAATGACACTTACGAATAAACAAAATATATTTATAAGCATCAAGGCGAGCAATGCGTAATTAAAAGCAAGTTGGATTAACAAAACCCATGTTTTCAAATTTATGTACAATAGCGCAACTGCCTTTATACATTTAATCTCATATCAATTCTATGTGAGGTTGCACATTAAGGCCCTCAGGCTAGAAGCCTGAATCTCTAAACTAACAAAGCTGGCAACTCAGGCTAATAATATGCATTTTCATATCGAAATGGTATCAATCAAAGTAATTCGTAATGACAATTAGTGGTAGTTTCAAGCGACCACTAATTGCAGACCGCTAAATTGAACATTTTAATTACGAATTACTAATTACTAATTATATGGAGTTTATTTACTTATGCATCGCCCTCTAAGTACAGGAGAACATAGTTTTTGGTTGTATGACCAAGTGGCACCATTACATTTTGTCGTCAGTGCACAGATAACTGGAGAATTTAGCGTTACTCAATTAGAACAGGCACTTGTTAAGCTTCAGCAACGACATCCATTACTAAGAGTTTGTATTGTTAATGATGCATCTGGACAACCCTGGTTTAAAGAAGATGCAGCTAAAATTCCTTTGCGGGTTGTACAGCGCATGGGAGAGCAAGATTGGCAACGAGTAGTTGAACAAGAACTTTCTCAACCTTTTGATTGGAATCAAGCGCCTCTATTGCGGGTGGTACTTGTCCATTCTCCTGAGGTTTCAGAAATCATTGTTACCACTCAACACTCAATTGGTGATGGTTTATCGTCTGTTTACCTGCTGCGAGATATTTTGCAAGCTGTTGGTACACCCGATAGTGAAATGCAAATTCTACCCCTGCGTCCTGGTTATGAAGAGTTAATTCTGGAGAAGGCTGACAAAATACCTAATCTGCCAAGTCCAGAAAACAATAATAATGATGCGTCACCGTCTGCTGTTAACGATTCTAAGAGTATAAAAGCAGGCAGATTGCCCGAAGATCAAACTGTTCGCTTACTGGCTTGGTCGCTGTCGTCAGAAGAAACTGCTTTACTAATCTCTCGGTGTCGTCAAGAGCAAACTTCTGTTCATGCTGCTATTTGTGCGGCTTTTCTGTTGGCGGTTTCTCAAGATAGCGGTCAAAAGTACAATCTCAAGTGTCTATCGCCTATTGATATCCGTCGCCACCTCGCACCTTTGATTGTAGAGGATTGTGGCTATTATGCTTCGGTGGGAATGACGGCACATGACATTACCCCTGATTTAACATTGTGGGATATTGCGCGATCGCTCAAATCTCAACTTCATGAGCAAATGGCACTGGATAAAATAGCCCAAAAAGTTACTGCAAGCCAAGCTTTCTTAGCTACTAATCCTAGCCCTAGCCAAGTAAAGCAAGCCTTCGATGATGGCTACAGTCATGAGGTTTTGGTTTCTAATCTTGGGCGTTTAAATATTCCTCAACAGTTTGGCAATATCAAACTCCAGGCAATTTACGGGCCTGCTGTAGCAACATACATGAAAAATGAACGCTTCATAGGAGTTGCTACGGTAGGAAACCAAATGTTTTTCACCTGCACCTATTTAGAATCAGAAATTTTATCAGCAGAAGCTGTGCAACTTCAGCAAGCCGCAATGCAACAACTCAATCACTTTAGAGTGGCCATTATTAATTGATTAAAAGACTAAAGTGCTGATTGCGATCGCACCACGACCAAAAAGGCTAAATGACTTTCAACTTGTGTTTGTGGAAATTGCCTTTGCGGATCTGATCGTCAAAGTGGAACAAATTAATTTCAGGAAAGGATAGTTTTTCTAATGAACAGCAAGCATAATCAGCAAAATGGTAAGTCAGGATTAGGACATTACCTACAAGGTGTACAACACTTCGGTCTCACAGTTTATGATTTGCCAAAATCTCTAGAATTTTACCTTGAAGTTTTGGGAGGTAAAGTTGCTATGGGTGGAAATGGATTTTACGGTGAATCTCTGCACAATTTGCTTTTTCAAAAAGAAGAAGTTGAGGCTATTGAAAAAGGGATCGATCCAAAGTCTGTAGGAGTTGCCAACATCAGAGACGGTTTAGATATGGCTTTAGATGTCAGATTTATTTCTTTTGGCAACACAGTAGTTGAAATCATTCATTTCCGAGATGCTAAATTAACATTTGCTGCACCGAATGCTTTTGAAAAAATACCTTCTTCCGTTGGTTATACAAATGCACCGCACATTTCCTTCTATGTGAAAGATGATGTAGATATTGATGTCTTTGCCCAAGAATTAGAAGCAGAATGTCAAAGAAGGGGTTTGACTGAAGTAGTTGTTAACCGCATTATTCGGGCTAAATCGGCAGAAGAAATGAAAAAACTTACCCCCAAATTTGCTAAAACAGATTTTACTGACGATTTTGAGGGGTGGGCATTATTTTACTGCAAAGGGCCTAACGGCGAACAGTTGGAGTTCAATCAAGTTACTCGGCAAGCCAAAGAAAACTTTACTAGAGCAGAGACAGAATATAACCAAGCTAATGGGACAAATTACTGGTTTTTAAATTCCCAAAAGCTAGAATCAAATACTCAGAAAGTATATGGTACATATAGCGCTTCTGTTAATGCTTTATTGGAAACGAAAAATATTATTGAAAGCAAAAATCATCAGGAAGGAAACACAATGACACTAACATACTCACAGACATCCGTGAGTACAAAATCTGAAATTATCCGGCGGATGTTTCAAGCAGGCGAATCGATGAATGTGGAAAACTTCGTCAAGTTCTACACCGAAGATGCCCACTATCAATTCAGCAACTTCCCAGTTGCTTATGGCCCGCAAGGTATTAGAGAATCTTCTGTTGATTTTCTGGCAACCGTTGCCAAGGTTTATCACCACATTAATAATATGTGGGAAGTAGGAGACACAGTTATCTGTGAAATGGATGTTACTTACATTCGCCATGATGGTAAAGTGTTTACACTTCCTTGCTGCGACACAATTGTCTTCAAAGGCGAGAAAGTCCAGGAAGTACGAATTTATATGAATATCGATCCGGTATTCGTCTTTGATAACGATAAAGCCCAGTCTAAAGCTGGTGTCTCTGATGGTTCATTGACCAAAAAACTAGAGAAAATGTATGAAGCTTTGCACGCCGAAAATTGGGAGGAATTTGTAACATTCTTCACTCCCGATTTACTTTACAAAATTGGTGCAAATGACCCCGTAATTGGACCAGAAGCCTGTCGAGATTTGTTAACTCATATATATAAAACTCTCAAACTTACAACTCACAATACACGAGGAATTTGGGAGATTGGCAATACCATTATTTTAGAAATGGATGCTAATTATATTCATAAACTAGACAAACGATTCGTTCAAGTTCCTTGCGTCGATATCTATCGTTTTAATGGCGATAAGATTTACGAATGGCGAGTTTATCCAGATGCCTCTCAGACTGGTATCCGTATTTAAAATTGCTCTGATTTTGATATAGCAGCAGAAAATAAAATCACGAACATTGTCGAGAAATGCACTGATGGTTTTCCTTTGAATCTAACCTACTTACATGGGACAACTTCAAATCAATCTTATTGAAGTAGCATTATTAACAAAACATTTGTAACTTCTCTTGCAGTTTATTTACTGAATGCCTGTTACTGTTATAGCTACTTCGGTCTATCAAGGCAGATAGATGATTTTTGTAATGTTGTGATTTATTAGCACTCATTTTTCCTCGGGGAAATTTGAGTGCTTTTACTGTCTGTGCAAACGCCCAAGAAAAAAGAGGAAGTACGGTTGCTTAAGTAACTTTACTCTCACTAACATTTTACTACTGGTAGATGCTTTCTCAGCTTACTTTTGTGCCAGTCTAGTAAGGTGTATTATATCGCACTCTTAGCACATTGAATTGTTGATGGTGCGCTACTGTGTGTATATTCCGCATTTTTAGGAATTGTAATTAAGAATCAAAAGGTAAAGCGCTATGACAGGTAATAGGCAATAGATTTGTTTGCAAATAATTTAGGACTGCTATAGAACATACTTTTTCATTGCTATGTTTAACATAAATAATATCGTCGCCAACCACGACATCCTATTGATCACCCTAGACACTCTACGCTTTGATGTCGCCAAAAACTTACTTGCACAAGGACGTACTCCTAATTTAGAAAAAGTTCTACCAAAAACAGGTTGGGAAGAACGCCATTCTCCCGGAAATTTCACTTACGCCGCACATCATGCGTTTTTTGCAGGCTTTTTACCCACACCAATAACGCCAGGAATTCACCCTCGTCTTTTTGCATTAGGCTTTGAAGGAAGTACCACCACAACTGAGCAAACTTGTGTGTTAGATAGCTCAAATATTGTTAGTGGATTAGCTGCTAAGGGATATCATACAGTTTGTATTGGGGGAGTTGGTTTTTTTAACAAACGCAATCCTTTAGGTAATGTAATTCCTGCGATGTTTACTGAAAGTTACTGGAGTCCAGAGTTAGGTGTTACTAACTCCAAATCTACAGAAAATCAGGTAAATCTTGCGCGACATATTTTAGAAAAAACGCCAAAAAATCAACGTATATTTTTATTTATAAATATTTCTGCTTTGCATCAACCAAATTACTTCTATCTTTCTGGTGCAAAGGATAAAATCGATACTATTGAATCTCACGCCGCAGCTTTGGAATACGTTGATAGTCAATTAGCTAAACTCTGGGATGCTTTACGACAAAGACATTCTACCTTTTGCATCCTGTGTTCCGACCACGGGACAACCTATGGTGAAGATGGTTACACTGGACATCGACTTAGCCATCCGGTTGTTTGGACTGTTCCCTATGCTGAGTTTATTTTATGAAAACTTACGCAGAGGCGCAGAGTTACAAATTCTTTTAAATCCTATGCTGACAATCCTAAATATCAAATCTAAAATCGCTCAGTCTCCCTATCAAGCATATGTTTATTCTTACCCCCACAAAACAGCCTACCGTCTTTTAACCCCACCTGTATATCTTCCCGAACTTTGGGCGCAGCAAGATAGACAAGCGCTCTTTCTCTACATACACATACCGTTTTGTGAAATGCGTTGTGGTTTTTGCAATTTGTTTACCACAGTCAGCCACAATGAAGATTTTATCAGTCAATATGTCCGCACTGTACAGCGACAGGCACAACGAATGAAAGCGGTGTTGGGTAATGCATCATTTGCTAGGTTGGCTATTGGTGGCGGAACTCCTACCCAATTACCCATTCAGCACTTGGAAACTATTCTCGATATTGCTGAAAATACGATGGGTGCTAGATTACAGGAAATTCCTATTTCTGTAGAAGTTTCACCAGAAACTGCAACTGAGGAGAAATTAAAGCTGTTGCGATCGCACTCTGTTGATCGTGTTAGCATTGGTGTCCAAAGTTTTATCGAGTCGGAAGTCTTAGCCACCCAGCGCCGTCAATCTACTATTCAGGTTGAAGCAACTTTGACAAGGATAAAAGAGACTGGATTTCCGACTTTAAATATTGACCTGATTTACGGTTTACCTGGTCAAACTGTAGAAACTTGGTTGCAATCAATACACACTGCTTTACGCTTTCAACCAGAAGAAATTTATCTGTATCCATTGTATGTGCGACCGTTAACAGGTTTGGGACGCACAGATCAAGAATGGGACGATATTCGTTTAGCTTGTTACCGTCAAGGGCGATCGCTATTATTATCGCAAGGATATACTCAGGTTTCTATGCGGATGTTTCAACGGGTGGAACAGAAACAAGGTAGCAATCTTTCCCCCTCTCCTGTCTACTGCTGTCAAGCTGACGGGATGGTTGGTTTAGGTTGTGGCGCACGTTCTTACACCAATACTCTGCACTATTCCAACGAGTATGCGGTGGGAGCAAAGGGAATTAGTGAGATTTTACAAGCATATATTCAAACACCTGATGAGTTATTTGAATACGCGGATTATGGCTTTCAACTAGATCCAGAAGAACAACGCCGGCGGTATATTCTGTTATCTTTACTTTCTTATGAAGGATTAAATTTGCTTGGTTATCGTCAGCGATTTAATAGTGATGTTTACGCTGATTTTCCAGAATTTTCAGAACTGGTTGCTTTGAATTTAGCGATAAGAGATGAGGATATTTTGCAGTTAACTGAATTTGGTATTGAGCGTTCTGACACTATTGGCGCGTGGTTATTTTCTGAGAAAGTTCAGGAATTAATGCAGGATTATGAGTTGAAATAGTAGATTGTTAAATTACATACAAGTTTGCAATGTTTATTAGTGGAGAAGACTTGAGTGATAAATATTTATATTGGTGGTGTTACTTCGCTATTACTTGGTTAATTCTAGGTATGCTATTAGAGATTTTAACCGATACTCGTGGACGCATACACTACGCAGCAGAAAAAGGAGACATTGAAAAAGTTAGACAACTGTTAGATAAGGGTATAGATCCGAATTTTCGTAAAATGATTCATAGCCCCACACCAATTTATTATGCAGCGACACAAGGACACAGAGAAATCGTAGAAATTTTAATTAACTATGGTGCAGATGTTAATCTAGGGATTGAGGAAGACGATGCTTTTAATCCTCTATTAGCTGCAACAATTAACCAGCATCACGATGTTATAGAAAAACTAATAGAGCATGGCGCATCTGTAGGAATCCATTTAGCAGCTTTTTATGGAAATATAGATATAATCAGAGCTTACTTATCTCAAGGAGGTAATATTCATAAAAGATGTAATTCAGGTTTATCATTACTCCATTTAGCAGCACTTAATGGTCAACGAGAGACTGTAAAATTTTTAATTGAAAATAATGCAAATAATAATGCTCAAGATAGTAAAGGTGAAACTCCAGTACGTAAGGCTATTAGGAGAAATCACTATGCTGTAGTGGAATTTATGATTGATAGAGAAGATTTTATAAATGCTAACGAAAAAAGAGCTTTACTACATTATGCAGCATTTGATAACAGTACAGAAGTTGCAAAATTTTTGATAAAAAGAGGTGCAGATGTGAACGCGCAAATAAATACAGGAACTCCTTTACATCATGCTGCTGCAAACAATAGTAGAGAAGTTGCAGAGCTTTTGATATCAAATGGTGCAGAACTTAATATTTTAGATACTTTTATGGGACAAGCACCATTGCATAGAGCAATTGAATGGGGAAATTTAGAAATAGCAGAGCTGCTTATTATTAATGGAGCAAATATCAATGAAATATCTCGTTCAGGTGAGTCTCCTCTTCACATTGCATTAAGCAAATATAATAATTTTATTTTTAATCAGATACGTCGTAATTTTTATAAAGAAATTATTTGTATGCTGCAAAAATACGGAGCCATAGACTACAACTACGGAGATTGATTTTTATGCAGTGATCTCACAATTTATTGTTTTCATTAAAAATAAAAATGTAATGTTATTAGATTGACGCTTAAAAATTGATAAATTAATATGCACCTCACCATCCTTTATCGTGGTCCTTTAATTAGTTGCAACTACGGCTGTGAATATTGCCCCTTTGCTAAACGCCAACAAACAGCCGCAGAATTAGCAATAGATAAGCAATCTTTAGAACGGTTTTTCAATTGGATTTCCCAACATCACCAACATCAATTCTCAATTCTATTTACTCCTTGGGGAGAAGCCTTAATTCATTCTTCGTATCAGCAAGCGCTTGTAAAATTAACGCATCTACCCAATGTTAATAAAGCTGCAATTCAAACTAATCTCTCTTGTCAGCTAGATTGGGTAGAGGAATGTAATAAAGATAAATTGGCACTTTGGGCTACTTTTCATTCAGAATGGGTGTCACGCGATCGCTTTTTAGTAAAATGCCTCAATTTAGATAACAAAAATGTCAAATTTAGCGTTGGTGTTGTCGGTTTTACGAAGTTTAAAGCAGAAATAGCAGCTTTACGTCAGGAGTTACCAAACCACGTTTATTTATGGATTAATGCTGTGAAGGCAGAACTTCCGAATTTATCACCACAAGACAGAGAATTTTTTCAATCTATTGACCCATTATATGAATTAAATACTCAACATTACCCTAGCTTTGGGCGTTCCTGTCGTGCTGGAGATTCAATGATTTCTGTTGATGGTGACGGTACAATGCGCCGTTGTCATTTTATTAAAGAACCAATTGGTAATATTTATAATTCTGAGTGGGAATCCGCTTTATTTGACCAACCTTGTAGTAACCAAACTTGTCACTGTCATATTGGTTACGTTCATCTTGATTATTTAGAACTGGATAAGGTCTTTGGTTCGGGAATTTTAGAAAGAATTCCTGATAACTGGGTGAATCAAAATTTTAGCAATGCAATATAAATCTCAAGGTTTAACAATTTGGCTCACAGGTTTGAGTGGCGCGGGTAAAACTACTCTTGGTAAAGCAATAGTACAAAAATTGCAAAACCAAAATCAAAAGGTTAGTCTTTTGGATGGCGACAGTCTCCGCCAAACTTTATGCAAAGGATTAGGTTTTAGCAGCAGCGATAGAGAAGAAAATATTCGCAGAATTGGTTATCTTGCTGATAGTCTAACTCGTGAAGGTAAGATTGCGATTGTTTGTGTTATCTCTCCGTACCGAAATCAACGAGAAAAACTCAAACAACAAATCATTCCTTTTATGGAAGTATACGTTAACGCTCCTTTAGCAGTATGCGAACAAAGAGACGTTAAAGGTTTATATAAAAAAGTGCTTTCTGGAGAAATTATAAATTTTACAGGTATTGATGACCCTTATGAATATCCTCTCAATCCCGATGTTGAATGTAAAACGGATTGCGAAACTATTGATGAATGTGTCAACAAAATCCTGACTAAAGCTAGAAATTTAGGCTTTATTAACCTAAGTTGCTAGTACAGAGTGCTGACAGTTGCATAGTTGATACCAATTTATGATGCCGTGAGATAGTACTTTTGCTAGGGTTTCTCAGCTAGGTGACTGAATAGCTGCAATACTTGCCGTAACTCGTTTAGTGAAGAACAAGCGATCGCATTTTAGCTTTGGACTGAGACACATTAAGAAAAATCTGTAAAAACGAGCGTACTTTGTGGTTCCCATCAATGATAATTTTAAGCATTGGGAACCCTTAGAAATCAAACTTTATGAACGCAGCCGACGATAAAACGATTGTTCGTGAGTATTTTAATTCCACAGGGTTTGACCGATGGAAGCGGATTTACGGCGATGGTGAAGTTAACAAAGTCCAGCTAGACATCCGCAACGGACATCAACAAACTGTGGATACAGTCATCGGCTGGTTAAAAGCTGATAACAATTTAGCAACCTTGTCAATCTGCGATGCTGGGTGTGGTGTAGGTAGTCTCAGCATTCCTTTGGCGACAGAAGGTGCTAAAGTCTATGCCAGCGATATTTCCGAAAAAATGGTGACAGAAGGTAAGGAAAGAGCCTTACAAACCTTAGGAAACGCTGATAATCCCACTTTTGCAGTGCAAGATTTAGAATCTTTGAATGGTAGTTACCACACTGTGATTTGCCTGGATGTTCTGATTCACTACCCTCAAGAGAAGGCAGATGAGATGATTTCTCACCTGTGTTCGTTAGCACAGTCACGGCTAATTCTCAGTTTTGCACCTAAAACCTGCGCTTTAACTTTACTCAAGAAAATTGGCAGTTTCTTTCCTGGACCGAGTAAGACAACTCGCGCTTATCTGCACCGCGAAGCTGATGTCATGAAAATTCTCGAAACTAACGGTTTTGCCGTACAACGAAAAGCGATGACTAAGACTCGCTTCTATTTTTCCCGCCTGCTGGAAGCTACACGTATGTGACCAATAATTTCATTACCTACATTTTTGTAATCGTCAAAATATCGTGCTGACCGACATCCCTCTCAGAACTGAAGTTCCGGGCTAATAACCTAAGTCCACTCAAGTGGACTGAAATATGCAGCTGAGTCTACTGAAGTAGACTTTGGCTATTAGCCTTGGAATTCCATTCCGAGGTGGGTTAGCAGCGCAGCTGGGATTGATCGGATGTGGGTAATGACAAGCCTTTAAAAGGCAGGTTTTTTATAAAAGGGTGGTTATAACTCTCATAAGAACGCAAGAATAAGCTTTTTCTCCCTTGTCTTCCTTGTCTCCTCCATCTCCTTCATCCATCTCTACCAAACTTTTATACTTTCTTCACAAAATTATTGCTAGATTTTTGCAATTAACGAAACCTAAGCCAAAGTAAGGTTAGAATCGCAAACAAGGTTCAACTCTGAGATAGAACTATGAAGACTGCTGAAAAATTAGCCGCAGGCTGGCTACTCACACTCGGATTCATGTTTTTAACGCTATCAGTCTCAGCAGGAATTGAGAAACATAATATATTGAAACCCATCCAAACGCCAATAGAAGATGAAGAATCTGTACTAGATTTTCCAAATAAAGAGTATCTTTATCTTCTCGATGCTACTGCTAGACAAGGTCTAATTTTTGGCGTTCCTACTTTAATCTTAGGAGGATGGCTAAGTTTAGGATTGTATCGACAAAGTAAGCAAGAGAAAAAGGCGATAAATCAACAAATGAACGATCGCCTGCAATCGATTTTTTATCAAATGCTACAAGAAAATAAAGGGCGAATGACTCTTGTCGGTTTTGCAATTAAATCTGAACTACCTGCAATCACCGCCAGGCAATATTTAGATGAGAAAGCTAAAGAATTCAATGCCAATTTTAAAGTGAGTGAGGATGGCGCTATATCATATCATTTTGAGATTTAACTTAAATCTCAATTAGCGTTTCATACTTCATAACTCGCTAAATTTTACACCTATTTAAGGCTAGGTCTAATGACGCAGCTTTTTTTAAGCATAGCCGCTGTTTTAGGCGGTTTATCTGTTGCCGCTGGTGCCTTTGCTTCCCATGCTTTACGGGAGAAAATCACTGAGCGATCGCTGGAAATTTTTGAGACTGGCGCTCGTTATCAAATGTACCACGCTCTAGCTCTTTTGCTAGTAGCACTACTGCTTAGTCGCACCGAGTCGCCCCCATCTACCCTAATAGCAAGTGGTTGGCTGTTTATTATTGGTATTGCTATTTTCTCAGGAAGCTTGTATGCCCTTAGCTTAACTGGTGTTAAATCTTTGGGAGCAATTGCACCATTGGGAGGCGCAGCTTTTCTAGCTGGTTGGGGTGCTTTAGCCTTTGCCGCTTGGAGTTTAAAATTTTAAAAGACTTAGGAGTTAGAACTGAAGAGTTAGCTATTTCTAACTCCTAATTCTTAGGCGTAGCAGTAACTCATGTAAAGCCGCCTTCGCTACAGGTACTTCAGGTAGTCGACTGGCTACGTAGGAATCCTGTAAGCGATCGCGCAATCGCTGATATTCTTTTTGATGAAAAGCTATATCAACATCTGATAAATAAGAATGTTCCTCACCTGCTAACTTTTGGGAAATTAAATCAGGAATATATGGTAGATTGAACACTTCATTAAGCTTGATTAAATTAGCTTCGACTACCCCTGTTTGCATTAAATAAATCCCAGTTAATAGTACTCGATAAACATAAAGTAATGGCTTGGCTCGATGTAGCTGTTCTTTTTCAAAAAGTTTCCATTGTGTTGCCGCAAAGCCCAAATAATGGTAACTATGATGACGCGTAATACAATCTTTAGCAATAACTTTTAACTCTTCATACTCTGGTAAATTTTTTAATATTAAAGGTGAATACAATTGCTCTAAAACATAGCCATTCTTTTTGAGCAGTAGCAAAAAGAACTTTTTAATATCGTGAGTTACTAAATCGATTTCTACAGAATCACGAACTTCTGAGAGTTCAATAGTTTCTGACCCAGTATTTAAACCAACTACTTCTTCTATGGGTAAAATATGTACACCACGCAAGTCATAATCAGAATCAATTGACGGAAAGCCATACAAATGAGAACCACTAATACTGGCAAATAAAAGTGGGTAAGGTTGTTGCTGAATAATGGTGTTAATAGCAGCGGGAAGATCCATATTAAGCTAAATTTAAGCAATCTAAGAATCACAACTTTCAGCCCAAAAATATATTCTGACAAAATTGGTACGCGATCGCGGTGAAAAACGCCACCAAATTGCTAGAGTTAATTGGCGTGGAATGTTTTCTCCACTTCCTAGTTTGTCAACGGGATAACGAAACCAGCACACCCGCAAGCAGCGATGAGATTCATAAGCTAACAGCCAGGTTTTTTCGTAGCGTACCAGATTGCTTACCCAATCTGGCTCTATCTCCTCTTGTTGTATGAAACTAGAAAATGCGATCGCATCTTCTCGATGTTTCTTGATACCCTGTGGTAAATGGGTTTCTGCATATCGCCAAAATAAATCATTGAAATTTTTACCTAGCACTCGTGCAGTGCGTGGTAGTAGTTCGCGCACTTCTCCCAACCGCTTCCACTTGAGAGAATTCGCAAAAATATTTACCTGCTGTGCAGAGATTGCAGATAACTGCTGTATTTCAGCTTCACTTAATCCCAACTCTGCGCCAACAGTTTGCGGGTTAGCAAGGAAACGCTGTCTGAATTCACTATTGGTGTAAATTTGCGCTAAAACTTGCTGTGTTTGTGCTAATCCCATCTATGATGACTCCTGCCAATTTGTCTTGCTTGTTGCAGTTCTCGTAGCAATTCTGCAAATAATGGCAAGTTTTCATCTCTTTCTAAAACAATCCCCTTAACTGGAACCTTAGCTAACACTTCATCCATGAGTTGCCAAACCTCGACTGGGGTTGATTGGGAATGGCTGTCAATCAATACACCATCATGCCAATGTCCACCAACAAAATGCAACTGTACTACACGTTCTGTAGGTAATTGTTGAAGAAAGTCATGCACATCATAGCCGTGATTCACAGCGTTAGTATGCAGGTTCGTCACATCTAACAACAACCCACAATCAGCACGTTCTACTACTTCCGCCAAAAACTGAGCTTCTGTCATTTCTGCACCAGGAAGCGTCACCATGTAAGTGATATTTTCCAAAATTAATGGCACATCAATGTAGCGACGCACCTCGGCTATATTGCGACAAACAACTTCCACAGCTTCCTGGGTATAAGGTAGCGGTGATAAATGTCCGATATCAACTCCACCTGCTTTGGTAAAGCAAATATGTTCGCTCCACCAAGGGGGGTTAAGCCGTTTAATTAGCGCTGCTACTTTACTTAAATAATCTCTATCCAAACCTTCAGCACTACCTAATGACAGATTGATAGCATGGGGAATTATCGGGAAATGCGCCGCAAGTATTTCTAATTCCTGCTGTTTTTGCCAAGGTGCATCTAGATAATGTTCGCAAACAATTTCCAGAAAGTCTACTTGCTGACGGTTGAGAAACAAGTCGCTTTTAAATGGTTCGCGAAAACCTAACCCCACGCCTAAAGTCGGGAGATGGGATAATATCATGTCCGGTGCAAGACTTATCATTATAGTTATCAGCTCCTTCATATATTAACTATGCCAGCCGAAACTGTTACCCTTCAAATACCAGAGGTTATTTATCAGCGATTAGTAAATACAGCTCGTGCAACTCATCGATCCCTAGAAGATGTAATACTTCGCGTCTTACAAATAGGTAGTCCCCCTGCATGGGATGACATACCATCAGAGTTTCAAGCAGAAGTTGCCGCCTTGGATAAATTAGATGATGACAGCTTGTGGCAAATAGCTCGTGCAAACAAAACAACGAATGACATGGAGCGGTACAATCTATTGCTTGAGGGCAATTCTAACGGTATTCTGAGTGAGGAGGAACGTTTAGAATTAATGACACTCCGGCATGAAATGGATATTTTTATGTTGTGCAAAGCCCAGGCAACTGTGTTACTTCGCTGGCGAGGGCATAATGTACAAACTCGGTAATAAATAGTGTCTGCATATATTCCTGAAAGTTTAAAAAATCGAATTGTTTTAGCAGAGTCTTCACGGTGTTGTTATTGTTTAACAACTGAAGCTAACAGTGGTATACCAATGACGTATGACCATATTCTACCTGTTTCTAAAAATAGAGAAACAAGTTATGAAAATCTTTGTTTAGCTTGCCGTACATGTAACGAATTTAAAGGGGATACAACCCAAGCTACCGATCCATTATTAGGAGAAAGTACGCCTCTTTTTAATCCTCGTACACAAAAATGGTCTGAACATTTTGTATGGAGTCTTGACGGCACAAGGGTTGAAGGTTTAACTGCTATTGGTAGAGCCACAGTTGCACGTTTACGAATGAATAATCCAGTTATCATTGTTGCTCGTGGACGTTGGGTTATTAGCGGTTGGCATCCACCTAATTACTGATAAGTAGGCGAGCATCTAGAAGTGAGGTACTCGCATATCTACAACTATTTTAGCGATCGCCACCACTACCAATATTGCCACGGCAGCAATTAGCAACTTAATTTTTGGCGCTGCTGTTAGCGAACTGGGAATAGGTTGATTTGACATATTTTTTCTCACTAACCGCCACAACCACCGCCGCAGCCACCACAACCACCACCGCAAGAACTACCGCCACCGCAGGAACTCCCACTACTGCAAGAACTACAGCTAGAACTACTACAAGAACCATTTGACGAGCTGCTTTGCCTGCTACTAGTTCTAGAGTATGTTGGGGGAAAGAATACTTTGTAGTATGAATCGTAGGAAGTGCCAGCTAAAGCTTCAACGCCAAATAATGCTACAACCAAGTTGTATTCAAATGCAGAAGGGATGCTAAATTTTACCTTGGTTTTCGCCTCTGCAAAGGTTTGTTGGAGTTGTTGGAGATAAGCTTGACCTCGCAGACTTAAGCGCGATCGCTTGCTCGCAAACCATAAAATACCGATAATCGATAAGACACTCATAACTATTAAAAAACCTACGTTATGGCGTCCCTTTCCTAAAGCGACGAGCAGCTTATAACTCCCTAAGCTAAAAATAATTGTTGCCGCAATCAAGCCTACTTGAATATTCGATGTTTGCCATTTTTGAGCATATAGCAGTTGCTCGTTGTCTAACTCTTCTTCGTAAATATTGCAGTATGGTTCTACTTTCTCGGCTATTGAATTGATGGATTTTATAGCTGGGGTAGAGGAAAAACTAGAAAAAACTTGCTGTTCTAGAGGCTGTAACTCAGACAGATTATTGTGATTTTGCGCTTGGCTAATTAATTGTTCGGCGATTTGTAAATAACCTCTCTGAATTAAATTCAAAATCGCTACCTTTACCACTTCTACTGTTCCCGAACGCAAGTAAGCAATTTCGTAGGGATCTGGTTCGCTGGGAATTAAGGGTAAAGGTTGGTTTTTTGTGGGATCTTGTATGAGCCACCCACAAACTAACACTGTCAAGATAATGATACTGCCATACAACAGTAGAAAATCCGGCCCGTACATATCTGCAATTGGATTATGTAGCAAGGCATCCATAAAGTTTACTCCTGTTCAGCACACCACTTGCCTTTTTAAGGAATTCAAACTTAATAATTCCCCAAATTGAAATGAACAATGTATTACTACACCATGAGTTACAACGTTTACGGAAACTATTTGCATTACAGTTATACTACACGTACCACACTATGTAAAGCTCTACTCCAATGACAAATGACAAAGGACGAATTACTTAGATAACTTCGCGCCACACCTTTTACAAAATCCTGCATCTGCATCGTGAAAAGCTAAACCGCATCCAGAACAAATTATTTCTACTTGGTTAGCAGTTTTCACCAATCGTTTAATTAAATCACCTACTTGCCAAGGAATTAGTGCAATACCTGTCAAAATCATCAATACTGTTAGTCCACGACCTAATTCTGAAGCTGGTGTCACATCACCAAAACCCACAGTTGTCATTGTGACAATCGAGAAATACAATGCATCCAAAAAAGTAGTGAAAACTTGTGGATTTACAGGATGTTCAACTTGATAAATTAAGCCTGAGTAAACAAATATAATGGCAAATAATGTAAATAATATGCGGACAAATATAACTCCATCTTCACTGCTAACACTGCCAAAGAAAAATCTTTGATCGATAACTCTAATTAATTTTAAAATCCGAAACCATCGCAGCAATCGAATAAAGCTTAGATCTACTGCTCCCAAAAAAAATGGCAAAATTGCTATTAAATCAATAATTGAATATAAGCTGAGAAAATACTTAATTTTATTTTCCGCGCTCCATAGACGCATTATGTATTCAAATACAAAAATTATAAAAATAGCAGTATCTACAATATTTAATTGGAAACGGACAGAATCAGGAATATTATAAGTTTCTGCCACAAAAATGCCTGATGACAAAAAAACTAGTCCGGCAATAGTTAAATTAATCCCTTGACCTACTGGTGTATCTAGATCTGTTAAGTAGAATTCGGCTTTTTCTCTGCTAAGTAACATAATTGACACTAGCTTTTTTTCAGTAGTTCGCAGAAATAATAATCAAAATGAGATATTCTTAACAAGTATCTTTTTCAACTTCCTAACTATTATGAACCATGAAGATTTTATGCATCTAGCACTGACAGAGGCAAAAAAAGGTGATGCTCCTTATGGTGCAGTGATTGTGAAAGATAACGAAGTAGTTGCCGTAGGTCATAATACTGTAAGACGAGATAACGATCCATCTGCTCATGCAGAAATCAATGTTACTCGTAGTTTAACAGCTAAACTTAAAAATCCTTCTTTGGAAGGTTATAGTATCTATACAACTGGCGAACCTTGTCCAATGTGTGCAACCGCTTGTATTTGGACGGGTATATCAGAAATTGTATATGGTGCTTCAATTCAAGATTTGATTTCTGTCAATCAGTCACAAATTAATATATCTTGTGAAGAGGTAATCGCTAAGTCATTTAGAAATATCAAGGTGACTAAAGGCATTTTAAAAACAGAATGCCTGAAATTGTTTAAATAACCTTATTACTTAAATAAGAATAACTTACTTTGTCTTCTACCCTGCGTAGAATAAAAAAGTTAATCAGACTCAGTTAAATAAGACAAATATGTATTAGCAAAAATTGCTGCTTGTGTGCGATCGCGTAAATTCAAGCGATTCAACATATTGGTGACATGATTCTTCACTGTACCCTCAGAGATGTAAAGTTTTTGGGCAATTTCGCGGTTACTAGCACCTTGAGCAATTAAGCTTAAAACCTCTTTTTCTCTAGGAGTAAGTTCTGCCAAACTAGGCGGTATTGGTGGTGACTGGGTTGCTTCTAAACTAGGAAATTGAGCCAAAAGTTTTTTAACTATTCCTGGACCTAGTTGAGTATAACCTTTGTCAACGGCGCGAATAGCGAAAGCTAATTCTTCTGATGGTGTATCTTTTAGTAAATAACCCATTGCACCATTTTTGAGGGCTGCTTTCACATATTCATCATCGTCAAAAGTTGTTAATACTAAAACTTTAATGCCGCTAAAACGCTTATGAATTTCTCTCGTAGCTGCAACTCCATCCATAATAGGCATTCTAATATCCATCAATACTACATTTGGTTGTAATTGTGCAACCAAATTAATTGCCATCTCACCATTTTCTGCTTCTCCCACTACTTCTAAATCTGCTTCTAGTTCTAATAATGCTCTTAATCCTTGCCGGATTAAGTTTTGGTCATCTACGAGCAATACTTTTATCATTTATTCAACCTTATTTGGGGAATATCAACTGTAATTTTACAACCATAGCCAGGAGCACTTAGAATATTAAATACACCTCCGATCGCTAGAGTGCGATCGCGCATACTTTGCAATCCAAAACCAGTAGTATTTTGTTTAAAATCAAAGCCTTTACCGTTATCCTGAATGCTTAAACGTAAACTTCTAGGAGTTTTCTCTATTTCTATTCTAACTTCTGTTGCTTGCGCATATTTGGAAATATTTGTCAATGATTCTTGAATAATTCTATAAATAGCAATTTTAAGCTCATTGGGTAAAGATTCTTCTAAATTAATGATACAAATTGGTGAAAAACCATTTGCATGTTGAAAATCTTCTAATAATCCTTGAACCGCTTGTTCTAAAGATTGCTCTTGCAAAGGATGAGAACGCATAGTAGAAATAGATTGTCGGACATCTTGTAATGCTTTAGAACCTAATTCTTTGGCTCTAACTAAAAAACTCTGAGCTTTATTTGGATTAGATTGTGAAAGTTTTAAAGCAGTTTCTAATTGTAGATTTAAGGCTGTTAACGAATGTCCTAAAGAATCATGAATTTCGCGAGCAATGCGATTACGTTCTTCTAGGGTTGCTTGATTTTCAATTCGTAGAGCATATTGACGAAGTTTCTCATTAGCAATAGCTAGTTCTTCACGACTTTGACGTTCAGATAATACTGTATTCATCAACAGTAATACAAAAATTAAACTTAACCCAAATAAGAGAGCTAGGCTCAGGGTGAAGAATTGAAAACGCTCTTGTGCTTGTGGCGATATTGGAAAGTTATGCAACCTTTGCTGTAATGTTAGTAAAAATAAAATAAATGATATAAATGTAACTACCAAACGCCCAGGTAAATTAAAAATTAAGCAACTGCGAGTTACCAAAATTATGTAAATAAAAGGAAAAAGCCTAGAGGCCCTCCCACCAACAAAGCCAGTTATTAAAATTAATAAAACTTCACTAGCAGTATAAATTATTTTAGTGATTTTATTACCTGTGGGCAGGCGCAAGCCCATTAAGCCAAAAATAATCAAACTTGCAGTTGCAATTTCTGGAAACCGACTAGAAAATTTTGGTGAGGGATATGGCATGACAGCGCTTATAGTAGCGATCGCTAGTAATATCCACTCCAAATAAAGTAGAAATCGAAAAGGATGATTCTGAAATTGAATTGGACGTTTCATATTATTTAAATTTAAATGTATTAATGACTTTTATCATAAGGAGATTGGCATATATTAAAGGTAAGTATTCTTATTTATATTTCATGATAGTTTTAAATTAAATTGCGCGGATATACTTAGTTATGTGCAATGTATTTAAAGATAAATCTAAAAAATATCCACTATGTAAGCAGTTTTATAACTCTAGTTTAATTTACATTAAATGACTAGTATTATTGCTCACAAATAAATAATGACTAAAGTCATGGGTGTATTCATGACTTTCTCCTCATGTAGTTGGTAAAGATGACTTCTTATGATGGTGACATCCAACAAGGAAAAAACACACGAGGTTATCCATGAAAGTTAAAGCATTATCACTAGTAGCTGGAGCGATCGCCTTAACTTTAGCTGCTACCCCCTTTGCAGTCAAAGCGCAATCAGGCTTTTCTTCTCATAGACTAGTTGCACAAGCCACAAATGGACAAGTTCCCCATAACCGTAAAGGGCCTTGGGCAGAATTGGGATTAACAGATACACAAAAAAGCCAAATTCAAACAATTCAACGTGATACCCGCAACCAAATTGAACAGCTTATTCTACAAAGAGTCAACTTTACTCAAGAACAAAAAGATAAGTTAAATGAATTAAAGGCACAAAGAGGTCAATGGCAGCGAGGTCAGCGCCAAGCAGGCCAACAAAGAGGTCAGGGTTCCAAGAGAGGTTTTGCTGCACTAAATCTAACTGAAGAGCAAAAAAATCAACTTAAGCAAGTAATGCAGTCATCAGAAGTTAAGCAAATCAGGCAGTCTTCACAACAAAAGATTCAAGCATTATTAACTCCCGAACAACGGACAAAACTTCAGCAATTGCGTGAAAATGCACGTGCGCGCTGGCAACAACGCCGTAACCAAGGAACAACACCTTAAAACCCCGTATTGTTGAGCAGCTTTTGCTAAATAAATAAAGCCAAATTACCACTGTCTACCGCATTTTTATTACCTTTAATTATCGGAGAATTTATTAGCAATGAATTAACTACAAATCTTGACCTTATTATTCTATTAAATATAGAGTAATTAAACATTTATAAACCCGAAAATGACTGAGCAATTATGTTCAGTCATTTTTCATAACAATAGTAATTAATCCAAATTTAGATAGAGTTAATCTACGATATTTTAAACACAAGAGTATGATGCAATCCCCCACCACAGCTTCTAATCCTGTTCCTCGCTTGCAACAGCTGTTGGATTTACTTGATCGCCAAGCTGAAGTACACGGACTAGCTGTTCCTCAAATTGTCTACATAGAGAAATTGCGAGTGCTTCCTCTGGGGACTTTTGGTAGGACCTTGGCTGACTTCTTGGAGCAAAACAACCTCAAACCCTTCACTACAGGTCCTCGCCGCAAACAACTCCACGATGGGATTCACGTGATCACAGGTTATGGTACAGACTTTATAGGGGAAGCAGAAGTTCAGGCCTTCCTATTAGGAACTAAGTTTCAACTAATTAATCTGATGCTAGGGCTAGCACTGTTACGCATCATTTACAAAAACCAACCACAGCAGCTTAATTGGGACAGACTATGGCAAGCATACCAACGAGGTTACCACTCTCACTTAGATCCAGATACTTGGCAACCAGAATTACTTTGGCACTTACCTTTGGCTGATGTACAAGCTTTATGTGGTCTAGCCAACCGTCAGAATTAAAAAAATTGGGTAGCCCCTAGCAAAAGATCGGAGTTTTGAGTTATGAGTTAATTCAAAACTCTTTGTTTTATCAAAATGTCTAAAGAATTTACTATTGGTAGTAAAGTCCGGGTTGTAGCACTACCAGCTTACGTCAAAACTGCTGAACCCATGCCTATGCTCCGTCCCCCTGATGTGATTCACCTTGGTGAAGAAGGTACAGTGATAGACCGTCGTCCTGGTGGATATTGGGGTATTCGCTTTACCAAGGGAACTTTTCTTCTTGATAGCCAATACATCGAAAGCACAGATATCCCTCCCGAATCTGAACCAGAGCCAAATAGCAACGAAGAATTGTAAACTTGTGTAAAGTTATAATTCTTATCTGCACATGATTTCTCGTCGCACTTTTTTGAGCATATTATTCGCCAGCTATGTTGCTATTTTCAGTTGGCTAAACTTTACTTCTGTTGCTGATGCACTTGGTGGTAAACTCCCAGCAATTAATCAACCTGCACCAGAGTTTACTTTGCCAACCAACACAGGTAACGGTACAATCTCCCTTTCCCAATTGCGTGGTAAGTGGGTAGTGCTTTATTTTTACCCGAAAGACTTCACCTCTGGTTGCACGATAGAAGCGCGTCGTTTTCAGCAAGATTTGCCCAAATACATCGAAAAGAATACGCAAATTATTGGTGTCAGCGCGGATGATGTTGATTCTCACGCTGAATTTTGTGATTCAGAGGGGCTAAAATTCCCTCTGTTGGCAGATACCACTGGCGCAGTGAGTAAAGCTTACGGTTCTTGGATTGGTTACGTCTCTATGCGCCACAGTTTTGTCATCGATCCAGAGGGCATTTTGCGCGAGACTTTTGTTAAAGTCAATCCTAGTGTTCACAGCACAGAAGTACTGGCGCGACTTGAGGAGTTGCAAGGCAAAAACGAGGGGAGTAATGTGTAGTAAGAATTAATTGCAGTTGATGGCGATCGCAAATGCCTAAAATTAAGATTATTACTTAGGTATTTGCGTAGACGCGTACTGCTTCGCAGAACCCGCAGGCATCGCTAAATTATCAGGAAGAATCACAATGGTTAAATCAGCCCTAAAAATTCTAACCGTTGATGAATTTATTACTCAATACGGCGATTGCGATCGCTACGAACTAATTGATATTGTTCCTTACCAATAATTTTGGCTACGGCTAGAGAAGCTGATATGAAGTGACAAATAGTTGAAAACATTGCGATGACTATTGGCAGTATTGTGATTGAAACTATGAAAAATGATGTGCGTCATTACAAAAAATGCACTCATCTTCAACCATGACCAAGAAAAATTTGCTTGGCAACGAAATTTTCACGTTGGATAATATTCTCTCACCACAAGAATGCGCTGAGTATATTACTTTAACCGAAAACATTGGTTATACAGATGCTCCGATTAATACCATCCGAGGTTTTGAAAGACGTCCCGACATCCGCAATAATCAGCGTGTCATTTTAGATGACCAAGAACGAGCTTTTGATTTATGGCAGCGAATGTCAAATCTTATACCTAATACTATTGGGCAATGGCAAGCGTTGGGGCTGAATGAGCGTTTTCGTTTCTATCGCTACGACCCAGGTCAGAGGTTTGCGCTTCATCATGATGGTTCTTATCAGCGACCTAACGGCGAGGAAAGTTTATTGACTTTCATGATTTACCTGAATGAAGGTTTTGATGGTGGTGAAACCCGTTTTCATCTTCCACGTCGATATTATGAACATTTACTTACTATCGCTGTGGTTCCAGTTACAGGTATGTCTTTGTGTTTTGTCCACGAACTAGTACATGAAGGTACTCCTGTTATCCAAGGACGAAAGTACGTTTTACGCTCAGATGTGATGTACCGTCGAATGTCGGAAGTCTATTGAACTACTCATTAGTGGGGCGATCGCAGTTGGAAGTGATTGAATTGCTGCTTGCTGGTGGTGAGTTATACCAAATTTGAAAAAAGAATGCGACAGATTGTAGGGGCACGGCACTGCCGTGACCTCTAGAATATTTATTGATGTGTCGCAAACATTATTTGATTTGGTATTAGAAGCTTTAACAAATCGACTTCATCCTATTGCCAGAACACCGATTCATTAATCCTGAATACTGAATCGGTATTCTAGAAAATAGTATTTCGTCCCCATCCAACAACTCCCTAAAAAAAACCCTGGTAGAAATACCAGGGTTTTAAAGAGCTAATACCATTTCACTTCAGTTCTATCAAAGATACTCCTCTCTCGCTCTTCTGCGGCAGGCAGGATGTGGAATGGTTCTCATATGTTACAGCAAAAGTGACACGGTATAAAATTAGCCAACATTTGCTAACAGTAACTCCCGTTTTTCTGATTTTTGGATTTGTACTTGACCATCATCGTCAACATCAGCAATGGCTGTGTCTCCACTAGCGACTTGACCGGATAGCAAAGCTTCAGCCAGAGAATCTTCTAAAAGGCGCATAATGGCGCGACGTAATGGTCTAGCACCGTAGCTGGGGTTGTAACCTTCTTGAACTACACGTTCTTTGAAGCGTTCTGTGACTTCTAAGGTAATTCCCTTCTCTGTCAAGCGACCAGCAACTTCACGTAAGAGGATGTCAGCAATTTGCTTGACTTCATCCTTAGAAAGCTGAGTGAAGACAATAATCTCATCAAGACGGTTGAGGAATTCTGGACGGAAGTAAGCTTTAAGTTCTTCATTCACCAAGTTACGGATGCGGTTGTAACTAGCATCGGCTTGGTTGTCGAAATCGAAGCCTAAACCACCGCCACCTTTTTCAATCACCTTGGAACCGATGTTAGATGTCAAGATGATCAAGGTGTTCTTGAAGTCTACTTTGCGACCTTTGGCGTCGGTAAGATGACCGTCATCTAAGAGTTGCAGCAGCATATTGAATACATCGGGGTGCGCCTTTTCGATTTCATCGAATAGCAGCACTGTGTATGGTTTGCGCCGCACGGCTTCTGTAAGTTGTCCGCCTTCGTCGTAGCCTACGTAACCAGGAGGTGAACCAATCAGCTTGGATACGGTGTGGCTTTCCATGTATTCGGACATATCTAGGCGAATCATGGCTTCTTCTGAGCCGAAGAAGTAGGCGGCTAGTGCTTTTGCCAATTCTGTCTTACCAACTCCAGTAGGACCGGAGAAGATAAAGCTGGCGATGGGTCGATTGGGGTTCTTTAACCCAACTCTGGCGCGACGGATGGCACGAGATACAGAGGTAACTGCTTGTTCTTGACCGATGAGCCGTTGATGAAGTGTGTCTTCCAGATGCAACAGTAGCTCAGATTCTGATTCTGTGAGCTTGTTGACTGGGACACCAGTCCAGGAAGCTACGATTTGAGCGATGTCTTCCTCATCTACGATGGGAGTTTTGCCTGATGTAACAGTTTGAGTCTCGGCGTGCAGTTTTGCTTGCAGTTCCAATTCTTGATCGCGTAGCTTACCAGCTGTATCAAAATTTTGGATTCTGACTGCATCTTCTTTGGCTTTGGTAACACCAGCCAATTCGCGCTTCAGTTCTTTGTTAGGAGAAATCTGAGAGTTGCGCAGACGCACGCGAGAACCTGCTTCATCAATCAAGTCTATTGCCTTATCTGGCAAGAAGCGATCGCTAATGTAGCGATCTGACAGTTGGGCAGCTGCGACTACAGCAGCATCAGAAATTGTCACTTTATGATGTTGCTCATAAGCTCCCCGCAGGCCATAGAGAATCTCGATGGTTTCGGCTACTGTGGGTTCGCCTACCATAATCGGCTGGAAACGCCGCTCTAAGGCTGCATCGCGCTCAATGTGCTGACGGTACTCATCTAAGGTGGTTGCGCCGACACACTGGAGTTCACCCCTAGCTAAGGCAGGTTTAAGGATATTGGCTGCATCTAAGCCGCCTTCTGTTCCCCCAGCACCGACTAACGTATGAATTTCGTCAATCACGAGGATGATATTGCCGACAGTGCGAATCTCATCGACGATTTTCTTGATGCGTTCTTCAAAATCTCCCCGGAAACGAGTTCCTGCGACTAGCAAGCCCATATCGAGGCTGATTACTTGCTTGTCTTGCAAAACTTCAGGAACATCTTGGTTGATTATCCGTTGCGCCAGACCTTCTGCGATCGCTGTTTTCCCAACTCCAGGTTCACCAATCAACACGGGATTGTTTTTAGTGCGGCGTCCGAGAATTTGAATGGCACGTTCAATTTCTTTATCGCGACCAACAATTGGGTCTAGCTTACCTTCTTGTGCCAGTTTACTCAGATTTCTGCCAAACTCTTCTAGACTGAGTGTTTGGGTGCGCTTTGGACCATTACCCGCAGCGTAAACTGTTGCGTTTTCACCTAAATAACGAATCACCGCAGTGCGGATGCTCTTGAGGTCAACCCCGAGATTTTGCAGTACTTTGGCGGCTACACCTTCACCAGCCTCGGTTAAACCTAAGAGTAAGTGTTCTGTATTAATGTAGTTGTGCCCCAGTCCATGAGCTTCTTTAAACGATTGCTCAAAGAGGCTTTTTACTTTAGGAGTAAAAGGAATTTCTGGTGGTACAAAGCCAGAACCCCTACCAATAATTTTTTCGACCTCGCGACGTGCGTCTTTAAGAGTAACGCCCAATTCGGTCAGCACTTTAGCAGCAACCCCAGTTCCTTCTCCCATCAGCCCGAGGAGAATTTGCTCTGTTCCTACAAAGTTGTGTCCCAGGCGACGTGCTTCCTCCTGAGCTAGCATAATTACTTTAATTGCTTCGGAAGTGAAGTGTTCAAACATAGCGGGTTCTTGCTCCCTTGCTGCTTGGCTTTGGGTGAAACATCATTCACCCTTATCTAAACTTTCATGTATTTTCTTAATGACAATGTATCTTTATTTAAAGTTCAATGACAGTAGTGAGAGCCGTAAGAGTTAAGGTGTGGTTGCCGTCGCTAACGCGCTGAGTGGAATATTGAGTAGGTGAGAAGTTGTGGATTTTACATTTACCTCTTCAGTGTTGGTTTTTGGCTTCTCTACTCTTGATCTCTCAGCTACACTTAAAACTCAGGACTCATAACTATAGGAATGACGATGGCTGAAGCATCCGGAAGTAAAGACCAACAGCATCCTCTTCACAACCGCGATCGCCCCACTATTGATATTTTACTAGCTCAAGAGGCGACAGACTACAATTTAGCAGAACTAGCTCGGCTCTTGATTCGTTATCAAGGCTTCCCTGGCGCGCGTGACATCCAACAAGATTTAAATAAAGTCTTGCAGCGTTGGGGTTTAACACAAGCACAGTTGTTTGAGAAAACTTGCCAGATCCACGATGTTGGAGGAATTTATAAAAGTCGCGGCAAAAAGGAAGAACAGGACTGGAATTAGTTACAATAATTCGTAATTCGTATTTGTAATCAGTGGTTGCCCTGTATCTCAATTAACCCATTCGTTTTAAAACCTGGAGTTTTTCGAGAGAGGATATTGTTCGGTCTTGACTTAAGTTCTGCTCTCTACCCTCATTACAAAAAACTACGATTTTCAAATTAAATATGAATTACGAATTAGTAATTCTCTGTTCAAGTCTAAATACTATGTTGCGTGTGTTTTTAACGTGAGTTTGCATAAAGCGTAACCTGTACACTTTTTAACAATTCTTGAGATGTATAGGGTTTTGGTAAAAAGGTTGTGATGCTGTTATCTAGAGTTGCAATTAATTCATGATTAGAAGTTAAACCGCTAACTACTACAATCTTAACTTCAGGATTAATTTTTTTCAGTACACGGATAGCCATTGGCCCATCCATAGATGGCATCATCATATCAATTAAGACTACACTAATCTCTACTTTATGTTTTGTATATAACGCGACTGCCTCAATTCCATCTTTAGCGACTAAAACCTTATAAGCATTTTTTTCTAAAGCAGTTTTAGTAATCTCCCGAATCGACTCTTCATCATCAACAACCAGAATCAATTCTCCATTTCCTGTGGGTAACTCATCATACCCTGTTAATATATTTTCTGTTTCAATTGTCTGTGTAGCTAATAAATAAATCTGAAATTCTGTTCCTTTCCCCACTTCGCTTACTACTTTCACAAAACCATTGTGACTTTTAACAATCCCCATGACTGTTGAAAGTCCCAGTCCTGTGCCTTGACCGACTTCTTTTGTTGTGAAAAAAGGCTCAAAAATCCGATCGATTATTTCCTTGGAAATACCCTTGCCTGTATCGGATATGGTAAGCATTACATAAGGACCAACCTGAGCATCAATATTCCTGCGAGCACATTCGCTGTCAATCCAAACATTCTTGGCAGAAATCTTCAGAATACCGCCGTCTGGCATAGCATCACGAGCATTAATACAAAGATTCAATACTACTTGGTGGAGTTGATTAGCATCACCTGAGATGTTCCAAAGGCTTTGCTTGGGAATATCGACATGTATTGCAATAGATTTAGAAAATGTCTGTTTAACAATTTGTTCAACTTCAGAAATGACATCGTTTATCTCTAATGTACTAAATTTTCCTTCGAGTCCTCGAGAAAAACACAGCACATGTTTGACTAAATCTGCTGCTCGTTTAATATTTGTTTCTAGTATTGCCAGCCATTGTTTGCTATTTTCATCTGCAAGTTTGATTTCTAAGAGTTGAACTATCATCAACATTGGTGTCAGCGCATTATTTAAGTCATGAGCAATACCGCTTGCTAGAGTTCCAATACTCTCCATACGCTGTGCTCGCAGAAACTGCGCTTCGAGTTGTTTTTTCTCTGTAATATCAGTGTTAACAATTAATATAGATTTAGGTTGTCCTGCAAAATCGGGCATCACTGTCCAACGACTAGCAACGATAATTTCTTTACCAGCTTTTGTAGTTTGATGTAAATCACCTTCCCACAAGCCACAGTTCATTAAACTTTTTTGAATGTCTTGCAGTTGAAATAATGTCTCCTGTTGATACAGCAGTTTATTAGCATTTCTTGTGAGCACTTCTTCTTGATTCCAACCATACAGACGTTCAGATCCTTGATTCCAAAATCGGATTTGATTATTCAAGTCTTGCACGATAATTGCATCTGTTGTGATATCTAATAAAGCTGCTTGTTCACGGATTTTCTGTTCTGCTTGCTTGCGTTCAGATATTTCCGCTTCCAAACACTCATTTTGCTCGGTAAGTTTTTTCGTGAGGTTTTGCAGGCGCATGTGAATTTGAATGCGAGCTAAAACCTCGTCATGTGCCAGTGGTTTAGTGATGTAATCTACTGCTCCCAAATTCAACCCTTTAACTTTATCAACCTTATCCACAAGTGCAGTTAAGAAAATTACCGGAATATTTTGAGTTGCTGAATTGCTTTTTAATCGTCGGCAAGTTTCAAAACCGTCGATTTCTGGCATCAACACGTCCAATAAAATTAAGTCTGGTGAGGCATATTCTGCCATCTCCACTGCACTTATGCCATCTTCAGCTACTAAGACTTTAAACCCTGATTCTTCTAGAAAATCGAGCAATAATTCTAAATTAGTAGGGTTATCATCAACGATTAAGATGACACTTTGGTTAGTAGCATTATCACTCATTAATACCTCTAATAAATGTTAAAAAAATGGCGAATTTATTTATTTAAAAAATTAGCAAGTTGATAGATATGGGTGGCAAATAGCATCTATTGTCAATCTCTATCTTCCACCTAGTAGCTTCGATTGACAATAGCTCGTAGATCACACCTCATTGTTACATCAACGAAGCTAGCAATCTCCTTACTAGGGAGAACTATAAGGGTTGTTGGCAGTAGTAAATCTGAAGTGGGAAGTGAATTCTTCCGCTCGTTTTCTTGATCAACCCATTCCCAGCCTAAATGCATTTTTCAGTTTTCTTAAAGATCCACTTACCGAACAGGTTTGGGTAGAAAACCGTCACAACCAACTTCCTTAGTATCTTGGCGATCGCAATCAACAACGCTAGCGGAAACAGCAATTCCTATGATCCCTTTTAAGTCTAGTATTTTCCTGAGCTATAAATAACTTCAATGCTGTCCATTACAGACATCACCAAGTTTGTGAAAACTGTGCAAAGGTGCAGAAGGGGTTAGGTAGTTTTTTATGCGTCTTGGTGTACGCAGTTAGTAACGGTTATCTAAAAAACACTCCTTTGCCCATGAACTTAAATGATGGACGGTTAATTACCACTTCCATTCCTGTTTCTTTTGTCTTACGAGTCTTTTTATGAATTTATCAAAAGAGCAAAAATACTTCTGCTATTTTTGCTTGAGCAATGCTAATGCTTGGATTTTAATGTGAAACCGGAATTTTTCTTGATGATAACCTACTTTAAACACTGGTTTTAAAAACTGTTTATAAAAGAAATATTAAATAGATTGTCTTTAGCTCATCAAACTACCTAAAAGCTTGAGGAAAGGTAATTTTGCCTTTATACACTAAAGCACAACGTTGAGTTACAACGCATTGAATTCACGCTTAAAACAATGATGACTCGTGTGCCTTGCTCATCCTACTCTGAGTAGAGTGACTGACTAATCAACGCGATCGCAAGGCTTCTATCTCCTCAGTATCAGCAAGACAGCCTTTGAGTTGTGGAGTTTTCACTTCAGCCATCACAGGCCCTCGTCACTTTTTAAAATCATTACTCAAAGTTGCCAGAACCCGGTAAATTGATTGTGGCTTGCAGATGTATTCCCTCTTAGCTGTTGCTATTCAGATAAATTCTATGATAGAACGCCCCATTTTATACATAGCTATTACTAACCACGGTTTTGGTCATGCTAGCCGCATGGCATCGGTTGCCGCAACTATTCAAAAGTTGTGTCCAGAAGTCTTGTTAATTATGGTGACTACTGCGCCAAGGTGGTTACTTGAGTGTTATGTTGAAGGCGATTTTATCCATCGTCCTAGGGCATTTGATTTAGGTGTAGTGCAAGCAGATAGCTTGACAATGGATAAAACAGCTACTTTAGCAAAGTTATTGGAAATTAAGAAAAATCAGCATTCTTTAATTGCTTCGGAAGTCAATTTTATCCGTCAAAATCGTGTCCATCTGATTTTGGCTGATATTCCCTTTCTTGCTTCCTTAATTGCCAAAGCTGCCAATATCCCCAACTGGTCGATCAGTAACTTCGGCTGGGATTTTATCTATCGAGATTGGGGTGGGGAATTTTTGGAAGTTGCTGACTGGATTAGTGATTGTTATTCCAAATGCGATCGCCTGTATCGTCTTCCTTTCCACGAACCGATGTCAGCTTTCACCAATATTATAGATGTGGGCTTAACAGGTGGTTCGCCCCGCTACGCTGTTGATGATTTGCGTGCAAGTTGGGGTATTAGTGCACCCCTAGAAAAAACGATTCTGCTGACTTTCGGTGGCTTGGGTTTGCAGCAGATTCCCTACGATAACCTGCGCCATTTCCCCGATTGGCAATTCATCGTTTTCGATCCATCTGCCCCAGATTTACCTAATTTAGTTCAAATTACTGACCGCAAATACCGCCCTGTAGATTTCATGCCGATTTGTGGGCGAGTTATCTCTAAACCTGGTTATGGTACTTTTGCGGAAGCTATCCGTTTACAAGCACCTATTGTTACTGCTACCCGTGAGGGCTTTGCAGAAGCAGCTTTTTTAATCAAAGGGTTGACTAATTATAATCAGCACCAAATTCTCAGCCCATCTGAGTTTTTTCAAGGTGATTGGGATTTTCTGCATCAACCTCTCCAGCAACCAAAGATATCTCAACCAATTGCGAAAGATGGAAATGAAGCGATCGCAGCTGATGTGATCAAATATTTTCAAGTTAACTCAATTTAGGAGCAATGAGCGATGTCTTACGACAAGCCGCTTTGCGTCTACGCACTTAATCAGAGGCTACAGCTAAAACATTCCCATAACCGATAAATGCTAACTTGGAGGATTTGCTTCCAACCAGCTAAGTAAATCCTCTAGTCCTGTAAAATCTAACAAAGCCTCGCCAAGCGCTTCTAATTGCACTAAGGGAAGGGCTTGAATGCGTTCTTGAGCTTCTTCAGGTAACTCTCCCACCCGTTTTTTTACTTGTCGAAGCACGAGACTTTGCTCACCTTCTTGTTTTCCCCGTTCGTAGCCAATACGTTCACCAGTTGTGACATAACTCATAGTACGCTCCTGCTCAAACTGTTTAAATTCTTCCCAAAATTCCGCTTCCAATGCTTTTGGTAAAATCATAACCCAATCAATAAATCGGTAGAGGTTACGAATATCTCTTTCTTGCAGTCCTTGTTCGTATAATCGACGGATTAAGCTAAATTTCCAAGTTTTGCGTTCTTCTGCTTTTTTATTCGTCTGCTGCGTCTTTAAATGTGCCATGACAACCGTTGCAAATGGGTTATCGCTAGCTTCTAACTCTTGCCAACGGTTTTGATAATCGAGCAGTTTGGCAGTGCCAAATTCAAAATTTAGCCTGGTATCGGGATAATTGTAATTGTATTGATTTGGTCGCCAATTTGGGTCGGCATCGCATAAAATCGCCAAGCTAATGGCTGGTTTAGCAAATTTGTCAAATATTCGCAGGTTGTAAGAAAACATTCTTTCTGCGAAGTTATCTTCAGGTTTTGCTTGAATTTCTACATGAATTAACAGCCATATTTCTTCTCCTTGAATTTGCCAAACTTTGACTAATTTATCTGCGTATCTTCTTCCTTGTTCAGCATCACGGGCTATTTGCTGAAATTCCTTATCAAGAAATTCATGGGGAAGTTCCCAATTAATTAATCTGGCTGTTTCTGGAAAAAATGCATCGCTTGGGGAAAGTATGCTTCTAATATTTCTTTCCAGGGTGAATCATTATCGGCTCTTTCTAATTCCTCAGTCATGTGGTTTTGGAATTTGGCATTTATTCGATGGATATAGTAAAGAATACTCCAGCGTCGATTATTGCCACAGCAAAGACGATTTACTTTCAAGAATACTAGGCGATCGCATCTCTAAATTACGTATACTCAAATTATGAGCCAGGAGCGATCGCACTCAAACACAATTGTCATCTCTGAAGGTACCATCAGGCATAAGCGTATTACAGAGAATAGCTACACTCAGATCAACCCCAGCCAAATTGGCGTAAGTTAGGTTAGCGTCTCGCAATTTGGTGTTTCTCAAATCAGCTCCGATTAAATTAGCTCCAGTCAAATTAGCCCTAGCCAAATTGGCACTTTCCAAGTTGGCATTTCTCAAGTCTGCATCTACCAAGCTAGCATTTGCCAGGTCGGCGCTTTCCAAGTTAGCACTTCTCAAGTCGGCATTTACCAAGCTAGCGCCTCCGAGAGCGGTGCGAATCATCTCAGATCTTCTCAAATCAGCACCAATCAAAATAGCTCCCTCGAAGTTGGATTCAGACAAAATAGCCTTGCTGAGATTGGCTCCACTCAAATTAGCTTCCATAAACCCACAGTCCGCAATTCCAGCACTCTGGAAATTGGCGTTGCTCAAATTGGAACGCTCACAATAGACAAGCAAGTAAGCACCACTAAGATTGATTCCTTGGAGGTCAAATCCAATAAGCTCACCACTGAGATTGGCTCCACTAAAATCTCTTTCCCCAGCAGTATAATGTCTGAGCAAGTCTTCAGCAGTAATCCTCTCCTTTTCCATACCTCAACTCCAACATCAAGCAACACATATCAGCCACCGAATCTTTGGCAACCCAGTTATTCAACAGACCACCTCTTGCCAAGTTGTGTGATATATTCTCAATCAGCAAGCGAGTTCTAACGCTCAGTGGACTTTTAACTCATTCCAGATGACTCATTACCAAAAGCTACTCAGAGTTTCCACTACTGGCAAATCTTTTCAAAATATCACCTCAAAAATTGAAGCGATTGTTGCTGAGTCGGGGGTGGAAACTGGACTGTGTACTCTATTTTTGCGCCACACTTCAGCTAGTTTGGTGATTCAAGAAAATGCTGATCCTGATGTACTGGTGGATTTGGCTAATTTTATGGCGAAACTTGTACCGGAATCAGGCAAGTATATTCATGATGCGGAAGGCCCTGATGATATGCCAGCACATATCCGTTCCGCCCTTACCCACACTTCCGAACATATCCCGATTAATCGCGGTCACTTGGTTTTGGGTACTTGGCAAGGTATTTATGTTTGGGAGCATCGTCAGCGCAGTCATGTCAGAGAGTTAGTTGTGCATATCTCTGGATAGAATTTCTCAAAAGTTGGCTAATCGTTAAATATTACTTAAGGCACAGTTTTCTGTAGCCTTAATTGGGCATAAAATAATTAGCCTGCTGGGTAGCTGCTGAAATTTAATGAAAATTGCTGACTTAATTACATGGTTTGAAGAATGGGCAAATCCTGCTTGGTCTGAAAGTTGGGATAATTGTGGGTGGCAGGTTGAGCCGGGAATTTTACAAGAATCTGCTAGGGTTTTGGTGTGTTTAACGCCGACTTTAGCGGTAATGCAAGAAGCGATCGCCTGTAATGCTAACCTGATTTTTGCCCATCATCCCCTAATATTTAACCCTCTCAAATCCCTCCGCAGTGGTGAAGCGATCGCGGATATGGTACGGTTAGCTTTTCTCCACAATATCGGGATTTACAGCGCCCATACCAATTTTGACCAAGTACAGGATGGGACTGCTGATGTTTTGGCTCAGATTTTAGAACTGAAGGAAGCTACTCCTATAGTTCCTACCCAAAATGGATTAGGATATGGTCGGGTTGGGATATTACAGCCTTTGATGACATTAAAGGAATTATTGGCGGTAATCCACACCCGCCTTGCTCCTTCAAATTTGATTGTGTCACCAACTGCTGATTTACACCAAGAAATTTCTAAAGTGGCAGTTTTAGGCGGTTCTGGTGCTAGTTATATTTCGGCGGTAGTGAAAACTGGTGCTACTGCTTATCTCACTTCTGATTGTAAGTTCCATCAGTTCCAAGAAAGCCGCGATCGCGGTTTGATTTTGATTGATGCCGGACATTACGCTACCGAACGCCCTGCTTGCGATCGCTTGGTGCAAAAATTACGGTCTTTAAATCTAGATTGGGTGCAATTGAGCGATCGAGATGAGGATTTCCGTCAGGTTTTGCCTTAATTGTGTGTATATTATTATTCCTAAGTAAAATTGAAAATGCCAATTTTTTTGCGGCATTTACTTAAAATTAGTGTATATTTAACTATCATATATTGATGTGTAGCTTCTACTCTTGGTTTGAAAATTGTGGATTATTTATTTCCTAAGTATATTAAAATATCGACAATTCAAGAGTCAGATAGTATAAAGGTTCCTATGATGGAGATCACAAAATAATGTAATTATAATCACAATCGCTCGCTGTTTTATATCAGTTTGTAAAATGAGAAATTATTTCATACTGGAGGTAACAAATTGCTAACTAAGCCCTAATCAAAATGATTCGCACAATTGTTGAATCTGCTTTCCAAACTGGATGTCTTAGTGTTGAATCTGAGGGTCTGCTCCATCAAGTTTTAGCGACGAAATGTTATCAGTCAGATGATTTGCTAGCCTTAGCCGCGCTTTCCGATGCGGTTCGTGCAGGTCAAATTAAACGAGAAGCATCCTCGAAACTAATCATGGAATTTCCCCTAGGGAACAAATCTTGCTGATACCCTGACAATAATTGACTTTGGCGTTGCATAGTTGCTCCTAAACGGGACGTGTCACATCAGTCAAAACACCCTAAACTCAAAACTCTTGAGATGTTGTTGTCTAAAACCATTCAGGACAGCCAGAGAATGAGTTAAGATCAAATACATAGGGGTAAAAGTACAGCCGAGTTCCCGGACTTCCCAGCAATGCCAATGACTACAAGTAGGCAACTCAAACAACCGCAATCAATGCTTGTTTCGGAGTATCTATTATTACATAATGGTAGGAAGAACTCACCAGCAAGGATTAACCTAGTTAGGATAAATCCCGAATTGTATGACTTCTATGAAGAATACATTCGCTGAAGGAACCTGAAGAAGTTTTAGTTTCACCAACGTAGTAACTATAAAGTGATGACCCAACATTTCCAAAGATTCTGACAACTACACGCAAGTCTTTGGTTTGGGTCAAAATACTAGTTACACGTAACTGTAAAACTGGCTTCTTAAGGGTATTATGCACTGGGGTAAAACCCAGATTTTGAAAGGTTTAACTACGTTGTTTAAAAAGGCAGAAGCAGTACATGCTACACCGCAAGATTTATCAATTGTGTTGCGATGGGCGGGAGGTATGTGTTTTCTTGCGGGACCAGCAACGCTGGATTGAACGCGCCCGCATCATTGATATAGAGGGAGATTTAGTGACCCTACGCTATGAAACAGAAGAAGAGGATGAAGTTTGTTCTTGGGAAGAAATGGTTCGGCTCGAAAGCATTGGTGCTGTAACCCAAAAGCTAGCCTCAGTGCCACGCGGTAATGTAGAACCTCTCATGACCGAAGACTGTCCGGAGGCTGAACGTATCCGCAACCGTTACACTGACTCAAATCCTGAATAAATCAAAATAGTCGAGAGTCAAGAGTCCAGGGTCAATATTTCTACTCTGGACTCTTAACTTTTTTGTCATTTGTCTGTGTTTCCCTCATTCCCTATTCACTATCAATTAAACGTTCATAGGCAGGACAGTAACCCTCAAGAGTTACCTTGAAGTTGTACAAGGGGGAATTTGGGTTCCAACATCGCTGACCTCGTTGATGTCGGCAGGTTCCGCAGCATTCAACATCAGTCAATGTATAGCGATCGCTACTTTGATTGAGTAATTCTCGTTGCGATAAACCCCGTAATACTATTTCTTCACCCTGCCAACGGGCTTCGATTAAACCTGTATCAGCAAAAGATCGCCAGCGAGGATCAGCTGTAATTGCATCTGGGATGGTAATTGTGATTACAGTTCCCAACTCTGTCAGTTCGCCTTCATAATTAGTTTCTGGCGCAGCTGGTTGTATAAATGTGTCGCCAATAGGCAGTTCTACCAACATCCCAGCAGAAGGTGAATGCAAATGGTAGCGGTTTTGTAACTCTTCTAAGGCAGTCAGATCTGCCAAGTAGGAAGGGGAACCGTGAACAAAAATGACGTGCTGGGGTCGCAAATTATGAATTAGCTGGGTAGTACCCGGACCATCACTATGTTGGGCGAGGAGATAGCCTTCAATGGTCGTGGGTGCTGAATATTGTTTTTTAACTTTTATATCTATTTTTTCTGGGAGGAGAATTAGCCAAGGACCTGTTTCGCTTTGGCAGTATTGGCTCAAATCAGCTGTAGAGTCAGTGAGGACAATACAGGGGGACTTGCCAATATTGGCACGATGTTCTGCTTGCAAACGCCGCACGCGGGGACGTACCCTTTCGTCCCAAAATAAAGGTTGATGACGAGCGAAGTTTTGTACTGATGGGGGAAGATGGGCCAGTAGTTCCAAATAAGCATCGCAGCCGATAGCTACAGCACCATCAACCCAAATATCCAAATCTCTACCTGTGAAGTGGTGATGGCTGCGTAAAAGCATCAGTAATTCTTGACCCAAACCTAAAGCAGGTGTGGGAAGCAGTACAGAACAGCGATCGGCGATCGCCCGATGAATTCGCTCTGCGAGTTGATTTTCTTGGTTACGGCGGTGAGGATGGCGCGATGTCCCATAAGTACCTTCAATAACTAGGGCATCTAACTCTAATCCCCGTAATTCTTCTAAACGCAAGCCTTCTACCAGCCGGGAATTAGATAAGAAAAAGTCACCTGTATACAGTAGTTTGTAAGAACGCCGTGGAGTAGTGTAGGTAAGTAGAATTGCCACAGCCCCTGGTAGATGCCCTGCGGGAAACAACTCTGCTACCAGTCCCTCTTGAAATTCCACAGGCGATCGCAGCGGTAATGCTTGACAAAATTGGGGATTTTTCTGTGGGTCTTGGTCTAACCAGTTTAATGACAGTAACTTGCTGGTTACCTCGCTGGCGTATATCGCTAAATGAGGAAAAGCCTTATGCAGTGATAGCAATCCTCTAGCGTGATCTGGGTGGGCGTGACTGATCAAAACTAAATCTATTGGTAAGGGAGAATTTCGTTGGCGTGCCGATTGTTTTAGCTCCTTCACCAGCGATGAAATATCTCCCATACCACAATCAAGTAAAATGCGGTACGGGCCCATCCGTACTAATAAACATACGCCCTCATCATTATGCTGGACACTATAAGGCAAACATTCTAATTCGCTAGTTGCCTCATCAGCATCAATACGAGAGGACGATGAAAGATTATCTCTCATTTTCTCCTCCCCTCAAACCTCATTGTCATGGAAATATCCCAAAAGCCAAAAACTGTCGGTATTTTGGTTTTGTGACCCAGGGGTAAGTTTCATTTTGCGCCCCTTCACCCTGAAAATGCGGATTTTTGATGGGGGAGGACACCTCCGCCGAACCCGCTCTGGTTCGGAAAATTTGGGTAACGAGAAGCCCTCAAACTAGGGGCTAAGGGAGTTTTCCTCTTGCCTGTTTTCCTTTCCGAAGTTCTGAGGGTCAGAAGTCGACCTTAAGACCTCTTTCAATGTGCAGAGCCATTGCCATGATAGTTATCTGAGTCATAAAATCCGTTTTTTGTGCCAAAAAATAAGCACGAAATCGTAAATATGACTGTTAATCCCACTAAAATCAGCTTTACATCCATTTGGGTTGCTGCCCTTTACTAAAAGACTTTCATAATATTAATAGGGCGCTTCGGCATCAAGGCTGAAACACTAGAAAATCTTTACTATGCTTAGGTTGATTGGCCAATAGGTAAATTTACTATCATAAGTTCTGATTGTAGACTTTTTTGGCTGACCTGTCTATCTATCTGTATAGCATTCTTGGCATCAAGGTGCACATCAACCGTGATTGCTCGAAGATTGGTGTTTAGGCTTTTTGGCAATAATTACCCAGTTCGTCAATTGATGAACTGACTCATTTTCTATTTGGAATACATATTTTATTCCGGATTTTTATTTAATTTTCCTATATTCAAATTATTGAATTAAAGAGCGTCCAAGGTGAGAACTAGAGTTTATTAAAAAGGAAACGCTCCTCAGATAAGCTGCTGACGACAAGCTCTTTGGGTACTCTTCTGCGTAGAGGTACGAGTTCGCCTTTAGAGTACACAGCCGTCTACCGAGAAAGTTCTAAGTTCTAAATGTCGTTTAATTCATCAATTTTTCACTATAAAAAAGCCTTACTTAGTTGTCGCTAATAATTTGGTACTCGCAGTTTAGCTAGATAACTTTAAAAAATATTTAATTTGGGTATATACCGAGATTTATCTAGTATGTACTGCTGAGTTTTATTCAGTAGTTTTGGCAATAATATTGCGAAAAATGAATTCAGTAACAATTGGTATTTCTTTGAGTAGATATTTCTGAGATTTTCTATTAGTAAATATCCATATGTCAATGCTTAATGCCTATTTGGGAACTATAAGCTTGATAACCTTCTCTGAAAGTTACTGCCCTTCATTTATCTGCACGGAGGCAAGAAATGCAGCAGACGACAATCAAGCAAAAATTCTTAGTTAAACTCGATCGTCCTTTTTTGATAGCCGCGCTAGTTATTCCTATTGTTCACCTCTGTCTTGGATATCTAGGTTTATCCATGACATTCGTCAATGGTGCATCAGTATTTTGGCCTTCACTTGGAGTGTTTTTAGCGGCAATGCTACTGGTAGGATATCGTGTCTGGCCGATATTATTTGTGAGTGATTTTATTGTTAGCTATATTCTTTTTTTCAAAAACAATTTTTTAATTAGTAGTATCATTCCTGCCGTTAATCTCATCACACCTGTTGTTGCAACTTTTTTGATTCATCGCTTGATCAAACGCCGCAATTTTTTAGAGCGATCGCAAGATGTCTTTAAATTTATCATCCTAACCATACCCAGTCCTCTGATCAGTTCCATACTGGCTGCATTGACGCTTTGTGTCAGTGGTATTACACCTTGGGCAGCATTTAATGATGTGTGTCGAACCTGGCTGGCGTCAGATAGCACGGGTATTTTGGTCGTTACACCTCTATTGTTGGCTTGGTGCCAAAAATCTCTAAAAAGCTTTGAACGGCGGCAATTTACAGAGTTTATCTTTGTCTTGCTCTTAGTGATGGCAATCGATCACGTAGCTTTCTCCGGAGGATATCCGATTGAATACATGATCATTCCCCCGCTGATTTGGTCGGCAGTACGGTTTAAAGCGCGGGAATCTACTCTCCTTGTACTGATTGTCTCTGCGATCGCAGTTTTTGGAACTGTTCGCGGCTTTGGTTCCTTTGCCAAACAAGCCTCGCCCAATGAATCACTCATCCTACTGCAATCATTCATTTGTGTGATCGCTATTACTACATTTGTCCTATCGGCGATGACTCACGAAAACCAAAGGGCAGAAACAAAACTCCGACAAGCTAATGATGAACTAGAGCGACGAGTTGAAGAACGAACGACTGAACTCCAAGAGGCGAAAAATGTTGCCGAAGTTGCCAATCAAGCTAAAAGTGAATTTCTCGCCAACATGAGCCACGAGTTACGCACGCCTCTCAACGGTATCCTGGGCTATACGCAAATCCTCCAACGGACTGAACCCCTGACAGAAAAAGGGCTTAAAGGAATTGAAATCATCTATCAATGCGGCTCTCATTTGTTGACTCTAATTAACGATGTGCTCGATCTGTCTAAAATCGAAGCCCGCAAAATGGAGCTGCGTCCGGTTGATTTCCATTTCCCTTCATTTCTGCAAGGAGTCGTGGAAATCTGCCGCATCAAAGCTGAGCAAAAAGTGATTGCCTTTCACTATCAACCTGACGTTCAACTTCCTATTGGAATTCATGCGGACGAGAAACGACTGCGGCAAGTTTTAATTAATCTCCTAGGAAACGCAATCAAGTTTACAGATAACGGGGGAGTGACATTAAAAGTAAATGTCATGAGTCAAGAAAAACAACAAACGACTCAATTTAAAATTCGTTTTCTTGTGGAGGATACAGGAGTTGGGATGACATCAGAGCAATTACAGAAAATTTTTCTGCCCTTTGAACAAGTTGGAGACTTCAAGCGACAGGCGGAAGGTACTGGATTAGGATTAGCCATCAGTCAACAAATCGTCCGCCTCATGGATAGTGCTTTGCAAGTTCAAAGTCAATTAGCTAAGGGGAGTATTTTTTGGTTTGATGTGGATGTGCCAGAAGCCAAAGGATGGGCAATGGCTTCTAGAGAAATGCCACAGGGAACGATCGCAGGTTATCAGGGTAAAAAACGCATCATCTTGGTAGTAGACGACAAGTGGGAAAATCGTTCGGTAATCGTCAATTTGTTGGAACCGATTGGATTTGAGTTGATGGAAGCTAGTGATGGACAGGAGGGAATTGAGCGAACTGTTGCCACTCTACCAGACTTAATTATTACCGATCTACTCATGCCCGTAATGGATGGTTTTACCCTAATTCAGCAGGTGAAGCAATCTACTCAGTTGAAAGATGTGGCGATTATTGCTTCCTCAGCAAGTGTGTTTGAAAGCGATCAAAATCAGAGTTTAGAGGCTGGGGCAAATGCTTTTTTACCCAAACCTATTGCGGCTGAAACTCTGTTGGAATTACTCAAAGTTCACCTAAATCTCGAATGGGTGTATACAGCAAAATCACAAATCGATGCAAATAGTCCTGAAACAAATGATATTTATTTACCTCCTATTAATGTATTGAATTGCTTGTATGAATTTGCGAAACAGGGCGATGTCGATGGTGTGGTGAATGAAGTGAACAACTTGAAAGCGAGCGATCCTGTCTATTTTAGCTTTGCTCAACAAGTAATTCAGCTTGCCGAAAATTTCCAACTTAAAAAACTGCGAGAGCTATTAAATCAATGGATGAATCAGGCTAACTAAATTTTGCATTCTTGGTTTTTGAATTTATTTGATAAATAACAATATTTATAATTTAAACCGATGAAAGACTCTGATTTTGTTTTGATTGTTGATGACAATTCAACTAATTTGTCAGTGCTATCACAAGCTTTAAAAGGTGCAGGTTTTGCGGTTCGAGTTGCCGAAGATGGCGAAAGTGCGATTGAATTGGTGCAGCATAAACCACCTGCTCTGATTCTTTTAGATGTACAAATGCCTGGAATCGATGGGTTTGAGACGTGCCAGAAACTCAAAGCCGATCCCTTAACGCAAACAATCCCGATCATTTTTATGACAGCGCTGACGGATACTGAAAATAAGGTGAAAGGATTCTCGTTAGGTGCCGTTGATTACATTCCTAAACCTTTTGAACAAGCAGAAGTAATTGCTAGAGTGCGATCACATTTACAACTCAAGCAACTAAGCGATCGCTTAGAACAGCGAGTAGCAGAACGAACAGCGGAGTTAGCCAAGGCACAAGTGCAACTGGTACAGCAAGAAAAGCTCTCAATGCTCGGTCAACTAATGGCAGGGGTTGCCCATGAAATGAATAATCCCATTAGCTGCATCATCAGTAATACGATTCCGGCTAAAGAGTATGTTGCCGATATCACTAACATCCTACAATTATGTCAGCAATATTACGACCGATTGCCAGAAGCTATTCAAGAGGCGATCGCTCAAACAGATCTGGAGTTCATTCTCGAAGATTTGCCAAACCTCCTCAATTCTATGCAGTTAAGCACGGAGCGCATCAAAGAGATTTCTGTGTCGCTGCGAAACTTTGCCCGCACCGATACAGCTGTCAAGCTTGAAGTTGATATTCATCAAGGACTGGACAGTACTCTGTTAATTTTGCGACACCGCCTGAAAAGTTTGGGACAGCGACCGGAAATTAAAGTTATCAGACAATACTCTCGTTTACCAAAGGTTGAATGCTATCCGGGACAACTCAATCAAGTGTTTATGAATATCATGGCTAATGCCATTGATGCGTTAGAAGAAGCTTGGCAACAGGGAAAGCGAGTAGACAATTCCCTTTTCATCGAGGTTTCTACGGAAATGCTAGAGCCGGATTTTGTCATCATTCGGATTGCAGATAATGGCCTTGGGATGTCAGACGAGGTGAGACAGCGGATTTTTGACTGTATGTTCACTACGAAGGAACTTGGTAAGGGTACTGGATTGGGATTAGCGATCGCTCATCAAATTGTCGTGGAAAAGCATGGTGGGGCGATTAAGGTTAATTCCACACTCAATCAAGGAACTGAATTTACGATTTTATTGCCTGTGAAAGAGGAAGTGTGAAGGTCGTTTAAATTACAAACTAAACTGTTTAGTTTATTACTTAGTGTATTTTTTCTTGATTGCTCTATAACTTACTGAAAAAACTACGTATATTAACTATTTGTATTTTAAGCATATGTATACTTAATATTTGATTATAAAACATCTAGATATTTAGACATTTAAATTTGTAGATGTTTAGATATTTACTAAATGTCCAGATGTTTAGATATAGAGTAGAATCTTGGGATTATTTGCTTGTAAATCCAAAATGATTATTACTGTGGCGGCGTTTAAGGGGGGTGTTGGCAAATCAACTACAGCGCTACACCTTGCTACATATCTTCAGAACACAGCTGATACACTGCTAGTGGACGGCGACCTCAACCGTAGTGCTTTGGATTGGTCTAACCGAGGTTGTTTACCATTCAAAGTTGCTGATGAAAAGCAAGGAATAGTTCTGGCAAAACTCTACGAACATATTGTGATTGATACGCCAGCTAGACCAGATCCAGATGAACTAAAAACGATTGCTCAGGGATGCGATTTGCTAGTAATACCTACTACTCCTGATGCGATCGCTTTAGCTGCAACAATGCAAATGGTGGAAGCACTTAAGCAATTTAAGACTAATTATCGTATTTTGTTAACTCTGATTCCGCCAAATCCTAATAAAGCAGGAGAAGATGCTAGAGCAGCTTTGTTAAAAGCAGGTTTACCTGTATTTAAATCTGGAATTCGACGGTTGGCTGTATTCCAACGAGCCGCTTTAGAAGGAGTACCAGTCAATGCTGTCAAAGATTCTTACGCCCAAATTGCATGGCGCTGTTACGCTGAGGCTGGAAAAGAAATCTTAGAAAATTCAAAATGAAAACATAATCATGTTTAGACTCAATCTTTCGTTGTAAATTAATAATTTTGTAGTAGGGTGGGCATTGCTCACCAATTAAACCTTGTCCATTTTGAAACCTGGAGTAGTGCGGGACGAAAAGCCCGCCACGAAGAGCAGAGAGCAAGATGCTCCCACTACTTTTAAAGCTATGGTTCTCAAAATAGATGTGGTTTAAATCTGTCTTTTCTATAACTGCTAATTGTCTATAAATTCAATATGGAGAAGTTTACTTTGAATAACAAGAAAAAAACTAGCCGTTTTGATGACCTAATTGATGCTGCTCGCAGTCGTCAACAACGAGACAACCCACAGCCAACTGAAGCTCTACCTACTTCCCTCAGCAAAAGTACCGATCCAGAATATATTCGTACAACTATCTATCTGCCTAAGCAATTGCATCGAAAACTTAAAGCAACAGCTGCTTCTCAGGAGCGACAAATGAGCGACATCATGACAGAATTGGTTGAGCAATGGCTTTTGACTAATACACAGGGTAAAGATGGAAATAGTTAGCTTGGTCATTGATTATTTAAGGCAAATAAACATAATTAACTAAAGCACTATTTCCTGACCTCGCTCAGTAAAGCGCACATCTTTGATTTTCCATTGAGAATTACTCGTCAATGTTTTACGGAGACTACCAAATAGGGCAAACTGTTCACAACTAGAAAGAGAAGCTAATTGCCGTTTCGAGTTAGGAGCTACTCGTAAATCAACGGTAGCAACCCCATTTTTAACGTTAACTCGATAACTCGATAAGTTAAAGTCGCCTGAATCCCTTTGCTCTAAAATTTTACTCACCGCACCGTTTACAGGTTCATCTGCCGATACTGGAACTTTTTGGGCAATCAGTTGTTGACATTGAGCGTCACTTGTGTATAGGGTGACATTGGTAGTTTTGCCAGCGCCAACTTGAGAAGTTGTAGCAGGTGCACTTGCTGTAGGAGATTTTTTGGGTGAGGATGACTTTGTGGCAGGTGTAGTTTCTCTAGGGGATGCTTGAGGCGAGGGTGTCTCAATAGCGTCTGATTTAGCCCTCAGTTGAGCCATACTAGGGCTTTGGCTGGGGGATGGGGATGATGCACTGTTAGATGTTGTCGTTGGCGCTGGTGCGTCGCTAATAGTATCCTGACGAGAGGTGGGGTTAGAACTACAGCTGCTGATAGTAGTAGCGATCGCCACAACAATAAAGGGTAAGAGATATCTTCTAGTTATGTTCATCATGTTACTCATCGCTTTGGAGTTGTTGGGTTGTTCTATTAATTACACTGTTTTTGGTAACTATCCCGTATAAAACTGTCAATTTTGAGTCAGTCTATCCAGCCTTAACTACGGACTTTGCAAAGCTTTACTTTCGGGCTGTGATTGGCTATCTTCAAAACCATCACAGCACTTCACTCTATGCCATTGAATTTAGAAATAGCCAAAAAAGCTTATGTCTAGCAATGAATCCAGTAACTACGACCTCCGTAATGCTGAATGGGATGGTGTTGGAATTGACCAATGGGAGCCATCCAAATGGAAACAATGGAAAGCCAAATCTTCCGCATCATACGAAGGTGTGAAGATAGAGCGCGAATATCTCAGGATAAAACATGCTATTAGACAAGCTAACTCGGCATTAAGTTTGGAGAGAGTGAAGGTAAAACTTAAGCTAACTAGTGCTAAAACTATTGGTTTACAAGGGACTTTTCCCTGTAAACCTGGTGATGTAGGAAAAAATGGTAGTCCAAGTAAGCAGTATACCATTTCGTTTGGGTTTGCTGCTAATGATGTAGGTGTAAAAACAGCAGTAGTAAAAGCACGAGAATTAGATTTGTTATTGATGACAAAACAATTCCGGTGGACACCAGAGTTACTAGGAAAACAAGCTCAAAAAATATTTTTTCCAGAGCAGGAAAATTCTACCAAACTCATCAGTGAATGGATTGAAGATTATCAGCGGGAGTTTTGGAAAACTCATGAGCAGAACAGACAAGGCATACGTACTTGGGAAACTCATTATATAAGGCATTTGAAAAAACTACCTCAAGATGTACCAATGTCTTTATATGCTATAGAAAAAGCATTAGAAAGAACTAAACCTAATACATCTGGGCGGTTTTTCTTAGTATGGCAACTAAAAAAGTTTTGCGAATTTTGCGGTATTAATGGCTTAAAAACAATTGATGCTTATGCCACTCCTAAGCCTTATCCAACAATTCGCAAAGTCCCATCAGATGCAGAAATTATCCAAAGTTTTACTAAAATTGGGCTGCCTTTATCAGCATATGCTAGTAAAGATAATTTGACACAACCTGAACAATGGCAATGGGCATATGGGATGTTAGCCACGTATGGCTTAAGGCCTCATGAATTATTTGCTGTAGATATAGAAGCTTTTACTAATCCCCAAAATACTTTTCATGTAGTAAACCTAAATCCTAGTTTGACAGATGGGACTAAAACTGGTGAACGCAGTTGTGGGATTCCGCCATTACATCCCCATTGGGTGGAATTGTTTGATTTAAAAAATGTGAAATTTCCCTACAATGAAGGGAAACTAAGTAATAAAACGGCAAAACTTTATATCAGATTTAGAGTTACTAATCTGGGTTTTAGACCTTATGAATTACGTCATGCTTATGCCATCCGTGGGCATCGACTGCAAGTTCCCATTAAAACGATGGCCGATTACATGGGACATACAGTGCAAGAACATACCAAGACATATCAAAGATGGATGAACGAAGATGCAAATTTAGCAATTTATCGAGAAGTTGTAATTCACAGACAAGGTACAACCAAGGAAGCATTGAAAGCAAGAATCAGTGAATTGGAAGCTGAAACTCAGGCTCTGAAGGCTGAAAATGCCACACTCAAAGCATTACTCATTCAGCATCAATTGGGTGAGATGCTGTCTTAAAACTAGACAATGGGAATGAGATTTTAATGCTAGGCATAATGTTGTTTGCTTAATTAAATTGGGAACAATAAATGTTGAAGTTGCCTTTATTTTCCTAGCTGGCAAGTAACAAAACTATGGCTTGCAATCTCATCTCTGTAGATAAAAATACTTACGAATCTCTTCAACAAGAGCTGATAGAACTTCGTCAGATAGTGGAGTCTAATCGCTGCTTAAATAGCCTACAGCAGATGCGCTTGTTTATAGAATACACACCAGCTGCGATCGCTGTATTTGACCGTCAGATGTGCTACCTCGCAGCTAGTCGGCGCTGGCGAGAAGATTATAGCTTGAGCGATGAGGATATTATTGGTCGCTCTCATTATGAAATATTCCCTGAGATTCCCCAGCATTGGCGAGAAATTCACCAACGTTGTTTAGCAGGTGCTATTGAGAAATCCGCAGAAGATGCCTTTACTCGCGCAAACGGGACAACCGAATGGTTGAAGTGGGAGATACATCCTTGGTACGAAGACTCTGGTATAGTTGGTGGCATCATCATCGTTACCGAAGCGATAACTAATCGCAAACAGGCAGAAATAGCATTAATCAACAGCGAAAAGCTGTTAAGGGATATTGCCGCTAACGTACCAGGCGCAATTTTTCAGTTCACCAACCGTAATGATGTTTGGAGAGTTGATTATATCAGCGACTTTATCTGGGAACTGGCAGGAATTACGGCAGCAGATATGATACAGGACTTCAATAGCTTTGTTGCTCGCGTGCATCCAGAAGACATTGAAGACTATGTTGCCTCGGTAGTAGAGGTTTTGAAAAATTCCATTCCTTGGCACTATGAAGGACGGTTGATTAAACCTAACGGAGAAATTGTGTGGTGGCAAGGAGACTCAACTCCTATGCGAAACGACCAAGGAGAAATTATCTTCTGTGGTGTACTATTGAACATCACTGACCGCAAGCAGATAGAAGAAGAACTCAAACAACTCAATGAAGAATTAGAAGCCAGAATTGAGGAACGTACAGCAGATCTGCGCCGTAGCGAAGCCAGGTTGCAACGATTAGCAGATAATGTACCAGGGATGCTTTATGAATTTCGGCTGACACCTGATGGCACAATTTCTTTTCCTTATGCTTCTTCGAGATCTAGAGAAATTCTGGGATTAGAGCCAGAACAAATAACAGAAGATGCCTCGTTAGTATTTAGCCTTGTTCACCCTGATGATCTTGTAGAAGTGCAACAAGCAACTGCTCGCTCCGCCCAAACTCTACAAAACTATGAAAGCGAATGGCGGATGATCACTTCCTCCGGTCAGCAGAAATGGCTTAAGGCATTCTCCCGACCAGAGCGCCAGCCAGAAGGAGAAATTCTCTGGTATGGTTGCTTATTTGATATTAGCGATGTCTACGACGAGCTACGCCAACGCCAACAAGTACAGCAACAACTGCAAGAGCAGGCACAGTTTTTGCAAAGCATTTGGGAAGGTGTAGACTATGGCATTTTTGTTTTAGATGTTTTAGATAATGGCGCAGAGTTTCGTTACGTTAAATTCAATCCAGCCATGCTCAGAAATAGTCCAATTCCCCTTGAACCTTTCTTGGGAAAAACAATGGCAGAGGCCCTACCTGCTGAGATGGCACATTACTATCGCCAACACTACCGTGAATGCATCAATTTGGGCAAGAGTATATTCTATGAGGAGTTTTTCTATGCTCATGAACAGGAAACTTGGTGGCTATTAAATATCACACCTCTTTTAGATAGCACCTCACGAATTTCTCAGTTGGTTGTAACGGCGACTGACATCACAGAACGCAAGCAAGCTGAACAAGAACGGCAAAGATTTGTTTCTCTGATTGAAAACAGCAGTGACTTCATTGGTTTTGCCAGCTTAGAAGGAAAACCAATGTTTATTAATGAAGCTGGACTCAAGCTAATTGGTATTGATAATTTAGCAGCAGTAGAAAACTTCAGGATTATTGATTGCATCTTACCAGAAGACAGAGAATATATGCGGCAGCACATTTTACCTGCTGTTATAGAACGTGGTTTATGGCAGGGAGAATATCGTTTCCGACACTTTCAAACTGAAGCACCAATCCCAGTTGACTTCAATATGTTCATGATTAAGAGTCCTGATACTGGTGAGCCTTTGTGTTTGGCAACGATTACTCGTGATATTAGCGAACGCAAACAAGCAGCAGATCAATTGCAAGAACAAGAGCAGTTCTTACGTAGTATTTATGATGGTGTTGATCAACTCATATTTGTGGTTAACGTTCTGGAAAATGGTGAACTTCGGTTTGCTGGCTGGAATTCACCTACAGAAAAAGCAACAGGATTTAGTAACGCACAGGTGATAGGTAAGACTCCAGAGGAGGTGTTTGGTACTGTTCAAGGTGCAGCAATTAATCAACGATATCAAAGCTGCATAGATCAAGGTTTTGCTATCAAATACGAAGAGTGCCTAAGCTTTTATGGTAAAGAAACTTGGTGGTTTACCACAATCAATCTTTTGAGAAATAGCGAAGGTCGAATTTATCGACTTGTGGGAACAACGTTTAATATTACTGAGCGTAAACACGCAGAAGAAGCGCTCCAAGCTAGTCAACACTTCATTCAACGCATTGCCGATTCCTCTCCTAATATCCTCTACATCTTCGATTTAGAAGAACAACGCAATGTTTACGCAAATAAAGAAATTGTCACTCTTCTCGGTTACTCTAATGCAGAAATTAACCAGATGGGAGAACATCTGATTCCCACTATTATGCATCCAGATGATTGGGAAACAGTCAAATGTCACTATGAAAAATTTCTTACCGCCAAAGATGGTGATATTTTTGAGTTTGAATTTCGAGTAAGACAAGCCAATGGCGAGTGGTGCTGGCTCTACAGTCGAGAAACGCCTTTCAACCGCACTGATGGCGGAAATATCAAGCAAATTTTGGGTGTATCAACTGACATTACTGAACGCAAACAAGCGGAAATTCAATTACAACAACAAGCGCAAAACTTGGAAGCAACCCTGCGCGAACTACAACGCACCCAAACTCAACTGATCCACAGTGAAAAAATGTCCTCAATAGGTAATATGGTTGCAGGTGTTGCCCATGAAATTAACAATCCAGTCAATTTCATTCACGGTAATCTGATTCCTGCCAGTGAATACACTAAAGACTTGTTACGACTGGTAGAACTCTATCAACAACACTACCCCGATCCTCCAGAAGAAATTCAACTAGAAATTGCAGATATTGACCTTGAATTTCTCAAAGAAGACCTAGTAAAACTTCTCCAATCTATGCGCATAGGTACTCAACGCATTCGTGAAATCGTTTTATCACTCCGCAATTTCTCACGTTTGGATGAAGCTGAATTTAAGCAGGTAGATATCCATGAAGGCCTTGATAGTACTTTGATGATTTTACATAACCGTCTGAAAGCTAAACCAGATCATCCAGAAATTTTGGTAATTAAAGAATATGCTAAACTTCCCCTGATTGATTGCTACCCCGGTCAATTAAATCAGGTGTTTATGAATATTTTAAGTAATGCTATCGATGCTTTAGAAGAGTCATTAGTAAATAACTTTGAGCAAATGACAAATCCACAGATTCGCATTTGTACAGAAGTTATCAATAGGAATCGCGTAGCTATCCGAATTTCAGATAACGGTAAGGGAATCCCTCTAGCAATCCGATCTAAATTATTTGACCCTTTCTTTACTACCAAAGATGTGGGTAAAGGAACTGGATTAGGGTTATCAATTAGTTACCAAATTGTAGTAGATAAACATAGCGGTAAATTATCTTGTAACTCGATACCAGAACAAGGTGCAGAATTTGTAATTGAGATTCCTGTTACTCAGATCAAAGTCAGTGAAACGGCGCGATCGCAATAATGCTTCTGACATGAGATACAATATGATTGAGTTGGTACTAGTTAGGTGAACTGTAGAAGCGAGGCAAGTTATGTTACTTAAACTCAACCAACTAATTGTACCTGTCGGTCATCAGTTATTGATTAAAAATATATCCTGGTCGGCATACAAAAATATTTTGGCAGAATTGGGTGAAAATCGCAGTTCTCGCATATCTTACAGTCAAGGAATGTTAGAAATCATGGCTCCATTACCAGAGCATGAGGTAAGCAAAAAAATTATTGGAAATTTGGTAGAAATCTTACTAGAAGAACTCGATATAGAATTTTGGAGTTTAGGTTCTACTACTTTTGACCAAGAAAAAATGGATGCTGGGGTAGAACCTGATGATTGTTTCTACATTCAAAATGAAGCGGCTGTTCGCGGTAAGGATAGAATTGATTTAAGTGTTGACCCGCCTCCAGATTTGGCAATTGAAATTGATATTACCTCTCGCACTCGGTTTAATAATTATGAAGTATTAGGTGTGCCGGAATTATGGCGTTGGAAGGGAAATAGGCTAGAAATTAACATTTTGATTAATGGTAAATATGTAGCATCTACAGCTAGTGCTATTTTTCCTAATTTACCTATTTATCAAGTTATTCCTGAATACTTAATGCAGAGTAAAACTGAGGGGAGAAATGCGACGATGAGAGCCTTTCGTGCTTGGATAAGAGAGCAGATGTAATTGTTGATTTTTGGTTATGATGCCATTCTCTTTTTTATTTCCTCTATTAATTGTTCTGTAGTCTTGACTACTATACGTCCTGGTTTGGCTCTAACAATTTCCAAATAGTGCTGAAATGCATCTTCATCGTCAGGGTGTGCAATTACGTATTTTCTTAGTTCGACTTCGCTAAGACTTAAATAGTCGCTCATTGTATTATTTTCTCTCCATTACTCAGAATTTCAATTTGGATAGATTCACCTATCAAAATCACGATTCGGTTGCTTCTTTCATCAAATCTCACCAGGGTTATGTCACGGAATAAATTGCTAGTGCGAACGCAAAAATCAAAAAATGCTTCGAGTTGCTCGACGCTAGGTTTCATTAATTATTGTTCACTTTTCTTTTTTACTAATATTAAAAGTTTCGCTTTTTCTGCCTTTGTTCCTCTACACCCCCGTTTTTCATAGGTTGATTTTTACCAAGTTCGCTATAAATTTAGTTTAGCGATTTTAAATCCGTTGTGGGTAAGGTTTTCAGCACAGTGTGTTCTGAGAAAAAGATTGAGAAAATCACCTGTTTTTGAAAAAAATGTTGGTAACGCATTTTTCAAACCAAGAGCTACGGCGGCTTTGAAGTTGGGCGATCGCATTTTCTTTCAATTATATGATTCTGTTGTAGCTTATTTCCGGTTGGATACGAAGTCAAATCTAGTATCTGTACCATGTCCAAAGTGACACCATTCCCCAAGTCTTCAACAAAGTATTTCGCCTCACCCTTACTGGGGTTAGCGGGTTTTCCCTTTGCATCCACCGTAACTACATCAAATGGAAAACTTTGTAAGCGATTTTGCGAGGTGGGAAACTGGGTAACAGAACTGGCTGGTGTTGTAGGTTGTTTACCTGTACTGGGTGTTGATGGTTGAGAATTGTCTTTTGAACCAAATAACAAACGTCCTCCAACAATGACGGAACCAACCCCAGCCCCTACTAACCCAACAATTTGAATGAAACGCCGTCGCGGTAAGATCAGCGATGGTAGCTGTGGTGATGTAGATTTTGTAGATGTTCCCTTCCTAGAAATCTGAGTATTAGATTACAGTGGCGCATTGACCTTGAATTCCTAACCCTTCCAGTAGCGCAGTGGTAAAAGCACCTTGTTGTAACGCCTCAATTTCATAAGAATATTCCTGGGGACTACAAGAAAAAATGCTGATAACTCCTTGTTGACGCGCTTGTTCGGCGGTTTGTCGTTCAATTCCTTCGCCACCTTTTTGAGCAAGACTGCGACAAGCGTCTAAAATCAAGACAACGTTATCAGCACCACAGCGACGCAAGCGTTCTGTGACAAAGTTAATCGCAATTGCGGTGTTTTCAATATCCTCTGGATCGCCATCGCAGGGCATGAGATAATCGCGGTCATTGTGGCGTATGCCATGACCACTAAAGAAGAACCAAAAGTTATCTCCTGCACCTAAGAAGAAAATTTCAAATAAATGGCGCAAGATTCGCAGTAAGTTAGTGCGGTTTGGGCGAGTCGATTTTCCCGCAATATCAGGGGAGTCATCACTGAAAAAGTATATGCGCTCAAACCCTGCTTCATTGTGGAGAAACTCCTGTATTAACTGTGCATCCCGCTGGGCATATTTTAGCGGTTGCAGAAAATCATATCGGTTAATGCCGATCGCGTTCCCGTTTCGGGTTGCCGAAGGCATCGCCCAATTTTTCACCATCTCATTTTGCTTCTTGTCGTTTGAAGGTCAGCTTAATTGCTCCTTTACCGCTAGCTTTAGCACCACTGCCAATTAACTTTACTTCGCCTTCACCGCTAATTTCTACTGAGAGTTCAATTTCTTCTAGCTGCATTCCGGAGTTAACTTTAGCTTGCTGTTCTGCACGGCTGAATAAGCGTCCTACTACTTGCAGAAAGTGAGACATTTCTTGCTCTAATTTTTGGGCGCTAACTCTCACTGCATCTCCAGCCCCTTTACTACTCGTAGTTTCTCTTGTTTCTTCTCTCCAGTCACCTCCTCTAGTAATACCGCCTTTTGTACCGTCAGGAATGGAAATTTGAGGGGTGTCATCGGTGACAATCCAAATGCTATCTGAAGGTGTTTCTGGCATGGTGGGTTAAGTGTTTATCTCAGATTTTCTAAAAATACCATACATATATACAGCGGTATCAAGGGTGATTTCGGTAAAAGTTTTTTCTCACGCAGAGCCGCAAAGGCGCAGAGAGGAATGAGAAATTAAATCCAAAAATCTTGGCGTTACTCTGCGCTACCTTCGCGTCCCTCTGCGTTTAAAAATTCTCTTAATTAATATCAAGTTATAATAAGCGATCGCCTAAATTTCACTTTATTCACATCTTCATAGAAAATGGTTAAAGTCTGATTTTCTGGCATCTTATGGCGAATGTAAGTCTATCAAAACCCGCGCTGCCAGGTTTCCATATTTAGACAGTTACAAACACATTTAGACGCAAAAGTCAATAGCCAAACCAGGAAAATGAGACAAAAAAGGGTAGTAAAAAGTAAGAAAAAAATAAGAAATGGATTTTTTGTTAAACGCTAGAAAGTATATAGAGAGGGAAAAATAGATGGTGCGACCGCGCAAGGTCTTTGCTCAGCATTGGCTCAAAAGTGAGAAGGCTCTAGACGCAATTGTGAAGGCGGCGGAGTGTCAAGGGAGCGATCGCCTTCTGGAGATTGGCCCGGGAACGGGTATTCTAACTCGTCGTTTATTACCTTTAGTGGAATCGTTAGTTGCTGTAGAAATCGACCGCGATTTGTGTGCATTATTGGCAAAGCAATTAGGTAAAAGAGAAAATTTTCTCTTGCTGCAAGGAGACTTTTTGACTTTAGATTTACCAGGAAATTTGGCAGCATTTCCTAATTTCCAAAACCAAAATAAAGTAGTTGCTAATATCCCCTATAACATTACAGGGCCGATAATCGAAAAACTCTTAGGTACGATTGCTAATCCCAATCCTCAACCATTTGATTCAATAGTATTATTAGTGCAAAAAGAAGTAGCAGAAAGGTTGTATGCTAAACCGAGTTCCAAAACTTTTGGAGCGTTGAGTGTTAGGGTGCAATATCTGGCAGAATGTGAGTTAATTTGTACAGTCCCAGCAAGTGCATTTCATCCAGCACCAAAAGTCGATTCAGCAGTAGTTAGGTTGCGTCCTCGACAGATAGAAACACCAGCAATTGATCCGCGAAAATTGGAGAATTTGGTGAAGCTAGGATTTGGGGCGAAGCGAAAAATGTTACGAAATAATTTACAACCAGTAGTAGAACGCGATCGCCTGACCCACTTACTGGAACAATTAGAGATAAATCCCCAAGTACGCGCTGAAGACCTCAGCGTATTCCAATGGGTGACTCTAGCCAATCAATTAACAGACTGACTGCTGATAAATTTTATGCGTTCTTACACCTTAATTGCGCCTGCTAAAATTAACTTGTATCTGGAAATCATTGGCGATCGCCCGGATGGATTTCATGAGTTAGCGATGATACTGCAAAGTATCGAACTCGCAGACCAGATTAGCGTGCGTTCTCTTAGCACAGAAAATATTCGCGTCCACAGCCAACACCCACAAGTACCTACAGATAAAAGTAATCTGGCATACCGCGCAGCTGAACTCATGGTGAAGGAATTTCCCGATACCTTTGCCAAGTATGGTGGTGTAGAAATTACCATCGACAAGCATATTCCGGTAGCAGCTGGGTTGGCTGGAGGTTCAACAAACGCCGCAGCAGTGTTGGTAGGGATAGATTTACTCTGGAATTTGGGGTTAACTCAAACAGAACTCGAAGAATTAGGAGCAATCTTAGGTTCAGACGTACCCTTTTGTATCGCAGGTGGAACGGTGATTGCTACAGGTAGAGGCGAGCAACTTTCTCCTCTACCGAGTTTGGACAATATATATATAGTATTGGCGAAATATCGGAGCTTAGAAGTTTCCACTGCTTGGGCGTACAAAACTTATCGGCAGCAGTTTGGTAATACATATATAAAAGATAATGCCGACTTAATTGCTCGTGCTAACGCAGTTCACTCCGGGCCGATAGTGAAAGCGATCGCTAATAAAGATGCAGCAGACATCGCTCAAAAATTGCATAACGATCTAGAGCGTGTAGTCTTACCAGAGTATTCCCAAGTTCTGCAACTGCGAGAATTGTTTGCATCACAAGAAGGTGTTTTAGGAACGATGATGTCTGGTTCCGGGCCAACAGTTTTTGCTTTGGTTGAATCGCAACAGCAAGCAGAAGTAGTAAAGCAACAAATAAGAGCTGCTCTTCCTGACGAAGATCTAGAATTGTTTGTGACGCGAACAGCTACACATGGAATTAAAATCGCATCCTCAGTTTAAGTAAAATCCAAAATCCAAAATTGTATGACCGATCCAAATTCACTTCCTCAACCAGATGCTCAAGCACAGGTACAAACCAGTCCGTTACGCTGTGTAACCGGAGCAATTATTTCCGGAGGATTAGGATACGCTCTATATTCGCTGATGATTGCGATCGCCACAAGTTTTGCGAACAAACCCATCCATTCAGATAATCAATTAGTGGTTAGACTAACCTCTGCTGTTCGGACATTGGTAGTCGGCTTAGTCGCCTTGGGTTCTGGAATATTTGCTTTAGTCGCCGTTGGTTTGTTGGCTTTGGCTGTGCAACTACTGGTGCAAAAGTTCAAAAAAAATCCAGAGTCCAATTAAAGCCAGATTTATCCGCGTGGTCTTCATACCAACTTGCAATCAAAAGACTGCAACTTAGTATCAATTTTGAATTTTGCGAAAAGTTGCGTGCGGTGAGTCCAGTCCTGTTCGGCGAAGCCGTTCCCAAAGGGTAGGCGGGTTTCCCACCGTAGGGAACTGGCGCTCGCGTAGCGTATCCGAAGGATTCACCCGAAGGGGGGTTCCCCCCGTTGAGCAACGCCAGTTGCTTCAAGTCGGGGAACCCGCCTAACGCACTGCCTCAACTTTTCAAGACGAATTTTGAATTCCCTTGAGGGGTTGATGTTGCATCAATTTCCTCACATCCTCAACAGGTAATCCTAACTCTTGGCTAATTGCGGCTTCCAGTTGAGTTAAGTCTGTGACGAAAAATTCAAATTGTAATTCCTTGACCACTGGGGAATCTGTCTTAACTTTCACTCTGGAAATACCTAGACGCTTGTTGATTTCTGGTTGGATTGAAAGTACAGTTCTGTTAGGCTGCTTCGTCAATTGAGTATCAACCTTTAGATATCTTATTGTTTGGTGAGAGCGAGTTAACATCGCATCCATCAAAAACCCGCATCCCAACCAAAAGGCTAATCCCAACAGAGGTAAAGGCAACCAAAACTCTAATCCCAGAGAATGCAAGATTTTAAACCATCGGGATTGGAGCATAATTTTATCAATAAGTAGTCATGCAAAATTAAATATACTATCTACCATGAATTCCCAAAGTTACTTACGTCGCTTTTAGAGGGTATGACCTGTAGTGAGATTTGCCCTGGTGTGGCAACTGTAGCAATCATAATGCCATCCACAACGCAAGGATAAGGCGCATTAGCACCATCAAAATAAGTAACGTCCAATTTGCGCGGTTTAGTATTAAGATGCTTCATTGCATCTAATCCTATACGAATTCCTAAAGCAATATAACTACCAAAACCTCCATGTATGCGCTTTCCTAGAGTAACCCATTCGTCTGGCGTTTGGGCTTTTACTGGTACAAACGGAACTAAAATAGACAAATAAATGAGTAAAGATATAAATCGCTCAAGTTTTTTATGCATCACTATACTTTGCCAAAATAACTACTTAAAATCGTAATTAAGTTAAATAAATAAACTCTAACGCTCAAACCATTTTGCTAATAGCAACTAACGAGCAATAACTTCACTGTGTAACCAACCTAAATCTAAGTTAAAAAGCGATCCAATACCGTCTTTAATGCTTCAATCTCAGTTTTAACATCTCCTTGTTGAGTAGTTCGAGCAACGGATTCCTTGAGATATTCATCTAAAATGATTCGACCAACTTGCTGAACTGCTCCTCGGACAGCAGCTATTTGAATCAATACATCTGGACAAGGACGACTATTCTCAACCATATTCTTGACACCCCGAATATGCCCTTCAATACGGGACAATCGCTTCATTAAATCCTTAACAGATGCTTCACTGTAACTATGCTGAAGATTGGATAAGTTTTCTTGATGAGAATTCATATAGCTATTTGTAGTACTTGATAGGTTTGGATATTTATCAGTGAAAATTTACTAGTAGCTTGAAATTTAAATTAATATTAAAAACTTTTGATAGTAGCAAGTACCTATTTGAATAACGATTGAATTTGGCTGATTCAAACAAATTCAAGCTCTTTAAGATGAACTGACAGGTGCATGTTCCAGCTGACAGTAAGGGCGGCTATAGGATAATGGTGACTCTAACGCGTGCCTAAGCAAGAACTCTGGGTTGCTCATTACCTGCTCAGTTGCGCCATCATATACAACTTGACCTTGACTGAGCACAACTTATCTTAATTAATTTGCTAAATCTATCACTTTTGAATAGATGGCATCTCGGACTTTTGGACGATCCCAAGCATTCTTGATTTGTGCGACCTTACATAGGTAAGCATAAAGACTCAATATTAAGGAGTACAAGGGAAAAACAATGCCCGATCAAACATTTAGAAGAAACATTCCAGAAGTTGACCCAACGGAAATTGAGGATTCTCGAACTGCGATCGCTGATGAACATCGCTCGTTCTTGGAAAAAGTGATGGTCAAAGCCGGATTTGCAGATTTGTATGATGCAAGAGACTTTACCGAAGTAGTGTTTCGGGTTATGCGTGACTTAATGACGACCGAAGCCAGCGATCGCGTAGAGGCAGAATTGCATACAGAGGCTGTACCTACTGATGAGAAAGCACTCCAGTTCGAGGTAGCAGATCTTTGGAAAGATACCAATCCGATAGTAGGATTATTGAGCCGGGTTCGTCCACCTTGGCAAGGCCCTGGCATCTTCAAGATAGATTCTGATCGCTTTTTGTTCCGAGTTGCAAATGAAGGTGGAAAGCCAGCAACAGTTGACCGAGAGCAAGCGGTTAAAGCGGTATTTTCTGCCACTAAAGACGAACTTTCTCAAGAACGGATTGAGGAAATTGCTAGTTGGCTACCCGATCATGTGCGTGAACTCTGGGAGCAAGCTTAATTAAAAATCAGAAAATAAGTTAAGTCTGTTTGCGAGTGATTATCACAAACAGGCTTTTACATAACTGAAATTGCTAAATTACAACTATTAATTTCAAGTCAGTCAAAAAAATTAAAAGGCCGCTCTTGCTCTAATATCTTTAACTATTCAGTAGATAATCCTTGATTTTTTCCAACTATATTTGTTCAACTGTTATTGTGATTTTGAAATAATAAACTAAAAATTAACAGTCGCCCTAGAAGGGCGATACTTATTCTTACTTAACTAAGATCGATTTTGAGCGATAATTAATTGTTGGAAACAAGGTGAAGCACATCTCGCAAGACACTGTAGCCTTTAAGATCCCAAATTAAATAAGCAATAAAACCGATCATAGCTAAACGACCGTTCCAAAGTTCGGCTTGAGGAGTAACACCAATATCCCCCGCATTACGGTCTTTGCCATTGTATGCAGTTTCAGTTGCGTCACTAGGATAAAGCCCCATTGTTAATTTCCTTTAATAATCTGTTTACATGCTTTATGTTACTTAGTTAATTTTGGCTCGCTATCTGTCTGTAGTTTCAAAGTACAAGCAACTCTAAAGTATGAGATTATGGGAGAAATTAAAAGTTTATTTTTTACATAAATCAGTCTATAAGCTAGTAAATAAAATTTCTAAAGTCAGAATTATAAAAATTAATTAATAATCCTTCTAAAGAGTTAAATGTTTTTGATAAAACTCTTTCTTGGGAAAGATATAAATGTTAAATTTTTATTATTAGATTTAATTGTTATAAGAGAATATGAAAGCTTTTATTTGTTAATTTCAATATAAAAATTGATTTTTAAAGATAAGAATGATAATTTAAATGTACTTGTTAATATTGAGTTAAACGATCACTCTGCTTGAGCAGAAGTGGTCTTTTTCTTCTAAAAAATATTCTGAAATTACTTTGTGAAAACTTACTAAGTTAATCTATATATTTTGTTTTTTATACAAATTCCCAATTGTAATGTCGCATACTCTATTAACCGTCTCTTCTATCCACCGGAGTGTCATTTTTAAAGTTTTTTGAGTATCTGCTCTCGTGCTTCCGGAAACATTGCCTCAGCTTGTGAAGTATATGTATTATAAAAGTAATACCTTGGAAAACTACGGTAAAAGCATATGTAGTCCCTCGTCTCAATCAAATTCAGTTCAATGACGAATGCTAGCAACCCTCTGTTGCTTGTTCGTTTCAGTTCGTCGCGAAATTATTTGATTGCAGCCACCAAGGTATAAAGTCATGGAACAAATTTATAAATATCCGCGTACCCATCACATTGAGGGTTCGAGGTTGCAACCTGGGGATGAAGACCTCGATAGTATTCCCTTTGATGCAATCAAACAACAGTACGTAGTCGTTGAAGAAAAAGTTGATGGTGCAAATGCTGCAATTAGTTTTGCGGCTGATGGTCAAATTCGACTGCAAAGCCGGGGACACTATTTAACAGGTGGAGTGCGAGAAAAGCATTTCAACTTGTTCAAACAGTGGGCAAATACTCACGCCTTAGCATTTTGGCAAGTATTGGGAAGTCGCTATATTCTCTTTGGAGAATGGCTGTATGCCAAGCACACAGTATTTTATGATGCCTTACCCCACTACTTTCTAGAATACGACGTGCTGGATTTAGAAAAGCAAGTATTTCTTAGCACCAAAAGCCGTCAGCAGTTACTAGCGGGATTACCTTTAGTTTCCGTACCCGTGCTGTTTTCTGGCAAACTCCAATCTTATCAACAACTGCTGGGATTGCTGGGTGAATCTCATTATCAAACCCCTGCATATCTGCAACGTTTCCGCGAAATTTGTCAGGAAAAAGGACTCGATGTTGAGCGTTCCCTCAAACAAACTGACCAAAGTTCCTTGATGGAAGGTTTATACATCAAAGTCGAACCAGAAGATACGGTAGCTGCGCGTTATAAATACGTGCGTTCGAGCTTTTTAACTACCATCCAACAATCCGATGGGCATTGGCTAAATCGTCCGATTATACCTAATATTCTGTGTTCCGATGCGGATTTGTTTGGGTAGTAGTCATTGGTCATTTGTCATGGGGCAAGAAGGCAATAGGCAATACTCCCCACACTCCCCCTACAAAATTTATGAATTCCTCTGTGCAATCTTGGTCTTTTCCTTATTGTCCAAGCGAAACCGATTGGTCGATCAATTGGTCAGCATTAGAAGCAGAATTTGATTGGCTGCGATCGCTTGCTGATTGTCCTCAAGATCCGCGTTACCATGCGGAAGGGAATGTTCTCGTTCATACAAAATTAGTATGTGAGGCATTAGTAGCTTTACCCCAATGGCGAGCATTAGCTGCTAAAGAGCGATCGCTTTTGTTTGCGGCGGCTTTACTGCATGATGTCGCCAAACCTGCGGCGACTGAAATAGCAGCAGATGGTGCCATCTCCTCGAAAGGTCACGTACTCCAAGGTGCAAAAATGGCACAGCAAATTCTTTGGGATTTGCAAGTGCCATTTAAAGAGCGAGAGGCGATCGCATCTTTGGTTAAATACGGTAGTCTACCCCTGTGGTTTTGGGACAAACCCAACCCCGAACGCGCAGTTATCAAAGCCAGTCAAATTATCCGTTGCGATATGCTGAGTTTGCTAGCAGAAGCAGATGTCAAAGGACGTTATTGTGATGACCAAGCACAATTAATCGAACGTATCGAATTTTTTCGCGAATTTTGTCAGGAAAATCACTGCTTTCACCAACCGCGAATATTCCCATCGGCGCATAGTCGGTTTGTGTATTTTCAAAAAGAAAATGGCAACCCAGACTATGAAGCTTATGATGATACCCGCTTTCAGGTAGTAATGATGTCGGGATTACCGGGTGCAGGAAAAGACACTTGGATTCAAGAAAATATACCAGACTGGGAAGTAATTTCCCTAGATAAACTGCGGCAGACAATGGGTATCGAGCCAGAAGATGACCAAGGCGTAGTAGCAAATGCAGCTAAAGCCTTAGCCAAAGAATATATGCGAGATGGAAAATCCTTTGTCTGGAATGCAACTAACCTCAGCCACCAATTGCGGGGAATGCTGGTAAGGCTATTTGCTAGCTATCAAGCCAGCATTCGCATAGTTTACTTAGAAACATCTTGGCCAGAACTGTTACGGAGAAATTGCGATCGCCCTGCCAAAGTTCCAGAGAAAGTACTTTTGCGGATGAAACATCGTCTTGAAGTGCCTAATATTACCGAAGCTCAGGCAGTAGATTGGCTGGTGCATTAAATAAGGCAGAGTCGATACATGGTTTGTAGTTGCGCTTTAGCGCTATAGACGCAGAGCGGCTTCCCGCAGGGTAGCGCAACTACGAGCCAAATCCAAAGATTTTACTTTTCGTTATATAGCTTGGTTTTTTCTCGTGATTCAGGAAGAAAGGAAGATGTCAAAATCAGAAAAGAAAAAAATGGCAACCAGCCGCGAAGTTTATGATCGCATTATCTGGGATGTGCGTCTTGATAGCAGCGCTTTTGTTGTCGGTTATCAAGAACGTCTTTCATCTACAGGAATGCGAGAAAAACCTCTAGCACAATGGGCGACAGATGGGGATATTCCTTGGCATCGCATCCGCTATATCCGTTGTGGAGATGTGGTTGTTTGGGATCGAGAACAGCATTTGGATTTGATTTCCAGTGGAGAGTTACCTGCTGCGGCGTGGAAAACTCAGACTACAGAGAATGGCGAGGAGAAAGTTATCACTGTGTTAGATAGCACAGCGATATTTAATCCGCGACCCGTTTATAAATACGATATCCAAGGTTGGCAACCAGATTTACAACTAGCGGCAGCCGTCAATTTAGAAACTTTGACGATCGCTAGTTTTAATGTACTTTGTAACCTTTACGAACAGGAGAAAATTCAAACTGAAAAACGACTACCAGCAATTGTTGAGTATCTATGTCAATGTAACGCTGATATTATCGCTATCCAAGAAGCGACGCCAGATTTAGTAAAGTTGCTTTTATTACAAGAATGGATACGTAATTATTATATCTCAGAATCAAGCGCAGCCGAAACAGTGCAACCTTACGGTAATTTATTATTGTCGCGTCTACCTTTTACACTAGTTGAGCATCAGTTTTCTGGGCACAAGCGTGTATTGGTGGGGACTTGTGAAATTAATGGTCAATTATTGCACATTGCAGTCGTGCATTTAACAAGCGATCGCGCTCAAAATGCTGTAGAAAAACGCAAGCATCAGCTGGCTACGATAGTTGCATATCTCCAGTCACAACCAGGAAGCAGCTTGATAGTTGGTGATTTCAATACTCGAGGTAACGAACAAGAAGAGATATTAACGGGCGCTGGGTTTGTTGATATCTGGCAACAACTACATCCCTACACAGCAGGTTATACATTTGACCCGCAACGCAATCCGTTAGCAGCGTTGATGAGTTTACAAGGACTACCAGCTAGGCTCGATCGCATCTTACTACAAAGTCAAAACAATGATTGGCAACCGAAGTTAATTGACTTGTTCGCTTGTGAACCGATAGCAGGTACAGAGGAGAAAATTTATCCATCTGACCATTTTGGTATTCGTGCAGTTCTCGAATCAACAAGACAGGGAGAAACAGAGACGTGGCAACGCGGAGAGAAGGGTGTGTTTCTCAATCCGAGTGATGTGGAATCGTCTCCTCTATCTACAGTGCGCCCAGTTTATCAAAGCGCTGTAGTTGTGATTCCACCAGACAATGTTTTACCTGCTATCCAAACCATCCGTCAGCGTTATGATGCCAGAGTTGAGCGTTGGATGGCTCACATTAATTTACTCTACGGCTTTCTGCCAGAATCTTATTTTGCTGAGGCGGTGGAAATGATTGCGCCTGCACTTGCTCAACTGCAACCATTTCAAATTACATTAACTGACTTCCAAACGTTTACGCACCGCAAAAGTTCTACAGCTTGGTTGTGTCCTGTCGCCCAACCAGAAACCGCATTGCATGAGTTACAGATGGTACTTCAAAGCCTGTTTCCTCAATGTGATGAACAAAGTAGCAAAACAAAAGCAGGTTTTACACCCCACCTCAGCGTCGGACAATTCCCCAGTCCGGAAGCAGCCTTTGCTGAATTACCACAATGGCATCCAGTTAGTTTTATAGTTGACTCTATCGCCTTAATTAGCCGTCGAGGTGATGAGCCATTTGAGGTGAGACATATTGTGTATTTGGGAGGAAGAGGAGTCACGCATTCTTCCAAAGAATTGGGAGAGTTGGTTAACCAATTGGAACCTGAACTAACTCCAGCACAGCAATTACAGCGTGAAACTGTGTTAGAAGTTGTGACTCAAGCTTGTGCAGAATGTTTGGGTTTTCAACCATCACTACAGTTATTAGGTTCGGCGCGTCTTGGCGTACAAAGTCCCGAAAGCGATTTGGATGCTGTGTGTGTGATTCCAACTTATCTATCTGGGGAAGCGTTTCTGGTTAGCGTCCAACAACGCTTGCAAGGATTGTGCCACGCTCAACTAGCATTAGATGCACGAGTACCAGTACTGCGTTTGCAATTAGAAGGAATATCCCTAGATTTGCTTTACGCACGAGCGGAAAACTGTCAATTGGAGATGAAAACTCCGCAAAACCTTGACCCAATTAGCTTAAAAGCTATTATCGGTTGTTGGGAAGCAGATGTAATTACAGAGGTAGTTGGTAACTATGTATCTCTAGATACTTTCCGGCAGCTATTGCGAGCAGTACGCGCATGGGCTAAAGCCAGAGATATTTACAGCAATGCTTGGGGTTTCCTTGGTGGCTTCTCCTGGGCGTTACTTTGCGCTTGGAGTTGTAAATTTTACCAAAAATCAGAAACCAGCATAGAGAAATTACTGGCTAATTTTTTCCAACTTTTGCACAATCATGATTGGCAGCAGGCGATCGCTCTTACAGATGCAGGTAGACAATATAAGGTACAATCACCAACAGACTGGCTACCTGTAGTCACATCAATAGACCCATGTCAGAATACTGCTCGTAATGTCACCCGTTCTACCGCACAGATACTCTGTCATGAATTTGCTAGAGGTGCAACACTGACTAAGCAAATTTTAGCTGGTGCAGAGAAATGGTCATCTTTATTTGAGCCAATAGACTTACAGCAAGAATCAAAAATTTTCTTGATATTAAAGGTGAGTAATCAAGATAATCATGAGCTAGAAAAATGCTGCGGTATTTTAGAAGGTTACATCATTGGCTTAATTATTCAGCTTGAGCAACTAGATATATTTGTGCGTCCTTGGACAGGTATTCAGAAAATGGAGAATACTGCTCGTTTAGTTCTGGGCTTGAATCTTCCTCCTGATTTTCATAATAATACCATAGAGCAGGTAGCGAAAAATTTTGTATCACAGTTGAATTTTCAAAATAGTAGTTTTGAGGTAACTATCTCCCATGATGGATCTGGCATTAATTAAGCTAGGAGGGTCTTTAATTACTGATAAGGATAAACCTTATACTGCTCGACCCGAAATAATGCAACAATTGGTTGTGGAAGTAACTCAGATTGTAAATCAAAATCCTAATCTAAAATTAATTATTGGCAACGGTGCTGGCTCGTTCGGTCATCAGTCAGCGAAAAAATACAATACCATTGAGGGCTTTAAATCTGATGTCGATAAACTGGGTTTTTGTTTAGTTCACCAAGATGCTTTAGATCTAAATTTTCTGTTGGCGAAGATTTTTCTGCAAGCGGGTTTGCCAGTAATTAGCCTACCACCTATAACTATGGCAGTTACTCAAGATAAAAAGCTAATCAAAATTGACTTTTCAGCTATAGAAAACAGTCTAGAAGCTGGTTTGATTCCTTTAGTATTTGGTGATGTGATTTTAGATAAAGTAATTGGTGGCACAATCCTCTCTACAGACACTTTATTAGCAGAATTAGCTAAACATTTCCACAAAAAAGAAAAGTTTCAAACTCGGCTAATAAATGCTGGTAACTATCCAGGTGTATATGACCAGAAAGGGCAATTAATATCTAATATTACTCAAGCTAACTATCCCCAAATAAAAGCTTTTTTGGGTGGAAGTAAATCTATAGATGTTACTGGTGGTATGTCCAGAAAAGTTGAAGAATTTATGTCTATATCTCATTTAGGAATTGATTGCTGGATAATTGATGGTAATATCCCAGGCAATTTGGCTAATGCTGTTTTGGGCAAGTCGGCTCTAGGCACGCTGATTAGAGCATCATGAAAAGATAAATTAAGCATCCTTTAGCGGTTGATTTTGGTGATTAAAATTCGGCATTGTGCCTTTAGATCTTCAAAAATTAAGCTGAAGAATTCACTGGACTACTCAGATATATCACTTGTTAGACATAATTTTTCAGCTTAATGGTGTTGCTCTTAGAGTAAATTTTGGTATCACTCGCCCCGTACAAGACATATAATTTCGATACTTCTCCCCAAACGTATCAAGCATCATCTGCTCTTCTTGATAAACTCGCAGAAAATACATCGGTAGAAACGATAATATATTGAATAATCCATAAATCCAATTATGTAGAAGCAAAGCTTGGGCTATTCCCCAAAGCAAAAAAGATGCATACATTGGGTGGCGAATATAGCGGTACACTCCAGTATCAATCAGTGAGTGATGCTCATGAATTTCTAGTGAGGCTGACCAATTCAAACCCAAGTCTGCATGGGAACGCCAAAACAGCCAAATAGCAGTGACAAAAACAGCCGTACCAATCCAACCAGTCCAATCAGGTAGATTATATGCAGCAAACTCTAGCCAAGGTGTAAAAATACCAATTAGAGGTAGGATAAATATGCCTATAAATGCTAAAAACAGCAGCACTTTTTCCTGAGTGGTTTTACGAGATTCAGTAATTTTTTTCTGCGATACTTGCTGCTTGAAGTAAAGGCGAATTGTATATATAGCAATAAAGCAGATGAGAAAGACCAATTTTCTAGTAATTTCAGACATTTCTTGACCTTCTGTTATCCAAATATCAGAATTTCTGTAAATACATTCATTCAAGTATTATACAAATAACTAAATTACCAGCCCAAAGGATTATCGTACTAATTGCCAATTACGTATATTTTCAATACAAGTAGGGTGGGCATTGCCCACCTATCGAGGTTGTAGTTATAGAGAATCAAGTTACACCAGATAATTATGAAAAAAGTTAATTGGCTAATTGAAAGATATATATCTGATGTTGATGAAGAATTTGTAGAAGAATTGCGAAGACAAGGATACTTTTGGAAAGAGACAAGCTATCTCAGATTTCACCCGGGAGATGCAAAAGAATATTTTCCAGAGCATGAGTGTGTTTTATTTAGAGGAACCCTAAATTTAGGTCGGAATATTTTGCGAACCTCTTGGATTCCGGGAGCTTATATGGATGAAAAGAATTTGCGTTGCACTACCTATTATACTTACTTTGGTCGATATTTGCTGAATAACAAATATTTCATTCTCTCTTTAGGTGAACTAATTCGTAGAAGAAAAGAAATTCTTGACTATTTTGAGTCTGATGGCAATTTATTTATCAGACCTGATAGCAATATGAAATCGTTTCGCGCTGGAGTGTTTAATCTTAATGTCTTAAATACTATACAATCTTTAGGAAGTGAACTGCAAAGAGATGAGACAACTTTATTACTAGTCAGTAACAAACGTCCAATTACTAAAGAGTGGAGATTTTTCGTTTACCAAAATCAAGCAATTACTGGTTCACTATATCTAGTTGGAGAAGAGAGAAGAGATGAAATAATCAAGGGAGGCTATTTAGAAAACTATTTAAATAACATATTAAAAACAGTAAATTGGTATCCAGAATCTTTGTACACTGTAGACATCTGCGAATCAGAAGGTGAGCTTCACATACTAGAGCTTGGTTCCTTTAGCTGTAGTGGAGAGTATGGATGTGACTTGAGTTTGCTTGTAGAATTTGGTGCAAAAGCAGCGTTAGAAGACTACGAAGCTATAAACGGTTAACTTGACTGCAACTGCGATCGCCACTCCACGAATAACCCTCAGGCTACTTTCCCCACTGTTTGAAAAACGCTATCAAACAGAATCCAGCTATATAATTAATTTTTTCCCTTCTGTCCTCTGTACTGATTCTGCGTTTTAGTAGTAGCTCTGCAAGCAGCTTACGTCTAAGTTAAAAATATTACAATAGACTAGAGAGTAGTTAATATTGATAATGAACAACTCTATCCCCGCCATTATTTTTGACAATATCGAAAAAAGCTTTGGCTCCCTGAAAGTCCTTAAAGGAATCACTGGTGAAATCAACCGGGGAGAAGTGGTTGCAGTGATTGGTTCTTCTGGTTGTGGTAAAAGCACTCTACTTAGATGCTTTAACCGCTTAGAAAGCATTAATTATGGGCGTTTAGTAGTCAACGGTATCGACTTATCCCAACCTGTTATCAACTATAGTTACTTGCGGCAACTACGAACACAAGTAGGCATGGTTTTTCAGCAATTCAATCTGTTTCCTCATCTGAGTGTGCTGGAAAATCTGACGCTGGCTCCGCGTAAAGTATTGGGAAAAACACCGAGAGAAAGTGCTCAATTGGCAGGATTATATCTAGAAAAAGTTGGTCTTTTTGACAAAGCATCTGCTTATCCAGAACAACTGTCTGGGGGACAGAAACAACGGGTAGCGATCGCCCGCAGTTTATGTATGAATCCGCAGATTATGCTGTTTGATGAACCCACCAGCGCTTTAGATCCGGAACTGGTTGGCGAAGTTCTACAAGTCATGCAGCAACTAGCGGCAGAGGGTATGACAATGGTAGTAGTCACCCATGAAATGCAATTTGCTCGGGAAGTCGCACATCGGGTGATATTTTTAGATCAAGGTCTTGTGTTAGAACAAGGTGCTGCTCATGAAGTTCTGACACATCCCCAAAGCGATCGCCTGCGTACTTTCCTCAGCCGCCTCAAGGGTGTTTAAAAATTGCCAAAGCTTTGAATTTTTAATTTTTAAAGGTATTCGCGCAAGAATTCAAAAGGATCATCTCCCCAAAATGGTTCAGGTATCATCAACATCAGACTGCTGTTGATATCGGCTTCAATTTCATCGCTATCTTCCCTATCAAAAAGTTCGGTCATAACCTTCCAGTCACGTTCTTCAAGGGAAGTAATCGATGGGGCATATATCTGTAGCTTTCCTGGATAATTCACGCGCTAAATTAGAGTTGACGCCGCAAACAATTAGTCTAGAAATTGATAAACAATCATATTCTAACTTGGAGATTACACTGTAGCAGAAATAATAGTAATTCTCACATAATTAATAAACACACAGCAAATTGAGCTAGATGGAATTATGGTATAACTCCCTATGAAGGCATCAAAAATATTATTAATTTAGGGAATTTTACTATAGCAATCATATCTAAATTGTGAGAATTAGCTTTTCAACTTAGGCAAAGAGTATGGTAAATCTCTAGGATGTGTTTTCCAACTAAAACCATAATCTACTAAGTCTAATCACCAAAAATCAGCCCAGGAAAGCAGATTATTTATTCACCTTGACAGGGCTACCATCACAAAATATAAGCGATCGCATGTTTTTATTTAGGATATAACAAGTTTGAAAACATACCTGATCCCCAGCTTCTAGCTTTAACTGTATGCGAGTTCTTTTTCTCCATAACAATTTTCCAGCCCAGTACCGCCACGTAGCTTTAAAACTAGCGCAAGATCCAAACAACCTGGTTGTATTCGCCACTAAAAATCGAGAAGTCACTCTACCTGGTATCCATAAGGCTATTTTTGAACCAAGCCGCGATCCTCACCCTACAACCCATCATTACGTCCGGCCATTAGAAGGTGCAGTTTTGCATGGTCAAGCAGTATATAAGCTGACTGAGCAACTCAAAGCAAGAGGCTTTGTACCCGATGTAATTTGCGGTCATTCTGGTTGGGGACCAACTTTATTTGTTAAGGATGCATTCCCAGATACACCACTAATCTGTTATTTTGAATGGTTTTATCATGCTCATGGCTCAGACGCAGATTTTGACCCCACAGAGCCACTAACTATTGATGATGTAGCGCGTATCCGGTTAAAAAATGCACCGATATTACTAGATTTATATACTTGCGATCGCGGTCTATCACCAACGAATTGGCAAAAATCCCAGTTTCCCCCAGAATTTCAAGGTAAGATTTCCGTGCTGCACGATGGAGTTGATACAGAATTTTTTCAACCTCATCCAAAAGCTAAACTTGTACTGCCTAATCTCGACCTCTCTGGTGTGGATGAAATTGTCACCTATGTAGCTAGGGGTATGGAGCCATATCGCGGTTTTCCTCAGTTCATTGAAGCCATTGCTTATGTACAAGAGCGAAGACCAAATTGCCATGTAGTAATTGTTGGCGCAGATAGAGTTTGCTACGGCAAATCCTTACCAGAAGGTAGTACCTACAAAGATCTGATGCTGAAAAAAGTCCCCCTCGATTTATCACGGGTTCACTTTACTGGGACTTTACCCTACGGGCAATATCTGCAAGTAATTCAAGCATCATCTGTACATGTCTATTTAACCAGACCGTTTGTCCTTTCTTGGTCGATGATTGAGGCCATGTCTACAGGATGCTTAGTATTAGGTTCTGATACTGCACCGGTGACCGAGATTATTCAAGATGGCGAAAACGGTTTGCTAGTCGATTTCTTCTCACCGCAGAAAATTGCTGACCGCATTGATGAAGTCTTAGACCACCCAACGCGGATGGAGCAAATTCGCTTAAATGCGCGAAAAATTGTGCTAGAGCGTTACGCCTTAGCTGATTTACTACCTAAACATATTCAACTGCTCAAGGATGCGGCGAATAAGACCACTGTGGAAGCCAAATGACCTCCCAGTGAATTGAGAAAAACTCAGATGGCTAATGCTCGCTTGTTTAATTGCAGTTCAATGCGATCGCCTGGTAATGGTTCAATTACTTGTGTGGTGAGATTATTCTTTGCTAGCGACAAACGAAATTCTTCAACACTACCCACAGCCTGGAGAAATTTGTTGATCAATCCTTCAAATATGACATCTCCTCCCGCTGCGGTAGGCAGCATTACTTGTGGTTGTAACCACTTTGCCACTTCTAAAGCACTGTCTGTTCCTTTAATAATTGGTCCCACTAAAGGTAGTGCCAAGTCAATCAGGGGTGTAATTACCACATCAACTGGTGCAGCCTGCTTAATTTGGGGGTCATGAGTTCCGTGAGGCTCATAGTACAAGGTTAAACCACTCTCCAACTCTTTGAGAAGATAACCATTTTCTACTAGATTTGGACCAATTAGGGAACCGGGAGTAGCCTTGATTTCTACTTGATGATTGAATCTGAAAGTTTCACCGTGAGTAAGCGCTGTGACAGAGGTGTAACCCAACTTCTGCACTACTTTTGCGGCACTCAAAGAAGCCACAACTGGAATTTTACGATCGAGCTGCTGAAGTGTTGGTGGATGAGCATGGTCTTCCAAACCTTGAGACAGCAGAATCAGGTCAATATTCTCTGGTATTGGCCGTTCTTGCGGTCGAGTACCTTTAAATAGCCAATCTAAATTGCTGAAGGTTAATTTACCAACTAGCCAAGGGTCAAGTAGTATGCGTTTGCCACCAATTTCAAGCAACCAACTATTGCTGTCTAACCAAGTTAAATGCATAGCACAGTGAAGATAACACCTGCCTTATATTATGAATTGCTTTTCAATTCTTAACAGAGGATGAGTTTCAAAAAAACAACTTAAACCTTGCTAGCTGGGCTTTAATTGCTCCTGTAAGGATTTTATTCAGTTCTTTACTGTCTTGGAATTGGAGAATTTGCTGCTTTGGTAAATCAAAAGGAAAGTCTCCTTCTAAGTCTGGGCGTTGCATTTGCGCTAGTAAAATTTGTTCTGATCGCTTACTTTGGATGGCATAGCCCATTTCAATACAGACATTGGGACTAGGAATCAATTGCGTAGTTTCTTTGCCATTAATGCTAGCGATCGCTGTGGTGTCTGCAATAAACAATAAACTCTTACGGATTTTTCGCAGAATACCTACAGAAAGCCGTAAAGGACCATTGCTAGGACGGTATGATTCTACTAATGCTAGGGGAAGGCGCGATCGCGAGTTCAAAGTTTCTAAACTTTTTTGCACCCCTTCTCGCAAAGCATCACTCGCTGCGGCATACTCAGTTTGATAGCATAAAAAAATTGTTGGGTCTAATTGAGCTAAAATCGCCTGCTTAGTGAAATAAATTTCATGGCTAATCAAGTCAATATTAGCTACGCAATAGCCACCACTACCTTCAATATAAAATTCAATATTTTCCCCTTCCAGATAGCGCCCAAACCAAGTCGATTTCTTTACCTCATCACTGTCTTCTAAAAAGTCTGCTCTTAGTCCCGATCTCAGTAGACTTTTTTTACTCAGACGAATGTCTGGCTGACGTTTTTCCAGTTCGGGAATCGGCTCATAATCTTGAATGTACCATGCTCTGAGCGCAATAATTGACATAAGGCGCTATTTCAACTGTCTTTTGCTATTCAACTTCGTACAAGCTTATACCAATTTTGCTTCAGGTAGTCAAAAGTCAATCATGAGAAGGCAGAGGGTAGAGGAGCCACTGCGGTGGACGAGTTCCCCGGCATAAAGGAGCCAGCGCGTTGGACAGACAGCGCCGTGGGCGGGTTTCCCGACTTGAAGCGACTGGCGTGAACTGGTGTACGAGCGTCACCTCTAGGGTCTTGGTGGTTTCCCCAAAGAGGAACTGCCGTCGGCATAAAGGAGCCAGCGCCGTCGCTGAAGAGAAACCCAATTGCTCTGAATCCTGTAGCTGAGAGCAGCAAAAATATAATCTATTTCTTCTGCCTCCTGCCTCCTGGCTTCTTAAACAAAACAACACCCAAACCTCTACTCCCTGAATACTTTCCTCTGATTGTTTATCCTAGCCAGGGATGTACTAAATTCCATCACTTTCATAATCAAGCAATGAAAACTAGTTACAGCGCCCCCTGATGTTTAGTATTTGAGGAAATATCAGTTTTCGCGTTGGGTGTTGCTGTTTTTTGGTGAGACAGACGTAAAATCAAACAGCGTATACCTCTAACTTAATTTCAAATGCAGCTGTTATATCTGCCAGGGAAGCTTATTAGCTTCAATTATTAGATTAGCACCTGAGAATTGTTAGAGTCTTTTTTGCTAATAAACTTTACTTTTGCTATTGATAAATATTGTCGAAATATGAAGTAATTTTTTACAAATCGCTTAAATAATCTCATGCAAATTTTTATCTCACTGAGCCATTGCTCATTTATTGCTTAAGTTTTAAAAATTAGTTTTAACCAGAACGGTGTGGAAAAACAAAACTATGTTAAGAAAAATCAAATAGGCTTAAACCCTCTTCCCTCCTGCCTCCTGCCTCATCCCAACGATAAATATTCACGCCGACCTACTTAACCTGCCATCTCTCAGAGGATGGAAGTAAAGAATTGATATATTGATTATTGACTTTGCATTGTGGGTTAAGGGCTATCTCCATCCAGAACTCTGTACCCTTGCCAACTTCAGAGACACAGTCAATAATTCCACCATGTTTTTCAACAATAATCTGGTAGCTGATAGCTAGCCCCAGTCCTGTACCCTTGCCTACAGGCTTAGTTGTAAAAAACGGGTCAAAAATCCGCCGTTTTACCTCTTCTGTCATTCCCGGCCCATTGTCGGCAATACGAATAAGCACAAAGGAATTATCTGCTGAGACTCTAGTTGAAATACATATTGAAGGAATAAAGGATTGATTATTGCCTGCGTGCATTTCCAAAGCATCAAGAGCATTGCTGAGAATATTCATGAATACTTGATTCATTTGTCCGGCATAACATCTGACTAAGGGTAAGTCACCATAGTCTTTGACTACCTTCACACCAGGGAAATTGACGGTGGTTTTCAGGCGGTGTTGTAAAATTAGTAAAGTGCTGTCAATGCCTTCATGTAGGTCAACAGGTTTATGTTCCGCCTCATCCAAGCGAGAAAAATTGCGTAAAGATTGGACTATTGAGCAGATCCGATCGGCTCCAACTTGCATAGAAGAAATAATTTTTGGTAAGTCTTCTGCCACAAACTCCACATCAATTGCTTTTTCTAACGAGCGAATTTCGCTATCAGGTTGGGAATAGTGCGACTGGTAGAGGCGTAAAAGTTTTAGTAGTTGTTCGGTGTAGTCATTGGCGTAAGATAGATTACCGTAGATAAAGTTAACGGGATTGTTAATTTCGTGTGCTACCCCTGCAACTAACTGTCCCAAACTAGACATTTTTTCGTTTTGAATCAATTGTGTTTGTGTTTGTCGCAGTTCATATAAAGTCCGCTCTAACTGTTGAGCTTTAGCCTTGGCCTGATTTTCCGCAGTATGGCTTTGTTCATAGAGTTGTGCTTGCTGAATAGCGATCGCTGCTTGATCCGCTAGCTGTTGCATTAACTCAATTTCGCCATCTTGCCAATTTCGCGGAGCATCACATTGATGAGCAATTAGTAATCCCCATAGTTGCGTACCCATGTTGATGGGGATAATTAAGTTAGCTTGCACTTGTAAATTCTGCAAAAACTCTCGATGGCAATCACTCAAAGTAGCTGTAGATACATCGTTAATTGCCCGCACTCTGCCCTGAATGTAAAGACGAGCATATTCATCAGGAAAGCATCTTGGCGGTGCTTTAATTCCTAAAACTGAAGGATAGCTGCCATTGATCTCTTCTACAATCACCTGACCATCAGATTCATCAGATATTTTGTAAATTAAAACTCGGTCAGAATTTAGCAAGGGACGGACTTCCTGCACAATAGTTTGCAGGGTAATTTTTAAGTCTAATGTACTGCGTATTTGCTCAGTAATTTGCTTAATGACCTTGGTAAACAGTAATGATTTTTCTAATTCACCAGTTTGCTCCTGCATCCGCTGTTCTAGGTTGGTATTGAGTACCTGTACCTGTTGGTACATTTGCTGCTGCTGAATTGCCATTGAGAAGTGATAACCCAAGGCTTGCCCTAGAACAATATCTTCAAGTTTCCATTCAGGTGCTTGTCCTTTTTTCTGCTCTCGCCAAACATCAAAGGAAAGCTGGGGTTGTCTTTGTCGTTGGTTCTGATCGCAGCGTCCAGCCCATAAGATTTCGGTATCAAATTCTGGACGAAAAATACTGAAAACACCAAGAAAACAGTTGCGATAATATAGGGGAATTATCAAAATTCCCCGAATCTTAGTTGGTTGAAACCCCACCGCTAAAACTCGCAAATGTGTTTCTTTGTAAAGGTCGGGAATTGCTAAAACTTGACCTTGTTTGCACTCAGCCATCCAGTTTTGCCACACAGGATGCTGTTCAATAACAATGCTTTTTGACTCGTAGGGTAATTGCGGTTGTTCACCCCAGGTATAGAGTTCTCTACTCTGCTCAATGTAAAGTCTGCCACCTGTACCACCAAAAGCAGTAATAGTTGATTCTAAGGCTGCTTGGAATTGGATTGTCGGCAGTTGATTCAATAGGATGGCGATTTGGTTAATTAAGGCTTGTTGTTGTCGCTGGGAACGGGTTTCCGAGAGAAGATTGCTTTGAGCGATCGCAATTTCTACCTGATCGGTAATTTGTTGTAATAATTTCAGTTCCCAGGGCAAAATACTTCGTGGTTGGCTGTGGTGCGATACTAACAATCCCCACAGTTCTGGCTTCGCTGATTCCTCTTTCAGATCGCGATGTAAAATTGGCACTACCAACGAAGACTGTACTCCCAATGCCGTTAAGTATTGAATATGACATGGGTCTACTTGTCGATAGTGGATATTCTCTGTGTCTATGGGTTCGTTGGTTTCTGGTAAACACAGTGGCGATAACCCAATTTTGCCATTAGCTACATCCACAATTGCCCTTTGTCGGGCTGCGATAAACATCTCTCTTGACTGCTGGGGGATATCATTTGCCGGAAAGTGCAACCCCAATAGAGATGGCAACCGCTGCTCATGAATAGACTCGGCAATCACTTCACCGCTATCATCACTATCAAACCGATAAACCATCACTCGGTCTGTACCCAAAAATGAACGCACCTCGGCAACAGTAGCTGTTAATATTTCTGGGAGTTCAAGCGATCGCCTAATCTGGTTGGTCATTCTGTGCAGTAAACCCTCTGGATCAAAGGTTTGCTGCAAACCACTTGGTTGATCGGTAAATGCCATTAGTTATATAAACTAAATTAATGTATAAAAAATAACCTTCAACTTTTCCTTAATTAAAGTTGTTCGCTGAATTTGATATAACCTCTTTGCAGAAATTTCTCCTTGTCAGGGAGATATTTAAAACCCTAACTTGGCTTTACTCTTCTCTTTCTTCGGAGAAAGAGGAAGACTGCATGGAAAAGGTCTATCGAACTCATGCTTACCTGAACTTCCTACGGAAAACTCTGAAGTTTCAAAGCTAAATGCTTAAGAAAAAGTTAATTATTAAACAATTAATTTTATAACCTTAAATCTTGAGATGTATACGGTAATATTATGCAAATTAAAAAATTTCACAATTTTTTCTATAATTAGTATAAAGCTTTACATTAAATCTAAAATTTTATTTTCTAACAAATAATTAAATATCACGAACGCTATAGAGTTAAAGCCTATTTAATCAGGGGAATAACTACATTCCCCTCTGGCTGTAAATTACTAAGTTTAGAATGTAATTAATGCTGCAAGTATTTTTCGGCAATTGCTGTTACAGATAATAACTTGCGGATTTCTTCACGTACACTCATCAGAACTTTACCAAGATGGTTTTGACCAGTTTTATTTGCACCACAGCCCCAGAAATAATCTTTTGGGGAGTTTTCCACTAAAATTTCATTGCCTGTAGATAGGAGAATATCTCGAATCTCAGCATGAGTGAGAAACTTTTTAAGTACAGCTTCTTGCATTACTTGAGTTTTGACAAATTCCCAGTCTGCACGGATTTGGCGAGTACTACAACGGCCTAAAGCAGCAGCCTCTTCTGGCGTTTGAGCGTTATGGATCGCGGGTATAATTACCGCATCTATGCTGCCAACAAACTTTTGTGCTTGGTAATAATGCTCAACCGTTGGCCAGTAAGTACCTTGGATTTGAATTCCGTGAGGAGAAAAGTTAGAAAAACAGCCATAAGGCTGCCAAACCTTGTAAAAGTAAATAGTCATTTGAAAATGCTCTTGAATATCAACTTATATCATGCCTGTATATGGTAATTAGCGTCTTCAAGGACTCCCTAACAGGAAATTGTCCACTTTAAATAGAACGCTAGCATTTGCCTCAAGACAGAAGATATTGCTCGCCAAAAAATTCTATGGTGGTAAAAATGCCTGTCTATGAGGTTGAGTATGGAGGCTAAAAGTGAGAGCATTAACCGACCTACACCGCTAATTACTGCTGGAATTTTCCTTGGTTTAGGTCTAGGAGGGTTTATCGATGGCATTGTGCTGCATCAAATTCTCCAATGGCATCATATGTTAAGTAATGTTAGACCGCTAACCAGCACCTCAAATATAGATTTGAACATGGTATGGGACGGGTTATTTCATGCCTTAGATTGGGTGCTGACTGTGGTGGGAATAGCCTTGTTATGGCGGGCTGGCGGGCGTGATGATGTTCCTTGGTCATCACAAACTTTTATCGGGTCTATACTTCTCGGTTTTGGATTGTTCAACGTAGTTGAAGGGCTAATCGATCACCAAATTCTCGGTATCCATCATGTAAAACCAGGGCCAAATCAGTTAGCTTGGGATTTGGGATTTCTCATCTTTGGTGCGCTACTTGTTGTCGTTGGTTGGCTCATGATAAAAAGTAGCAAATACAAAATAGTCAAAGGTCAATAAGCTGTTACGCATTTAAATTGTATATTTCGCGATCAGGTTGTCAAGAGTCCAGTGTCCAGAGTCAAATACTAGCTTGGACTTTGAACTTTTGACCCTGGACAGCCCTAACAGAAGAATATATGATTTAGGCGCTTATCAGCTTAGTCATTTGTCATTAGTTAAAAGGCAATAGGCAAGAATCATCAGTTATTTCCTCCTTGTCCCTCTTTCCGCATCTCCCTATCATCTTCTATGCCCACAGACACCTTTGAAAAAACAAGCTGGGATTGGCAGATTTCTCAGTTACAACAGCAAGTTGGAGAATGGATAGAGTATCAGTTTTCCCGCTTGGAATCAGCGTTACCAGGATTACCGCCCCGTTGGGCAATAAGTCCTTGGCTAGGTGAATTGCTGAAGTTATTGTTTTGGCTTGTACTAGGTGTATTCGTGGTTTGGTTGCTGTGGTTATTGTGGCGAGAATTCAGTCCTTATGTGTATTCTTGGATGAATAGAAGAGGCAATCATACTCCAACTGGCAAAACAACGATTACCAGTGAGTTATCCGTTACTTTGTGGTTGGCGCGATCGCAAGAATTTTACCGTCAGGGTAATTACCGAGAAGCTTGCCGTTGTTTATATCAAGCAATATTGCAGCACTTGCATGATACTGGCGTTGTTCGCCACCAACCCAGCCGCACTGATGGCGAATATTTGCAATTTCTGCGATCGTCTGTAACGCCCATCCAGCCCTATGAAACTTTAATTACTACTCACGAACAATTATGTTTTGGCGATGCTGAGATTTTGCCCGAAAATTATGAGCATTGCCAGCAGGCGTATCGAGAAATTGCAGGGGAGTAGATTTCTTTCAAGGGTAGGTTTTTTAAATCTCGGAAATAATTCTCTATTGTCTAATTGACAGAAATTTTCAAAATATTCTACTAGCGCGACGAAAAATTCCAGTATTTCTACGTAAGTTTACTAAAACTTTACAGATCAAAATCTACCTTGAAATGCAATTTGGCATCTCGGTTCAATGCCAATTAGAACTTAATCCAGGTGAAAAGGGAGTAGGGTTGGGGAGTGGGAATGAGGGGGACAAGGAAGCAGAGGAGAAATAACTAATGACAAATGACCTTTACGTAGTACGTCTTATAGCCGTACTCTAATAGATAGAGAGCAAAAAAAGAGTCACTCATTATGCCCAATAGGCAGAATTCGGAAAGAGCAGAACAAAGACGTAGCAAACCGGAGCGTCTGGAAGCACGCCTTACTAGCGAGCAAAAGGAATTGTTGCAGCGGGCGGCAGATTTGGAAGGCAGAACTCTCACCGATTTTGTGGTGAGTCATGCTCAAGAAGCCGCATTACGAACGATTGAAGAACACACCATCATCAAACTTAGTCGGGAAGATAGTCTGGCGTTTATCAATTCTCTCCTCAATCCTCCTGAAATTCAGCCTGATGAACCACTGGTGCGAGCTATACGCCGTTATAAGGAAAGTATGGGGATAACGTGAGTATCCCGGCTTTTGCGTATACCATTGAGTTGTTGAACTCCCAGCATAATCGGGCAGATTTCCAAAGTGGAATCGAAGCCCTTAATCGTTATTTACGAGAACAGGCAAGTCAGGATTTGCGGCGTTATGTAGCAACACCGTTTGTGCTGTATGATATCGACGCAGACCGGATAGCAGGCTACTACACACTAGCAGCCACATCAATTCAAGTAGAAGACTTGCCGACAGCAATAAGAGCGAGGCTGCCGAAGTATCCGCTTGTGCCAGCAACATTGCTAGGTCGGCTTGCTATTGATGAACGCTATCAGAGGCAAGGGTTAGGGGCATTCTTGCTTGTAGATGCGCTGCGGCGCAGCCTGATGAGTGAAATCGCATCAATAGCGGTAGTAGTAGATGCAAAAGATGATCGGGCGCGGGCTTTTTATGAACATCATGGATTTGCACCGCTTCCTGGGCAGCTGCGACGGCTGTACCTGCCGATGGCGATTGTTGCCCGACAGTTCAGTTCGGACGTATAAATAATCTTGGCTAGCAGTTCTTTACTGGATTACTATCTACAATATCCATAAATTCAGTATAAAGCTGTACATTAAATGAAGCGTTCAAACCGCTTGGCTTGGCTGGGAGCGATCGCTCTGGCGGTCATCATTTTAGTAAGCTTGATAGCGGCTCCCAAAAACACCACAATCAGTAATGGTTCCACCTATAACCGTGCTGCGGATGGCTATGGTGCTTGGTATGCTTTTATGCAAGAGCAAGGAACTTCAATCAAGCGCTGGCAAAAGCCTTGGGATGATATCAAAGCACAGAAAAGCCCAGTTACCTTGCTACAAGTGAACAGCAATCTCAATCCACCAGTTGTAAATCCAGAAAAACGCGCATGGATAGAAAAAGGTAATAACTTGGTAATTTTGGGCGTGCGTTACCAAACAACGGCAGCAGACTTTAACACTATGCAAAAATCGCCCTTTGGCGATGTTAAGATTGCTACAGGCAGACGCTACCAGAAAGCTAATAAAGAAGAAGTTTCTTTAGGCGATCGCTTTGGTGCTGTAGTTTGGCAGGAAAAGTATGGCAAAGGAAAAGTTATTTTTTCGACAACTCCCTATTTAGCAGCCAATGCTTATCAAGATTATTTAAGTAATTTTAAATTTCTTGCAGATTTAGTCAGCAAACAAAATAACGCCATCTTTGTTGATGAATACATTCATGGCTATAAAGATGCTGATGTGCGAAAAAAAGAAGGTAAAGACGACTTATTTAGTTATTTTGCTCATCAACCCTTAATTGCGGCTTTATTGCAGATAGCTGTCTTGCTACTAGTCCTAATTTGGGCGAAAAATCGCCGCTTTGGTAAACCACTAGCTTTAGAGACACCTGTTTTAGATAACAGCGAAGCATATATCCAAGCTTTGGCAGGAGTCTTACAAAAAGCTGAATGCAGCGATTTTGTTGTAGAGATGGTAGGTAAAGAAGAACAACTACAACTACAAAAGGCTTTAGGATTAGGTGAAATTTTACTAGAACCCCAAGCTTTGATTGATATCTGGGTTGAGAAAACAGGTAGTAATTCTGTTGAACTAGCTACACTTTTAAAGCGGCGATCGCAAAAACGACCTATGAGTGAACGAGAACTGTTAAGCTGGTTGGGGCAATGGCGAACTATAAAAAAAATCCCAAATTAAGTTTTTGAGATTTTCGATCTCGCTAATTTGCGACTTTGCGTAAATATTTTGTAACCCAATATGAGCGAAATCCATTCTATTTTAATTCGTCTTGGGAAAGGGCTTAACCAAATAATTGTAGGACAATCCAGCCTTGTACAACAGCTACTAGTAGCTCTGCTAGCAGGTGGGCACATAATTTTAGAAGGAGTACCAGGAACTGGTAAAACACTTTTAGTAAAAGTGTTGGCACAATTAATTAAAGCAGAGTTTCGCCGGATTCAATTAACACCAGATGTATTACCATCAGATATTACTGGTACAAATATTTTTGATTTGAATAGTCGCAGTTTTACTTTAAAAAAAGGTCCAGTTTTTACTGAAGTATTACTAGCAGATGAAATTAACCGCACTCCCCCTAAAACACAAGCGGCTCTGTTAGAAGCAATGGAAGAAATGCAGGTAACTCTAGATGGTGAAAGTTTGCCCTTGCCAGAATTATTTTGGGTAATTGCCACACAAAATCCTCTAGAATTTGAGGGCACTTATCCCTTACCAGAAGCGCAACTAGATAGGTTTTTATTCAAATTAGCCGTAGATTATCCCGATCAAGCTGCGGAAAAGCAAATGTTACTCAATCGTCAGGCAGGTTTTGCTGCGCGACGTGGGGATATTGATCGTCTCAAACCCATAGCAACAGTAAACGAAATTTTGCAGGCGCGGCAAGCAGTCAAAGAAGTTAAGGTATCTGAAGCAATTATTGATTATCTTCTCGCGTTGGTAAAAACATCACGCCAACATCCCGAATTAGCTTTGGGTGCATCGCCACGCGCAGCTGGTGCTTGGTTGCAGACATCTCAAGCAGCTGCATGGTTAGCAGGAAGGAATTTTGTGACGCCAGATGATATTAAAGCCGTTGCATCGCCATTGCTGCGTCATCGCCTAATTCTCAAACCAGAAGCAATGCTGGATGGTTTACAAATTGATGCAGTAATTGCGTCGGTAATCAATCAAGTTTCAGTTCCTCGATGAAGGATGAGGATAAATAAGTAAATACAAGACAGCCTTATGAATGAAAGAAAACTACAGAATCGGCGTTATCTAATTTTGATTTCTGGAGCTATTGTGAGTATTTTAATTATTTTAACTATTGTTTTAATTACCAGACAAAAAACTGCTCAAAATCAAGCTGTAAATCAATGTATTTCTTCACCCTTACCAGCACCTTCGCCATTAAGAGTGCCATCCCCTAAGCCATCGCCTTTTTTAGGAAGTAATTATCCTGTAAATAAAGAAACTTTAGAAAACTTGAAACGCGATATTTGTAAAAATCTTATTGGGAAATATGAAGCTTCCAGTAATTTAAATTGGTACTGGAATCTGCTCATCTTGTTTGGAACTTTAATGACAACTTTAATTGTTTCAGTAATAGATGATGTCAAAATCAGAGCTTTTTTAGGAGGTTTTGCTGCTAGTTTAGTCTCTATTCGATCTGTAATTCCAGTGGATCGATGGTCTACTTTTCATCAAAGTTTAGCAGCTGATGGTCGAGCTTTGCTAATTAGGCTCAATTATAGCGTCACTGAACCTGCTGAATTTCAAGAGGTTGTTAGGCAATATGAAAAGGCAATTTTACGCGCAGGTGAAGAATCGCCTCTTGTCAGTCCTAGCTCAAATTTAAATGTTAGTCCAAACCCCTCAAATACTGAATTAAGTCCCCAGCCAAATGCGAAACAATCTGAATAGGTTACTCAATTTAAAGATAATACATCGTCTGAAGAAAGCAATAACAACAATTCCTGCTCCTAGTTTTTGGTTGAACACAGTAGTAAGATTATTATTATTTTATACAGTAATTTCTTTGCCATTTGGTCTATATCTGGGGTTTCTAAAGTTTGGTTTTGGGCAATTTAAAATAGAAGAAAGTATTAAAATTTTAGCAATTTGCTTATTTACACCAGCAATCACAGAGGAGTTATTTTTTCGAGTTTTACTACTGCCTCATGTCACAGAAGATGTTTCAAGAAATAAAAAATGGCTGTGGGGAGGTATAAGTTTAGTAATTTTTATCGTTTACCATCCTCTAAATGCTTTAACAGCATATCCCGCTGGATTCCCAACATTTATGAATCCAGTTTTCTTATTACAGGCAGCATTTTTAGGAATTGTTTGTACTATTGCTTATTTCCAAAGTGGCTCTCTATGGCCCTCAGTTGTGATGCATTGGGTAATTGTAGTAGTCTGGCTACTATTCTTTGGTGGCTATGAAAAACTAAATACATAAAAATATAAAATTTATAGAAATAAAATTATTCTTAATACTTTGAACAATGGTTCCAGCAAATAGAGTCTATTTATTATTAGTTATCGGAATTGCGATCGCCCCGATTTTAGCCATGTTTTTCGGTATTCCGGCAAGCATTGCGATCGCACTTTTATTTGATACCCTCATCTTCGCATTGATGATTGTCGATGGTTTGCGGGTGAGACGCGATCGCGTGCAAATTACTCGCGAAATCCCATCGAGATTGTCTATTGGTCGAGATAACCCAGTTGTACTAACGGTAAAATCGGGGAATGCCAATGCTGCCATTCAAATCCGTGACTACTACCCCACAGGCTTTGGTGTTTCTACATCGAAACTAAGTACTACTGTAGCGATGAACAGTACTCAGAAATTGACATATACAGTTCACCCAACACAGCGAGGAGAATTTTCTTGGGGAAAAATTCAGGTGCGACAGATGGGTTTATGGGAATTAGCTTGGGATGATTGGCAGATTCCTCAAAATCAGGAAGTGAAAGTTTATCCAGATTTAGTAGGGTTGCGATCGCTTTCAATTCGTTTAGCACTACAATCATCTGGATCGATCCGTCAACGCCGCATGGGTATTGGTACAGAGTTTGCCGAACTGCGTAACTATCGCACTGGTGATGATTTACGCTTGATTGATTGGAAAGCTACTGCCCGTCGAGTCGGGGCCTATGGCAATACAGCACCATTGGTAAGGGTTTTAGAACCAGAACAAGAGCAAACTTTGGTGATTTTGCTCGATCGCGGAAGGTTAATGACAGCAAAAGTGCAGGGATTGCAGCGATTTGACTGGGGGTTAAATGCAACTTTGTCCTTAGCTTTAGCAGGATTACACCGAGGCGATCGCGTCGGAGTCGGTGTATTTGACCGCCAAATGCATACATGGATTCCTCCCGAACGCGGTCAAAATCATCTTACGCAATTAATTGATCGGCTGACTCCCATTCAACCAGTATTGCTGGAATCTGATTATTTAGGAGCAGTAACCAATTTTGTCCAGCAGCAAAGTCGCCGGGCACTAGTAGTATTAATTACCGACATAGTTGATGTCACCGCCTCCACCGAACTCCTCGCCGCCCTTTCTCGACTAGTGCCCCGTTACCTGCCATTTTGCGTCACACTCCGAGATCCACAAGTTGATCGTCGAGCATATACCTTTACTGAAGATGTGACAAATACTTATGTCCGGGCAGTAGCTTTAGATTTATTAGCACAGCGACAAGTTGCATTTGCCCAATTAAAACAAAAAGGAGTGTTGGTGCTTGATGCACCAGCACATCAAATTACAGATCATTTGGTTGAACGATATTTGCAACTCAAAGCGCGGAATCAACTTTAACAACTGAAACCTTACGGCGACGACGAGTTGTAAAAAAGCCTAGTGCACCAATACCAAATAATGCCATAGTTGCAGAAGGTTCTGGTACAGGAGTAATACCAGCAACATAACGGGCGTTGTCTTTACCAATATCGATGGCGAACACTGTATCGTTATAGTCTTTGTCACCACCTCCCCATAAGTCTTCAAAACCGAATACGAGGAAGTCTTTATAGTAATAAGCAACAGCGTGCTGCAAACCATCTGGGTTTAAAGCTGTATTTAAACTCCAAACACCTGCGACTGTATTTCCATTTTTATCTGTACCAGAGATACCACCATTAATATCATTGGCACGCAACAAGAAGTCCAATTTCGTACCAGCACTCATGGAGCCTATATTCGCCCAGTCACCCACGTTCAAAGGTTTGTCAGGTGCAACTTTATTTGCTAACGGGTCATTGGGATTTGGACAAAATTTACTAAAATTGGCGATTGTATCTGTCGTACTACAAGAAGTATCACCAAAGATTTTACCTGAAGCTACTGTAGAGCCAGTCGCAGTAAAATCTAGGCGGTTGCGATATCCTCCAGCTGTTTCGCCGATAAAGAAGACGTTTACATCATGAGCAAATTTAAGTTCTAATTTAGAAAGATCTACTTGTTTTGCCTGAATTGTTTCAGGACTTAAAGTGTTACCTTCTTCACCAACAAAAGCTCGAAAATCTTGGATGATATTTTTGAATTCATCTGGAGCTTGGTCTCGACTTTTGATATCAAACGCACTTGCAGAAGCATTCCCAGATAAAATACTACCTCCTAAAGTAACAGCAGCAAGGAAAGTAGTAAAAAGTTTATTTCTCATAAATTTTTGAGGACTGTAGCTAACTAGAAAGTTTTTACATAATTAATTCATATTTGAAATTTTATGAGTTTGTCCAGCTTATGTTCAAAGATTCATTGTTATTTTGTAATTCAATTCATACATTAGTATTTTTTCGATCGTCTAAGTATTATTACAATTTATAGAAGAATATATGTTGCTTAATTTTTATTGTGGTTAATCCTGAAGTTATCAATTTCTTTAATTAAAAATTAAATATTTATATAATATAATTTTTATTAATGTCAAGTTACTGTCAATAGTATTATTTTCTTCTTAGGTATTCACAGAGCGCTTTTGAATCCCAACAATACTAAATTTGGCAATTTGGAATAACTCTTTTCCACTCAGCCTGATACAGTACTTTTACGTAAGTGATAGTTTACTTGATAAGTTCTCTGAGTTGAATTAATTTAAAACAGCTATCACTGCTTCATGTTTGTAATAAATAGGATCTCAACTTTTATTTGCAAGCTTATCTGAACTGTATTGCTCGATAAAACAATTCCTAATTTAGGCTAAGTAATAGCCTAAAAGGAGTGCTTGCGCCTACAGTACACAACCAAAAGTACAAATAATCCCATACCAGCAAGATACTTGAAAGGGTCTGGAATACTGGGATTAGGAGAGAAAAAACCTTCGATAGTACCAGCAAGTATCAACATTGGCACAATCCCAAATACTAACTGCACCGCCTGGGAACCATGAAATTTCAGTGCATCACGACGACGGTATTCACCAGGAAATAATATTGCTTTTGCTAATAATAATCCTGCACCACCAGCAAAAAAGATAGCAGGTAATTCTAGGGAACCATGCGGAAACACAAATGCCCAAAACGGATAGGCAAGATGATTTTGACCTACCAAAGTGCCAATAGCACCAATCAATAAACCATTAAATAACATTAAATATGTTGTGTATGCTCCAGCTGTCATCCCACCAGCAACAGCCCCAAAAGAAACTGACAAATTATTAATCATAATACTGCTGGATGCTAGAGGTTCAATGCCGACAATTGATCCCATCCACAATTTATGATCATCTCGCACTCGTGAAATCAAGCTTTCGGGTACAATCAGCGACATAAAGCTTGGATCTTGCCAGGTGTACCACCAAGCAACTAATGCCCCCAACAAGAATAAGGATGTAGCAGCAGCGATGTATGCGAATGTTTGCTGTACTACAGCTGGTAACCCCCATCTGTAGAATTCCACCACAGCTTGCCATTCTTGTCGACGTGAACCTTGATAAATCTGCGTATAGGCGCGAGTTGTTAAAGATTGTAAACTGTGTATCAAAGTATTGCCAACTTTTTGAGTACGGGCACGTGCCAGATCTGCTGCCACTGAACGATATAAACTCGCTAATTCGCGAATTTCCAATGCCCGCAGTGACTTTAATCCTTTTTTTTCTGCCTGCCGTAACAGGGTATCCAAACGCTGCCAATTTATTTCCCGTCGTGCTATCCAACGTTGAATATTCATAAATTTTGGGAGGATTGGGTTGAGTGTACTTTAAGATAGCCTCAATTCATCTCCGTACTCGCAAGGAAAATTTAACATCATGTCTGGTGATTTTGGTTCTCCCAGCCCCATGCAACCCCTTAGTGTTGGAAATGTCGTGAGTGCAGGAATACGATTGTATCGTTCTCACCTTAAGGAATACTTTTTACTGGCTCTGAGAGCTTATCTTTGGATACTAGTTCCAGTGTATGGGTGGGCAAAGTTTTATGCCTTGACAGCACTGATTTCTCGCTTAGCTTTTGGAGATTTGGTCGATCAACCAGAAAGCATTGCTGCTGGTGAACGTTATGTCAATTCACGATTATGGCAGTTTTTACTGACGATGCTGTTAATGTTAATTGTAGGTATGGGAGTTATCTTTGGTGTTGGGTTTGTATTTGTCTTAGTTGGAGTTTTAGCGGCTGTAGTAGTGGGTGGGATAGGTCAACAAGCAAATCCTGCTGCTACTGTGCTTGTTGGTTTAATCACTTTTATTTTAGGTGTGGCAGCATTTGTGGCGGTTTTATGGCTGTTGACACGTTTTTATTTAGTGGAGGTGCCGCTTGCGATTGAAGATAATGTTGATGCCACCTCAACCATCGGTCGTAGCTGGGAGTTAACTCAAGGTTACGTGTGGCGGATTTTGTTGATCGGGTTTGTGGCTTTTTTAATCGCAATACCCATTCAAATTTTGGTTCAAATTCTAATCACTATTATTCAGTTAATCTTCACACCTTTGATGCAACAGGGTTCTAGTTTTGCGGCTGTGCTGTTTTTCTTATTGGTCTTGGGTTTAAGTTTTGCTAGTGGGGCTGTTATTGCTCCATTTTGGCAAACAATCAAAGCTGTTATTTACTATGACCTGCGGAGTCGTCGTGAAGGCTTAGGTTTGAAGTTACGCGATCGCGAAATTTAAATTCTAGTACTGCTGAAGTCAAGGGTGAAAACACAAGGGGTATCTTTCATTAGTCATTTATTACTTGTTTTCCTGCCCTTGTCCTTTTTTTATAGATTTTGGATTGATGAATGTAGTTGATTATAACCGTTTTCTAATGAGCGAATTTGAATTAGTTTATGCACCTTTTTAATCGTGTTAAATTCCGTACCCCAGAAAGTGTAGAGCTAGAATTTACCCTTGCAGGAATTGGTAATCGCGCTTGGGCTTTGATAATTGATTATCACATTTTAGCCCTAATTTTAGTGGGATTTTATATTATTTTTTGGGTCATTTTAGTACAACTGTCAGATTTTTGGGTAACAGTTTTCGGCTCGACTTTAGCTTTGTGGATGATGGCGATCGCATTCCTCATCACGTTTGCAATTTATGCAGGTTATTTCGTATTTTTTGAAACTCTATGGCAAGGGCAAACCTTTGGTAAACGCTTTGCTAAAATTCGCGTTGTAAGAGATGATGGCAGACCAATTGGATTACAACAAGCTGCTTTACGTGGTCTGTTACGTCCCATTGACGAGTTTTTGTTTATCGGCGCTTTTTTAATTATGTTGGGTCGTCAAGAAAAGCGCTTAGGTGATTTTGCAGCAGGTACAATTGTCATTCAAGACCAAATACCCATTGGTTCAGCAACTTTAACTATCTCAGAACAAGCAAAGTCACTCCATGAGGAACTGAGCCGAATTGCTGATTTATCACCATTGTTACCAGACGATTTTGCAGTAATCCGAGAATATTTACAAAGGCGTAGTGGAATGTCAGCTAGGGCAAGAGCCTCACTATCATCAAAGTTAGCCCAACAGATTCAAGCTATTGTTAACTTAGAGCAAATACCTGCTGGTGTTGCATCTGATGTATTTTTAGAAGCTATTTATCTGGCTTATAAACAGACAGAATATTAAATATGAAGTCTAAATGATTAAAGAATTTATGCTAAATCAATAGTCAAAAGTCTAGAGGATGATGACTCATGACTATTGATTAATGACTATTGACTAAAAACTAAACTCGGCCAGTCGCTCTGACGATAATAGCGTGTCATGTCGTCAAATTTTCTTAGTTCAATGCGATCTACTAAAAATCCTGGTGAATCTAGCGGCCATTGTTGATTCACTTCAGAAAGCATATTACTAAGATTTGTACGGTCTAGTTCGGGTGAAATTTCTCCAAAATAACCTAAGGTAATGTGGGCAGTGAAGTGATAATGCTGTTCAATACCCAAAGCCATTAACTGAGGATTTTGATAAACAATGCGGCGAAATTTAATCACCTGTTCGTAGGAACTTTCATCCTGCGGTACTAAACAAACTCCTATAGCTCTTGGCATGACTATCAATCCCAGTACTTGCCAATGTATAGGTTGATTATCGGTTGCGATCGCTTTTTGATAGTCCTGAAATATTTCAGCCAAGCAAGAACGTAATTGCTGTTCAAATTCGGGGTTTTTCTCGCAGACGTCACGGTAAGCACTATCCCAAATCAAGTCTGCTAACGTCAAATGAAAGCTAGTATCTGGTACAGGCACAATCAAATCACTGTTGGCAGATAACTGCAACAATTGTTGTTGATAACTTTGTAACTGGGTATATAAAGCAGAGTTTTCTGTTGCTTCTACCGCAGGTGGAGTAATTAGCGAGTAGCCGGGAAATGGTACTGCTTGCCTCAACCCAGAATCTGGCTGAAATTTAGAAGACTCCTGAATATGCTGGACTTGGGATCTGTAAGCTTCTGGTAGCATCATTCGTGCTACCCGATTCAAGTAAGTTTGATAATTGTCGTCCAATCTCGTTGGCCTCGCGCTCTCACTGGATAGATTTTAGCTGAATAGGCGGGAAGCCTCGCACTCCTTCTGTAAGGGTGATCTGATAAATGAGAGTTTGTGAAATTTATCTTATCAAACAGACTTTACCAAAAACTGAGAGAAAGCGATCGCATTTGGTAATCCACCAGGGAGGTACTGCCCCTCCTATATCTGTGTTATCAGCACAGCGCCTCACTTTTCGGCTTCTGGTGGAAGGCGGAAGATGGAGGAATCGAACCCCTAGGTATTACCCTACCCCGGTTTTCAAGACCGGTTGCCGACCATTCAGCGGCATCTTCCATTCAGGGGTGTCTGAGGAGGCTTGAACTCCCTAATGACTGGTTCCACAAACCAGCGCCGCGACCACTTTGGCTTCAGACACCACAGTGGAGCCAAGGGGATTTGAACCCCTAACCTTCCGCTTGCAAGGCGGATGCTCTAGCCAGTTGAGCTATGGTCCCATTTGGCAGGAGTGGTAGGAGTCGAACCTACATTGGTCGATTTAGAAGATCGATGCCTATCCATTAGGCTACACTCCCATAAATTGGTAGCCCTGACAGGATTTGAACCTGTGGTCCTCTGTTTGTAGGACAGTTGCTCCACCATTGAGCTACAGGGCTACGAGAGCGAGTGATGGGATTTGAACCCATGCGCTGAGTGTGGCGCACTCAGATGCTAGCCACTACATCACACCCGCATTTAAGAACCTTGAGGTTCAGAGCGATCGACGAGACTCGAACTCGTACCGTGAGTTTGGAAGACTCTGATGCTGCCTTTACACCACGATCGCATTAAGCTGGTAACAGGAATTGAACCTGCAACCTACTGATTACAAGTCAGTTGCTCTGCCAGATTGAGCTACACCAGCATTTGTGGATCTGAAAGTAGAAATTGTAGTCATCCAAAAGAGCGACTACCCTTTCCATTTCAGCCATACCCCTGACTGGATTTGAACCAGCAACTTCCAAATTTTAAGTTTGGCACCTCTTCCAATTGGGTTACAGGGGCATAATTTGGTGGGCGCTACAGGAATTGAACCTGTTTGAGCCTGATTAAGAATCAGGAGCATAACCATTCTGCCAAACGCCCTAGTATTTGGTGGGTCGCCCAGGGGTTGAACCTGGATAAGTCTGCTTAAAAGGCAGCTGCATATCCGCTCTGCCAACGACCCAATTTGGTACTCCCGACAGGATTTGAACCTGTAACAAGAAACTCAGCGCTCAACTGAGTGCGTCTACCTATTCCGCCACGGGAGCTTGAATTGATCGATGTTCAGCCCAGTAACCCCTAAAAGGTTTCTCAATCCCGTAAGTTTTACACCATTTTTCTATGTCTACAGTGCAGTTGGCTGCAAATAAATGCGTTAGAACAGTGTTCGCTAATCCACTGCCTGATTTAGGCTTCTTTGTTTAAAATTTCGTTTCTTTTCATTCCTCCAGTTTCTAATACACGCTAAAAAACTAATCTAATGTCTGTCACTCAGCGAAAGCAGTACAAACAAAGATTCAGTACCCCTGACAGGAGTCGAACCTGCAAAACACTCGGTCTAAACGAGCGACGGTTTCCAATTACGTCACAGGGGCATATCGGGATGGCAGGATTTGAACCTGCAACCTTCAGCTCCCAAAGCTGCCGCGCTACCAAGTTGCGCCACATCCCGTTGGTACTCCTGACGGGAGTCGAACCCGTACAAAATAGACTGTTTTTGAGACAGCCGCCTCTTCCAATTGGGCTACAGGAGTATAATTTGGCTGCCCTGCCAGGGTTTGAACCTGGAATCTCCTCGTTCAAAGCGAGGGATGTTGCCAGTTACACCACAGGGCAATAATTGGTTGCCGAGGTTGGGGTCGAACCAACTTCTCCGTGATTCAGAGTCACAGCGACTTTCCAAATCGTCCACTCGGCAATGAATGGCTGCCCCAGTAGGACTCGAACCTACAACAAAGCGGTTAACAGCCGCTTGCTCTGCCATTGAGCTATGGGGCAATGTGCCAGTCCCCCAGATCCGGATTGAACGGATGACCTCCTGTTCTTCTCCTATCGGAGACGCTACGCGAACAGACAGGCGCTACTACCAACTGAGCTACCAGGGGATAAGGCGAGAACGGAGGGACTTGAACCCCCACTCTTCAGGTTCGTAATCTGAGATGTTATCCAGTTACACCACGTTCTCATAAGGCGGAGAGAGAGGGAGTTGTAGGCGAAGCCTTCCCGAAGGGTACACACAGTGGACTTGCATCCACGACTGTTTAGCAAACAGCTTGCCCTGCCGATAGCAATCTCTCCATGATGGGTCGGGCTGGAATTGAACCAGCAACGCTGAACGCGGCGGTTTTACAGACCGTTGCCCACACCAGTAGGCGAGCCAACCCATATATTTGTGACTAATGACTTAAGATTTCTGGGTGAAATAAAGGAATGGAGAGACCAGTTTGACTGCTCTCTGCCATCCCAACTCAAGTCAGCAGTGCCGACGGGAATTGAACCCGCAATCTCCTGCTTGAAAGACAGGTGGCTTTACCAATTTGCCTACGGCACCAAGAGTGAAATTTCTACTACATACAAGTTTGAGAAGCTGTTTTTTCAGCCCCCAGGTTTGGCGGAGGCTGTAGGAGTCGAACCTACTCTGATTGAGAAAATCAGATGACCAGTTTGTAAGCTTCTGATGTTAGGGCACGTAGTAGAACGCACAGACAAGGATTTGAACCCTGACTAAAGGTTTTGGAGACCCTGGTGCTGCCGTTACACCATCTGTGCATTGGTCGCAGCGGTAGGAGTTGTAGACGCGGAGCGGCTTCCCGTTCGACGAAGTCGTTCCCGAAGGGTAGGGTACCCACATATCCTCGGTTATGAGCCGAGTACCTTGCCGTTAGGTGACGCTGCAACGTTTGGAGTCCGAGGTGGGAATTGAACCCACGATGATTGATTTTGCAGACCAACGCCTTACCACTTGGCTACTCGGACATTTTTGGGAGCCTTGACGGGGGTTGCACCCGCTTCGCTCTGACTGAGAATCAGAGCGACTTTTCTATTCGTCCACAAGGCTACACGGGGATGATGGGATTTGAACCCACGTTCTTTCGCTCGACAGGCGACTGCTTTAAACCGGACTAAGCTACACCCCCACGTTGGGTGGCAATTATTCAGTTTTCATGGTTCAGAGGTGTTAGCGCTGTGCCTTTTGTTGAGGCGCTTTTGCTTCACTACATATATACTACATTTATACTACAAAGATGTCAAGGGCATACTACAATTTTTTTTTAGAAATGAGAGGGCGGTGTTATTTAATCGCTGTATTGCCCTCTCTGGCTGGGTTTAAGGGAGTGAATTACTCATTCTCAGTTAGGCGTTGTGCGTTCCAGAACTGTTCGGCAAATGCAACTGCTGGGTGAATTGGCGCTTTGGGTTTGGTTTTCAGAACCATTCCTGCTTCATGTGGAAGGCGATCGCTCTTAGTTGAGTTGCACTTGTCACACGCTGTTACAACGTTGTCCCAGGTATGCTGTCCACCTTTAGAACGAGGAATCACGTGGTCGAGGGTGAGACGTTTGGTACTACCGCAGTATTGGCAGGTATGGTTGTCACGCTTGAGTACTTCACGACGGTTTACAGGCGGTACTTTCCAATGACGTTCGGGATTGCCAACAGTTAGACGGATATGTTCGGGAACTTGTAGTACGATGCTAGGAGAGCGAACTTCCCAAAGCTTTGTGCTGCTGAACTCCAAAGACTCTGCCTGACCTGTAACTAAAAGCACAACAGCACGTTTAATGTTGATGCGTGCTAAGGGTAGGTAGTTCTTGGAGAAAACTACCACCGAATTTTGTAATATGTGTGGTTCCTGAGTTTGTGGTTGAGCTTGCATACCTTAATTCACTCCTCAAAAAACAACCCCCACCTCTGATTACCAGAAGCGGGGGTTAAGTAGTTGATACTTCTTGCTTTATATTGGTGCCAGAGAACACTTGCACCTCCCGCTATAGATAAGTCGATCTGGATTCAGCCATCCAGCGATCGCAGATTTCCCGCCGTCAAACTCATATGTTTCCTCAAATACACGCAGTGCGATCGCACTGCTCGAACCCTTGCTGGGTCGGCAATGTATCGCATTACGTAAGGTTGAGGACAATCTGAGTTTCATCGAATTTTTGTAGTATGTGTAATCTGATAAGTTAATAATACAGTTGTAGTATAGATTTGTCTACTTTTCAAGAGTATTGAGGCACTGAATAATACATCTCTAGAATGATGAATGCTCAAAGATACTGGGCTGAACTAGTAGTCAAACATGAGGGAATTAGTTGTATTCAAATTGCACCTATTCCCACAGAAATGTTGAATGCGTTCACTCAATAAAGAAGTGTGTGATGGACGAAGCTAGAAAACTTGTCCTGCCTACAGACAGTAGCACGCCAGATTTTGAAACTGGTGAAATCTTATTTATTGGTACTGCAACTGTACTTTTGCGTTATGCAGGATTCACGATTCTCACCGACCCGAATTTTCTGCATAAAGGGGAGCATGTACATCTGCATTATGGTATCCGTTCGGCTCGTAGAACTAATCCAGCAATAGAATTAACTGAGTTGCCGCAACTGGATTTAATTGTGCTGTCGCATATGCATGAGGATCATTTTGACCGTGTAGTAGAGCAAAAACTCGATAAAAACTTGCCAATTGTCACGACTCCTCATGCTGCAACTAAGCTACAACAAAAAGGATTTCAGGCAACGCAGGCGCTTGATACTTGGGAAACATTAACTGTTGCCAAGGGCGATACTTTACTCAAGATTAGTGCTATGCCAGGCAGGCATGGCCCTGGTGTTATTAATGCCTTACTTCCGCCTGTTATGGGAAGTATGCTAGAGTTCCAGAATTCTATGGGCGAGACTAAGTATCGGCTTTATATTACTGGCGATACACTTTTGTACGAACAGTTACAAGAAATTCCCCAACGGTATCCTGACATCGATCTAGCGTTACTACATTTAGGAGGAACAAGGGTGTTTGGTGTACTCCTGACTATGGACGCTATGCAAGGGGTAGAGGCAATCAAAATTATTGCTCCCGATCTGGCAATACCCATTCACTACAACGATTACACGGTTTTTAAGTCACCGCTGGAAGATTTTATGAAAGCAGTGACAGCAGCAGGAATAGAAAGTCAAGTCAGATACTTAAGTCATGGAGAAACTTATAAATTCACTGTTTAACGATCTCTGCTGGTAATCCATTACACGCCTAGCTAGGGCATTAATCACTATTGACTCTTTCAAGGAGCTTCAAGTAAGCTTTCTGCAAATGCGATCGCCTCTTGTGGCGTTGAGATTTTTCCTTCTGCTTGAGCTATGGCAATTTCTGTAAGCAGTTTGCCAATTAATGGTGAAGGCGGCACTTTTAATGCTATAATGATTTCCTTCCCACTCACAATTTGAGAGGGATGAGCGACCAGATCATCAGGGTTCAGGTAGCGGCCGATCAAAGGTGCGTAAACCTTAAGTAGTTTATCGCCAGGCATCGCCTCTACCAGATTATCACAAGCTAAGGCCAACGCTACAGCAGTACTAAATCCAGTGCCTGCTTCCTGAAAGAGAAAATATTGTTCTCTCAAAGACATATTTGTTACTTTTAGCCGAGGGATCAGTCCCAAGGCTGTGGTAACAGATTGAATTTCAGCACGGCTGTATGTTAGTTGCATTAGCTCTATTTCGGCAGTTTCGGGATCGGGGTGGACGAGACAGGCAAGTTTGGCAATACCTAAGCGAGTTGTTTTGATGGTATCGCGGATGTATTCTTGCAGTTCCACCCCCAGAGGCTGCCAATTTTGGGCGATGAAGGCGGCGGCTGTATCAACTGCTGCTAGTTTTTGAAAGCTTTCAGGTGTAGCGTTTTTCCAGAAAGGTGCAAGAACACCATCTTCCCAAGCAGTGGCGATCGCAGAAGTACCTTCAGGAATTGCCAACAAATAGCCGATTTCTACTCTGACTCTTTCTGCGGCTACTGTTGTGATGTGTGGTGCTAAAGAACGAATCGTTTCTTGGGTAGCTGGCTCAATCGTAAAACCAAGTTGGGCGGCTTGGCGATAGGCTCGCAATAACCGTAAAGGATCGTCTTCTAAGTTGGCAGGTGAGATCATGCGCAAAACACGCTGTTGTAAGTCAGCCAAGCCTTGCAGAGGATCGATGATTTCTTGGGTATGGGGATCGTAAGCGATCGCATTGACTGTAAAATCCCGTCTGTGCAAATCGGTTTCTAAACTAGCTCCTTCTTGTTGGGCAATATCAACTGTGGCATTGGGAAAGACTACACGGGCAATTTGCCGTTGAGGATCGAGTAAGACAAAACCCGCTTGATAATGTTGAGCGATCGCTCTTGCTACTTTAACTGCATCCCTTGGAATTACAAAATCTAAATCTAGGTATTCACGACTTCTATCCAAAAAGGCATCTCGCACTGCACCACCTACCATATATGCAGGTTGTGGCAATAATGCCAGACTAAAGGGCCAAGTTTCAGGAGCTAAGGTAGAAGAAACTGAAGGATGCATTGTAATAAAAATCAACCCAGCAACTAATGAATATAAGTTTGCCTTAAGCTAGATTAACAATAAAGGTTCCTGGAGTTGGTTCTATTATGTGTATTTGCGTGAACTGCCACTATGTAGACCGCTGTTTAACCTATCATGCCGTAGAAACGCAGCATCAACAGCCCCACTTGACTGAAACACCCAATTTTGACCCGAATGAACCTTCGATCAATGTCAATATCCGCACTAAAGGAGAAATCATTGAGATGGAATGGGATGTAGTCGGTTGTCTCAGCTTTAAGCAAGAAACTGGTAAGTGGGCAAAGTTGCGTCCAGGTGAATTAGTTCCAACCTAACGTTATGAGTTATCAATGTTGCAAGGCGGGTGATTTGGAAAAACAAGATACCCGACTTTTTTGAAAAGTCGGGTATCTGAAATTGACAATTTTGGCTAATCAGATAGGTTGGCTATAGTTATGAGTTATTGACTTTTAAATACTCTTTTTTTAAAGTTATAAGGCTCATCAATATTTGAATTAATTTTGACTACTGAACTCCAAAATCTTGCAGTTACACAATATGGTTTGGCACTGCACACCACAACGCCGGAATTAGGTTTAGCTATTAATAACTTTGCAGGGGATTCTCGCTCTCAAGTATGGAATTTAGGGCGCGATTTGTCTAGTCTGGTACATCAATACTTAATTGAATTTATTCAGCCACAAACTTGGTCAGATATAGCATTTCTGGCGGTCGCTAAAGGGCCTGGTGGTTTTACAGGAACGCGAATTGGGGTCGTTCTGGCTCGTACTTTGGGGCAACAGTTAGAGATTCCTGTATTTGCGGTTTCCACCTTAGCCGCCGTCGCTTGGTCAGAAGTAGTCCAAAGCCAAAAGACAGATGCGATCGCTATTCAAATGCCAGCCCAACGTGGTCAAGTTTTTGGTGCGATTTATCAACCTAGCCCTGATGGTTTAGGACTCACAGCTTTATTGGCAGATACTGTGTTTACGCCAGAAGCATGGCAGGAAACTCTAGCGAAATCGCAGACAACTTACCAATTAATTGAAGCAAAATCTGCGTTAGCCGCAACGGTAACAAGTATTTTGGAACTAGCTTATCTAGACTGGCAACAAGGCAAGCGTCCTCTTTGGTCTGAAGCTTTACCTTACTATGGACAGCATCCTGTAGAAGCTTGATCCAGTATGGGGATATGCTACGGAAACGCCCGCCGTAGGATGCCCGTTCGCGTAGCGTCTCCTTTAGGAGAAGGGCTGTAGGACAAACGCAATAACAACTGTTCAACCAGACATAATACAGCGCAGTTGAAATAGTGAAGTACAGTTCATAGTCCACAAACCTAAGCATCAAGCCTGTTTTACCTCACACCTGATGAGTCTGAATAACCACTTGGGTGTTTTTGTTCGTGTGGTGATTGATATCCAGCTAGTTTAGCCATAGTCAACCCTAATGTCATAATCAAAACACAAGTTATAAAAAACTCGATATTAAAAAATTGGTGCAAAAACCACTTCATGTAAGCCACCATTGTTTTTGCCTCCGGCATTGCACTGGCAAAATTAGCAAAAGAATTCTTACAAAATATGTATTAATACAATTCAGGTAATAAAATTGATTACCTGCATAAAACCTTTGATTATCAAAGGTTACTAAGGCTTATCTGAATTGTATTTATAAGTAGTAGGCACCCAAAAATTAGTTTAAAAATCGCTATCTAGTTAGTTAAAATAATAGTTATTGTATTTATTTAAAGCATCTATCATTAGATATAGCATCTATTATAATTCATAAATAAAATATTGATTTTTTAAGGGATAAATTAGTAAACATTTATTGTATTTACTGTAATTAAAGCTGAAGTGACAAATTATATTTACAGTAATTTATATAATTAAGACAGCCAAAACTTTGGCACAGGCCAGGATAGCTCACAAAGAGTACCTCTTGGATAAAGGGAAACTCGCCGAAATTTCCCCTTAAGTTGTCGAGCCAAATTTCTAAATTGTTGTGTTCCTCTACCTTCTCTATATAAACTGATAGCTAATGCATCATCTACAATGCTCAGAGTCTGCCAGCCTTCAAATAAAGAACAGGTAACTTCTAAGCGTGTGACACCTGTTGCGTGTTTGCCAACATTACATAAAGCTTCTTCTAGAAATCGGCAAAGTCCTCGCTTATGTTCAATACTTAAATACCGCTCATCTATTGGTTCAAATGTACGGATTTTTACTCTAAGAGTTTTAAAGCAGGGAAAGTCTCGCTCTAAGGTATAGCTGTAAACTTGATAAAGAATTTCATGAACAGGGTCTTGTAAATTAATTACTAGGCCTTTTCCTAGATATAGGCTACTATCTTGATTTATAGGTTCTCGTTGCAAAAATTCATAAATTCCCCGGAGATCCTGATTCAATTTTTCCAGTTCTTTTTGAACCTCTGACAGTAATTTGTCTGTAGGTAAGTTATGGTCACGAACCAACTTCAAAGCTTTAGCAAGAGTTTGTAGAGGTCCATTGTGAATTGTTTCAAATGTCAGTTCCATCATGGAATGACGAGCAGTTATTCCAGAGCGTAAAGCTTGTTCATATTGATATAAAGCTGTAAGTCCTAAAGCATTTAAAGTATAAATAATTATTGCTGGTATGATTGGAATCCACCAACCCCAAGTTAAAAGTAAATAACTAACTAAAACTAGAATAAAGCTAACAAGACTAATAGCTAAAAGATTGATTAAAGGAAATTTAGTTAGCCTAGCATTAGCAATTCCCAAAAAACCCCAAGTCACAATCCAGATATATTCCCATTCCTCTGGCCAAGTATTTAAGAATGGTCGAGAATTCAAAACTGCACTGATAATTTGGCTAACAGCATGGGCATGAATTTCTACTCCATAAACTTGGCCTGGTGGTGCAAATTTGGCAGATGGAATCGCGGAAGTAGTGGTAAAGTCTTTAGCACTAGGGGCAGTCATCCCAATAATCACAATGCGATCGCGTATCCAATCTGGTGGAACTTTTCCTGCTTTGACATCCTCAAGAGTAATTGTTCTAAATCGTTCTCCACCACTGCGAAAATTGAATAGTATCTGAAACCCACCTGCATCGGTTCGTACATATCCTCCAGAGTTATTGAAGATGCGAGGTAGTTCAGTATTACCGACTTTGATAACTTCGCGATCACCAGTCCCATTTTCTAAATTAATACCTTGAGGAGCTAAATAAGCCTCTGCCAAAAGAACAGACAAGGCAAATTTGTATCCTTGATGTGTTGTGATTCTTAATAAACTGCGTCTTAACTTACCATCAACATCCGGAATTTGATCTACAAAACCTACTTGTTCAGTGGGTAAATCTGGTGGTGGCTTAACTGTCTCAGGTAATACTTTTTCAATACCAATTAAATTTTTACTATTCTTAAATATGTTTTCCAATTCTGAGTGTCCAGGTTCAACTGGTATATCCCTAACAACATCAAGGCCAATAACTCTAGGCGCGTAAGCTTGTAACTTTCTTAGTAGTTCCGCCATCTCCTTATCTGGTACAGGATACCCTACACGATGGATATCATCTTCATTAATCCCTACAATCAGAATTCGTTCATCTATATTCTCTGCAAGACGCAGACGGAGAAAAGTATCAAAAACTAGCCATTCTAAAGATTGCATTGAACCAGTAAGACGAGCAATAATCACCAGACAAAGAACTACAATGCCTGGTAATACACCTACACGCCAGATGGCCAGTTCTGATGTGATTCTTTTCCAAAGTCCAGGCTGCATAAGCTGATTTCCTAGTCTTTAGGGTTGTGTTGCACAAACTGCTTGGAAGCAAATTCCCTGTATAAACTGGAGTGCCCTATACATCTATCTGTACTCAAAATGCTCTAAATCCTTACGCTACCGACATTAAAGCAATTGTAAGTTTATACACCTAACCATATCTAATGTAGGCATCTCCATTGCACAATTTAGAACACGCTCTGAGCCTTAATATCTCAGGCGATCGCAAACTGGCAGAATAACCAAATTATAGATACAGGGTTTTCTTAACAATCTGTCAAAGTCAGATATTAAATGGTTTTTAGAGTTATGTAGTACAGTTGTCCGAGAACGTCAGTATCAATCAAAACTAGCTATATCATCCCAAGATTTCAGCAACAAAGTTAAGCTTCAGGTTTCTCTACCTAATGCCAAATTGCAAAATGTTGGCGACAGAGCGATTCATAAAACCCAGACACAGACAGCGATTTTCAATCCAAAACCTATCTTGAATAGTTTACTCTAGTCGAGGAACCCGTCAAACGTACTGGCTCAACTTTTCGCAAAATCCAAAATAGTGTGAGATGTTTCTATAACTAAAAAATAGGTTATAACCTTAAGGAACTTGTGAGGATATATAGTAATATTACTTAATTTTATTTTTTACTATGTGGTGTTTTTTGAGCAAGCAATATCCACTTTCCTCTTCTTTCACATCAAGCCTCTAAGCGAAGTCATTAGTTCATAGATTGCCCACAACCCAAGGAGTGAAGGACACTTGCTACACGCAGTTTCTCATGACTACTTAATCAATCAATCCCTCGGCTCTAGCTTGCATTTCCGTTTGAATACGGATATTTTTACCTTCTTCAGGATAAACATCTAAAGCGTCTTGGAGTTTACTCCAATAATGACGCACCATGCGTTCAGATATACACATTCTTTCAGCAATTGCCTTATCTTGTAATCCTTCTTCAAATGCTAGAGTCAACACTCTGAGCCATTCTGGTTTGACTTCTAATCCAGAATGGATACTTTTAATGTCTTTCGTATGAGTCAATCCTTGCAATGCCCAATCAACTCTAGTCAACATTTCCTGAGTGGAAAGACTTTTATCTGCAACTGTAAAGCCGCCTTTATGGCTATCGATATCAGGCCTAATGCGTACAAGTGTTCTTACATGAGCGCTTTGAACAACAATATTTAGATGAGGATAATGTTTCATCAAATTTTTGAGAAGTTGAAGACCCGTATCAGGACGTGCCATCAATCCAGGCTGTTCTGGAATTGAAAGATCCATAACCACGAGATCTGGCTGCAAGTTTATCACTTGATCTATAGCCTGCTTAGCATTTATAGCAGTGATAAATTCAGCCCCAGGATATTTTTTTCGCAACACATCAACTGTGCCGCCTAAAACTGATTCATGGTCATCAATCACCAGAATTGTTAGCAACTGCTTTTCTACTAAAGCTTGTTTCATTATTCCCACCTCAATCAGAAGACTCTATTTTTAAAATATGAATTTTTTTAACCTTAAAATCTAACTATCTATAAAATTTTATATTAATGAACTATCTTATTCATTATTAGAATAGTTAATTATTACTTATAGAAAATTAGAATTAACTATAATTGCTTATCAACCCTCCTCACCAACGGAAATCCCAAGCCACTCTAAGGTTTTTAGTACGACGGAAGCATTTACCTGATGTTAAAAAGCAAAAACTGTCGCAAAGATATTGTAATTCTGGGAGAGTAGAGTAAGTAATCAGTGTAGACAAATCAGGGTAAGTAATTTCTATCTTTAAATTACTAAGATTTTTCTCCTGTTTTAAATATATATGAATTGATATTGGCATTATTAGCTCCGGTAAGGTCATTGTTAATAACTCTTCTACAGTTATTAAAACTATTAGACTGTGTTTAGCTGTCTCATTGCGCCACTCAACTGGCATATCGATATGGAAATATAGGTGAGGATTAGATGTATGCCAGGGTTCTAATAAGCATCCAATGGCTAAAGGCAAACTATATTGAAGATGAAATGGAAATAAGCGATCGCTTAAGCTAACCAAAGATTGATGAAAATAATCAATCTTTTGAAGGAAATCTTGCGTTTTATTGATTGATAAATTAATATTATCTGTTGACAAAATATCTAGATTGCGACGAATACTAAAGGAGTCTTGCAACAAATCGTCTCGAATTTTCTCTGCTTCTACGAAGAGTTTGATTGACTGCCTATAAGACCACCACTGCAATGCTTGTTGAATTCTATGATAAAAAAACAGAAACCAGACAAGAGTGAGGGTGTAGACAATTAAGAGTATAATTTGTGTACACAATTTCCGGCTCACAAGATAAATTTATGGTCGTTAGACTACTAGCATAAAAGCAAAATACCAACAATAACATCTTATATTTGTGCCAAATAAAATGTTTAACCAATACAAGATAATTGTTGAATTGTGCCATTTTGATTACCCAAAAATGCATAATTTTGATAGCTAAAATGATATATTACTTGCTGTTGTTTTTCTTCATATTAAGATGCTCCCTAGTAAACCTAGAAAGTTAGATTCAACATAAAATTACTAAACTTTACATAACTAATTTTAGTTACAAATCAGTTATTAATCTTGCTTTTCTCAGCATAAATCGCAGTGCTGTCTCTTCTTTAGAAATAATGTCGGCTTTAGCATCCATACCTGATTGGATGTGACATTGATGATTGTCATTTCCAAATGCCGTGCTTTCCGGTTGGATGTTTACTTCAAAATAACTAGCAGATGGAGTAGTAGTTGCTATTGCTGCACCTGTATTGTTACTTTGAGGTATTATGACATCTGGAGAGATTGCATTAACAACACCTTTAAGAGTACCATAATCAGGATAGGCGCAGGCATCAACGCGCAATTGCACTTTTTGTCCAACTGCAACATTTTTAATTTCAGCAGTTGGAATTACAGCCTTAATTACTAAAGGCGCATCCTGGGGAACAATCTCAGCAATAGGTTCGCTAGTACGTACTACTTGACCAGGATTTCGCAAATTGAGCTTGAGAATAATCCCGTCACTAGTAGCACGAATAATGCTACTTCTTAATTGATTTTCAATTTGTTGAATTTCTTTTACAGATTGGCTGAATTGATTTTGCATATCAATTCGGTGTTGCATTAAAGCTTGCTTTTCTTTTTCTAATGTAGCAATAGTTGCTTCGCCTCTAGCAGTTTCTTGGGCAATACGTTCTTGAGCAATAACCACTGTTGCTTTAGTTGGATTGACCGCAGCTTTGGCTGATTGAACTTTGGCTTTAGCAATATCAATACTTCTTTTTTCACCTTCTATTGTTGATTTTATCTGCTCAACAATTAGCTTTTTTTCTTCATATTCACGCCGACCAATAGCTCCACTATTTGCAAGTTGCTCATAGCGATCGCGATCTAATTTAGCAAAGTCTAAATCGGCATAAGCTTTTTGCAGATCGGCATAAGCTTTTTGGAGATTGGCTGCTGCTGCTTGGAATTCGCTTTGCGAGTTAATTTGGCGTTCTTCGTAGTCTCTCTGGTTGCGTGCTAAATCTGATTGAGCAGAAGAAACGGTTTTCTCTATTACTCTTTTCTCGGCGATAATTTGAGTATCTAAAGAGTTGATTTGCGCATCAATTTGAACTAATTGCAATCTACCTTGTTGGAGATTTCCTAGTAGTTGACTCTTTTTGATGCGCAATTGTTCAACATCAAGGTAAGCTATTACATCTCCCTGTTTAACAATCTGATTTTCTTTAACTAGGATGTTTTTAACAATTCCTTCCATTTTTGGCTGGACTAATCGAATATCACCAATAGGACGGACAGTTGCAGCAGCTTTAACTGTAACGTTGTATTTCACCCATGAAGAGAGGCCAATAGCAGAACCGACAGTCCCCACAAGAAACATTCCTGCTAAGGATGTCCAAGCACTTACAGGAGGAATAAAATCTTCTTGAACTTCCGGTAGGATTTTCTGATTATGGGTATAGAGCATATCCCCTCCCCTCTGAAAAATTAATATTAAGGAATTAAAAAATCTAAATGGTCTCCTGGCTTGGTTCGCAAATCCTCCAATGATCCTTGAAGTTTCAATTTGCCGTTTTCCAAAAATACGACCCAATCAGCTCGATTAATTACTTTGGGACGGTGAGTAATTAAAATTGTGGTTTTACCTTGGCGATGCTTAAACAATTGTTCCAGAACTTGCGCTTCACTGACTGGATCAAGTCCACCAGTGGATTCATCCAAAATTAAAACTGGCGGTTCTGTAACAATCGCGCGGGCGATCGCTAATCTTTGACGTTGCCCTCCAGATATATTTGCGCCAAATTCTCCTAAAATAGTCTGATATTTGTCAGGTAGTTTACTAATAAACTCATCAGCACCAGCAATTTGGCAGGCTCTGACAATCTGCTCAAAGCTAATATGCGGTGTTCCTAAACGAAAGTTTTCTACAATAGAACGATTCCAAAAGTGAGCATCTTGGGGAACTAGCACTACCTGTTGACGCAAACAATCTAGAGCAAGATCTTGTATGTTATATATTCCAATTTGGATATTACCAGATTGTAGTGGATATAATCCAGCAATTAGTTTAGCAATTGTGCTTTTACCACAACCAGATTTACCAATGAGAGCAACAACTTGACCGCCAGGAATTGTTAACGAAAAATTGTCTAATAGGTCAAGACGACCAGCATAATGGAAGCCAACATTGCTACAAATAATATCAGCATCACCTGGAATATAAACTAAAGGCTTTTTCCCATCGCCTTCATTCTCTGGTGTAGCATCGATAACTTCTGTTAGTCGTTGTGTGGCGGTTTTAGCACGTGTAAATTCTTCAACAAAACTAATAACAGTACCAATTAAACCAAGATAATTGGCATTCATTGAGTTAAATGCCATTAGTTGCCCAATACTTAAGTGTTCAACGGGTTTAATTACCAAGTTACCGCCAAACCAGAGCAAAATAACAGCACCAATAGCAGAAATAAACCCTGAAAAAGTATTATTAATAATCCCAATCTGCATGGTGCGAAATGTGAGATTACCAAGACGACCGAATCGACTTTTTAATTCATCCCAAAATTGCGGAGCAGAGGCAGTGGTTTTTAAAGTAAGTGCGCCTTTAAATGTTTCTACTAAAAGACCTTGTGTTTCTGCTTCTGTGACTAATAGTTCCCGAGTTTTTCGCTGTAAAGTCGGCTGGAATATAATCGTAGATAGAGTCATCACTACAGAAATAAAGAATGCTACTACAGTTAATTTCCAGCTATAGAAAATCATGAAGCCCAAAGAAACCAGCGCAATAAAAAATCGGCTAGGTAAACTAATAACTACTTGAGCAACTAATTGATTAATTTGTTCAATATCTTGGAGGCGGCTAACTATTTCTCCACTGCGACGAGATTCATAATAACTTAAAGGTAATCGGAGGATTTGCCGCCCAAATTCCATAACTAGCCCTAATTGTAGGCGTTGAGCAAAATTAGCAATTAAATTAGATTGTACAAATGCCAGGCTACTAGAAATAAAATTCATCACTACGACAGAAATAGCCACAGTAGTGAGTAAATTTGTATCACCTCGAACTAGTACATCGTCTGTGAGTATTTGTAGTAAAAATGGAGAAGCTAAAGACAGCAAGCCCAAGATTAAATTAATAGGTAAAGCTTGTGCTAGGATTGCACGATAATTCCAGACACGCTTAAAGAAGCGCCAAAAGCCACCAATTTGATCGTCCTTTTGGGCAAAAAACCTCACCGGATCGGGTTCCAGTAAAAGCATCAACCAATCTGTCCAACCTTCTGCTAAATCTTTTTTAGACAGATGACGCATACCTACAGCCGGATCGGCAATTAAACATTTTTTGCCTTTCTTACCGTATAAAACAACCCAATGATTTCCTTTCCAGTGAATAATTGCCGGTAAGGGCGCTTCATGCATTCGATCGAGGAGTTCGGGTGAAGTTTTGACTGGACGAGTATTAAAGCCCAATGTTTCTGCTCCTCGCCTCAACCCTAATAAAGTAGTGCCAAATTGTCCAGTACCTACAGCTTCCCGGATATGGCTTAGAGTAAAATTATGTCCATAATATTTAGCGATCGCTGCCAGGCAAGCAGCCCCACAATCTTCTTCACTATGCTGTTTAACAAATTGAGATTTCATGAACAAAAAACTCTAGAGAATGGCCGCTACAAACCTAAAAGTATTGTTAAATTATTGGCAGATTATTCAAATTAGTTAAATTAGCTATATGAGGCTTATTGGATTTTTGTGAGGCTAGATACACCTTTATTACTTCTTCTCTGCCTCTTGTCTTTACAAGTGGTTCAGAAATCAAATTAGATTGCTACAAATTCCAGCTATGAAATTACTAAGAATTCATAAACACGAATAAAAAACGTAATAAGCTATTCAAACTGCTATTTTTACTCCTATTCCTGCTACCGCCGAAGAAAGACGGGTTCAGTCCGATGGTAAGTTGTGAGAGTGTATAGCTACTATCTGAACTGACAGAAATGTTATTACCGCCATCTGAATAATTCACTTTATTATTGGCTAAAGAAACTATTTTTGTCATCTGCAAATAAAAAGCAAAGTTGGAAGACGACAATCCACCAGATGCAGCCTCCTGCTCTGGCGCAGATATTTCTGTAAATAATTCTGGGCTTTGAAGTTTTATGTCGTTAGACACGGTCTTTCCTGTCTGATTAATCTATGCGTTGGAAATGGTAAAGCACCCTATGGCTAAGTAGTTAGGGACGATCAAATAACTCGTAAAAACACATTATGTAAGTTAACTCTGGGCTACCAAATGTAAACCATCAAAAGTCACGCTTGAGTTGTGATAGTGATGCCAGATTTGATCTCACACATCTTTAGCCCTCATAAAGAGGACTAAAGATGTGTTTTTGTCTAAGCTTGAATTCTGCTTATTTCAAATTAAACAGTAATTCCAGCCAACAAACTAGATAAAGACTCTAAGGTTATAGTTCTAGAAGCACCACCAAAGGTGAAAGTTGAACCAGCCGGAGTATTAGTGGATGCTACTGGTCCGAGGACTGCGATATCTGATGTCTTCAAAGTAGCGAGCTGTGCTAAAGCACCAACAATTCCGCCACTAACTAGTTCTTGTTCTTCAACAGTTACTTCAACAAATAATTGGTCAGACATGATTGGAATCTCCTGGATTTTATGAGTTTCGCGAGTTGCTTGCCACTTGTTGGCTGCTTCTCTCCTCGCTTGATTAATACGATATAAGGAAGTACCCAGGTGAGTCATTCTCATTTTCTGCAAACTTAATTACCAAAGTTAGAAAATCTTATTGCAGAAATACGTAAGTGTAACTACCGAAAACTACATAAAATAATTACACTATATTTTACTAAATCTTATCAATAAACTGAAAAAAATTTTTGTTAGCTTTAAAAAAATCTTTTATATATGTGGCATGAAAAAGCAGACATACAAGAGTTTATCAAAAAAATATAGAAAATTATTACTGCCTTTAAGAAAAATATTTTAAATATGATATTAAATTACTTGCGTTAAATTTAATACTTGTTTCTGTAGAGAATAGACGTTTTCTAAAGCTTGTCACATATCTTTAAGTTATCCCTCTTCTGTCACTTTCCGGGTATTCTGAATAAAAGAATAAAAAAAGAAAATCCTGAAAGGTAAGTGGGGCAATGGATGTAGAGTTACAAATCCTGAAACATTTGGCAAGAGATGCCCACCCAACAGTCGCCATCATAGATGAATATTGTGCAGAGTATAAAGACTTATTTAAGGAAGTAAGAAATTATGAGTGTTTCAAATATTTACACTTAGGAATCATATCAACAATAAAAAGGAAATCATTACCAGAGATAGCAAAGGTAGTAAGTATAAACTCAGCCCAATCATTGCATCATTTTCTGGCTAATTCAGATTGGTCAGTAGAGGAATTAAAACAACGAAGATTAAATAAACTTAAGCAAATATTGAATGGTCAGACGATTACAGTAGTAATAGATGAAACTGGAGATAGAAAAAAAGGTAAAAAGACTGATTATGTGGCGAGACAATACTTAGGAAGTGTGGGAAAAGTTGATAATGGAATAGTTTCAGTCAATGCTTATGGAGTTTACTCTAATATAACCTTTCCATTAATGGTAAAAGTGTTTAAACCAAAAGGGACTCTGAAAGAGGGAGATAAATATAAAACTAAAATAGAGTTAGCGTCAGAAATAATTACAGAGTTAATTGAAGAGGGGTTTAATATCGAACTGATACTGGCAGATAGTTTATATGGTGAGCAGCGCGTTGGGCGGCTTTGCCGACTAGAAGCGACTGCGAACCCGAAGGGTGAAAGTAGCCAATTTATCAGAAAACTGGAAGAGTATAACTTAGCTTATGTGGTAGCAATTAGAAGTAATCATGGAGTCTGGTTGCCAGCAGGGCAAAGTGTTAGAGCCAACAAGTGGTGTAAATTTGAAAGAACATTTAGTAATCAGAAATCGGAGACTAGATACATTAGGGAAATAATTTATGGTAAAAAAAGAGCCATAACTTACTGGGAAATAACTACTGACCCAGAAACTATGCCGGAAAACTCTACCTCCTTCGTGATGACGAATCTTCAAGGTAATCTCAAAAAAACTTTAGGCGACTTATATGGATTAAGAACGTGGGTAGAATATGGTTCTCGACAGTGTAAACAAGAACTAGGCTGGACAGATTATAGGTTCACAAATTTTCAA
>NZ_MTAW01000115.1 GCF_002154725.1 Nostoc sp. 106C | reverse complement strand
CTCATTAACTCAGCACTGCTGGGTCTTTTTGGATGGCTTAGTCTAAACTCCAGTATTAAGCTTTAGAACAAATTTAATTTAAGCCATGTAATACTGCCACAGAATTTACACTGAGGACGAAAAAGGCAGGAATAATCTTCTAGGGGAATTTAGGTAAACCTATGAAAAATAAAAATATATCTTTCACTTTTTTGCCTGAATCACCTGTAAACTTCCACCTGCATATAACTTAGGTTCATTAACCTCAAACCCTTTTGCTATCAACAAATCACGCAAATCAGTCTTTAATAGCTGCCAAGCTGTGTCGGTCTCAAATAACAGCAAAAATAGTGAAACTCCAGGCCAGAATATAGGATTTGTGGGAGCGTGAAAATCTACTAGTGTAAACACACCACCCGGTTTGAGGACTCGATAAACCTCAGTAATAATTTTGTGCAATTGCTCAGTTTCCATCTCGTGCAGCGCCACACTTGTATGCACTACATCAAATTCACCATCCACAAAGGGCATATTTTCTGCAAAAGCTTCCACATAGGAGGCGCTAGGCACATTTTGCTTTGCCCGTTTCAAAGATAAGGGAGAGGCATCCAACCCTGTTACATTTTGTGAATATTTCACCAAAAATTGTGTTGATTGACCACTGCCACAACATAAATCTAAAATTTTAGTCTCTGAGTTGATTGTTAAACCATGCAAAGCTAGTTGGCGAAACCGAGTTTCACCGCCTACACTTAATGCCGCTAAACCTGATATGCCGTCATACAGCCACTGATAGCGATAACTCCAGTCCCTTAAAATTGTTGCCATAACAACTTTCTGTCCTGTTAACCTTTATATTTAATAAAGATATATTGTTAACATTAGTAAAAAAACTGAAAGGGTTGGGGGAAAGTAACTGCTATGGGTCGTGTAGGCGTCTTATTACTCAATCTCGGTGGTCCAGATAAGCTGGAAGATGTTGGTCCGTTTTTGTTTAACCTGTTTTCTGATCCAGAAATTATTCGCCTACCATTTCGTTGGCTGCAAAGACCCCTAGCTTGGTTCATTGCTTCACGGCGCACTAAAACATCGCAAGAAAACTACAAGCAAATTGGGGGTGGTTCCCCATTGCGACGTATTACAGAAGCGCAAGGTGAAGCTTTGAAAGAACAGCTGAGCGAGCTGGGGCAAGAGGCTAATATTTATGTGGGAATGCGTTACTGGCATCCTTATACCGAAGAAGCGATCGCTCTGCTGACTCAAGATAATATCGAAAGCTTAGTAATTCTACCCCTATACCCCCAATTTTCCATCAGTACCAGTGGTTCCAGCTTCCGCCTTTTAGAAAAACTTTGGCAAGAAAACCCAAAACTGCAACCTCTTAAATACACAGTTATTCCTTCCTGGTATAAACAATCGGGCTATCTGCAAGCAATGGCAGAACTCATCGCCCAAGAACTCGATCAATTTCCCAATCCTGATGAAGTTCATATCTTCTTCAGCGCTCATGGTGTACCTAAAAGCTATGTTGAAGAAGCAGGCGACCCTTACCAGCAAGAAATTGAGGAATGTACGGTTTTGATTATGCGTACCCTCAATCGTCCTAATGCCCACACGTTAGCTTATCAAAGTCGTGTAGGTCCGGTAGAGTGGCTTCAACCTTACACAGAGGATGCACTAAAAGAATTAGGGGCCCAAGGTGTCAAAGATTTAGTTGTCGTACCTATCAGTTTTGTCTCAGAACACATTGAGACATTACAAGAAATCGATATTGAGTATCGCGAAGTAGCCGAGGAAGCGGGAATTCATAACTTCCGGCGTGTACCTGCTCCCAATACCCATCCAGTCTTTATTAGAGCGTTGGCAGATCTGGTAATTGATGCGCTCAAACAACCCAGTTTCAAGCTTTCGCAAGCTGCTCAGATGAAGAAAAGGGTTAAAATGTATCCCCAAGAGCGTTGGGAATGGGGTATAACCACTAGCGCCGAAGTCTGGAATGGTCGGATTGCGATGCTGGGCTTTATTGCCTTAATTATCGAGCTAGTTACCGGACGGGGACTACTCCATATGATTGGCCTTTTGTAACCACTACGCGCAGTGAAAGTAACAAAGGAACAGTATGTTGTTGAACGAGTCGAGTCAGATATAAAGCTTTAGGTGCAGACCTATAATGTAATGACTCTGAACCAAATTCCTTGGAAAGCACTCACAGTATGGACTCTTACTGTAGTAATTACTGCTGTTTCCGGTTGCACTGCATTGACTACCAAAGATCAGGGCTTAATTACCCAATCTTCGCAAAATAGTCAACCACTCCGCAAGCTCTCAACAGGGTCAGATTCGGGTTATTCGGTTGCTTATTCTACAGAATTATCTAGGGTAAACAATCCTGTTGCTTCTACTCTTGCCAGTGCTGGTGCTAAAACTGTTAAACTTTGGAATCCCAGCACTGGAGAACTCATCCGTACCTTCACCGGACAGGCTTGGGCTGTTAACTTTAGCCCAGATGGTCGGATTCTCGCTAGTGGTAGTCAGAATGGAACGCTTAATCTGTGGGATGTTAGCACTGGAGAACTCATCCGTACCCTCAAGCATTCAGAACCAGTAATTGATGTGGTCTTTAGTCCAGATGGGCAGACTCTAGCCAGTGGTCTCGACCAGGGCGCTAACATCAGGCTGTGGAATTGGCGCACTGGAAAAATCATCCGCATCCCTGATGATTCCAATACTTCCACAAGGGGAATTGATAATTTCAAATCTGTACCCATCGCTTTTAGCCCAGATGGTCTGACCTTCTTTGCTAGAAATGGTTCAGGCAAAGCTAGTCAGTTGTGGAATGTTAGTACTGGTAAACTTCTGCGTAGCTTCGATGCTAAATCATTGATTAATGATGTCGCTATCAGTTCAGATGGAAAAACCCTTGCCACTGGCATCCGCGATCGCGCTATTAAGCTGTGGAATGTTAATACTGGCAAACTCATTCACACTTTGACTGGTCATGCAGGTGAAGTTAGATCCGTTGCTTTCAGTCCAGATGGAACAACTCTCGCCAGTGGTAGCCAAGACGGTACTATCAAGCTATGGAATGTTAGTTCGGGCAAACTGATCGACACTTTCACGGCACAAAAAGAAAACGTTTGGTCTGTCGCTTTCAATCCCGATGGCAAGACTCTCGCCAGTGGCAGTCAGGATGGCATTATTAAGATTTGGCAGGTATTACCACAATAAACCTACTACTCGAGCAACCCAACATTGCTGGTTGAAGGCAGTAGGGGAGCAGAGAAAGCAGGGGAGGGGTGTTCTGCAAATCCAGGTAAACATTACAGCAATTTTTAGGTAAATAGACCATGCTCTAAGGGCACAGCAGTGCTGGTGCCCCTACGATAGATATGATTTAAATATGTGTAAACTGCTGTAACCTTTGACCTTTAACTCCTAGCTTTTGACTGCTGACGGCGATACTGCCAATACCAGTCATACCATTCCTTAGCACTACGAATTGCCAACCAGAGGAGGATAAAAGTAATTAATCCTCCTGGCCAGGGAGCATTAAAGGCCAATAGTACTAGAGCAACGCACAAAAAATCTTGAAGAAATACTGCCCACAGTGGTAAGCCACGCAAGCGATAGAACCAACCGACTTGCACTAGTTGGAATACTAAAGCTAACAAACCGCCAATAAAAGCAATTAGCCAAGTTGGGGCTATTGTTGTTGAAGATACTGCTAACCCCATTATTGCTCCCACAATGGGGGACAACAATAACTCAAATATTTGTAGTACTCTCTGCCCCAAGCGCTTTTTTGAAGCAACTAGTTCAATCAAAGACCAAACAGTAACGAAGCCTAGCAATACTGAAGGTGAGATGTGAGACAAAATCGGAACTTTTGACCAGAGGTGTCCTCCATGCAACAATCCAATAATCAGTAAGGGTATACCTATTCTGATTCCTGCTGCCGCAGAAGCGGAAAGTATGGCTAGTATGTCAATCATCAGGACACTCAAAGCGCTACTAAATAGGCCAACAGTTGCGATTAATATTTTTCAAGGAAATTAAGCGTGAAAGATTAAATAATTTAAGTACAAGAGTTATATAATAATTTACATCAAAAAAATATGTTTTGGGGTTGGGCATTGAGGAAGGGACAAGGAGAATAATTAATGACCTTGCCCAATGCCCAATATCCGACGTCTAAATACCCAGTCGTTGATACACCTGTTCTAAATGCCGCAGATGTTGCTGGGGGTCAAAACACAACTCAATTTCTGCTGGGGATAACTTTTCAGTAACACGAGGATCTTTAGTAATTAAATCGTGGAAATTACCTTCCGGTTTGTTCCAAGCGGTGTGAGCATTTTCTTGAACGATCGCATACGCCTCTTCGCGGTTAGTTCCTTTTTCCACCAAAGCAAGTAGCACTTTCTGACTAAATACCACCCCGCCATAGCAGTTGAGATTTCGTTGCATATTTTCGGGATAGACGAGGAGGTTGGTTACCAAATCGGTGATTTCTACCAACATGAAGTGGGTCAAAATGCAAGCATCTGGTAATATCACCCGTTCTACAGAACTGTGAGAAATATCTCGCTCATGCCAGAGGGCGATGTCTTCCAAAGCTGCACCTGCATGACTTCTCACCAGTCGCGCCATTCCTGTAAGCCGTTCGGAACGGATGGGATTACGCTTGTGGGGCATGGCTGAGGAACCTTTTTGACCTTTGGCAAAAAATTCTTCAACTTCGAGAACGTCTGTTTTTTGCAGATTGCGAACTTCTACCGCAAAGCGTTCAATAGATGCGGCAACTAAGGCTAATTGCTGCAAGTAATCAGCGTGGATATCACGGGAAATAACTTGTGTGGAGGCGGTATCAGGTTTAAGTCCGAGTTTTTGACAGGCGATCGCTTCTACACGTGGTTCAATATTGGCATAGGTTCCCACTGCACCAGAAATCTTACCTACAGCAATTGTTTTGCGGAGAATTTGTAAGCGTTCTTGGTGTCGCAACACCTCTGCTAGCCACCCAGCTAGCTTAAATCCGAAGGTGATTGGTTCAGCATGAATGCCATGAGAACGCCCAATCATCACTGTATAACGATGTTCTTTGGCCTTTTGACGAATTGCCTGGATTAAATCTTCTAGGCGTTGCAATAATAGATCCAGACTGGCTACTAATTGCAATGCTAAAGCTGTATCCAGCACATCGGAACTAGTTAAGCCCAGGTGAATATAGCGGCCTGCATCACCAACATATTCATTGACATTGGTTAAAAAAGCGATAACATCGTGGCGGACTTCAGCCTCAATTTCTAATACGCGCTTTGGATCAAAATTCGCCTTTGCTTTAATTTCTTCAACCGCACCAGACGGAATGTAACCTAGTTCAGCCTGTGCCTCACAAACAGCAATTTCTACTTGCAGCCAAGTTTTTAGCTTATAGGCTTCACTCCAGAGATTACCCATTTCGGGCAAGGTATAACGCTCAATCACAATCCGCCACAGAATACAACCGTCATATTTTACATTTTAATTAGGGCATATCACTTTTTGATTTAACTTCTTGTTTAGCAATAGAACTATTTTTTGAGTCGGATGTGATGACACTAATGCTACCGTCAGCTTCCATAAATGCTAACTTCACATCGTCCAAAAACTCGATACTTTGCTGGCGTAACTTACTCATCAACTCATCTTCTGTGATCAATTCCCTTTCCAGATGCCGATGAATTATTCGACCATTTTTTACAAGCAGCAGTGGTGGAGGATTAAGAAAGCGCTGAAACTGAGGAAGTTTGTAACCCAACCAGTTAAGCAAGTAGCTCCAAAAAATTACAGTCCCTACCAAAATAGCGCCTTCAGTAATAGATGTATAATTACTTGCCATTGCGTTTTGGGCGGCTTCAGCGAACAGCACAACTACTAATAAGTCAGTAATTCCTAAAGTTCCCATCTGTCGGCTAGGCAATAAGCGTAGCACTGAGAACAGCGCTAGATAAACCAGCGAACCGCGTATAATCAATTCCAGTACACTGATGTTAGGCACAAAGATTGCTTGCCAATTTATATAAAGCCATTTGTCCATTAACGCTAAATTCCTCTCTTGATCCCAGATGCAATTACATCGCTTAAATAAGATATTTACAGAAGACTGATTGATAATATTTCACCCGCAAGTATCAAATAAACAAAATTCATTGCCCATATTTGAGTAATTTAAACCAAACCTCGTCCAAGTTGGGAACGGGAAACGGTGAAGAGTGTATGCTTTGCAAGCAAAACCCGATCAAGAAAAAGCTATGATTTTCAAAGTAGAGGCGGTTTAATAATAGTTAGCTTTTTTTGTCAGTGATTTTTTGGATAAGAGTAGAGAATCATCTCAGAGGCTAGTTGATTTCTGTAAAAAACTAATCTCCAAATTGTTTTGCTGTCTGAAACGAATTAAAGATTTCTGCATTGAAGCGCTCGCCCTTGGTCTGTAGAGATGAAAAGGGAACTTTATCTGTGAAAGCTTTGATGCTAAATTAATACTTTATACTAACTTAGCAATTGCTGCCTAAGTAGATTTACAAGTCAATATGATCAACAGCAATTTTCCATAACTTTTTAAATTTTTTATGGGGAATTCTGTATGTAAATACTGGGAAAAATTATGATTTGGCAAAGATATAGTAATCCTACTACCAGTTAGGAAGCTTTATCGTTAAATTAAAGACAAGTAGAGTAGCCGTTCTGAAGCAATGAATCGATTTTCCCCACAAATCAGACATCTTCACGAGTGCATCCAGCAAACTCGGCTTGGACAGATGTGCGGCTCTCCAGAACGATTTCGCGATCGCTATGAAATTCTGAAAATTTTAGGTAGAGGTGGTTTTGGAATCACCTTTCTAGCTAAGAATGCTGTGTTACCTGGTAAGCCTTTGTGTGTAATTAAGCAACTCTGTCCTAAGGTAACTAGTATCCAAAGTTGGGAAAGGGCTTGCCAGCGCTTTGAAAAAGAAGCAAAAGCTTTGGGAGCATTAGGTAATCATCCACAAATCCCCATGCTCTTAGACTACTTTGAAGTTAAGGGAGAGTTTTATTTAGTTCAAGAGTACGTACGTGGTTCTACTTTGTCCCGTGAAGTGAAAAAATCCGGCCCCAAAAGTGAAGCCGCAGTTAAACAGTTTTTGCAGGAATTATTACCAGTCTTACAGTATCTTCATCAACATCATGTCATTCATCGGGATATTAAGCCGCATAACTTATTGCGTTGTGAAGATCACCACCGGGTTGTGCTGATTGATTTTGGCGCAGTGAAAGAGGAATTGGCTGATGCTTGTGAGCACTCAATCAGTAATAATGGCACTACTAACTTTGTGGGAACGATAGGATTTGCACCACCAGAACAGTTTGCCTTGCGGCCAGTCTATGCTAGCGATATTTATGCACTCGGTGTAACCTGTGTTTATTTATTAACTGGGAAAGGGCCTTTAGAATTCGACTATGATCCAAATACTGGTGAGATCTGTTGGCAAAAAGAGGTAAATGTAAGTGAAAGTTTTGCTCAAATTTTAGGCAGAATGGTAAAAATTTCCTTAAAAGAACGATTCAAGACGGTTAAGGATGTGATTAGGGCATTGGATTTGGAAAGTTATGTGCCGAGTTTGACTAACTGTTTAACTACCCAACCACGCCGAGGTAAAACTCATATCAAAGAAGAAATTCCTCACATCTACGTACCATCTGTCACACGAACTGCGATCGCTATTCGTGAATGGAAAGCAAAACTTCAAGGTAAGTAGATAGTGTATTAAACAGTGATTTAACTGAAGTATCAAACTAATACCAATTTTTTATGCAGCTGTATAGAATTCGCTCCCCCCTAGCCCCCCTTATATGAAAGTAAAGAAAATAATCCAGTAATTTAGAAGAGGTGAGATCAGCAGGTTTAGACCTCCTCCACTACGTTGAGTTATTACCGACATAATTCCTTAACTTCCATTCAATGGGAAACCAGAAAAACTATCAAAGTTCCCCTTTTTCAGGGAAGCCACTGCGTTGGGCGGGTTTCCCGACTTGTTCGCTGTACTGCAAAGCAGAACCCGAAGGGTAAGCGTTCCCGCAGGGTAGCAAGTGGCGTGGATTTAGGGAGATCTAGATATGTGCAACTTCACATTAAATTGGTATAACAACTAATTATGGATATTTAAAATCAAAAATTTTTAGTAACAAATTTAACTATTTTTTGGTGATAATTAAAACATTTATTATTCAATAATAACGCAGCTAATTTATCACAAAATACATTTTCCCAAGATTAAAAAAAAAGATTATTATATAATCGAGAAATAATTCTTCTGGTTCTTGGAATTTTCCTCAATTCAGGGGAAATTGACTATAATCTACAAACGCTGACTATATTAAGTAATCCCCCATTCCCCAATACAGGGATTTTCTACCACAAGTACACGAGAGCCAGTCTGATAACTAGGGAAATTATGGGTCAAACTTAGCATAATTTGTCATGCAGTAGCGCCTGTCAAATCATGATCTGCTGCTTAAATCCCGATTGCTCAAATCCGCTAAATTCTGATGAAAATAAGGTTTGCCAAGCTTGTGATACCCCGCTCATAGGACTCCTAAGAAATCGCTTCCGTGTTATTCGAGTGCTTTCGGATGAGGGGGGATTTGGCAGAACTTATTTATCACAAGATGTAGATAAACTACATGAACGCTGTGTAATCAAGCAATTAGCTCCAAAGTTTCAAGGAACTTGGTCGCAGAAAAAGGCGATGGAGTTATTTGCTGAAGAAGCTAAACGACTGCAACAACTTGGAGAACATCCGCAAATTCCGACTCTCTTAGCTTACTTTGAGCAAGACCACTGCCTGTATTTAGTGCAGCAGTTTATCAATGGAGAGAATTTGTTAACGGAGTTACAGCAACGCAAAACCTATAAAGATAAAGAGATTCAAGGCATTTTGCTCGATTTGCTACCAATCCTTAAATTCATTCACGACCGCGGAGTCATTCACCGAGATCTCAAGCCAGAAAATATTATCCGGCGTCACAGTGATGGACGCTTATGCTTGATAGATTTTGGCTCCTCAAAGCAATTAACAGCAAGAGTACAAAATAAAATTGGTACTTCTATTGGTTCTCATGGTTACTCTCCAATTGAACAGATTCGAGATGGTAAAGCTTATCCAGCCAGCGATTTATTTGGTTTGGGAACTACCTGCTTTCATCTGTTAACGGGAATTTCTCCGTTTCAGTTGTGGACAGAACATGGATATTCTTGGGTGACAAATTGGCGACAATATTTGCGCAGACCGCTGGATGCGGAATTAGATCGGATAATCGATAAGCTGTTGCAAAAAGATATTCGCTACCGCTATCAATCAGTAGATGAAGTTATCAAGGACTTGTCACAAAAACAACCACTGCGACTGCTACCAGCAGTTAAATTCGCTGGTAAAACTCCAAAAACTCAGACACAATATTTACCAAAAAAATATAATTTTCTGAGACTGCTGATCTTGGTATCTGCTGCTATCTTATTATTTGGATTTGGAGACTCTTGGTATAAACAATTTCACCAGATGCAAACGAGTTTATTTTCTCGCCTGAGTAAAGAGAATAATCATTCACGTAATAGTGAAGCAGTTTTAAGCCAGCAACAAAAGATAACTTTGGGGAATATTTCTTTAGCTAATACTCTCTCAGGAAATGAAAATGGGATTTTATCTGTTGCTATTAGCCCTAATGGTCGCTTGTTTGCTAGCAACAGCGATCGCACAATCAAATTATGGAATCTAGCAACAGGAAAGGAAATCTTCACCCTAAACGCTCACTCTCAGAGAGTGAATGTTGTGACTATCAGCTCTAATGGTGAAACCCTGGTTAGTGGTAGTGATGACAACAGTATCAAAGTTTGGAATTTGGCAACAGGTAAAGTAATTCACACCTTAATTGGGCATTCTGACTCAGTTCATGCCTTAGTTATTAGCCCAGATGGTAAAACCTTGGTGAGTGGTAGTGATGACAACACCATCAAAGTTTGGAATTTAGAAACAGGAACTCACATCCGTACATTAGTAGGACATGAATTCTGGGTGCGGTCAATGGCTATTAGCCCAGATGGTAAGATTCTGGCTAGCGGTAGTTTTGATAAAACTATCAAACTGTGGAATTTATCGAAGGGATACGCAATTCGTACCTTGAGAGGTGATGGTAAAACGATTACCTCTCTGGCTATCAGTCCCAATGGTAAAACCCTTGCTAGTGCCAACCGCGATCGCACAATTAAATTGTGGAATTTATCTACAGGTCAAGAAATGCGCACATTGGTAGGTCATGACACAACAGTCACATCACTTGCTATTTCTCCAGATGGTCAGATCCTTGCTAGTGGCAGTCGTGATCGCACAATCAAATTGTGGAATTTATCTACAGGAGAAGAATTTTTAACGTTAACTGGACATACCAACACCGTAACATCCCTCAGCTTTAGCCCTGATGGTAAAACCCTCATCAGTGGTAGTGAGGACAACACTATTAAGATTTGGCATGTGTCTAGATAGAAACTTTGTAAAGCAATTATAATTTTATTTTATAAGATTCAGTAATTGTATCTAAAATGCTTGCTATATTGTGCAGCATTAGGGTGATGCTACTGGGGGATATGCGATGTCTGTAAATCTGATGAACTCAAAAATTAGATTCTTAACGGCCACAATTTTCCTGGCGTTAGGATTTGGAGGAGTTTGGTCTTCGCAATTTCCCGTAGCTGCAACTGGTGAGACTTCTTCTAATCAAATAGCACCCGATGCTTTAACGCTCAACGGGCATTCTGGCTCAGTTAAGGCTGTAGCTATCAGCCCGGATGGAAAGACCCTTGCTAGTGTTAGTACAGACAACAATATCAAACTCTGGAATTTGACTACTGGACAGCAAGTCCGTACCTTAGTAGGGCATACTAACTGGGTTAATTCCCTAGCTTTTAGCCCAGATGGTAAGACTCTTGCCAGTGGTAGTTTAGACAAAACTATCAAATTGTGGAATCTGGCGACAGGAGAAGAAATCCGTACTCTTAAAGGACATTTACTCTCGGTTCAGTCTGTAGCGTTTAGCCCGGATGGCAGTACTCTAGCTAGTGGTAGTTGGGATCAGACGATTAAACTGTGGAATTCTACTACTGGAGAAGTCATCCGCACCCTCAAAGGGGAGTGCGATATTTTTAATTCTGTAGCGTTTAGCCCGGATGGCAATACTCTTGCCAGTAGCAATCATTTTGATAAGAATATCAAACTGTGGGATCTGTCTACTGGGGCAGTCAAACGCACCCTAACAGGTCATCTCGGTGTAGTAAATTCTGTAACGATTAGTCCCGATGGTCAAACCCTTGCCAGTGGAAGTTGGGACGGCACAATCAAATTGTGGAACCTGCCTACAGGACGAGAAATCACTACCTTCAAAGGAGATAAAACCAAAGTTTGGTCGGTAGCTTTCAGCCCCGATGGTCAAACACTTGCCAGTGGTGGTTGGGATGGTACTGTAAGACTGTGGAATGTGTCTCACAAACAGGAAATCCGCACTTTTACCGGGCATACCAATAAGATTTGGGCTGTGGCCTTCAACCCTAATGGCAAGACCATTGTCAGTGCTAGTAAGGACAGAACCATCAAAGTTTGGCCGGTGTCGCCATCAAACGACGAAAGATCAGGACAATGAGGATCAGAGGAAGGAAAACAACGAGGACAAGCAAGAAATAATAACTATTGCTCTTGTCTATTGACTAATTACGGCTGGGAGCAATTAAGGTAAATCCTTCTGCTGTGCCTAGAGTTTTGCTGTGAGGAAGTTGCAGAGAATTGAGCGTTGCTTGATCTAATAGCAGGTAAGATTTTTTTACCCATTGGATTTGTAATTCTGCACTTGTTGCACTTTTAACTTGGCGATCGCTATAAAAGTCTAAACTAGGACGACCATAGGCAAAAGATGTGTAGATCGCAGCATCTTTAGGAGTATGTTGTTGTAGCAAAGCCGCAACAGGCTGAACAGCAAAGGCTTCATTCAGTTCCCACACCCAAACTGGAGAATTCACAAATATTCCTAAAATCAAGTAAACGCCTGCAAATAAAGCCACAATAAATTGGCGATTTTGCTTGGCGATTAACCAGACTGTATAGCTAAAGACGAGTGTGAGCGCAATCCCTAAAGGAAGCAGTGCTACTTGATTACTGACAATAAAATAGATACAGCTGCCACTCCCAACCAACGCCGCCGAACCAAATAGCCACTTCCAAGCACTAGGGTAAGGTTGAGGATGCTGCCAAACTACGGCAAGTTTTGCGCCTACCGCTAAAGCCACAAAGGGATAGAGGGGCATGATATACCACGGTAGCTTAGTGCGCATCACAGAAATCGTCAGCCCATAAACCACTATTCCCACCAAGGTTAATCGCCCCCAACTGCTATGGCGTTGTTGCCATGCCAAAATTAAACCACTGGGCAGAAAAAGCACCCAAGGAAAACTATATTTGAGTAACTCTACAACATAGTACCAAGGAGGGCCATCATGATTGTGAAACGGCTGCCAAATCCGTTGTACCAAAGGCCCAAAAAAACGTCCTTGCCAGAATTCTGCCCCGTAATGTTGTCCTTGGGCAGCATACCAGGCAATCACAGGTAGAATGCCTACGAATAGACCAATCCAGAGGTAGGGATTTTTGAATAGGGAGAGTCGTCTATCTATTACTAAGAATAAAAAAGCGATCGCCCCTAAAACAAATGCCATTTCTCCCCTAGCTAAAATTAGCAGCCCAAACGCCACACCAGGAATTATTGCCCATAATTTATGCTGGCGGGATTTCAGCAGACCTAGCAGCAGTAGCAAAAATAACGTGACGGTAATCCCATCATGCATGGCAAGGCGTCCATGTCTAACAATAGGCAGCAGAGTTAGATAAACTAAGGCAGAAAAAACCGCACTCAACTGTGATGTAAAAATTTCCTGCCCTACCCAGTACAGCAAGGGAACACCACAGGCACTAATTAAGGCTAAAGGTAAGCGGGTTGTCAGTTCACTAATGCCTAGCAGTGAATAGCTAGCAGCGATTAGCCATTCCCCTAAAGGAGGCTTATCGAAGGGTTGTTCATGCAGTAAAGGATAGAGCCAGTTACCAGAACGGTACATATGACGAGCTACGATCGCATAGTAACCCTCATCCCAATCTCGCAGCGTGGCTCCTCCCAAATTCATACTCCACAGCGCTACAGCTGCGAGTAAAAGCCATAAACCTTGCCTGAGTGAGGGTGGGAGGCTGGATGCAGGAGGAAAAGAAAAAATTTTCATGCATCCTAGTGTACGCAGTTGATGACGGTTCATGAACACTATATTTAAGGCGCGTTCAGAAATATTTCCCCAAGCCCCCTCGTCTTTTGAATTAGTAAAGAGTCAAGCGATATCTGCCACGTTCTTGTGGGTTAGCTGAAGTAACCACTACATAGTAAGTATCATCCCCAGGCAACCTGGCGCGGTCAATCAGAGCGCTATACTTACCATCTTTGGCATTATCGGCAGCGACAATCTTTCCTTGAGAATTTAATAAGACTATGTAAGGAGAAAACTCTTCAAACTCACTATCTACACGAATACTAACGAGCTGATCTTTTTTACCCTCAAACTTGGAAACATCGTAGGGGCTTTTATTTTGCTTTAGGGTGAGACTTTGGGCGGTTAGTTCGGCAGTTTCGTCTAGAGCGTAGCTGGCTCTATCATTCCTAAGTGCTAGACTATAGCGACCTGTATCGCCTGGATTGCGGCTAGTGACTGCGATCGTGTAAGTACCTTGAACAGGTAGTCTGACAAATACAAATGCATCTTTAATCCCACCTGTTGTCTGCGTACTGCCTCGTTTCACAATAACGTTATTATTGGGGTCAAGCAGAAACATGTAGGGATTGAGACTAAGGTTATTTGATTGGCGCGTATCAGTACTACCACCAAGCCTAATTTGAATTAGTTGATTTTCTCTACCCTCAAATTGGTAGAAATGATAATACCTACCTTGAGATTGGAAATCACGTTTGCCTAAAATACCAAAGGCGAAATCTACAAAGTTAATTGGTTTGTAATTCAGATTTGCCTGTGGAGAAATAGGTGAACCCCCACGAATTGGCTTGTTACCTGTACTTGGTTTAGTTGTTGGTTGATAGCCGCCCTGTTGTGGACGAGCAGAACCATTATTTACAGGCCTAGGTGTTGGTTCTGTCTCTACGGGTCTGGATGGTCTCGGACTAGTTGCTGGTGTAGTATTTACAGGTCTAGATGGTCTTGGACTTGGTGCTGGTTCTGTTTCTACAGGCCTGGATGGTCTTGGACTAGTTGCTGGTTCTGTCTCTACAGGCCTGGATGGTCTCGGACTTGGCGCTGGTTCTGTCTCTACAGGTCTAGATGGTCTCGGACTTGGTGCTGATTCTGTCTCTACGGGTCTAGATGGTCTCGGACTTGGCGCTGGTTCAGCATTTGTAGTTGTCGGTGGTACACGTGGGGGTAGAGGTGAATCAATAGGTTGAGTGCGTTGTGGAGCTACAGGGGCTGGAGATGTAGGAATTTGCTCAATTCCTTGTTCTACTGCTTCTGGTTGCCTCTCATCTGGTGTTTTGGCAATTGTAAATTTTCCCAAAACTTCTGGGATTTCTAACGCACTGATAGGCAGAGAATAACTCCCAATCAAAAAACTACTGCCCATTGAAAAAATCACAGCCAAATTTGAACAAAAACGAGATTTTTTATTGTTTTTTCTTAATTGCATAACACTCCTCAATTTTTTTTGAATTTTGCGAAAATTTATGAAAAGGAGCCATTGCTCCCTTGCTATTCTCCGACTTATAGCCATTAGCCTTGGTTTCCCTAAATGGCAAACTTTTACCGAGGAATTTGCCCTTTAAATTTGAGCTTAGACACCCACAAAGTGGTTTGCCCTAGGGTAGTAACGCTCACCAATTTATCTGTATCAACAGTGGGATGCGATCAAAGTTTTTTTGAATCTAAATTATTAAAAGTACATAGCTCATATATAATGAGCCACCTACGCAGAGAGGATGCTGCTGGCGATCGCTCTAAAAAAGAATTTATTTTTAATTTTAAATTGTTGAGTTACTTGTAGATTAATTTCCTGATGCAAAATAATCATTAGTGGCAACTTTATAGCAAAATTATGTGTCATGAATTAATATATACGCAAAATGTCAATGGATTCCCAGTATGCGCTGCTGTCTGAATCCCGACTGCCCAAGTCCTCAAAATGCTGATAAAAACAAGGTTTGCCAGAGTTGCAATACACCATTGATACCGCTTTTGCGGGGTCGTTACCGTGTAATTAAAGTAATTTCTGATGAGGGCGGATTTGGTAGAACCTATCTAGCGGAAGATGCGGATAAGCTAAATGAATGGTGTGTAGTTAAACAATTCGCACCAAAAATCCAGGAAACTTCTGCATTGAAGAAAGCAGTTGAGCTATTTAAAGATGAAGCTAAACAACTGCAAAAGTTAGGAGAACATCCGCAAATTCCTACACTTTTGGCTTACTTTGAACAAGATAATTATCTGTTTTTAGTCCAACAATATATCAATGGGCAGAATTTACTCCAAGAATTACAAAAAGGTGTAATCTACAACGAGAGTAAAATTATTGAACTTTTGTTAGATTTACTTCCCATTTTGAAGTTTATCCACGATCGCGGAGTTATTCATCGCGATATTAAGCCACAAAATATTATTCGCCGTCAAAGTGATGGGCGATTAGTCTTAATTGATTTCGGCTCTTCAAAGCAGCTGACAGCAGCAGTGCATACTCAAATCGGAACGACCATTGGCTCACATGGTTATACTCCGATTGAACAAATGCAGGATGGCAAAACTTATCCAGCCAGTGATTTATTCAGTTTAGGTGCGACTTGTTTTCATTTATTAACTAGGATTCGTCCATCTCAACTGTGGATGCAAAATGGCTATAGTTGGGTTAATTCTTGGCAGCAATATTTAAGTAGCGAGGATAGACATAGAGTCGCCTTAGATGTCAATTTGGATTTGGTTCTGGACAAGCTGTTAACAACAGACATCCACAAGCGTTATAGATCTGCTGATGAAGTCATCAAGGATTTGACAACTCAGAAAGCATTAGCAGCATCGCTCCCAACTTTGCTTCCAAGCTCATCAACTACCCAAATACCACAATTCAAAAATCGGCTGTTGATCAGTGCAGCTATTTTCCTGCTGGGATTAGCAGGAATTTTGTATTTACAGTCTCGTCCGCAGCCAGCCATGAGATTCTCTAACCCCAATCAGCCTGCAAACACCACAGGAAATTCCGATCAACCCAACACCCTCAAAGGACATTCCAGCGATGTGAATTCTGTCGCCTTCGCTAATGATGGTGTTACCCTGGCTAGTGGCAGTGATGACAACACAATCAAACTGTGGAATCTAGTAACTAAAAAAGAAATCCGGACTCTCAAGGGACACTCTCGATGGATTTGGACTGTCGCCTTTAGTCCCGATGGTAAAACCCTAGCCAGTGGTAGTGCAGATAAGACTATCAAACTGTGGAATATTTCCACTGGAAAAGAAATCCTGACCTTAAAAGGGCATACCGATGGAATTTCTGCTGTTGCTTTTAGTCCTGATGGTAAAACCCTTGCTAGTGCTAGCTTAGACAAGAAGATTAAACTGTGGAATCTCTCTACTGGCAAGGTAATTCACACTTTGGTGGGACATTCTCAGGCAGTTTCTACTATTGCTTTGAGTCCTGATGGTAGTACCCTTGCTAGTGGTAGTTGGGATAAAACAATTAAACTGTGGAATGTGTCAACAGGAAAAGAAATCCGTACTTTTGTAGGACATTCAGAATTGATTATTTCCGTTGCTTTTAGCCCCGATGGAGTGACTCTTGCCAGTGGAAGTAAAGACAAAACAATCAAATTGTGGAATCTGGTAACTGGCGAGGCAATGCGGACATTGAAAGGTCATTCTGATAAAGTCAATTCTGTTGCTTATCTACCAAAAGTAGAAGATAGCAAAACATTAAATACCATAATTCTTGTTAGTGGCAGTAGTGACAACACAATCAAACTATGGAATACGGTAACTGGAAAAGAAATTCGCACTTTGAAGCGAGATTCTGGTTATATTTATTCGATAGCAACTAGCCCCGATGGCAAAACTATTGCTAGTGGTGGTAGTGCTGAGAACATTATCAAGATTTGGCATTTGTCTGATTAACAATCCCCCTGCTTTGCAGTCATCAGGGCGATTGTTGGTTGATCCAACTATTTGTCTATAGGACTCATATTTGATTTTTGAAATATCAGTAGTGGACTGACACGCCTAAAATGGTGCGTTACAGAAATCTATTTTATCGGTGTTCAAACCGAAGTTCAGATCGGCGGAAACCGCCGATCCGACTTCTCTGTGTGTTCATCAGTGGTTCATTTTCTCCTCGCTAATGCGCTAAATTAGCTGTGTCAGTCCAGTAGTGGCTTGGCAAAGCTAAAGTTGTGCATTAGATTTCTAATTGATAGGGCGCTAAAGCGCAACTACGAACATTTTTTATTGCAACATTTTAGTATTGTCTCGCCACTAAGAATACTTAAATTTTTTCATAAAACAAATCGGATTCCTATACACTTAGGATTCTTACACAGCTTCGAGTCAACTTATGGCTGAGATACCATCTCCTACCGATGCTATATCTTGTGCTTTTTAGTTATTTGCTGACCCTGGCTCAGTAAGCTTACGGTGCTGTTCAGCATTGACCGTGTCAGGCAGTATCTTACTTACAGATCCCTGAACCTTCGTTTTAAGTGACCCTGCAATCACATCATCCTTATCAGCCATCAACGCCTCAAAACCCTGCTTAGCAACAAGAGCCGGATCGTCCTTTTTGCTCGCACCCGCCTTGGTGTCATCCATACCCGCACGGTGGAAAAAGTTGGTATCGGTCGGCCCTGGCATTAGCGCCGTAACAGTAATATCTGTATCCTTTAGTTCGTTGCGTAATCCTTCTGAGAATGAGTGTATAAAAGCTTTAGAAGCTGCGTAGACCGCTTCAAATGGTCCAGGCATAATGGCAGCAATCGACGACGTAAAGAGAATTCGTCCCTTGCCACGCTCTACCATGTCTTTTAGTACCCGTTTGGCGAGATGAACTGACGATACAACATTCAGGTTAATCAGATTAAGCTCTTCCTGGAGGTCAGTTTCACGGGCAAAGTCACCGCCAACACCTACTCCTGCGTTAATTGCGATCGCTTCTACTGGTTGGTGAGTTTCTTTAATCTTATGGTAGAGCGTCTCAACTCCATCATAGGTAGCAAGATCTGCCTGTACCTTCTCAACCTTAGCTCCCAATTCCTCAAAAGCTTGAGCTGCTTCATTAATACTCGGCCCTGCCGATGTTACCAGAAGATCAAAGCCGTTTTGGGCAAACTGTTTAGCAAGTTCGTAGCCGATGCCATTGGAGGCACCTGTTACCACAGCCAGCGGTCGGGTTAACGAACTCTCCATAACTTTTCAAACTCCTTGATGATTACTTCGTGCATATTTGCCATAGCTGGCTGATCTCGTGCGGTCACACCGTGCGCCTGGACTATGACCTTTCAACCCTTACAATGCTAGGGAGGTAGTAAGGTGAGTACGTCTTTCCACAGAAGTATCGCTTGTGTGTCTTTAAGGTTACTTTTTCTAAATAACCTGAGTTCGGGTTAAAGTGTTTGAGATAAAAGCCACTCCATCTGAAGGCTT
>NZ_MTAW01000210.1 GCF_002154725.1 Nostoc sp. 106C | reverse complement strand
GATTTTATTCTTGACGCTTTATTTGTATCAGGCTTTTCGTGAATTGGTATTAGCGGTTCGTTTTTTTATCAATCAAATTAATTTGCCATATTTTATTTTGAAAACCTAACAATTAGGGTATCATATTATCTGAAATCATATGTTAATCAATACTGCTTGAACTTGCTGCCGACTTACGTAACTTGCCAAACAACACTTCGGCAAGCTCCGTGACCAGATGAATTCGACCCCCTAGATTTATCTGCGGGGTTATTGATTTTGAATTCCCCAAAGAGGGTGCAACTACCAACAAGGAGGAAAAAGAATTGCTCACAGTTGATAGCGAAACGGAACTACAACTAACTGCTGACGTGCTGGTAATTGGTGGCGGGCCTGCCGCAGCCTGGGCAGCATCGGCCGCCGCCGCTCAAGGTGTGAAAGTCATCATTGCCGATAAAGGCTATTTGGGTACGAGTGGAGCTGCGGCAGCCAGTGGGAATGGCATCATGGCCCCTTCTCCAGAACATTGGGACAAAGTTGTATCGGAACGTTACCTCGTAGGGAAGAACCTCGCTAACTTACGTTGGATCGAGCGTGTCATCGAAAAAACTTGGTTGAGTTTGCCCCTAGTGGAAGATTGGGGCTATCGTTTCCCGAAAGAAAATGGGGAATCTGTACGCCAAAGTTATTATGGCCCGGAATATATGCGGGTACTTCGCAAACACCTGTTACGTGTGGGTGTGCAAATTCTCGACCAAAGCCCGGCTCTAGAACTACTATTAGCTGAGGACGGCTCGGTAGCTGGAGCTAGAGGTGTACAGCGGCAAAATCATCGCACCTATACCGTTCGCGCTGGTGCAGTAGTTCTGGCGAATGGTGGTTGTGCATTCTTGAGTAAAGTCTTAGGTTGCAATACGAATACAGGTGATGGATTGCTGATGGCGGTGGAAGCTGGTGGTGAACTCTCTAGTATGGAGGCTTCTAATCACTATGCCATCTCAACTGCTTTTAATGCCACAGTCACAAGGGGTGTTCCTTTTGGTTGGGCTAGTTATACCGATGAAGCAGGTAACGATTTAGGTGGCTATATCAATGGTCGTCGCGATCCCGCGTTCCTCCCTAACGCCCTCTTGAAAGGCCCTGTTTATGCTCGTTTGGATCGAGCCACACCTGAAGTCAAGGCAGTGATTGAAAAGTCTCATTTCATCGCCTTTTTACCCTATAAAAAAGCTGGCATTGACCCCTATAAAGAACGAGTACCTGTAACACTGGTTTTAGAAGGTACAGTTCGGGGTACAGGTGGAATTCGGATTATCAATGATAATTGCGGTACAAAAGTACCTGGACTCTACGCTGCTGGTGATGCCGCATCGCGGGAATTTTTAGCAGGTTTAGCTTCTGGGGGTGGTGGCCCTAATGCTGCTTGGGCAATCTCTACAGGACAATGGGCTGGAGAAGGTGCAGCCGCCTTTGCCAAGAGTCTAGGTGCTCATGCTCATGAACGGGTTGTACGTCCTGCGGGTCAAGCGGGAATGCGTTCCCAGTCTACCACCACTGAAACATTCGATAGTCAGGCGATCGTGCGTGGTGTCCAAGCTGAGGTGTTCCCCTTAGAAAAGAATTACTTGCGTTCTGAGCAGAAACTTTTAGATTCTCTCGCTAAATTAGAAACCCTGTGGCAGCAAGTACAAGGGAATCCAAAACAAGATACCGTGCGCGATGTTGAATTTTCTCGGCGAGCTGCTGCTCTGGTGGCTGTAGCCCGATGGGGATATTTTAGTGCTTTACATCGCACGGAAACCCGCAGCGAACATATTCGTGTAGATTATCCCGAAACCGATCCCAATCAGCGTTATTACCAAGCTACAGGCGGCTTAGACAAGCTGTGGGTGAGACGGGATTGGATTAAGGATGCAACAGCTACACCATCAGTATTAACAACTCAAACTACAGCTTCAGTATCATGATCGAGCTTGTCAGCCATCAACTGTGCATTAATTGCAATGTCTGCGTTCAAGTATGCCCTACCAACGTCTTTGATGCAGTTCCCAACCAACCACCTGCGATCGCTCGGCAGGAAGACTGTCAAACTTGTTTCATGTGTGAAGCATACTGTCCAGCAGATGCACTCTATGTTGCACCCCAATCTCATACTAATGTTGCAGTCAACGAGGATGATTTAATTGAAAGTGACATTATGGGTGAATATCGTCGCATCTTAGGTTGGGGATATGGCAGAAAAAACAATAGTGAATTAGATACTGCGCATAAACTTCGTCAACTACCACGTCCCTATCAAAGTTAGTTGACTGTTGACGGTTGACTGTTAACAGTTAACCGTCAACGATTTGAAACAGAATAATTTCTTTTGTTGTTTTTCATAAATGAAGCATCTTTGTATCATTTTTGATTTAGATGGAACGTTAGTTGACAGTGAGAGGCTTTGTAATCAAGCATTTATCGATCTGCTACCTTTTATCAATGAGTCAGTTGACAGTCTGATTCTTAGATATCGTGGCAGAAAGCTAGCTTTAATTTTAGCTGACATAGAAATGAGGTATGGCGAAAAGCTGCCCAGAGATTTTGAGGTAACATATCGCCACAGGGTGAATGAATTATTTGAATTTTACTTGCAACCAATAACAGGTGTTCCAGAGATGTTAAAAACCTTAGAATATCCTGCTTGTGTAGCTTCAAGCGCGCCCATAGCAAAAATTCGCCAGGCTCTTAATGTAACAAATCTATCGCATTACTTTGGCGTAGACGCGGAGCGGCTTGTCGTCAGACATCGCTTGTTTAGTTCTTATGATGTAGGCTCGTGGAAACCCGCTCCCGGTTTATTTTTGTACGCAGCAGATAAAATGGGATTCTCGCCCGAATCTTGTGTTGTCATTGAAGATAGCGATGTAGGAATTCAAGCCGCATATTCAGCCGGAATCTATGCTTTGAAATATTCTCATGAGGAGGGAGCAGAGGAACAAAATCATGTATTCTCTAACATGAGATATCTGATCAAACGGCTCGATAAAATTTACTTAATGAAATGCGATCGCTCATAACTAGCGAAGAATATGTAATAAGTTTATGACTTTTGGTGACAGGGCATATCGATAACCGTTGTCTGAATCAGGAATCCTTCTATCATGATACTTGAGGAGTTTTCCGGCTATATCAATGCCAGCAAACAAAGTTCTTGACTTATTTTTGCTTAAGAGGTAGGTTATCAATATTGTCTTAAAATACGGTAAAACTATCGATATATAGTATGACACAAATTTAAAACAATATAAACTTGTTTAAATTAATGCAAATTCCTGGCAATTTTTGATGAATGAAAAAACTGCTAATTTTTTGCATATTAATAGACTGATGAATATTTATCAGCAATACTGAGTCATTTTTATTTCTTCTTGTTAGCAGTCAACACCACTGTGTTAAGTAAAAGTTTTTTAGCGCTGTTATTGGTTGTAGGAGTAGCGATCGCTCTCATAATTCCTCCTGCCTTTGCCGCTACTGTAAATCCCTGTCCCCCAGAAATGGTAATGATTCCCGGTGGGAAATTCACGATGGGGTCAGATAATTCAGGTTATATAGAAGAACTCTCAGATCAAGAGGTAAGAGTTAGTTCCTTTTGTATCGATAAATATGAGGTGACAAATTCACAATTTGCAGCGTTTGTCAAAGCAACAGGCTATGTCACAGTTGCAGAACGCCCCTTATCAAAGGAACAGTTTCCCGACTTGCCAGATGAGCAGAGATTACCCGGTTCTTTAGTTTTTGCAATAGCACAACCAGGAGCAAAGCAACTGAGTTGGTGGCATTGGCAGACTGGGGCGAATTGGCAAAATCCGTTTGGCAGAGAGATCGCACATCCAGGCAACTATCCAGTCGTTCATATTGCCTACGAAGACGCTGTAGCTTACGCCCAATGGGCAGGAAAATCACTACCCACCGAAGCCCAGTGGGAATACGCTGCTCGTGGTGGGTTAAATGGTGCAACTTATGCTTGGGGCGATCAATACTCGGAGAAAAAAGCCAATACTTGGCAAGGAATCTTTCCGTTTTTCAATACCAAAAAAGATGGTTACGCAGGTATTGCCCCCGTTGGTTCCTTTCCACCCAACGGTTATGGTCTTTATGACATGACAGGTAATGTCTGGGAATTAACATCCGATTGGTTTATGCCAGGACACAACCACAAAACCCACAGTGTCAATCCTACAGGCCCGGAACAAAGTTTTGACCCCAATAAACCCACCGAAAAAGCCCTACACGTAATTAAAGGTGGCTCTTATTTGTGTGCGCCTAACTATTGCAGCCGCTTCCGTCCAGCAGCGCGAGAATCTCAAGCCCCGGATACGGGAACCACTCATATCGGATTTCGCTTAGTGAAGAACCTGACTACAGAAAGGATAAAGAATGAAGTTTAAATCCAAGCACTGGAAATTGTTTCGAGAAATTGCCAAGGCGATCGCTTTATCTTTGCTAATCGCTTTGTTAACGATCAATAGCCCCGCCCTAGCTGCTACATCTGAGGTATTACCCCTGCCTGTACCAGAGTTTAAGGGTAAAATCGGCCTCACCTATAAAGATTCACAACCAGACTTTCCCCAATCCATCGCTGCCCCAGCCAAAGCGCCCAACGTCTTGCTAGTCATATTAGATGATGTCGGCTTTGGACAAGCCAGTACCTTTGGTGGCCCGGTAGACACTCCAAATTTGACACGCCTAGCCGAAAAAGGATTACGCTACAACCAATTTCACACCACAGCCCTGTGTTCGCCTACCAGGGCAGCTTTGTTAACTGGACGCAATCACCATTCAGTGAATACAGGGGTAGTTGAGGAATTAGCTACAGGTTATCCTGGCTACACAACGATTTTGCCCAAGAGTGCTGCCACCGTTGCCGAAATCCTGCGACAAAATGGCTATAACACAGCCGCTTTCGGTAAATGGCACAACACCCCAGATTTTGAAACTAGCGCTGCCGGGCCTTTCGATCGCTGGCCTACAGGCTTAGGATTTGAGTATTTTTACGGCTTCCTTGGTGGTGATACTAACCAGTGGAGTCCGGCTTTAGTGGAAAATACTAAGCGTATAGACAAACCTAATAAGCCAGATTATCACCTAACTCCTGACTTAGTAGACCATGCGATCGCCTGGATTCGCAACCAACAATCCATTGCGCCAGAAAAACCCTTTTTCGCCTATCTCGCTACCGGAGCTACCCACGCACCCCACCACGCCCCCAAAGAGTGGATTGACAAGTACAAAGGCAAATTTGACCAAGGCTGGGATCAATTACGCGAAGAAACCTTTGCCCGACAAAAACAACTGGGTGTAATTCTTGCTAATGCCCAACTCACCCCGCGCCCTCAAGAATTGCCAGCGTGGGATTCCCTCTCAGCAGAACAGCAAAAACTCTATGCCCACATGGCCGAAGTATTTGCTGGATTTTTAGGTCATACAGATTATGAAGTAGGTAGGCTAATTAATGCCGTTGACCAACTGGGTGAACTGGATAACACCTTAGTAATTTACGTTGTCGGAGATAACGGTGCTAGTGCAGAAGGCGGATTAACAGGTAGCGTCAACGAACTCCAAGTTTTCAATGGTGTACCCGAAAATCTGCAACAACTACTGGCTGCCTATGATGACTTGGGTAGCCCCAAAACATTTAACCATTTTCCTGCTGCTTGGGCATGGGCAGTTAGCAGTCCCTTCCAGTGGACAAAGCAAATTGCCTCTCACTTTGGTGGTACTCGCAACCCCTTGGTGATTTCCTGGGGCGCAAATATTAAAGACCAAGGTGGCATCCGTAGCCAATTTCATCATGTCATTGATATTGCACCCACCATTTTAGAAGTAGCGGGAATTACTGTCCCGAAAGAAGTGAATGGTGTCAAACAACAACCAATTGAGGGCACTAGCCTTGCTTATACCTTCGATAATCCTGATGTACCTTCTCATCGCCAAACCCAGTATTTCGAGATGCTGGGCAACCGAGCCATTTACGATCACGGTTGGATAGCGGCGGCGCGTCATGGTCGCTTACCTTGGGAACGAACTACAAAAGGCAGCTTTGATACAGATGAGTGGGAACTGTACAACATTGCCGAAGATTTTAGCGAGGCGAATAATCTAGCCAAGGCAAACCCCGATAAGCTAGAAAAACTGCAAAAGTTGTTTTTAAAAGAAGCCCAGAAGCATAACGTATTACCACTAGACGATCGCCTTGCTGAAAGGTTTGATGTGAAAATTCGTCCCAACCTCACCAGAGGACGCACAACATTCACCTACTATCCTGGTACAGTTGGTATCCCAGAAGGTAGCGCCCCAAATTTAAAAAATCGCTCCTTCAGTATTACAGCTAATGTAGAAGTTCCGGAAAACGGCGCAGAAGGTGTCCTCTTGACTCAAGGTGGTCGCTTTGCTGGCTGGAGTTTTTTCCTTGAGGATGGCAAGCCTACATATATTTATAACTATGCCAATACAGCCCGCTACATCATTCAATCAAGAGAAAAACTGCCTCCTGGTAAATCTATAATCCGGTTCAATTTTGATTATGACGGTGGTGTAGGTGCAGGCGGAATCGGCAAATTATTCATTAATGACCAACTCTTAGCTGAAGGTCGAGTTGATAAAACCATCGCTTACCGTTTAGCTCTAGACGAAACCTTTGATGTGGGAAGAGACACAGGTACTCCCGTTGTTGACACCTACCAAGTACCCTTTACCTTCACAGGTAACTTACAACAAGTCAGCCTGGAGTTGAAGTAGTCAAGATTGGGGCATGGAAATGAGGAAGCAGCGCCTCGACTCCGCTCGGCGACCGAGGGTACAGGAGAAATAATAATGCCCAATGCCCAATGACCCATGCCCCATAACCAATCCTCCTATAAATCATGAATGAAATATTAGTAATAATCGACAAACTTGCACTATTCACATTCATTGTTTTCACTATGTTAGGTGCAGGTTTAAGCCTAACAATACAACAAATTTGGGAACCACTCCGCAGCCCTAGGCTTGTCATCTTGTCTTTGCTAACAAATTTTGTATTGGTGCCAGTTTTTGTTTATTTGCTAGTACAAATAGTGCCTCTTAGTGAAGGACTCAGAGATGGTTTACTTATCATGGCAGTAGCATCAGGCCCGCCAGCTTTGCCTAAACTTGCTCAAATAGTTAAGGGCAATATAGCCTTTTCTGTGGGATTAATGATGTTGCTGATACTTGGCACTATTTTTTATATGCCAATAGTACTGCCCTTAGTGGTGCAAGGTGTGGAAATCAACTCTTGGGATATTGCAAAACCCTTGTTATTGATGATGGTCATTCCCTTAGTAATTGGACTATTCATCAAAGCCAAATTTGCGGCGATCGCTCCGACTATCCGGCCTATTTTATTCAAATTATCTAATGCAGGATTACTTTTAGGTTTAGCAGTCAGATTAATAATTCACACTACGGACATTATCGGTTTATTAAAAACAGGTGCAATCGTTGTTTGTGCAGTATTTATTATCTTTTCCTTTAGCGTTGGTTATCTTTTAGGCGGGCCTGGTCTTGACACTCAAAGAGTGCTAGGAGTCGGAACAGCCCAACGCAATTTTGCAGCAGCATTATTAGTAGGTACAAGTAATTTTGACGATCCCAGTGTGGTGAGCATCATCATGGTGACGAGTATATTAATGATGGTGACAGTTATCATTGCCGGGCCAAAGTTTATAGAAATAGACCAACCAAAGGATGGAGACATCAAACAGTTAGAGACACCAGGATAAACGTATCTTATTTACTAGTGAAAAATAGAGAAAATATTACTTTAAAAATTTATTTTTATTAAAATAAATCAAAAATATCTTTAAATAGTAATACCAATTCTTCGTAAAGTTGCATAGAGTTTTACCCCTCCCCAACCCTGCTATTGCTAAAGGGAGGGTGTGCGTTAGCGCGGGTGGGTTTTTTATTCTAGAAAATTCCTTGGCGATCGCTCTTAAATATTTAAGAATATTTAGTTATTACTCCTATGGTAAAATCCTAAATTTGAGGCAACAACATGGGTAAAAATCGGTTCGAGCTTGTGATTTTTGATTGTGATGGAGTTTTGGTGGATAGCGAACCAATTCTTAATCGCATTTTTGCAGAAACGCTCACTGAAGCTGGCTTTCCTATCACCTATGCAGAAGTAACTCAAAAATTTATTGGCAAGTCCTTAAAAACCTGTTTAGAGATTATCGAGACATCTTACAACAAACCATTGCCCAAAAACTTTGTGGAACTTTGTAAAGAGCGAGAAATCGCTCCCTTGCAGCAAGAACTAAAACCAGTTCCAGGCATTAGCGAAGTATTGGAGCAGATTACATTACCCAAATGTGTGGCATCAAATAGCAGCCACCGTCATATTCAAATGGTATTGAAATTAACGGAGTTGCTGCATCAATTTGATGGCAATTTATATAGTGCTAATGATGTTTCGCGCCCTAAACCTTTTCCCGATGTGTATCTCTATGCAGCCGAGCAAATGAACGAAAATCCGGAGGATTGTGTTGTAATTGAAGATTCTGTACCGGGCGTACAAGCAGCATCCGCCGCAGGAATGACCGTTTTTGGCTATGCTCAACATAGCGATGTCTCACGACAAGCCGCTGCGCGTCTACGCACTGCTCTTTTTGATGCTGGAGCCAAGATAGTTTTTAACGATATGCGGCAGCTTGCTCAAATGCTGTAGCTGGGGATTGGGAATTTAGAGTTCCCCCTGTCCCCTGCATCCTCCAGCCTTAAAAGAATCCTCTCTCCGGCAGCGGTTTGTCGTTAATTTCATATTCTCCAATGGCACGGGCTTTGAACTTTTAATCTCCGATATCTAGCTTGTGTAACCTGAGTTCGGGATAAGAAATCCTCAAACCCCTTGATTTTTCGTTGTCTGGTCTGAAACTTTGTTTTCATATATTTTCAATAAGGCATGTTGTTGATATTAATCTCATTTGTGAACCTTATTGACGAAACGATTCCACTTTAATCACTTCTTTTACCACTTAGAATTTTGCTCAATCTATACACAATAAGCTTTTTAGCTTCTGGCTTAACCCGAACTCAGGTTTGTGTAATTCTTTAGGCGAGAACCGCTTGGCATTTTTCGCGAGTATATCGGCTTTCTGGGCGTTCCAAGCCATAATCCTCCCGCAGAGTGCAGCCAGTATACTCAGTGTGGAAAATTAAGCGGCGGCACAGTTCTGGGACTACAAAATCAACGAACGTTTCTAGTCCTGAGGCGATCGCACTATCCATAGCCAGCGAGTTTTTCATTCGTAGCAGATGGTGCGCCCTCTGTGGGGCTGCATCTTTGCAACATATCCAACCGCCAAAATCAGCGATCGCTCTCGAAGAAGCGGTTGGCGGGACGCGCCAGTCCCAAATTTTCCCGCAGCGTCTTCCCCTCATACTCTTTACGGAAAAGCCCACGCCTTTGCAGTTCTGGTACAACCTTGTCTACAAAATCGTTCAAACCTTCAGGCAGAAAAGAGAACATGATGTTGAAGCCGTCAGATCCTTCTTCAGTCAACCATTGCTCCATCTCATCGGCGATGGTTTGAGGCGTACCGATAAAAGCCAGTCCGCCGTAACTACCGAAACGTTGCGCCAGCTGCCGAATAGTTAGCTTTTCATGTTGCGCCAGCGCTATTACTCGTTCTCTTGCACTTTTACTGCCGTTGGTTTGGGGGATTTCTGGCAAGGGACCGTCCGGATCGAAACCGGAAACATCATAGCCAAGGGCACTATTCAAGCTGGCGATCCCACTGTCATAGTGTACTAGACTGTCTAAATGTTTACGCTTGGCGATCGCTTCTTCCATAGTTTCGCCCACGATGGTTAAAGCCCCTGGAAGAATTTTGATGCTGTCTGGGTCACGTCCAATTGCCCGTGCCCGTCCCTTAATGTCAGCAAATAAAGCCTTACCTGCCTCCAGATTACCAGCTGGTGCAAACACGACCTCAGCGGTTTCCGCAGCTAATTGTCGTCCTGCATCCGATGCACCCGCCTGGACGATCACAGGCCAACCTTGGACAGGTCTAGCAATGTTCAATGGCCCGCGCACCGAGAGATATTTTCCCTGATGACCCAGAACGTGAACTTTCTCAGGATCGAAATAAATTCCCAATTCTACATCCCGGATAAATGCATCATCGGCGAAAGAATCCCAAAGACCTGTGACAACATCATAGAATTCCCTAGCCCGTGTGTAGCGTTCGTCATGCTCTATTTCTTCTTTTAAACCGAAGTTGAGCGCTGCGTCTGGATTGGATGTAGTGACGATGTTCCAGCCGGCGCGACCACCGCTAATATGGTCGAGAGATGCAAAGCGACGAGCGATGTGGAAAGGTGCGTCATAGGTCGTGGAAGCTGTAGCTACTAGGCCGATGTGTTCGGTAACGCTGGCGAGGGCAGAAAGCAGAGTGAAAGGCTCGAAGGAAGTGACGGTGTGACTGCGCTTGAGAGCGTTGATAGGCATATTCAGCAGCGCCAAGTGATCGGCCATGAAAAAAGCGTCAAATTTGCCCTGCTCTAGTTTCTGGATAAATTGTTTCTGCGCCGGGAAGTTGAAATTGGCATCAGGTAAAGCCCCAGGATAACGCCAAGCACCTGTATGTATGCTTACCGGACGCATGAATGCACCTAGTTTCAATTGCTTTGCTCCGCTCATTAGCCCTCCGTCACACAATGCAAGGATTTTGGATTTTAGGTATTAAATTAGTGTTCTTCTACCTGGCGTTGAATTTCATTAATTAGAATGTATCCTAATAGTCTAAATATGCGATCGCGGCTATATTGAGCATGTGCGCCATCATCTCCCAACTTTCATCTCAAAAACAGTTGTAAGCGTAAGTCGTCTGGAACTAAGTTAGCGATCGCCAATTTTTCTAGTCTCTACATTAGGTTTAATTCACAAATCTTTATTAGAGATATTAACCTAATTTTTATATAGGGTTTTTACCAGATTCATTTGACAAAATCAAGTATTATTAGTGACAATTTTATCAAAAATTATGATATTTAAACTATCCTCCAACTGCAAAAGTTCACCTACCATCCAGTAGTCTATTCCTAGACAAAGATTTTCTACAATCTCACCTATTCCACTTATATTTGCTCGATTTAATCTGCTGTTTAAGCTTCGTTAATTAGCAAAGGTATTGAGCAAAATGTATAGTTTATTGACAAAGAGCTTGTATCTTATTTGTATTTCAATTATTATTATTACATTAATCTACTGCAAGTCAATCGACAATAAGTATTTTTTAATCTACTGCAATTGGCATAGCCACGTACAGAAGACATCAGTTGTAGATGTCTTCTGGCTTTACTATCAAATTTCTATCTGATTTTTCAAATCCACGTAGTAGTGTTGGTATGACCAATCATACAACTAAGCTCTAAGTAGAGATGATAGTTTCAAGAATCAAAAGAGATTCCCATATCAGAAATTAGGTGTTGAACTTAGCCGCAACAGATAACCTTTGTGTATAAGTCTTGAGTCCAAATTATCTGCAATCAAAAGGCCATAAAATATGAGCTTCAACAGCCAAGTTATCGATAAATCGACCTTTCAAGATTTGCCATACGTAGAGGCCAACCTCAATTACCTAGTTCCGATGGACCAAAAACCTGTCAATTATACTTATGAACCACCATCAGGAACACCCCGATCAAATACTGCCTATGAGATACACAAACTGCGAATCTACAATGCTCGTTTCATCTCAAAGGATATCTTGCTAGACCAAGAAGGATTTGCATTTACCGAGCATAATACCAATGTCCAGAACTTTTATGACGAAGACGAAGTAACTCAGGTTTATTATCCAGAAGCAGAGCAATTATTAAAAGATGTCACAGGTGCAACTAAAGTAGTGATATTCGATCGCACTCTGCGTAATGCTGATTTAAGCAAGCCAGGCGAAAATAAAATTAGAGAACCTGGCAAGCGCGTACACAACGACTTTACTGCTAAATCTGGCTATACAAGGGCGCGTTGGGAGTTAGAAAAAAGAGGCTTAGATAATGACGAGATTGAGGCACTGTTAAAACAACGATTTGCCATCATCAATGTGTGGCGCGGAATTGCTGACATAATTCAAGAATCACCATTAGCGTTGACTGATGCCAGAAGTATTGCACCACAAGAACTTGTACCGAGTGATTTAGTATATCCGGATCGCATCGGTGAAACCTACGCTGTCACATACAATCCAGAACATAAATGGTACTATTTCCCCCAAATGCGACCCAACGAAGTAATATTTATTAAATGTTTCGACTCCGCAGAAAACGGTCCTGCTCGTTTTTCTGCCCACTCAGCCTTTGACGATCCAACTAGTCCCGCAGATGCGCCTGCAAGACAAAGTATTGAGTTGCGAACATTGGTCTTTTATCCTGCATAGATGAGTTATGAGCTAAACCACATCTAGTTTGCATATCTAAAATATCTAGAGATTTCTAGAAATATTGTAGGGTGGGCTGGGCAGCCCGCCCGAATTATGCAATTTCAGCCTGAACAAAAGTAGCTGTGATACGCCACTACATTTTCATTAGACCTTTGCATAAGTCGATTTTTTGAATATCGAACCACAGATAAACGCAGATGAACACAGATAAATATCGGTGTTTATCTGTGTACCCTACGGGAAGCCACTTCGTGTCTACATCTGTGGTTTTTTTATTCTTATTCGGATTTTTGCAAGAAGTCTATTAGATAAAAAAATCGGGCGTTGCTGATTGATGGAATGAATTTTGTTTCGCGCATTCGACGTTGGGCGTTCGCTGCAAGTGTTCCCGTACCCCTACGCTTAAGCAAGCTACGCGTAGCGTCTCCGACAGGAGAAGGGTAGAATCAATCTTTAGCTTTGGTCAAAAATCTTAATTCATACTGCATTTATGCAACGCCGATTTTAGCTGTTGATAATGGATACTTGAGCCATTTTTGAGCAAAATACTTGCTCATTGAAATCTGCGATCGCTTTTACCATCCAAACATTTTATAAGAGCGATCGCCTTATTCCAAATGATGAGTAGAAGAAGAAGACAGCTATGAGGATATACTCTTGTTAGTTTCTTCCTCTACTTCTGGTCGCCGAGCGGCTTGCACTGAGCGTAGTCGAAGGGAGCCGAGGCGCTGCTTCCTCTAAGGACGATTTCCTGATGGATACTGATGCCCTAAGATGGGATGTGGTGTGTAAGGCTCTTCTAAGAATTTGAGTTCTTCTTCAGAAAGCTCTAAATCTACTGCCTCGACAGCCTCTTTGAGGTGTTCTATCTTGCTAGCGCCAATGATAGGAGAGGTGACACCTGGTTGATGCAATAGCCAAGCTAGAGCAATCTGTGTGGGTTTAACGCCTCTTTTTGCTGCTAATTCAACGACGCGATCAACTACTTGAAAATCCGAATCTTGATAGTAGAGATTGTGAGCAAATTCGTCCGTTTTTGCACGCAGAGTTTCGCCATAGTCGGCCTTGCTGCGATTTCCTGCTAAAAATCCCCGCGCCAAGGGACTCCAAGGAATAATACCAATTCCTTGATCTAGCGCTAGGGGTATAACTTCTCGTTCTTCTTCTCGATAAACTAGGTTGTAGTGATTTTGAATCGAGACAAAACGAGTCCAGCCGTGAATATCTGCTGTATAGAGGGCTTTCGCAAGTTGCCATGCAAAAACGCTAGAAATTCCTAAATAACGAACTTTACCGACTTTGACAATATCATGCAGTGCTTCTAGGGTTTCTTCAATTGGTGTTTCATAATCCCAACGGTGAATTTGGTACAAGTCTACATAATCTGTTTGTAGCCGCCGCAAAGAAGCATCAATGCTATCGAAAATATGTTTGCGAGATAGCCCTCGGTCATTCGGTCCATCACCGACTTTACCATGTACTTTGGTCGCGATCGCAACTTGATCTCGTTGAGCAAAGTCTTTCAATGCTCGTCCAACAATTTCTTCACTAGCACCCAATGAATAAACATCTGCGGTATCAAAGAAATTAATTCCCAAATCCAAAGCCAGTTTGATAAATGGGCGACTTTCTTCTTCTTCTAATACCCATTCGCGTAATTTTCGAGAGCCATAAGTCATCGTACCGAGGGTAATACGCGATACTTTTAGTCCAGTTTTGCCAAGATTTACATATTTGGTCATACTGTCTGCTCTACTTTTTTTTGGGATACTTAGTAATGTTGTGTGATATTGCTATAGCCTTTTAACAATGATTTACCTAGAGAATTGCAGGGCTATGAGCATTACTTTGCAAAAGCTAGCATAAATACTACTTTAACTCAATCGGTTTACCGGAGTTAATGAATACAAGATTAAGAATTGCATATAAATGAGAAATATGGAACAGTAAATCAGCAAATACTTGGGAGAGGCGGCTGGGTGCATCCCAGTTTTTATTTCGCAGCCAGGAAAAATTACCTGTCATTGCGTAAAGCCTTCGGCATAGCTTCGCTTAGCGCGTAGCGTCTCGTAGAGAGGAGGAACGACGAAGCAATCGCATAGACGCGTTCTTAGTTAGTGATTCTGCGATTGCTTCGCTTTACTTCGTTTCGCTTGCAATGACTGTAATTAAAAAAGTGGGATGCTCCTGAGGCGGCTTTTGGCAAAATCTGTCAGAACCGCAAAGCGATCGCCACCGAGCGTCAAATCAAGACAGATACTAAAAACCATAGTGAAAATTGTCGATACTTTGCAAATTTAAAGAGAAATTATATAGCATAATCCGGTTAGACTATAGAAATATAGTATATTAAAATTAATCTAATTATAATATACTAAATATAAGGTGTCATTAGTGTTAAATAAAATACATATTAAAGTATTAGTTAAAACTTTAAGAGATTGGTTTAACTGTACAGCAGAATATAAGGTACAGAAAACGAAAGTGTCTAATTATTCTGCCGAACTATTTAATAATATATATTCTCTAAATATAAAAACAAGACTTTAGTTAAATAATTGTAGTTATGCTAATATTTAGGAAAGCTAATATTAGTGAGAAAATTTTAGTGTTTCTCGTTTGAGTGAGTTACATCTCCTTGTGTTGAGGGGCTAGAGGCTAAGATGTACCTCATGCATATCTTTCTGAAAATACAGGATGCATTAGAGTAGTTACTGATTTCATCGGAAATGCTATTGCATTAGTTGCTGTTTTTTGTAATTTTTCAGAAATTAATTTCAATGAACTCTGTCTACCACTATCTAGAAATACAAGTGGAGGCTAGAAAGCAAAATGCGTAAGTAATGAAAATAGGAGATAGAAAGAAAATAATCATCCTAACTTCTCATTATTAGCTATTTTAGATTCATCTTCAGCGCGAGGAAAAGCATGAAAAACACTCAAGTAATAATTAATCAACCACTGAGCGTAACACCTTGCAAAGCTAACCAGAAAAAATTCACTGCTAAGAAAAAACTCACTTGCACTAAACCACCACAACCAGGTTCAACTCAAGGAAATTGCCCTTTTGATGGCGCGATGGTTTCTATTGGCGCTATTACTGATGTTGTTCATTTAGTACATGGTGCTGTTTCTTGTACACACAATCCTTGGGCAACTCATGGTAGCCTTTCATCAGGCTCGCAGTTATACCAAACTGCTTTTACTACTGACTTTAGTGAAGGTAATATCGTTTTTGGTGGAGAAAAGAAACTGTACAAAGCAATTGTAGATGTTGCTCAACGCTATCATCCATCTGCTATTTTTGTTTACGCAACTTGTGTCTCTGCTTTGATTGGTGATGATATTGAGAATGTGTGTAAACTAGCTACAAAAGCAATTAATATTCCAGTAATTGCTGTAAGTGCGCCTGGATTTCTTGGTAGTAAAAATTTAGGAAATCGCATCGGTAATGAAACTTTATTAAATGCTGTCATTGGTACAGCTGAACCGGAATTTACTACACCATTCGATATTAATATTGTTGGTGATTATAATGTTGCAGGTGAAACGTGGAATATTTTACCATTGTTTCAAAAAATGGGGATTCGCGTTCTTGCAAAAATTACAGGTGATGCGCGTTATCAAGAAGTTTGCTATGCTCATCGTGCCAAATTAAATGTAGTACTTTGCTCAAATGTAGCTATACAAATGGCTCAAACAATGGCAGAACGCTATGGAATTCTTTATATTGAAGAATCTTTCTATGGTGCAACTAACTTAAACAATTGTTTGCGGAATATTGCAGAAAAATTAAGCCTTACTTTGGGAGATACTATTCTTGCCCATGATCTGCAAGAACGTACAGAAAAGTTAATTGCCCAAGAAAATACTGCTCTCGATATTGCTTTAGCTCCTTATCTTGCCAATTTAAAAGGTAAGCGAATTCTGCTTTCTACTGGTGGTGTGAAAAGTTGGTCACTTATTTTAGCGGCTCAAGACTTAGGAATGGAAGTTATTGCAGCTACAGATGGCAAAACAACGGAAGAAGAGAAAGCTAAAATTAAACAATATCTTGGTGCAAATGGAATGCTTTTAGCTGATACAACTCCCCCAGTAATATTAAAGGTATTAAATCAAACGAAAGCCGATATATTGATTACTGGGGCTGGCAATAAATATACAGCACTCAAAGCGAGAATTCCTTTTTTAGACATTAACCATGAACGTCACCATGCTTATGCTGGTTATGCAGGTTTGTTAGTACTAGCACGTGAATTGCATGAAGTCTTGTACAGTCCTATATGGAAGCAAATTAGCAAACCTGCTCCTTGGGATGCAAAAATTAGCTATCAGTTATAGGCGCCATTTTATTCTGCAAATTCGGTGTAATCGCTCGTCTCCCACTATACTTTTAAGGTGTAGCGGGAGATGATTATTTCACAGAGATGTGCTTTGTTCTCTAAAGAGAAGCGGTTTGTTTAGCGCTCGCTCCAACGTCTGACTGTTGGCAATTGTGTAGAGAACCATAGCGCGCCTAAAATACTCAAACTACCACAGACAATTAAGGCATTAGTCGCACCAAACTTGTCTGCTAAAGTTCCAGCTAGCAAATTCCCAAATGGGATTGTACCCACATTTGCTAGGGCATAAAAACTCATGACTCGTCCGCGTTTATCCTCAGCAACTAGGGTTTGAATAATCATATTGCTACTAGTAATTTGTAGAATGCTAAAGCAGCCTGTAAACACCAGTATGATGATGGATAGCCCAACTTGACGCGATAGTGAGAAGGATATCAGACTCATGCCGATCGCAACCTGAGCGACTAAAATTACACGCTCTAAGCCTCCAATCCCTCGCCGCATACTTAGATACACACAAGCAAGCAACGATCCAATCGGTGCTGCGGTGCTGAGGTGAGCCATTGTTGTTGCATCTCCATTTAAAATCTTAGCTGCAAAGACGGGCATAAGTGCAATATGAGACATTCCGACTAAACCATTTAACGTCAGTGTGAGTAAAATTAGTCTAATTGCCTGAAAGTTGCAGACATATTCAAACCCCTCCCACAATTTCAGCAAAGTATCCCTAATACCTGTAAGGCTCTGCATCGATCTGGCTGGTAGCCGCATCGCTAGTATGGTAAGGATAGCGGGGATATAGCTGAGGGTATCGTAGAGAAAACAGTATTGTACTCCTAGCGTAGCAATCAAAATCCCGCCGAGCGCAGGCCCCAATACTAGAGAGGAACTTAACATCACAGAATTCAAGGCGATCGCATTACTCCAATCAGCGCGATCGTCTACGGTTTCGGTGACGATTGTATGGCGCACGGGCATATCTAATCCCTTGAGCAAACCATTGAGAACACTCAGTACCAATAGAATAGGAAAGGTAATCCAATTGGTAAAGGTCAGAATTGTTAACGCCAAGGAAACGCTAATTCCTAATATCTGCACCAGCATTAACAAGTCACGACGACTCCAGCGATCGGACAATATACCCGAAAAGGGAATCAGTAATAACGTCGGTAAAAATTGTACAAATCCTGCAACCCCTAATAACCAAGCGGATTTAGTCAAATCGTATACCAACCAAGGAATAGTTAACTGCTGGGTCATAAATGTCCCAGACATTGATAGTAACTGCCCGCCAAAAAACAGACGAAAGTTACGCCAGCGCAAGGCAGGTAAATAGTGGTACGTGATATTACTGATGCTTTCCCCTAATTGTCTATTCCAAATTTTCATGAGGAAAATTCATTATGGTCTACTAATAATTAGATTATCTAATAATTGGTGAATAGTCGCAAATCGCTGATCTATCTGAGCTAACACTTTTGCCCATTGAGTATTGAAAAATATAGCAAATGGTTATTGAGGGAGCGTCGTTTGACACTCGCCATTAAAAAGACAAAGGGTTGTTGACCTGACTGCTGTCGTCGATAGGTTTTCTCACTTTCTGAACCAGATTCGTGGCAATAGCTATCTGCACCTATTCGATCTGGTAGAAGAGTTCATTGTTCCTTGTGCGATCAATCATGTCAAGACCACACGATTGGAAGAAATCACTGCCACCCAAACCCAGCTTCACTCTGCTGAAGAAAGTAAGCACATTCGCCTGTTTCGCCGTTTCACTGAAGAGTTTGAAATCGGTTTTGGTAGTCGCTGTGAGGGTATCGGTCTACTACGGAATCACTGGCTGGAAGAAGCCCAGCATACGACTTTGCATATCCTGATGATAGAACAGTTATACCAATTTGAAAAATGATTGCGACAGATGGAAATTTGAAACGCTTATCCAATAGATGTTTCACAATCTAAAATACCTGAGTTCGGGTTAAAGTGTTTGAGATAAAAGCCACTCCATCTGAAGGCTTGG
>NZ_MTAW01000027.1 GCF_002154725.1 Nostoc sp. 106C | reverse complement strand
ATCAAAATCTGGGATATCGCCACAGGCAAAGCGCTCGCCACCTTGAATGGGCATAGCAGTGAGGTCAAGAGCGTCGCCTTCAGCAGTGATGGGCAAAAGTTGGCTTCTGGCAGTACTGACAACACGATCAAAATCTGGGATATCGCCACAGGCAAAGCGCTCGCCACCTTGAATGGGCATAACAGTTGGGTCACGAGCGTCGCCTTCAGTCCTGATGGGCAAAAGTTGGCTTCTGGTAGTGATGACAAGACGATCAAAATCTGGGATATCACCACAGGCAAAGCGCTCGCCATCTTGAATAGGCACATTCCGGTCAATAGCGTCGCCTTCAGCAGTGATGGGCAAAAGTTGGCTTCTAGCAGTGTTGACAACACGATCAAAATCTGGGATATCGCCACAGGCAAAGTTATCAAGACCTTGAGTGGGCATAGCAGTATGGTCAATAGCGTCGCCTTCAGCAGTGATGGGCAAAAGTTGGCTTCTGGCAGTAATGACAACACAATCAAAATCTGGGATATCGCCACAGGCAAAGTTATCAAGACCTTGAGTGGGCATAGCAGTATGGTCAATAGCGTCGTCTTCAGCAACGATGGGCAAAAGTTGGCTTCTGCCAGTGATGACAAGACGATCAAAATCTGGGATATCACCACAGGCAAAGCCATCACCACCTTGAGTGGGCATAGCAGTGCGGTCAAGAGCGTCGCCTTCAGCAACGATGGGCAAAAGTTGGCTTCTGGCAGTGCTGACAAAACAATCAAAATCTGGGATTTAGATTTTAATAATTTATTACGCAGTGGTTGTGAATTGCTGAATTATTACCTAATTGCCCATCCGGAGGTTTTAGCAGATTTGCCAACCTGCCAAACTCCATCTCGGTTGCTGCAAGGGGCTACTGTGCTGGTAATTCAAGGTGAGAAGCTAGCCCAAAACGATGATGATATTGATGCAGCTATTGATAAGTTCCGCAAAGCACAGCAATGGGATAGTAGTTTAAAATTTGACCCCCAGGTGAAAGCACAAGAGTTTGCCAATAAAGGCAAAGCTAAACGCCAGCTTGCAGAAGGAGAGAAAATTGTGCAAGAGGGTAAGGTCAAGGAAGCAATAGCAGCTTACGCAGATGCTCAAAAGTTAGATCCAAAAATTGAAATTTCTGCTGATTCTTGGAACATACTATGCAGCCAAGGTAGTTTGCATAAACAAGCCGCCGATGTTATGTTTGCCTGTAACCAATCCGTAAAGCTTGCACCTGATAATGGCTATATTCGCGATCGCCGTGGCTTGGCGCGCGCATTAACAGGCGACTATCAAGGGGCAATTTCCGACTTTGAAGCCTACATCGCCCAGATTGAAGATAAAGATATCAGAGCTAGACGGCAACGCTGGATAAAAGACCTCAAAGCTGGTAAGAATCCCATTACAGATGATGAGCTGAAGCGCTTGCAGAATGAGTAAACTTGAGCCTTAGCGAATGAATGAGATTGTTGGTTAATGCGTGATGTGGGGATGACGGTTAGCCCTATACTTTTTGTATTTAAATATTGCGATTGCGGCGAGTCTTGATTTAATGTTAACTCCATCTTGGCAGAAACCAAAGTGCGATCGCTCTTCTATAAACTGCGTAGACGCAAAGCGGGGAAGCAGCTACCAATCTTTACTTAACACCAAGATTTGATGCGGAATTTAACTGCTTTCATTAGTAGATTCTAATTGGAGCTTAATCGTAAGTTATTAGCCGGACATGATATTACCCATAGCCTTAGATTGAGGAATATAAGGAAGAAATATAAAATAAGGTATATATAATTACTTACTAATTTATTCATCTCCAAGATTTCAAAATTTGTCTCAAGCTTTACTTTCTTGCTAATCAAGATAAATGGGTAAATTTCCAAAATCCTAGGGTTTTAGGAAGGTGGTTAAATTTTTTGCTTTATCATTATTTCTCAAGATACTCGACAAATCTGCTTAGAGGAATAGAAAGTTAAGCTCAAAGGCTTGTAAACTAAAAAAAGATTCCGGTAAATACCGAATAAAACCGTTAATTGCCGCTTACTTCTAAAAATGCCATTATGAGCAGCAATACGATCAGCCCTAAGATGCAGACAGATTCTCTGATCCAGCGATTTAATGAATTTAAATCTCCTCTGTGTGGTGAGTTCAGATTCGCGCTGAACAACATACTTTGTTGGACTCATCTTTTGCGACTGGGTCGGCTTGACCACAGCACCACAGTTCAGGCGTTTGAAGTCATTGAACACAATGCTAAACATCAAAGTCTACTGCTTGACAAACTACTAGACTGGCATCTCACTTCAGAAGTTACTAGCCAGTTACCGAACGTAGCTGACATTAACCAGCGATTTGAAGAATTTAAGTCGCCTTTATGTGTTGATATTAGGTTCGCTCTCAACAGCATACTGTGCTGGACTTATCTTTTTCGTTTGGGTCGGCTAGACAAAAGCACCACACTTAAAGCTTTTGAAGTCATTGAACACAATGCCAAACATCAAAATCAACTTATTGACCAGCTTCTAAACTGGCGTCTTACTCAAAACGACCTCTATCCTACTAGTAGTAATAAGCCGTCAAACAAAGATTTGAAATAGGCGTCGTCTCTCTACAAGTGACGCCTTTGGGCTTAAAAGTGGTATTGATGCTTATCCTACAAGCTGTTTGATTGACCGACAGCTACTAGAAACGGATAGACAATCCCTGGCTAAGCTAGCGGAGCAATAAAATCTTTAGTAATGTGGCGATCGCTTTTCTATATTCGCTTCTAACTAAACTATAAAGTCAGTGATATCTTGTGCTAGCTCCGAAATCGCACTGCGATCGCTACATTAGAAGATATACAAACAAAAATCATTATTGCCCATAGCGATCGGCAGCTCACACACAATCATGAATGCAAATGTTACTATTTCTCAGAATCCCCTACTTAAAGGCGCTGGCTTACCTCCCTTTACAGAAGTTAAACCAGAGCAAGTGGTACCAGCCTTTCAGCAGCTGCTAGCAGAACTTGATGCAGAGCTTGCCACTATAGAGGCTAATGTACAGCCTACTTGGAGTGGTTTAGTAGAACCGTTAGATAAACTGACAGAACGGTTGTCTTGGAGTTGGGGCATAGTGAACCATTTAATGGGTGTTAAGAATAGCCCCGAACTTCGTGAAGCTTTTGAAGCAGTACAACCAGAAGTAGTGCAGTTCATTACCAAGCTTGGTCAAAGTCAACCTGTGTACAATGCTTTTAAGGCTCTTCGTAGCAGTGATGCATGGAACAGTTTAGAAGCAGCCCAGCAAAGAATTGTAGAAGCTGCGATTCGGGATGCTGAACTTTCTGGTGTGGGCTTACAAGGGGAAGCACGGGAACGTTTCAACGCCATTCAAATGGAGTTGGCAGAACTTTCCACCAAATTTTCTAACCATGTACTAGATGCTACCAAAGCCTTTAGCTTAACCCTCACCAGCAAAGAAGAAATCGACGGCTTACCGCCAAGCTTACTCAGCCTAGCAGCACAAGCTGCCCGTGCTGCTGGAGAAGAAAACGCTACACCAGAAAATGGCCCTTGGCTCATCACTTTAGATTTTCCCAGTTACGGGCCTTTTATGCAGCACAGCACCCGTCGTGATTTACGCGAAAAGCTCTACAAAGCTTTCATCAGTCGTGCTGCTTCAGGAGATTTGGATAATAATCCCTTAATTAATCGCATTTTAGAATTGCGACAAGAACTGGCAAGTTTACTAGGCTTTCAAAATTTTGCTGAGTTGAGCCTAGCTAGTAAGATGGCTCCTAATGTTGAAGCAGTCGAAGCCTTACTAGAAGAACTGCGTCGCGTCAGTTATGATGCAGCCGTGAAAGATTTAGAAGCACTCAAAGCTTTTGCTTTGTCTAAGGAAGCAAAAGAGGCTGAGGATTTAAAACACTGGGATATTAGTTTTTGGGCAGAACGCCAGCGAGAAGAAAAGTTTGCTTTCACTGCTGAAGAATTACGTCCTTACTTCCCTCTCCACCAAGTACTAGATGGCTTATTTGGGTTGGTGAAACGGCTTTTTGGTGTTACCGTTACTCCTGCCGATGGTCAAGCTCCAGTATGGCATGAGGATGTGCGTTATTTTCAAATTGCTGATGAGACAAGTGCGCCTATCGCTTACTTCTACTTAGACCCCTACAGTCGCCCAGCAGAAAAACGCGGTGGTGCTTGGATGGATGTCTGCATTCATCGTGGCAAAACTAGTGAAAATGGTGCAACTAGTATCCGTTTACCTGTAGCATATTTGGTTTGTAATCAAACTCCCCCAATTGATGGCAAGCCCAGCTTGATGACTTTTAATGAAGTAGAAACCTTATTCCACGAGTTTGGTCATGGTTTGCACCACATGCTCACAAAGGTTGATTATACAGGGGCAGCGGGTATAAATAATGTCGAATGGGATGCCGTTGAACTACCCAGCCAGTTCATGGAAAACTGGTGCTATGAACGACCCACTTTGTTTGGGATGGCTAAACATTACGAAACTGGTGAATCTTTGCCAGAACATTACTATCAAAAGCTGATAGCGGCGCGCAATTATATGAGTGGTAGTGGGATGTTGCGACAACTCCACTTTAGCATTGTGGATTTAGAACTACACTCTCGCTATCGCCCTGGTGGTGATGAAACTCCAGCGGATGTTCGCCTTCGTATTGCCAAAACTACTACCGTTTTACCACCGCTACCAGAAGATGCTTTCTTATGTGCTTTTGGACATATTTTTGGCGGTGGTTATGCAGCCGGCTACTACAGTTACAAATGGGCTGAAGTTTTAAGTGCAGATGCTTTTGCTGCTTTTGAAGAAGCTGGACTAGAAAACGAAGAAGCTATCAAAATCACGGGTAGACGTTACCGGGATACAGTCCTGGCGCTTGGTGGTAGTAGACACCCAATGGAAGTGTTTAAAACCTTCCGGGGTCGTGAACCTAGTACCACGCCTTTGCTGCGACACAATGGTTTAGCAGCTACAGCTAGATAATCAGTAGCCGTTATCAACTGCGTAGAGCACGCTTGCAGAGGCCACAGAAAAACGGCGACCAATTTCGTGTCGCCGTGTCAATTTGACGAAAATGGTATCAGAAGATTTAGCGGCAGCTCTGTTAGATTTTACCAATGTAGAGAATTTGGTAGCTTAGTTGAATGGAGTAGAAGAGTAGAATAAGCGATCGCACTTTTATCACGGGCGATGAGTTATTTATCAAAAATTATTGCGAGTAGAATGGAATAAATAGAGGCGATCGTAAAATTCGAGCATTGCTTTGCAAGGCTTGCCATGAAAATTATATAGCCGGACTCGATATTATTCCCATTTTTCACAACTGGCTACAGAGACAACCCTTGCAACATAGATAAATCCGACTTTCTTAAGTAGATGAACAAAAATATTTACAGTCATTGCGGGCAGAGCGAAGCAATCCCAACCGTTGCGATTGCTTCATTACGCTTCGCTACATTCGCAATGACGTTGTGTAATTAATTATATATACCTACTTAATTACGAATTACTCTTTTGTGCCTTGCAAGCGCAAAAAATGTACCCGTCCTGACATATCCCCTGCAACAACTCTCACACCATCCGGTGCAACAGCACAGCAATATATTGGACTGTCTCCTGTGAAACTGGCAAGTAGTTCGCCAGTTTGCCAATCCCAGACTTTGAGGGTGTTGTCATAGGAACCAGAAATCACGTATTTGCCATCAGCACTCAGAGCGACTGCAAATACCCAGCTACTATGACCTTCAAGAGTCCGCAGTAGTTCGCCAGTTTGCCAATTCCATACTTTCAGAGTGAAGTCATCAGAAGCAGAAATCAAATACTTGCCATAAGCACTCAGAGCGACTGCATATACCGAGCTAGCATAACCTGCGAGAGTCCGTAGTAGTTTGCCAGTTTGCCAATTCCAAACTTTGAGGGTGGAGTCTCGAGAAACAGAAATCAAATACTTGCCATCTGGGGTGAGGGCAACTACATTTACATAGTCACTATGACCTTTTAGGGTACGCAGTAGTTCGCCAGTTTGCCAATTCCAAACTTTCAGAGTGGAGTCACAGGAACCAGAAATCACATATTTGCCATCTGGGGTGAGGATAAGTGCTTGTACCGAGCCAGTATGACTCTCCAGGGTATGTAGTTCTTCCCAAGCTTGCCAATTCCAGACTTTCAAGGTGGAGTCTTGAGAACCAGAAATCACATATTTGCCATCTGGGGTAAGGGCGATCGCTTTTACCCAGCTAGTATGACCTACGAAAGTCCGCAGTGGTTCGCCGGTTTGCCAATTCCAGACTTTGAGGGTGGAGTCTCGAGAACCAGAAATCAAATACTTGCCGTCTGGAGTGACAGTAACTACATTTACATCGTCACTATGAGCTGCCAGGGTACGCAGTGGTTCGCCGGTTTGCCAATTCCAAACTTTTAGGGTGTGGTCACCGGAACCAGAAATCAAATACTTGCCATCTGGAGTGAGAGTAACTACATTTACATCGTCACTATGAGCTGCCAGGGTACGTAGTGGTTCGCCGATTTGCCAATTCCAGACTTTTAGGGTGTGGTCACCAGAACCAGAAATCAAATACTTGCCATCTGGGGTAAGGGCGAGTGCATATACCCAGTCACTATGACCTTTTAGGGTACGCAGTGGTTCACCAGTTTGCCAATTCCAGATTTTCAAGGTGGAGTCACCGGAAGTAAAAATCACATATTTGCCATCTGGGGTAAGGGCGAGTGCATATACCGGGTCACTATGACCTTTTAGGGTACGCAGTTGTTCGCCAGTTTGCCAATTCCAAACTTTCAGAGTGGAGTCTCGAGAACCAGAAATCACATATTTGCCATCTGGGGTAAGGGCGAGTGCATATACCCAGTCACTATGACCTTTTAGGGTACGCAGTTGTTCACCAGTTTGCCAATCCCAGACTTTGAGGGTGTTGTCATAGGAAGCAGAAATCACGTACTTACCATCTGGGGTAAGGGCGAGTGCAGATACATAGGAAGTATGACCTACGAAAGTCCGCAGTGGTTCGCCGGTTTGCCAATTCCAGACTTTCAAGGTGGAGTCACTGGAAGCAAAAATCACATATTTGCCATCTGGGGCGAGTGCAGATACCCAGTCACTATGACCCGCCAGGGTACGCAGTTCTTCCCCGTTTTGCCAATTCCAGACTTTCAAGGTGGAGTCCTCGGAACCAGAAATCACGTACTTGCCATCTGGGGTGAGGGTGACGTTATTTCCCCTGCCACTATAACCCGTCAGGGTACGCAGTTCTTCACCGATTTGCCAATTCCAGACTTTCAAGGTGGAGTCCTCGGAACCAGAAATCATGTACTTGCCATCTGGGGTGAAAGCGACTGCCACTACCCAGCCACTATGACCCACTAGGGTACGTACTAAGGAGCCGCTAGGGGGAGTTAAGCTTGCTGTTTGCGGAAGCAGGTAAGGAGTTTTGCTTTGCTGCGCTTGGGTTAACAATGCCTGAATTTCTAAACCCTCAAAACCCAGCAAACGCCCTAATAATTGCCCTGGTAATTGCTGTTTATCTTGATTTAAAACATGTGCTGACAGCCGCAATGCACCTTGAATTAACTGTAAATTCTCATCTTCCAACAAAAAATCATAATCTGCTAGCAAAGCATTAATATCAGTGTTCTCCAACTTCGCTTGCAACCAGCGAAAATCACACAGCAGTTGTTGTAATTCTCTTTCCCTTGCCCCCGCCAGCAAGTGAGAGGCTAAATTTTGCAATATATAGCCGTCATTTTTTAAACTATGCCAGCCTCCTGGGTATTTTTCGCTGTAAGCATTTAACAGGCGATTGTGTAAAAACCCTATCCGCTCACCTTCCTTTACTGAGGTCGTATACTGCTTCCTCACATAATCAAACTGCAAGTCATGCAACCGCAAATTTCCGGCTTCATCCCGCAAAGCCAGAGATTTACTCACCAATTCATCAATGACATCTTGGGTATCAAACTCATCTAGCCCCAAGGGTTGCCAAAAAGTTTGCAAAACAGCTTCGGGTATGGGCGTATCCTCAGGAAATACCGCAAAATCTAAATATCGCTGTCGGCAATTCTCATCCAAAGCCTCCACACTAACAGCAATTGCCTTGAGTAAATCGGGATAAGGATAATCGGGAAACTGTTGTTTGATTTTCTCTAAATCAGCACTCCGCAGTTTTTCTAAAATATTCTGCCAGCGATTTGGCGGTTTAGAGCGCATCATCGCGCCCACCATTGCCAATGCTAAAGGTAAATACCCACATTCCCGCGCTACCTGCAAGGCGATATCATTTTGCGAGGTGGGGTGCAATATCTGCGGTTGATTTGCCCAATCTGCCAAAAGTGCTAACGCCTGTTGTGCATCTAAAACAGCAAGCTGATATTCTTCCCCTCCCAACCCCGTAATTATCGCTGCATCACGGCTGGTAACTAACATTTGACAGCGTTCTCCTAACACATCAAACGGTGTCGCATCATCCAAACGCCAAATATCATCCAAAATCAGCAAGCAAGCTTTCTCGGCAAACAACTCCCGCAACCGCGCTTTTGCCAATCCAATCTCGGTAAAAGCCGCTTGCTTGTCGCCCAACGCAGAGGCAAGATAGGATTGCCAAGTTAAAATCTGGGGCGTTTGTCCAAATGTTACCCAAAACACCCCATCCGGAAACGCCTTTCTAACTTCATCATCCCGCGCTAAGGCTGTAGCTAAGACTGTTTTGCCAATTCCGCCCATTCCTTGCACACCGACACGTCGACTTTTGCCTGTAATACCCACAGATTGTTTTGTTAGCGATAATACTTTGCGTTTTAAGGGTGCAAGTTCTTCCAGCCGGGGTAAGAAGTGCGGTGGTAACTCTGGGACATTGGTAAGATTTCCTAAAGGAACGTGATGGGGAGTTAAATTAGTTTTTTTTTAAGTTCAGGAATCGACTCGCCAGATACGCCAGCTAACGCGATCGCACTCCGCGCAATATTAAAAGCAAACTCCACAGGCGAACCAGAATCATATTCGGGATTGTAAGCTAGAAGCGCATCGTAAAATCCCACAACAAATTCAATCGCGGCTTTGTCTTGGATTTGATCGTTCATCCCAATTACATAATTAATCTGTTGGGCGATCGCATCTGCTTGGATTTCGGAGTAACAAGCATTCAACAGCACACATTCTACTTGATTAGAAAACTGTCCAAACAGCCCAGCTAATGCTTCTCCGGTAACTAGCTGTTCTTTTCCTGTTTCATCCTCAAAAGCTAATCCTTGTATCCCTGCACCATGTCCAGAAAAGTGGATAATATTTGGTCGATAATCCAAAATAGCGCGGCGAATATCCCTCGGACGGACTGCCAAATCATACCGCAGGTCAAAGTTCTCCCGATTTAGCGACCTTTGCAAACCTTCCTTAATATCACGCAATTCTTCATCGAGGCGCAATCGTGCCGTTAGCTTGGGATTAGCAGCTAATATCAGGATTTTCTGGGGTTTAATGGTCATTGCCAGCGTTGGGAGTTGCTGTTTTTAAGTATACATGGCGGGGATTGGGGTAGGAGAAATGAGAAAATAATGTTTGGCTTTCTTCTTTGCGTCTCTGCGCCTCTGCGTGAGATAAAAAACTAACCGCCGAGACGCAGAGGACGCCGAGTTTGAATTATGCAGTCAGTTGTCTGACTTGTTCGGCGGAATCTAGTTGTAATGCCGAAGCCACGATCGCCTCACACTCACCTATACTTAATTGGGCGATCGCTTGTTTCAAGATCGGTATCGCTTGGGGATTGACGCTCAATTCATCCAATCCCAAACCCAATAAAATCGCCGTAGCTGCGGAATCGGCTGCAAGTTCGCCACATAATCCTACCCAAATACCCGCCGCATGACCGGCTTGGACTGTTTGTTGTACCATCCGCAACACTGCTGGATGCAATGCATCTGTTAAATTTGCGACTTTGGGGTTATTGCGATCGCCTGCCATGACATACTGGCTAAGGTCATTTGTGCCGATACTAAAGAAGTCTACTTCAGCTGCTAATTGATCAGCGATCACCACGGCTGATGGCACTTCGACCATAATCCCTACTTCCATCGCTGCATCAAAAGGAATACCAGCTTGGCTAAGTTCCCCTTGTGCTTCATTTAAAATCGCCTTAGCTGCCCGTACCTCGGTGATAGTGGCAATCATCGGCAACATAATCTTAATATTGTGTCCGGTGCTAGCTCTTAAAATCGCCCGCAACTGCCTTTTGAATAAGTCTGGATGTTCCAAACAGAAGCGAATTCCGCGACAGCCGAGGAAGGGGTTAGTTTCTGGAACTCCTGGCTTGATATAAGGCAGTGGCTTATCACCACCGACATCTAAGGTACGGATAATTAACGGCTGTTGATCTAAAACTTGTGCGATCGCCTGGTATACTTCTAATTGCTCCTCTTCCGTCGGAGCACTTGTCTTACCTATATAAAGGAACTCTGTACGCAGTAGTCCTACTCCTTCTGCACCACTAGCTAAAGCCAATTGAACATCAGCTATGCTACCGATATTGGCAAACACATTTACTTGCCGACCATCACGGGTAATTGCTGGTTGATGTGCTTTGGCTAGTGCTTCCTGTTGAGTAGTTTGCCACGCTTCTCGCTTGGCTTCCAAGACAGTCAAAGTATCTGCTTCTGGTTGTACCCAAGCTTTACCACTCTCACCATCGAGTGCCATTATCGTTCCATCTTCGAGATACAATATCCCAGCATCTATGCCCAAGACGGCAGGAATCCCTAATGTCCGGGCAATAATTGCACTGTGAGATGTGGCACTACCGGAGGTTGTACAAATACCTAAGACTTTGCTGGGATCTAACCCAATCGTGTCCGAGGGAGTTAAATCAGTCGCCACTAAAATAGCTGGTTCAGTTAGTTCCAAGGAATTTGCTGATGTTCCCGTTAGCAAGCGCAGCACCCGTTGTCCGACATCGACAACATCCTCTACTCTTTCTTGCAGGTAAGCATCTTCTAATTTGTGGTAGCTAGACGCCACCTCATCCACAACAGCTTGCCAAGCGACTTCTGCATTGAGATGGTGTTCGTAAATGCGCTGGCGAACTGCTTCTAGCAGTACAGGATCTTCTAAAAACAGTAGATGGGCAACAAAAATCGCGGCTTCCGCATCACCAATTTGAATAGATGCTTGCGAAAATAATGTCTGAATTTGCTGTCTGGCGGTTTCTATCGCTGTTTGTAAACGTTGCCACTCAGATTCAATACTTTCTACGTGATATTCTGTAGGCATAACAGCAGCAGGTTGATAATGAACCACAGGTGCGATCGCAACTCCTGGGGAAGCTGCAATTCCTGAAAGTTCGCCATGAGTAGCTGGAGTAAGGTTCTCTATGGCTGGTTGTAATTCTAAAATAGAATCATCTTCGCCAAAATTATTGGCGATTAATGCCTCCAAAGCAGCCAACGCTTGATCGGCATCAGCACCAGTAGCAGTAATTATTAACTCGTGTCCTTGACGTACTCCTAAAGTTGCTACTTGGTTAATACTGTCACCCCGGACTTTATTTGTACTTTTGGTAATATTCTGTACCTGTATTTGGGATTGAAATTTAGCGGCTGTGGTGACAAATTGAGCCGCAGGACGAGCGTGTAATCCTAGGCGGTTGCTAACAGTTAGCCGAATTTCTTTGGTTGATGATTCAGGATGAGTTGAGGAAGTAACTGATGGTGGACTGTTGTCTATTCCTAGTAAAGTAGCTTTTGCAACTAATGCCGACCGTGCTTCCGCTATGACTTGCTGAATATTATGACCTGCTGCGGCTGCAACTACAGCTGCGATCGCACCTTCTACCAGAGGTGCTTCACATAAATGAACTTTTTCCCTTTGTTCTAGCGAAAGGAACTCTAATGCCATTTCTGCACTCATCAACGCACTACCCAGATCCATTAACACCAGAACACCATCATTACTGAAGATAGAGGCGATCGCCTCATAAACCTGCATTGGATCTGTACCGAATGGATTTTCAGGATCTTCAATCCCTGCTGCAACAGCCAGGGAGACTTTACCCTGAACCATTTGCATTGCAAGTTCTTGTACACCAAGCGCTAGTTGTTTACTGTGAGAAACAATAACAATTCCGATCACGGCAGCACCATCAACTCTGTTGAGAGGCTATTGCTGAGCTATTTAGCAGTTCATTCTTCCATTTTGTACCACTAAAAACAGCCTTGATTTCAAAATTGCAATATTGCTATGGACAAGTCGGATTCTGTCGTGAATGAGACAATTAAAGAAATTCTCAAGATTAAGAATAAAAATTGCAATCGCAGTTGCTCAAAACCCTTTATTATAGTATTTATGTACTATACAATTAGGAAGACTTTTTTAATTTTGAATTCCGCAAAGTGGTACTACTCTTGTAATTTCCTTGTTTCTTGTTCCCCGTTTCCTATATTGATTGAGTAAGTTCATAAATCAAATCGGATTACTATATTAATGAATAACTTATGATTGGGATTTACAGAATTGGTCTGACCCCTGTTACTGCGATCGCCCGACTACCAATAAAATGACTTTTGTTACTAGAATTTCTCAAGCTGTTTGAATGCTGCTAGTAAATTCTAAGAGGCTAGCGTAACATAGGCTCCACCGATAGCCATAACATTTCAGCTTTCCCAGTAAAATTTAGATACTTTATTTCAAATACTGATTTTTGAGACTTTTATTCAGCTTATCAATCAATATGGCTGCTGATTTTTACTCTGATATAGCAATCCTAAATTATGCGTGAACAATGTATGTCTATTGCCAAATTCCAAGAGTTAAGTTCATAAATCAAATATGAGTGCTATAGTTGTCCTGATTCCGAGGACACCTTTAGATAAACCAACACCTTTGACTTGCGGGTGTTTTCTTGACAGTTTACATAGATTTATTTAAATTCACCTAATTATAAAATCTCACCACTAAAGTTGTGGAAGTGTCAAAATTAATCAAGTGAGAATTTTAAGGTTATGTCACCCTTAGTTACATATACCCGGCAGCCCTGGGCTGAAAATTACAGTGAAATCATTGATGTTCGTTCGCCTAGCGAATTTATAGAAGATCACATCCCTGGTGCGATTAATTTACCAGTCTTGAATGATGCCGAACGCGCTGAAGTCGGAACAATTTATAAACAAGTTTGCCCCTTCACTGCCCGAAAAATTGGTGCTGCTTTAGTATCTAGAAATATCTACCAGCATCTCAGTCAACATTTTGCCGCTAAAGATAAAGACTACCGTCCTTTAATTTACTGCTGGCGGGGTGGGCAGCGTTCAGGTAGCATGGCTTTGGTGCTGACGCAGATTGGTTGGCGAGTCACTGTCATTGATGGCGGATACAAGACTTATCGTGCTTATGTACGCCAGCAGCTAGAAAACCTGCCAGAAAAATTTACATATCGGATGTTGTGCGGTTTAACTGGCAGTGGTAAGACTTACATTTTAGATAAGATCGGTCAGCGTGACGCTCAAGTTTTAGACTTGGAAAGCTTAGCGAATCATCGCGGTTCTCTGTTGGGTGGAGAATTGCAAGGAAACCTTTCATACCAACCCTCACAAAAATACTTTGAAACTCTGCTATTACAAAAACTGCAAAGTTTCGCTCCTCATCAACCAGTGTGGATAGAATCTGAAAGTAGCAAAATTGGGCGAGTCTATTTGCCTCAGTCTTTATGGAATAAGATGAGACAGGCTAGTTGTGTAGAAATTCAACTACCAATAGCAGCTAGAGTCCAGTTTCTTTTACAAGAATATACTCATTTAGTGGCTCATCCCGATATCTTAAAACAGAAACTGGAGAAACTTAAATATCGCTGTGGTTGGGAAAAATTAAGTCAGTGGTATCAGTTCATTGATACTGGAGCTTGGGAAACATTAGTACAAGATTTATTGGATTGTTATTACGATCCAATATATAAACGCTCAATTAAGAGCTACTTTAATAAAGCTGAAAGGGTATTACATATTTCAGATTTCTCTGATAGTAGCATTGATGCTTTGTTAGATTCTTTACTACCAAATTATGTATCCCTAAAATGAGAATATGTTAACGGATAGTGTAATGGATGGTTGCCATAATAATCATCCACCCGATTTATTTAGATTCAATAGCTTGGCTAAACGCTGAAGAAAACTAAAATTATAATAGAAAAATATCATTTTATATCAAACCATAAGCTAACATACTGGTTTTTAGATAATTATCAATTTATTTTTTAATTTCCGTTATCTTTATAATGATTTTTTCAAATATTTTTTTTAGACGTTGCTGCTTTCATAACTTTAGATATAGCAGGAGTCATAATCCTGATAATAATTTGTTACTAATCGCCAACTTGTGAAGAAATCTTATTTGGTTTTATTGGATTACTACGCTAGTTGGCAGCGAGTTCGGTAGTGATTTTGGCTATACCTAACTTGTTATGCTAAATTAGCAGTTTGGCAGAGGGAAAGGGGAACATAGGAAAAAGGTAATAGTAAGAAATAATGTGAGAAAAATAGCACATTTTCCCATAATGGTGGCATTTTAACTTTAGCAAAAGGTTACAAAAAAATAAATTACTGACAACATGTATATACACTATTGCTAATAGAGATTTTGGGCGATAAAGCCTTGGAATTTTATTAAGTCAAAGCTTAAATATGAAGATTTATCAAGAACATGCGTGGCCCCATAACCTAGAAGAAGCGATCGCAATCCAAGAAAAATTGCGAAATCAGATAATTACACAAGATCAACTGCAAGAACCTGTCCAATATGTTGCGGGAGTGGACATGGGCTTTGAAGCTGATGGTACGATTAGCCGTGCAGCAGTCGCCGTTCTGAGTTTCCCCCACTTGCAAGTAGTTGAGACTACCCTAGCGCGCCGTCCTACCACTTTTCCTTATATTCCGGGCTTCCTCTCATTTCGAGAAATCCCAGCTGTACTTGATGCTCTAGAAAAAGTTACAATCATGCCCAACCTGATTCTGTGTGATGGTCAAGGAATCGCCCATCCCCGCAGACTTGGCATAGCTAGCCATCTAGGGTTGCTTATAGATATACCAACAATCGGGGTAGCAAAATCCTTACTAATTGGCAAGTATGACGAAGTACCAGAAGCAAAAGGTAGTTACCAACCGCTAATACATAAGGGTGAAACAATTGGTGCAGTTTTACGCACGCGCACAGGAGTCAAGCCGTTGTATATTTCTAGTGGTCATCGAGTTAGTTTACCTACAGCAATTGACTACGTATTGCGTTGCACAACTAAATATAGACTGCCAGAAACTACACGGATTGCAGATAAGTTAGCATCTTCGAGATAAAAAGAAGATGAGATATATTTTTTTGTTTGAAGATTTTTCTAAACACTTGCTTGCTCCTGCCCAATCGTGTTAGGAATCGCACAGAAAGGAGTTGAAGTAACTAAATAAAAGTTACTAAGTTAGAACGATGAATGCACTAACTTTACAGTGGCACGATGCAGGGCAAGATAGAACTCAGAACATTTACGAACAACAACCAAGCAAAAATCCTGGCACTGTCCGCATCGGTCGAGATCCACTCCGGTGCGACATTGTTGTCAGTAACCCAACCGTATCTGGGCTGCACGTAGAAATCTTTTTTCACCCCCAGCAGCAAAGCTTTTATATCCGAAACCTGCGATCGCAAAATCCCCCATTAGTTGATAGACAACAACTAGTCCAAGGTGAATTACCGTTAAGAGAAGGCAGCATTATCCATTTAGGGCAAATGGAAGTCAAAATCACTGCTGTTTCCATTAACAGTATTCCAGCAACAATTTTGACACCACCAATCCCACCAATAGGAAGCATCCATCCCACCAGACCACCAATCAACCAGCAGCCACAGGTGCAAATTAGACATCACCAACATCCACCAACACCCGCTGCACTACCGCCAGGAATTTATGGCTTAGAGTGCCCCAAATGTCATAAAGTCTCCCCCCCTGAGAATCTGCAAGTTGGCTGTCCTTGGTGTGGAACATCCTTAGCCGCAGCCGTTAGTGTGCTGGTTGCACCTAATCATTGAAGGGATGAGGAAGGAAGTGTGGGGGGACAAATAACCAATGACCAATGACCAATGACAAATGACAAACTTACAAATTCAATTGAGTTGGGATGATCCAGCTACGGGAGAACGACGAGAACCAAGGTTGAGTGTACCCATTGCCTTTGGTCGAGAATTTGCGCGCTTACCAAGCGAACTGAGAGGAGAGCGTGTCACGCGGATGCTGCTCAATAGTAATGAAGTTTCTCGCTACCATGCTCTGATTGATTGGGAACAAAACCAGCTAGTAGTGAGCGATCAAGGTAGTGTCAACGGTGTATTTGTCAACGGACAACGACAAACACGCAGCGTTTTAGCTAACGGTGACACGGTACAAATTGGTCCCTATATGATCGCAGTCACCTTTAGTATCAATGCACCTGCACCAGTTACTAGCCCTCCTTCAACAATTCACTTTAATCCCAATACCAATCTCCCAGATCCTAGTTTGCCTGCTGCTCCAGCTGTAACACCAGTCGGTAGCAATTTTCCGCCACCAGCATTTCAGCTACAGCAGGTAGTTGTGCAAGCGCTTCACGCTACAGGCTTGCCTGTGGATGAATGTGATTATCTCGCAGTTGGGGCAGGGCTGGGTAGCTTTATCTGGACAGATTTACTGCGACTTAGCGGTGTTCGTGCTGACAAAATTGTGGCTTTGGGATTAGAAGCAGAGCCTTACGCGCGTTATAAGCGCCTCTGTTTGAATTCGCAAATTCCTTTATATGAAAGATTAAGGTCTAATTCTGACTCCTGTCCTGACAACATTTGGGGCTGGCCTAGCTATGCTTTAAGAGAAGCTTGGCATGACTTTACTCAAGGTAAGCCCAACTCAGCATTTAGATATTTATGGCAAGTGTTTGCTGAACCAACTTTTGTAGATACTTATACTCCCCGTGCAGGTAATGTTTTTAATTCTATTGACCGGGAAGGAAAGCGTATTGGCTGGCAACAAATATATCGTTATGGACGAGTTAGGGCAATTCGCAAAACTGAGGATGGGAGATATTGTGTAGCCTATTCTCGCGGTCCGAGAAATTATGCTTTTTTAATTACACGTTATTTGCACTTGGCAACAGGCTATCCAGCCATTCAGTTTTTGCCAGATTTACAAGCTTATAGAGAAAAATATCAAGACTTTAAAGCTGTTGTGAATGCTTATGAGGAACACGATCATGTTTATCAGCAGCTAGAGCAACAGGGTGGTACTGTGTTACTGCGAGGGCGGGGAATTGTGGCTTCGCGGATTGTCCAGCGAATTTATGAAGCGCGCAAGAAAAATCGGAATATTACAGTTTTGCACTTAATGCGATCGCCTAAACCTCAAGGCAACAAATTCCAAAAAGCCACGCGGTTAGTGAAAAATCATTACGAATTCCAGCCTTTTAACTGGCCTAAAGCTTGTTGGGGCGGTGAATTGCGGGTAATGCTAGAAAAAGCTAGTCCCGATGAACGCAAAAGCCTACTAGCAGACTGGGGTGGCACTACTACCGCCGATCGCCACGACTGGCAATATATTACCGAACAAGGTTTAAGAGAAGGCTGGTATCAAATTACTTTTGGTGAAGTGCTGGGTGTGGAACAGGGTAGCCAAAACCGAACTATTACCCATATCCGCGAAAAGGGACTAGGAGAAATGAAACTGGAGGCTGACTTTATTGTTGATGCCACTGGCTTAGATGCCAAAGTACAGACCAATCCCCTCTTAGATGACTTGGTGAAACATTACAATCTGCCACTTAATCACCTGGGGCGGTTGGTTGTGGCGAACAATTTTGAGTTAGTAGAAATGCGTAACACTAAAGGTCAAATGTATGCTGCTGGGGCAATTACTCTCGGTGGTCCTTATGCCGCAGTTGATAGTTTCTTCGGCTTACAGTATGCCGCATTAGTCGCCGTTGATGGACTTGCTGCTACCCGTGCCCCTGGAGTGCAGCGTTTGAATACCCTAAGTTCTTTTAGCCAGTGGTTGAAGTGGGTATTTAATCAGCCTCCCACTTAGTGACAAGTTTTGAGTGCTGAGTGGACAAAAATGGAGATGAAATCATTGCACAGTAGTCAGTTAACAGTGACTTGAAACTACAGAGTTTTGCGCTTGTGGTTTAACTGATAACTCAGTACTCGTGGCTCAGGACTGAGAACTGTTTTGGTGACAGCTAACAAAACTATAGGCGATCGCCCACCATTAATTTATGAAACCTGAGAATTCCCATAATCCATTCCTCAAGCTCAAAGTTCGTAATTTATTTGTGCGGGGTTTACTATTATCACTTGGTTTTGGTATTGCCTTAGGGGTTCTTCAAGGAATTATTGGTGTCAAATTTAACGCTCAAATCGTAACATTAATCCTCTATATTTTGATTTTTGGATTCCTTTGCCTTTGGTCACTAGAAGACTTCGACCGCTTTGGAATTGACATGAAATATGTAGTCGGACGAGTACCAAACAGGCATAAATGGCTGCCGATGGTCGGGTTAGTGTTATTGATTATTCTGTTTTCACTCAGCGCCTACTTGGTGTCATTTTATTTACTCTCATTGGCAGCACCTACTTTTGTAGAAAGTGTTATGCGCCAAGTTGCCACCAGTCCATCTGCTCGCACTACTTCACCACCGTTTTATAATCTGCTAGCAGCAATCGTATACATAGTAGTCGCGCCAATTACCGAAGAATTTCTCTTTCGAGGTATTATATTGCAACGCTGGGCAAGCAAATGGGGTATTCAAACTGCCTTAGTTGTTTCTGGGCTATTGTTTGGAATTTTACATGCAAATGTCTTAGGATTGACGCTTTTTGGCATCATCATGGGGGTTTTGTATATCAAAACCCGCACGCTCATTGTACCGATCGCCTGTCATGCGTTCAACAATTCCCTAGCAGTAGGAATGGGGTTGTTATCCAGTGGTTCAAAAACTACTACTTCAGCAGCGAACCTTTTAGAACAATTACGTTCTAAGTAAGTAGGCACGAAAAAACCAAACTATGTGAAGATAAGTAAATACGGAGAA
>NZ_MTAW01000033.1 GCF_002154725.1 Nostoc sp. 106C | reverse complement strand
CGAAACACGGAAACGTCAACCCGGAAGCTGCTACAGGGTACGCGAAACACGGAAACGTCAACCCGGAAGCTGCTACAGGGTACGCGAAACACGGAAACGTCAACCCGGAAGCTGCTACAGGGTACGCGAAACACGGAAACGTCAACCCGGAAGCTGCTACAGGGTACGCGAAACACGGAAACGTCAACCCGGAAGCTGCTACAGGGTACGCGAAACACGGAAATGTCAACCCGGAAGCTGCTACAGCGAATATAGAAACAGTTACAGATTTATTTCAAGTAAATGAGGTATAGGGCATTACAGTCCAGTTAAGATTAAAAGCTGAAGCTTGTAAAAGAGGAAAAAGTTCGTAGTAATACCAATTCCAGGAAAAAATGAGACAGATGCGTAGGTTGGGGAGCCACTCA
>NZ_MTAW01000109.1 GCF_002154725.1 Nostoc sp. 106C | reverse complement strand
TTCTAAAACTGCTTAGCTTGAGGGGTCTTACCCTCAATTCGCCAGCAGTATCCTTCAAGAAGTCGGGAATCTTGCAAATACTTTAATCAAACAGATAACTATGTATTTACTGTCGGTTGAGGAAGCACTCCTGCGTTCCGGGTTTCCACATTTGACAGACGATTAATAGTTAATAGTGGTACTTCTTCTCGGCAAGATAGACAAAACCAATAAACTTCGCTATGCCGAACATGGCGCAGGAGGGAACCACCACAACATGGGCAAGTGTTGGTTCTCATACTCATACCGATGTCCTCCTTAAAAAAGATATTGTTGTAAGATGCACAAAAAATTTTGTTGATTAAAACTGAATTTTGGCAGCATGAATGTGCCCATTCAAGTCTATGCGATCTTTAATAATTTGTTGGTAAACTGCTTCATAACCGTTAACCATTTGGGCAACGCTAAAATTCTTTTCTACGTGTTTTCGACAGGCGTATCGATTGAGTTTTAAAGCTTGAGGAATCATCTCGACCATTTGCTCATAGGTTTGACAGACAAAACCTGTTTCACCATGAGCAATAACCTCTGGTACAGAGCCTAGATTCATGGCAATTACAGGTGTACCAGTTGCCATTGATTCAATCATTACCAAACCAAAAGGTTCTTGCCAGGTAATTGGAAAAAGAGTGATTGCAGCATTGCCCAAGAGTTCAGCTTTTTGTGCAAGGTTAACTTCACCTAAATATTCAATTTGCTGACCATCAATATGGGGGGCAATCTCTTGTTCAAAAAACTTCGAGTCTACTACATCAATCTTTCCTGCCATCTTCAAGCGCCAACCACTCTGCTTAGCAATGGCGATCGCATGTTGCGGACCCTTTTCCGGGGAAAAGCGCCCTAAGAAGGCCAAATATTCTGGTTCTTGAGGTTTTTGCTTAAACGGATAATCTTCCAGCTTAATTCCGTTGTAAACAGTGCCAAAATAGTTTAAATCTATCTGCCGCTGTGCGTCACTGATACTGATATATGGTTGCTTTTTATGGTGGCTAAATGCCTTGCGGTTATCCTTTGTAAAGCTGCCGTGCAAAGTATGTACTGTGGGAGTTGGTACTAAACTCGCTAAAGATAGTGCCGAAATTCCTACATGGGAGTGAATAATGTCGAATTCTTGCGATCGCTGATAAACTTGGCTAAGTTCAAGCATTTCGTACACTGCATACTCTTTGACATTCGGGTCTAAGCGCAATGCTTGCGGATAAACTGCTTCTAAATTAGCCAGAGTTTGGGAATCACCAGAGGCGAATAAAGTGACTTCATGACCGCGAAGAACTAGTTCATCGGTCAAGTGACTCACTACCAGTTCAATTCCTCCGTATGTTGGAGGTGGAACTCGTTCCCATAAGGGGGCGACTTGAGCGATTTTCATATGTTTTGGTTCAGCCGATTAAATAGCTCTCAATATGAGAACTTACGTCAATGTTTGAGGGCAAAGAATTTATACTTAATCTTCTGAAATTTAAATTAACCAAAACTATGCTTGCAAATGCAATATCGGTTAACCGTACCGCCGAAACAGCACCCATAAATTTCAGTTATTCAGTAATTGCCGCCAAGCGACTACAATACAAAGATACAATAGACTGTTAACTCCTTTCATCTGTCTTGGGGATCATTAGACAATTGCCTATTTTGTAACTTAACCTACTGAATATCAAATTTTGTAGCTGAGAATACTAAATTTTCTTTTGGGATCAATTATTTCCAAGGCTGATTTCAGGAAAAGTGCTTCAATCCTAGAGAAACTATGAATATTAAATAAATCTAAAAACCATCTAATTATTGATTAAATAATTAATTTATGTAAATAAATACTCAATGAAAATTGCTACTTGGAACGTTAATTCAATTCGCACTCGCCTAGAACAAGTTATTGATTGGTTAAACCAAAATCCGGTTGATGTACTCTGCTTGCAAGAAACGAAAGTTGTAGATGCAGATTTTCCGCGATCGCCCTTTGAAAAATTAGGCTATCAAGTTTATTTCTCAGGACAAAAAGCATACAACGGTGTAGCTTTCATCAGCCGTAAACCGCTTTTAGATGTCAGTACTGGCTTCACATCAATTGTGCCCAATTTACAACCAGAATGGGACGAACAAAAACGGGTAATAACGGGAATTATTGATAACGTTAGGATTGTTAATCTCTATGTTCCCAACGGTTCAGCAGTAGGTAGTGAAAAATACGAATTTAAATTGCGTTGGTTAACAGTGTTGCGTGAGTATTTACAACTGCTACTAAAATCACAAAGTGCCATCTGTATGTGCGGTGACTTTAATATTGCTTTAGAAGCAAAAGATATTCACGATAAAGTTAAAGCCGACAATCACATCATGGCATCAGAATCAGAGCGCCAAGCTCTAAGAGATATACTGACATTGGGATTTGCCGATGCTTTTCGCAAATTTACTCAAGAAGGCGGAAACTACAGTTGGTGGGACTATCGCGCCGCTTCCTTCCAGCGTAATTTAGGTTGGCGGATTGACCACCATTATCTAACACCAGTACTGTATGAGAATGCTAAAAGCTGCATTATCGATGTTGCACCGAGAAAATTACCCCAACCTAGCGACCATACACCAGTAATTGTGGAATTTTAAGAAGGGACATGAGCGGGACAAAGAGATGCGGGGAGACCAGGACGCGGAGAAATAACAAATAACTATTGACTCTTAACTGCCCCATGCCCAATTCCCTTTTTTAGATTAGGGTGTAGATGGAATTTATAATCTCAAAACCTAAATCTAAAATCCTTGTTCTATGATTCTAGTCACTGGAGCAACAGGAGGAATCGGTCGCAAAGTCGTGCGACTGTTACGCCAACAGGAGAAGCCAGTGCGGGCATTTGTTCGCCTGACTTCTCGTTACAGCGAATTAGAACACCGAGGATCTGAAATCTTTATCGGTGATTTACGGCGGGAAAAAGATATTCAGCAAGCTTGTCGCGGTGTTCAGTATATTGTCAGCGCCCACGGTTCTGATAGCGATGCTTTATCCCTAGATTATCGCGCCAATATTGAACTCATTGATCAAGCAAAAGCAAATGAAGTCAAACATTTCGTTTTCATTTCTGTACTAGGTGCCGATCGGGGGTATGAAGATGCTCCTGTATTCAAAGCTAAACGCGCAGTAGAGAAATATTTGGAAGCTAGTGGCGTTAATTACACTATTTTACGTCCGGCTGGATTAGCATCGAACTTGCTAACATTAGCAGAACGGTTTCGCGAAACAGGGTTGTATCTGCTGATTGGCGACCCCAAAAATCGGACTTCGATTCTAAGTACAGATGATTTGGCCAAGATGGTGGTGGATTCTTTGACAGTTGAAGGCGCTCGCAACCAGACTTTAGCAGTAGGAGGTCCAGAAATTTTACTGCGTGGGGATATTCCCCAAATCTTTGGTCGCATCTTCAACAAAGAACCAATAGTAATTAACCCGCCATTATTTGCCATTGATGGATTAAGAAGTGCTTTAGGTTTATTTAATGCCCAAACACAAAAAGCCTTGGGAACCTATCGTACTTTGCTCGCCAGTGAATTTTTCTGCACAAAAGAAGAAATCGCCAACTTAGAGAGAATTTATAGCTTTAAATTGGAGACATTAGAAAATTTTGTGCGGCGTTATTTAGCAGTGTGAAGTAGATAGAAGTCATAAGTCATTGGTCATTTGTCGTTAGTACCCAAACAAATGACTAATGACCAAGGACAAATGACAAAGGATAAATAACAAAAATTCTATGAAATATTCCCTAGTTGCGAATGCTACTCAAGCGCGTCAGACAAAACAGCGATTTGCTAAACCAGACGAACAACTATCTTACGAATTGGGTAAAGCAGTACAGGAATTACCACCGTTATACACCAGATTGTTAGCGGGAACGATCAGCCTAATAGTATTTGGAGCGATCGCCTGGGCACATTTTTCCGAAATCGATGAAGTAGCGATCGCATCAGGGGAATTAATTGCATCTACACAAGTTAGACCAGTCACATCTCTAGGTGGTGGCACAATTATCAAAATCAAAGTCAAAGAAGGCGATCGCGTCACCAGAAATCAAGTCTTAATTCAACGCGACCCAGACTTGAAACAAACTGATGTCAACCGTCTTGCTCAAGCTACCAAGTTGATTCAAGAAGACTTGCAACGTTTAGATGCTGAACGACTTGGAGTTAAAACTACTGGTACTAAACTACAAGATGAACTTTTAAACTCGCGGCTTTCAGACTACCAAGCACGTCAAGCGGCGGCTGAAGCTGAAGCAAATCGCCAGCAAGCAATCATGGAACAGGCGAAAGTGCGACTGACTCGGTTACAAGAAAACCTAGCCAGTGCTAAAAGCAGTTTCGCCAATGCCAAAACTAACCTGGTGAACGCAGAAAGCATCAGTTCTAAAACCGAAGGTAACCTGGCGATCGCTCAAAAAAGAGAAGAAAGCCTGCGTACTCTAGTTTCTCCTGGCGCTGTACCTAGAGTCGATTACCTAGAGGCTCAAGAAAGATTAAATCGTGCTACTACAGACATCACCAGAGCTAAAGATGAGGTAACTAACGCCCAGAATAAAATTATAGAAGCTCAAGATAGAGTCACATCCTTAGAAAAAGATATTGCTGCCCAAGCCCAAGAAATTCGCCAAGCCCAAGAAGCCTATCAAGCTGCGCGCAATCAAGCACAGCGGTTAGCATCAGAACGCCAAAGTGAAATTCTCACCCAAATCAACAAGCGCAAAGAAGAACTCACCAACGTTTCCGGTCAGTTAGAGCAAGCCCAAAAGCAGCAAGACGAAGAAACTATCAAAGCTCCCTTTGCAGGCACAATTTACAAAATCAAAGCCACCAAAGGCCCAGTACAATCGGGTGAAGAGTTACTGTCTATTTTGCCGGAAGGGGAAGAGATGTTATTAGAAGTCAAAGTCCTCAACCGCGATATTGGATTTATTCGCCAGGGGATGAAAGCTAAGGTAAAATTGGCAACTTTTCCCTTTCAAGAATTTGGTGTCATAGATGGCGATGTCGTACAAGTCAGCCCTAATGCCACTACTGATAAAGACTTGGGCTTAGTCTTCCCCACGAGAATTAAGCTGCACAAACACTCAATTAATGTGCGGGGTCAAGAAGTAGCTTTAACTCCAGGGATGGCTGCTAATGGTGAAATTGTGACTCGGAAGAAATCGATTTTGACATTCATTATGGAACCAGTAACACGACGGTTTAGCGAGGCATTTTCTGTGAGATAGTTTGTAACTAGCGCTTTAACGCTAGTTACAAACTATCATTTTTCACTTACTTGTTCCTGTTGATTGATGCCCGTTACTGCCCCAACACTCGTATGATCAGAATGACAGGAACATAATAACAGCCAGATTTTTACCGTAAAACATGGGCAGTATTTGGGAAATCGATTTTTACTCTCGTCCAATTCTGGACGAAAATCAAAAAAAAGTTTGGGAAGTCTTAGTCTGCGAAAGTCCCTTGGATGTCCGCGCGAAAACAGATTCTTTGTTTCGTTATGCTAAATATTGCCCCAGTACTCAGGTAAATTCGGGTTGGTTGCGGACAGCGTTGCAAGAGGCTATTGACCAAGCACCAGAAGCGCCAATCAAAATCCGCTTTTTCCGCCGCCAAATGAACAATATGATTACTAAAGCCTGCCAAGATGTGGGGATTCCTGCTCAACCTAGCCGCCACACTTTGGTTCTCAACCAATGGCTAAACCAGAGATTCGAGGAGGTGTATCCTAATGAACCAGGGTATCAAGCGGGTACTAATCCTTCGGTGCGCTTGGAAAATCCTTTGCCTCAACGTTTACCAGATGCTTTAGAAGCGAATAAATGGATATTTGTCTCCTTAGAAGCTTCAGATTTAATGGATATGCCAGAATGGGAAATTGGCTTTGGTGAAGCTTTTCCCCTAGAATTGGCGCAAGTATCATCCGAAACCCGCATTCCTGGTGTTTTGATTTTCTCACCCAGAGCCTTGCCTATAGCAGGCTGGATGTCTGGTTTGGATTTAGCTTACTTAAAATTTGACACAGGTGTTGGTGCAAGATTACTGTTAGAAACTGGTGTGACAGAAAGCTGGATTTTGGCAAATATCAAAAACCCTCAAACTTTAGCCGAAGCCAAAGGTTTTGAAGAAGCCAAGCAAAAAGCTAATGGAGTGCATTTTATCGGCGTACAGTCCGATCCTCAAGCAGAATCTTTTGCCGGATTTTGGCTGTTGCAAGAGATCAATCTGCCGTAAATTAGTGGCAGAGTAGTGGAGGAAACGGCATGAGGATCAACGGCAAGGGTAAAGATCACCTTGACGAATGACTAGTGATTGCTGACTAATTACTAGTAAATAATCCAAAAGGGCAAGGGCTGATACATGTCGATGATTTGGGATAATGATCTGCGCGGCAGTTGCTACCCTGCGGCAAGCCCTCCTTCGGGGGTCTACAAGTCGGTAAAGTCGAGGACACTTGCTTCAACGCAGGAAACCTCCACAACGCGCTGGCTCCGCAACGCACTGCCTTGTCCATCTGCGGTTCAAAATCCACAATCCATAATTTACCAAGGGTCATGGGTTCTGAAAATTTGTCACAAGATACGCTAGCAGAACATCTGCTGGAACTAGCGATTAAGTCTGGAGCAGAAGCAGCTGAAGTGTATCAGTCGCGATCGCTTTCTCGACCAATATTTTTTGAGGCCAACCGTCTCAAACAGCTAGAAACCAGCCAATCTGAAGGTACAGCACTACGACTGTGGCGCAACGGGCGTCCCGGACTTACTGTGGCTTACGGTGCGGTAGAACCGCAAGCGATGGTAGAACGCTCTCTAGCCTTGAGTCAACTTAATCAACCAGAACCAGTCGAGTTGGGCCGTAACTCTAAGCCATCCTACCCAGACTTAGGTAAAAGTGTGCCGATAGAGGTTTTGGTGAATTGGGGCAAAGAAGCGATCGCTCTGGTTCGAGATGCTTATCCAGACGTACTTTGCAATAGTGACTGGGAATGTGATGTGGAAAATACTAGGCTTGTCAATACCGCAGGTCTAGATTGTTACTATACAGATACAACCTTGAGCTGCTATATGTCAGCCGAATGGGTACGGGGCGACGATTTTTTGAGTGTTTCTGATGGTCAAACTCAACGGGACGAACTTGACCCAGAAAAATTAGCCTACCAAATTTTACAAAGGTTGATTTGGGCTAGAGAAAACGTCGCACCCCCTAGTGGTCGTGTTCCAGTTTTATTCACGTCTAAAGCTGCTGATATGCTTTGGGGTACGGTGCAAGCGGCGTTGAATGGCAAACGCGTTCTAGAAAAAGCTTCTCCCTGGGCCGAACGCTTGGGTAAGCCAGTCGTTGCACCCAGTCTCACCCTTTACCAAGACCCCCAAGCCGGGCCTTACAGTTGCCCTTTTGATGATGAAGGTTCTCCTACCAAGTCTTTAGTATTTATTCAAGATGGAGTTTTACAGCATTTTTATTGCGATCGCACTACCGGACGACAATTAGGTATTGTTAGCACAGGTAATGGTTTTCGCCCCAGCTTAGGTAGCTATCCCTCTCCTGGGTTATTTAATTTCCTGATTCAGCCCAGTTCTGCATCACTGCAAGATTTGATTCAACAAATGGATGATGGCTTGATTGTCGATCAAATGTTAGGTGCAGGTGGTGGCATTTCTGGTGACTTTTCCATCAATATTGATTTAGGCTATCGCGTACAAAATGGTCAGGTAATTGGGCGCGTTAAAGATACGATGGTTGCTGGCAACATCTACTCAGCTCTCAAACAATTAGTTACCCTAGGTGGCGATGCTGACTGGAATGGCTCTTGTTATACTCCCTCTCTCATAGTAGAGGGACTTTCAACTACTAGTAGAAATAATTAAAATTCACTAACTAACATTTAAGCGGTTCTAAAGTACGTTACAGTTCGCTATAACGCATAGATTTTAATGGTACGTTAAAACAAAAATATTTATCAAGAAAGGCAGAGGGTAGGAGGCAGCTATGCTGAAGGAAATTCTGATTCCTGTTACGCCACTTGCTCCACTTGGGTAAAGCCCAAGACGGCAGTGGCTCCTCTGCCCGTGACCGTAGGGAACTTCAGTTTAAGCACGGAGCCAAATTAAAAATTTGGTGGCTCCTATTCAGCTATAGGTCTGAATCCTATAGCTGAATAAAACCTTCTGCCTTCCTCAATAACCGTATTTTCAAGTCAGCTTGTGTTACGACACAAGCTGACAGCGACGTAGCAGCGTCGGTAGTCCTTTGCAAAGGCTACCCCTTTGCCAATATCCGTAGGCGCGTTTGTCTTTAGTGCTGCCGCAGATTAGGTAGCTTACCGCAAGGGCATTCAAAATTCAGAATGTAGAAGTAACACAGAGTGTACCTCATGTACTTGCAAAACGCTGTATCTCATCAGGCTTTGCAGAATTGCTCAAAATAATAGGTTGAAAAACAGCAAGGCCACCATAACGCTTTCACCACCTAATTCATAATTAAGCATTATTTTGGCTTTTGAATTTTAGATTTAAAGGACTGAACACAAAGCTTTTCCCAAATCCTAAAAATTCATACCTAGGGAGGGTGACATTTTTATCAATTTGCAAATTTGTGAGCCAATTATTTGCGCCTAGTTAATACCACTTTATAGTTATAACTTTGGATTGATTGTGTATGAATTGCAGCATCAGCCTTTGATCATTCATAAGCTATAATCTATGTTCAAATTGACCATAATAGTCAGCCAAACCTTGCTCTATTAATAATTTATTTAGTTAAATACTCGCTATTATCTATGCTAATTTAAGTTGAAAAATTCAAATTAAAAGATTTTTTATTTTTTAATTTGTCTGATTGGGATAGTAGTTAATCACTAAAGTGTCTTTATCCTTACTTCATAAATTAGCTAGTAATTGCAAGGATGTTTTAAAGTCTAGGTGAATTTAGCTTCATATTACGTAAGTATATGCATAAATATTGAAATAATTGCTGAGGAAAGCAACCAGATACCATAAATTAGAATATTAACGAACAATGGCAATACAAGAACTAGAAAATACAGATTCAATTATTGCTACTTCTATTGGTAATTCAAAGAATTGGACCATTGAGCAATTAATTATAGATAGCGTCAGACACAATCCGGGAGCTACAGCGATCGCATCTCCTGGTCGTCCTCCGCTGACATACACTCGCCTTTATGACCACATCCAGAATGTCATTGCCACCTTAAATGCAAAAGGCTTGGGTTTGGGCGATCGCATTGCAATTGTGCTACCCAATGGCCCAGAGATGGCGGTTACCTTCTTAGCAGTAGCTGCTGGCGCTACTAGTGCGCCTTTAAACCCAGCTTATAGCGCAGCAGAATTTGACTTTTATTTAGGAGATTTAAATGCAAAAGCACTGATTGTACAATCAGGAATTGATTCTCCCGCAAGACAAGTAGCAGCGGCGCGTAATATCCCAGTTATAGAACTATTGCCATTGGAAGCAGAGGCAGGAATCTTTCAGCTAGTAGGAGAAACTAATTTACCTCCAGTAGAGCGCACTAGTAATAATAACGAGGATATCGCCCTGGTATTGCATACATCAGGCACAACTGCCAGACCTAAAATTGTCCCGCTGACACAGGCTAATTTGTATGCATCAGCGCAAAACATCAAAAAGGCTCTAGATTTGCGGCCAAGCGATCGCTGCTTAAACGTTATGCCCCTATTTCATATTCACGGTTTAAGCACAGTATTTTCTTCCCTAGCGGCGGGAGGTAGTGTAGTCTGCACTCCTAACTTTGATGCAGCAAAGTTTTTTGAGTGGATGAAACAGTGGCACCCCAGTTGGTACACAGCTGTACCAACTATTCATCAGGCGATTTTAGCAGAAGTAGAGGCTCACCGCAGTATCGTCAAGCAATACCCTCTGCGATTTATTCGCTCTGCGTCCTCAGCACTACCACCACAGGTAATGCAGGCGCTAGAACAGTCATTTAAAGTGCCAGTTATCGAAGCCTACGGCATGACGGAAGCTTCCCCGCAAATTACCTCTAATCCCCTACCACCACAAAAGCGGAAATTATATTCAGCAGGTCTTGCTGCGGGTCCAGAAGTGGCGATTATGGATGAAGTAGGAAATCTACTGGTAAATGGTGAACCTGGAGAAGTTGTCATCCGGGGTAGCAATGTCATGGTCGGTTATGAGAATAATCCCACAGCTAACTCAACTGCTTTTACTAATGGGTGGTTTAGGACAGGAGACCAAGGCTATTTAGATAACGAAGGTTACTTATTCATTACAGGAAGGCTGAAAGAACAAATTAATCGCGGTGGCGAGAAAATTTCTCCCAGGGAAGTAGATGAAGTATTACTAGACCACCCAGCAGTAGCCCAAGCAGTAGCTTTTGCAGTTCCCCATCCTACTCTTGGTGAGGATGTAGCAGCAGCAATTGTCCTGCGGCCAAATGTTCACGTTACTGATAGAGAAATTCGTGAATTCGTTGCTACTAAATTGGCTGAGTTTAAAGTTCCCACTCAGATAGTATTTGTAGCAGAAATCCCCAAAGGTTCGACAGGCAAACTTCAGCGCATTGGTTTGGCACAAAAGCTCAAAGAACAATTGCAAGCCAATTACGTTGCACCCAGAACTGAATTAGAAAAGGTGATTGCACAAATCTGGGCTGAGGTACTGAATCTGAAACAGGTAGGAATTTATGATAATTTCTTTGCTTTAGGTGGTGACTCGTTAGTGGCGCTACGTCTGTTCAACAAAATTGAGCAGAAATTGGGCTACAGTCTGCCTATGTCTACCTTGATTCAAGCGTCAACAATTGAACAACTTGTAAATATCATTAGTGACGCTGAATCTTCAGATACTTGGTCACCCTTGGTAGCGATTCAGCCACATGGTTCCCGACCACCGCTATTTTTGATTCATGCAGTTTGGGGTAATGTGCTGTTCTATCGGGATTTGGTGCGTTATCTGCATCCAGAACAACCAGTTTATGGTCTGCAAGCAAAGGGAATTGATGCCCAACAAGCACCCTTAACCTCCCTCAATGAAATGGCCGCTTACTACATTCAGGAAATCCGTCAGGTTCAACCCAATGGTCCCTATTATATCGGCGGCTATTCTTTTGGTGGCATCATAGCTTTTGAAATTGCCCAACAACTAAAAGCTCAGGGAGAATCAATCGGTCTACTATCAGTATTTGATGTCTCATCTCCAGGTTATGCTAAACCGATTCCCAACTCAGATAATGCCAGCTTTTTCCATCTAAGAAAACTTTTGAGTTTGAACATCAAAGACCAGCTAACTTATGTATGGGAGAGGGTCTTTTGGCATTTGCAAATTGGCAAAGCAAGTATGTTTTATCGATTTTACTTGCGCTATATTAAACTTTCACTACCAGATTTGCGACTGTTGCAAGTAGCTTTGGCAAATAATCAAGCGGGTAAAAGCTATGTACCGTCAATCTATCCAGGTCAAGTGACTCTGTTCCGCGCTAGTCAGCAAAATGTCGGGTTAGATGTCGACTTGGAATTAGGCTGGGGTAAGCTAGCGGCTGGCGGGGTGGAAGTCCATCATGTTCCTGGTGCTCACGCCTCTCTCATCCAAGAACCTAACGTACAGGTGATCGCTGAAAAATTCCAGGCTTGTTTAGAGCAGGCACAAGTAAGTAGGTCGGCGTGAATATTTATCTTTGGGATGAGGCAGGAGGGTTTAAGTCTATTTGATTTTTCTTAACATAGTTTTGTTTTTCCACACCGTTCTACTTAGATGTGCTCAAACTTAGCTGCGAATTCAGCGACTCTCCAACAACAATGTAGAGATGGCGCACTTTCTCCCATACATACCAGCAAAGCGTTCCCTTCAACTTTTTAAGTCAATACGGTTCAGTTAAGGTGATAAGAGTTCTCATCTTTTGAACAAAAACCAAGATTTGGGGGATTCTCCCCCAAACCCCCGATTGGGGGACGGTTGCGTCCCCCAAGCCCCCTCCAAAATAATTGTTCGGTTTTTTGTTTAGTAATTATTTGTGAGCTTTGTTGTCAATGAATTTTTTTAACTGAACTGTATTGCTTTTGAAGTAACTTCTGTGTTCTTCGTAGAGTTAGCTCGATCTATACGAGTAGACTAAGGCATCAAGTAAAAATAAGTAGTGCGAGATCTTGCTCGCGCGGGCAAGATGCCCGCAAACTAAACTAGAAGGTTACACCCAGAAACATGAGTATGTTTCTGGGTTTTTAGGTCAATGTGCATTCAACAGACCTTTCTCCCAAGTACCTAAACATCCAGAAATAAAAATAGTTGACAAAAATTATAATTTGTGTATAAGAAATTGATATTTGGCAAATGTAGAAATTTTCAAGTAGCAGTGATGCTATTGATTTTTCATATGTATAGAATGTTCTAAGTGACGGCACAATTTATCACTACATTTTGGATCAGCAATCGCCATAGCATTTTTCTCTCTTCAGAGTAACAAAAATGAGATTGTTCTTTTGAGAAAACCTGATAGTAACCTAATTTAAGGTAAATATAAATCAAGTGTGAAGAGGCTTTGAAGAATTTTTTGCTAATGCCAAATATTAATTACCAGGGATTTTGGCAAGCCCTGTAGATGGAATCTCTTTATAATTACTTTATAAATTACGGGATAATGATATTTATGTATTGAAGGCTTGATGAAGAGCAAAAATTATACCGTAAGTAGCTGTATATCTATTATTAGCTTTTTATAAAAAAAGCCGCGAATAGCTATAGAAAATCTAAGTACACTAAAGACCAATGGCAAAACAAGAGTTGCAAGAGAGAGCCAAGTCAATCTTTGGTACTTCAACAAATTTGACAATTGAGCAGTTAGTTATAGATGGTGTCAGAAAAAATCCAGGTGCCAGAGCGATCGCCGCGCCTGGTCGTTCTCCTCTGACATACGCTCGCCTTTATGACCATATCCAAAATGTCAGTGCAACTTTAAATGCAATGGGATTAGGAGTAGGCGATCGCGTTGCAATTGTACTGCCCAATGGACCAGAGATGGCTGCTGCTTTTTTGGCGGTAGCTGCCTGTACCACTAGTGCCCCTCTCAATCCTGCTTATAGCGCTGAGCAATTTGACTTTTACCTGGGAGATTTGAATGCTAAGGCCTTGATTGTGCAAGCAGGGAAAGACTCCATAGCAAGACAAGTTGCAGCCGCACGTAATATCCCAATTATTGAACTGGTGCCACAGTTGGAGGCAGAAGCGGGAATCTTTGAACTGGTAGGTGAAACCAACTTACCTCCTGTAGAGGGCACTCAAAGTCGGAATGAAGATATTGCTCTAGTTTTGCATACATCAGGAACCACTGTCCGTCCCAAAATAGTGCCACTGACACAAGCTAATTTATATATAGCAGCAGACATTATTAAAAATGCACTAGAGTTAGGGCCAAACGATTGTTGCTTAAACGTTATGCCCCTGTTCCATGTACAGGGGTTATTTATATCAATACTTTCCTCTATCGCATCTGGTGGGAGTGTTGCCTGTGCTCCTGGATTTGATGTTTCACAATTTTTTGCCTGGCTCCAAGCTATGCAAGCAACCTGGTACTCAGCAGTTCCGACCATTCATCAAGCAATTTTGAATGCTACTGATATCCATAAGACCTTAGATAGCATTCCCAAACTGCGATTTATTCGTTCTGGAGGTGCTGCCCTACCACGCCCAGTCATGAAAGCCTTAGAAGAATTCTTCCAGGCTCCAGTACTGGAAGGTTACGGCATGACAGAGACGGGCTGTATAATTGGGCTTAATCCTTTACCACCTCGTCAGCGGAAACCTGGTTCAGTAGGAATTGCTACTGGCATGAAATTAGGCATCATGGATGAGACCGGTAATTTACTACAACCTTATGAAGTCGGGGAGATTGTAGTACAGGGCGGCCATGTGATGCTTGCTTACGAAAATAATCCTGTAGCTAATCAAAACTCTTTTACCAACGGCTGGTTTAGAACTGGAGACCAAGGCTATGTAGATGACGAAGGTTACCTGTTTCTTACAGGAAGGTTGAAGGAGCAAATTAATCGTGGTGGTGAAAAAATTGCTCCTAGGGAAATAGATGATGTCTTGCTAGAGCACCCAGCCATAGACCAAGCAGTAGCCTTTGCAGTTCCGCACCCTACCCTCGGTGAAGATTTGGCAGCAGCAATTGTCTTGCGGCCAAACGCTACTGTTAGCGACAAGGAAATTCGTGAATTTGTTGCTACTAAATTGGCTGGTTTCAAAGTTCCAAATCAAATAGTATTTGTAGCAGAAATCCCCAAAGGTCCCACAGGTAAACTCCAGCGTATTGGTTTGGCACAAAAGCTCAAAGAGCAATTGCAGGCGAATTACATTGCACCCAGAACTGAGGTAGAGAAGGTACTAGCAGAAATTTGGGCTGAGGTACTGAAGCTCGAACAGGTAGGAATTTATGATAATTTCTTTGCGTTAGGTGGCGACTCGTTGCTGGCGGTAAGTCTGTTCAACAAAATTGAGCAGAAATTGGGCTATAGTCTACCTCTGTCTACTTTGATTCCAGCACCCACTGTTGAGCAATTTGCTGATGTAATTCGTCGCGCAGAATCTTCAGAATCTAGCTCATCCCTAGTAGCAATTCGGGCACAAGGTTCTCGACCACCGCTATTTTTGATTCATCCAGTTTGGGGTAATGTGCTGTTGTATCGGGATTTAGTGCGTTATCTGCATCCAGACCAACCTGTTTATGCGCTGCAAGCAAAAGGAATTGATGCCCAACAAGCACCTCTGACTGATTTAAGTGAAATGGCGGCTTACTACATTCAGGAAATTCGTCAGGTTCAACCTAATGGGCCCTATTATATCGGTGGCTATTCTTTTGGCGGCATCATAGCCTTTGAAATGGCTCAACAACTAAAAGCTCAGGAAGAGCAAATTGCGCTACTAGCAATATTTGATGTCTCATCTCCAGGTTATGCTAAACCGATTCCCAACTCAGATGATGCCAGCTTTTTCCATCTAAGAAAACTTTTGAGTTTGAATATTAAAGACCAGCTAACTTATTTGTGGGAGAGGATGTTGTGGCATTTGGAGATTGGCAAAGCAAGTATGTTTTATCGATTTTACTTGCGCTATATTAAACGCTCACTACCAGACTTGCGACTGTTGGAAGTAGCTTTGGCGAATAATCAAGCGGGTAAAAGCTATGTACCGTCAATTTATCCAGGTCAAGTAACTCTGTTCCGCGCTAGTCAGCAAAATGTCGGGTTAGATGTCGACTTGGAATTAGGCTGGGGTAAGCTAGCGGCTGGCGGAGTGGAACTTCATCATGTACCTGGCTCTCATGCTTCCCATATCCAAGAACCTAACGTACAGGTGCTTGCTAAAAAATTCCAGGCTTGCTTAGATAAAGCACAACTAGATGCGCTAGAGTTTAGCCACAAAATCAACGACTTTGAAACAAAGAGTTATATCGATTCTCCCGCAAAGCACTAAAGATGACAAACTCTTCCCTCGATTAGTTCGACGGTGTTATCTACCAATACCCCGATTCATTTTTTTTAGTGACAAAACTCGGATCTGATTCTTTTGATCATCTAACAACATAGCATCAAGTAACCAAGTACCTTAAATTGTTGCTGAATCAGCAGCGATCGCTTTTTTATGCCAGGGGCGTCTCAATTATCCCAGTTTCAGCTTACATCTACTATTAACTAACTTCTTGCCATTCATGCATAGGTGCTATGCTTTTGATAGCCCATTCAATCATGATTGGAGGAGCCTCGGAAATGATGATGCTGGGATAAACTGCTGCACCCCAGTTCGGATGTACTAGCACACGGCATTTATTTTTAATGACTGGGTAATTGAGTAAAGCTTTCACCACTGCTGTATCGTCATGAGGAACGCTTCCCGGATGAGAAAGTAATGGATAGCCTGTGCGGGGATCTATGAGGTCTGTTAAATAGTTGCGATCGCGGAGATTAAATGCCAAATCACAACCAAACCGCATAAACTTTTCTCGTAGGCGTTCTTTCTCGCTTTCGATTACTGCTGTACTTTCATGAAGTGAATATCGTGATTGCTGTAAAATAATCACTACCCATAAAAAAGACTGTTGTTTCCAATCTGGTAATATCCGTTCGCAGTTGGCACAGATATACTGGCTAGGAGAATGAATCGAAATCTGAATAGCTTGTCCCGTTTTGCCAACCAAATGAATGGGATAGCTTTGCTCCGAAGAGTAAACTTTGGAATAGTTCACTACATTGATTCGGTTTTTGCAAATTTTTGACTTTAATCTTCGGTATTAATAATAACTCTTAAAACTTTATAAAAAGCATTAATTTTCCAGAATGTTTGAGTTATTTTACTAATTTGTGGGTGAAGTGTTAAGTTTTAATCAGATTTTTATCTTTTATTAACTTAATTCCCATCAAATTGATTTCTTTGGGAGTAAATCTCCTCTATCTGCAAAGTTTATGTAGGTCAAGAATTCATCTATATTAGTCAACCTACATCCGAAACTAACATGTATCTCTCAAGTAAATAGTGCTCACAGCACAAATTATATGACTTCCTGGCCAGGAGTCATACCTTGTTGTTTTCTCAAGCCAAGAGCGTAAGTATTGTACACACAACAAAAACCACAAAACTTCAACGGTGAAGTTATGTTTTGTGGCTAAATTCCTTAAGACTTCATTAATCTAGCTTTAAAGCATTGACTGGAACATCATCCCAAGAATCAACCATGCGCAATTGTGCTATCCAGCCGGCTGCTTTTTGTTTGTCACTTAAATTATCCTCAAAGGATTCATGACAGTCTTGAGCTTGAGACTCGTTACAACAGGCGATACAAGCATGAATCATGCCTGACGGATCAATTTGCTCGTTTACCCAAATAGTCATGGAGTTTGTCCTCAACAACTGTAGTGAAAAAAGCGATTTGTCCTTCTAGAATACTATTAAAGCTGAAAATTGCAGAGTTGCTAAAAAGTTAGCCACTTTTGTTAGTTAAGAATCATAAATAAACCTTGTCCAAGTTTAGAACTAGCGTTTTTCTAAAGAAAACAGGGAACAAAACCCAATCAACAAAAAAGTATGGTTTTCAAAGTAGACGTGGTTTAGCAGTTCTAATTTTGTAATAGCACAAGAATTATGGTGTTAGGGAAAAGGTTAAAGCTAATCGAGAAAAAGATTTATCCCTTAACCTTTTACTTTTATCCAACAAATGATTTTTTTGATTAACCTGTTATGGTTTTTGGGTAGCGATCGCTAATTTAGCTCCCTGCACCTGACGTAACCGATCCATAACGGCTACTACCTGACCGTGATGAACTTGCTCATCGGCGTTGATGATTACTAAAGCTTCTTTATTTGTACCCATCAATGTACGTACTTGTTCTGCTAACACATTAAGAGTAACCGATTTGCGGTTCAAGCTAATTTTGCCAGCTGCGTCTACAGTGACATTAATTGGCTCAGTTGATGCTTGTTGTTGTGCCGACGTCGCCTTAGGTAAATTAACTGGTAAACCTTCAGACCGAGTTAAAAACAAAGTTGACATGATAAAAAATGTTAATATCGCAAAGATGACATCAATCATCGGCACGATGTTAATTTGTGGTGGCAAATCTGGTTCATCTGGTAGGCGCATAGGATTTCTCTCCTCTTTCATAGCGACGACGGTACAGTAATTCTAACTGTCCGCCATACTCCTGAATCCAAGCGATCTGGCGCAGGTAGAGTCCTCGGAAGGTATTAGCAAATAAAAGTGTAAAGATAGCAACGACCAATCCTGAGGCTGTAGATACCAAGGCTTCACTAATCCCTCCAGTGACGCCTGTTGTTTTCGCACCCCCGACATCACCGATATTGAGGGAGGCAAAGGAGGCAATTAATCCTAAAACAGTACCGAGAAGCCCTAACAGGGGTGCAAGACCGATAATTGTCTCAAAAATGTTTTGAAAGCGCTTCAGCAAAGGAATTTCCGCTTGTGCTTCACTTTCTAATGCCAACCGAAATTCCTCTGGAGTTGGTTCCTCCAATTCTAAAGCTGCTAGAAAAATACGAGACATAGGTAAATCAGTATTTTGCTGCAACTTATCTAAAGCTCCAACTACATTATCTAGGCGATAAAGCTGTAGTACCTCCCGCACTACTCGGTTTTGTCGATTATTTATCTTTACCCAAAATATGACTCGTTCGATAATTAGCGCCCCTGCCAATACCGAAAATCCTAACAGCGGCCACATGACCACGCCGCCTGCCGTAAATACGTTGCCAATTTCCATCTCTGATTTTTCCACTCCTCAACAATGTTAGACTAACTGTAAATCTTAACTTTGTAGTGGCATGACATAGTTCATACGTGTCAACTTAACGTGAAACCCTTGTTATAAGGTGATTTTGTATTCACTCACCTACCATTACGATCCTCGTCACCCCACCCCAGTTTTGTCTAAAGCCAAAACTTCCCCTCCCCGCCTGCGGAGAGAAGTTGCGTGCGGGGGTTCCCCCCCGTTGAGCAAACTTCGGGGGAGGGGATTAAGGGGTGGGGTAAAACGTATGTGGGATAAGCGTTGAGCTTAAGTTGACACCAATGGACATAGTTAAAATCAGGCATTAAAATTTAAATGAAAATAACCGCAGATACACACTGACAAACCTTGCTCAAAGAGTTTTTGTTAATACATCCAATTAATTGCGCCACCACAGAGAGTCAAAACTTTTTATAGTAGGTAATTCCCAGATCCAAGAATTATTAATCTTTTATTTAATACTTATTACATTTTCCTAGCAACATCTATGTCATCACTTTTTGATTGCCCATCTTCCATATAAATAATGCGATCGCTATAGCCCATTGCTTTGAGTGTGGCGTACTGACCAGTAATTACTGTCTGTTGCCCCAGTTTCACTTTGCCAATATCAGTCTGATAAACTTCTGCTACCGCAATCATCTAGTCAGTTTGGGCGAAATCTGCAATACCAGCATCACCATTTTTTTCACTAGCGCGGTAATGAATTTTGAGAATTTGCCTTGAGGTTGGTAATTTGATATAAACTGCTGCTAAGTCGGTTTGGGAATGTTTGAAGGAGGCGATCGCCTTGAGACTCTGCCTGTAACCGTTCTACAGTTACTTGCTGTGCCTGAATTTTTCCTGTTTTTGCCCCCGCTTTCACTTGCGTGAGTTTAGCTTGGGCGACTTAGACTTGTTTTTGCGCTTGTAGTACCGCAGTTTGCAAGCGATCGCGTGAATCTAAAATTGCTTAACTTGTCCAGCTTTGATGCGATCGCCATCTAATCTAGGGGTGCAAATAAGCTAATTAACCTGAGTTCGGGTTAAAGTGTTTGAGATAAAAGCCACTCCATCTGAAG
>NZ_MTAW01000022.1 GCF_002154725.1 Nostoc sp. 106C | reverse complement strand
CAAGGTTTTGATCGCTTTGCCTGTGGCGATATCCCAGATTTTGATCGTCTTGTCAACACTACTAGAAGCCAACTTTTGCCCATCAGGACTGAAAGCGACGCTCCTGACCACACTGCTATGCTCACTCAAGGTTTTGATAACGTTGCCTGTGGCGATATCCCAGATTTTGATCGTGTTGTCAACACTGCCAGAAGCCAACTTTTGCCCATCAGGACTGAAGGCGACGCTTATGACCTCACTGCTATGCCCACTCAAGGTTTTGATCGCTTTGCCTGTGGCGATATCCCAGATTTTGATCGTCTTGTCAACACTGCCAGAAGCCAACCTTTGCCCATCAGGACTGAAGGCGATGCTCATGACCTCACTGCTATGCCCACTCAAGGTTTTGATCGCTTTGCCTGTGGCGATAT
>NZ_MTAW01000097.1 GCF_002154725.1 Nostoc sp. 106C | reverse complement strand
TAAGAAAAAAAAAGTAATAAACAAAAAGCGGGGGGGGGGGGCCGCCCCCCCCCCGCCGCCCCGCCGTCATTTGTTAGAGACAAAAAAAAATATCTGTTAACTGACAATAAATGCAAAAATAATTATTAATAATATTGGTGTGGTGGGACAAAATCACGCCGTATTATTTGGCATTTATTTAAAATAAGCGATCGCTTCTCGCCTGGTAAACCTGGTAATAAGGGCATCATATCTTATGGAAGTTTCTTGAATAGCCATAACTACAGTCAGGTGAATTTTATGTTAGTTAACAAAACTCCTACTATCATGAGAGAAAATCGACTACTTGCGGCTCTTCCTGCCTATGAATATGAGCGTCTTGTCCCTCATTTAAAGTTCGTTGCGCTTTCGTCAGGAGAGTTTCTTTATGAGCCGGAAGAACCAATAACACAAATTTATTTCCCTAATAATTCAGTAGTTTCTGTAATTATCACTACAGAAAATGGGTCTACGGTAGAAGTTGGTTTGGTGGGTAATGAAGGCATGGTAGGTATTCCTGTAATTTTGGGAGGTAATACAACGACTACAAGCGGTATTGTAAAAATTCCAGGCAGTGCTATGCAGATGAATGCAGATATAGTGAAAATTGAGTTTGAGCGGGGTGGACTTCTTCAAAAGCTACTGCTACGCTACGTACAAGCTCTGCACGCTCAAGTGTCACAAGCGGCTGTATGTAATCGTCTGCATACACTGGAAGCACGGCTCGCCCGTTGGCTACTAACAGTTTCTGATCGTATACAATCAGACGAGTTGCCCCTGACTCAGGAATATATTTCTCATATGCTGGGTGTCCGTCGCTCTGGGGTAACGGTAGCTGCTGGCACTCTCAGCGAGCAGGGAATCATCAGCTATCATCGCGGTCACATTACCATCCTCAATAGAGAAGGTTTAGAAGCAACATCCTGTGAGTGTTATCGGATCATCAAATATGAATTGGCTCGATTGCTTGGCAATTAGCCACCATGCAATGCTTAATTAAGCTTTTGCAATTTTTATGGGCAAAATCGCTCAAGGAATTTAAATTTGCAATTTAGGCATACATAGCAGTCCCATTTGATTTGCAAACTTACTCATGAGATAGAGAATAGGAAAGAAGAGAGATAGAGCTATAGGACATTTTTCAAGAATCAAAATTTATCTATTTTCAGAATTCCACCTATCGATAGAGGTTTAATCTTTGCTGATTTTGCTATCACAAAACAATTATGAACTTCCAAAAAATATTTGATAAACCACCCGAAATTGAAGCCAGCGCGCCTGGAAGGGTAAACCTATTAGGCGAACATACAGATTACAATGATGGCTTCGTTCTGCCAACGGCTATTCCGCAAAAAACAACGGTACAGTTAGGTTTTAGTACCGATGGAGAACATCACTTTTACTCAGAAAATTTAGATGAGCAAGTTAGCGTTTTAGACATCAATCATACACCATCTGGATTTGCCAGTTATATTTTTGGTTGTATTCATGTTTTACAACAAAAAGCATATACAATCCCATCACTGAATGTGTATGTTAAATCGTCAGTGCCAATGGGTTCAGGTTTGTCTAGTAGCGCGGCTTTAGAAGTTAGTACTCTGAGAGCAGTACGCCAACTTCTGAACCTCCCGATTAATGATGTAGAAATTGCCCAATTGGCACAGCAAGCGGAAATTCATTACGCTGGTGTGCAATGCGGCATCATGGATCAGATGGCTTCAAGCTTGGCTGATACTGAGCATATCCTGTTTTTAGATACGCGTACTCTAGAACGGCGGGTACTACCTTTGCCCAGTAGAGCGGAAATTTTAGTAATCGATAGTGGTGTGCCTCGCACTCTAGCAAGTAGTGGATATAACCAAAGGCGAGCAGAGTGTGAAGAGGCGGCGCGATCGCTTGGAGTAAAGGCGCTACGAGATATTACTGATGCTAGTAATGTAAAAGAGTTACCCGAACCCTTACGTCGTCGTGCTCGTCATGTAGTTACAGAAAATAACCGTGTCTTAGAGGTTTTGCAGGGTGTATCATCTGAGCGTTTTGGCGAGTTGATGAACGCATCTCACGCTAGCTTGCGGGATGATTACGAAGTTTCTGTTCCAGCACTGGACACATTAGTAGAGATTTTGCAGAAAACACCAGGGGTTTTTGGTGCCAGGCTCACGGGTGCTGGTTTTGGGGGTGCTTGCGTAGCCTTAGTTGCAGCAGGCGCAGCCGGAGCGATCGCAAATCACACCCTACAAGCGTACAATCAAGCAGGTTACACCGGACAAATTTTGGTTCCGGAGACTGGCAACCAATGACCAACGACAAAGTTATTTTCGGAAACGCCGAACAAGAGGGTGCTAATCGCTGGGGATGGTTTTTGGGACACTTTATCACCCCTATTGAAGATCCGCGTTCTACAGAAGCAATAGAAGTTAAATGGGGTGTTCACAAAGCTGGAGATAGTAGAACTCAGTGGGCAGTCAATAACCAAGCTGCGACTGTTTCTATTCTCATTAACGGACAATTTCGCTTGCAATTTCAAGATAGAGAGATTTTATTATCGCATCCAGGCGATTATGTTCTCTGGTGTGCAGGTGTGCTGCATACCTGGGTAGCTGAATCTGATTCCACTATTTTAACTATTAGATGGCCTTCAAAGCCGGGTGATAGCGTCGGGATTTCAACTAAATAACAGATAGAAGGGTTATTTCTTCTAATATAATCGCCTCCTCTAGATCCCCGACTTCTTAAAGAAGTCGGGGATTTGGAAGTTTGGCTTTATAAATAAGTGATAAGTTAGTCTAAATTAAGTGTTTTTCTTGTATTAAACTTAACTCATATTTTTAGGCAAGATTTTAAACTCCCCACTAAATATTAATGATGAATCATCAAACCTGGAAGCTTCACTGGGCTAAGAAATGTGCATTTGCCATTAGCCTCACATCCCTGACTACTTTATTAGCGATTGGCTCATCGACTGCGGACTTCCCTAAAAATGCAGTTGTTGAGGCACAGACAAAACAACTGAGTCCCACTCGCATTACATCTGAGGAAATTAGTCAAGTTAAGCAAGCACTACCACGACAAAACATACTTTTTAAACACGCGTTCCGCGTTAATTTACCAGATTTTGGTTCCTGTATATTTGTGCCAGTTCAAGAATTCCTTAAGGGTTCCAGAAAAGCCAAACTTTCTTTATATTTGGTGAAGAATAAGCGGGTAGCCTATACCTTCCCCCAATCTCAAAATCTGCAAGCTTGGAACTTTTTAGGACTGAAAGCTGTATCTTTTATAGAACTTGATTTTGATGGGCCTGATGAGGATGGTATTCTGTTGATTGGTAACTACATGACCAGCAATTTCTCTCCATATCGGAGTTATCCCTCAAAAACACCCCCACCTTTCCCAGTCACAATACTTTACCATCGAGAAAAAAATGGATTTAAAGTTGATGAGAATATTAGTAAAAAATTGACAGAGCGTAAAGTCAAGACGATTACCGAGGCTGAAAATATTCTCAGAAAAGATTTCGGTTTTTTACCCTAAACTTCAGAATAAAGTTTTCTTTAGGAAAAAAATAGGGTTTCATCTCATGTCTGGCTGATGACTTATAAAACGTCATTGCAAGTGCAACGAAGTGAAGAAATCATAAAATCTCTACAATTAATACCCTTCAGTAACGCTTTCAGCGAACTCTTTGCTTGCAATGACTATTTATCCGAACATAATATTATAAACTTGATAAATTAAAATATCTATATCTATTATTATTGAGTTTTCTTTTTTGCCTCATTAATAAATTTCAGGATTAAAACGTGGATAGTGCAAACTTAACCACTCGCTCCATTGTATTTGTGCATCTATCAACTCATGAGATAAATAACCCGTTTTTATGTAGACAGTAAGCACTTCCTTTTCCATATTGTATTTATAGGGTATAATGCAGAGTCGACGCTTTACTCTTTGAATCTCGAGGTTTCTCTTATTTTCATCAGTTAGTCCATGTATCCTAACTATTTCACCGTCGATAAAAAAGCTAACCTTCTTAACAACTTCAGCAGGTATTGGCAAACTGATAATTGCTACTTCTACGGCTTTATGAAAGCTTAAATTATTTAACATTGAGAATATATACTGACTATATTTATATTATTCCCAGAGCGCTGGGATAATAGTGCATTTTTAATCATCGCTCAAGGTTTCAATTAACAAATCTACCTGTTGCTGTCGCTGCTGCAAAAAATTTTCGCATTGACGCAAGTATTCCACAGCAGTTGTAAATTGGTTAAATACCTGTTCTAATTCCAACTCGCCTGTTTCAATACTAGTGATAATTTTTTCGATTTCAGCAACCTTAGCCTCATAGTTCCAAGCTGCTACTGCATCCGAATTAGACGCGCTATTACGTTTAATCATTAAACTCTCTACGGTTTGTTAATCTTTGACTTCCTTAACTTTCACTTTAACTTCTCCCTGCCCCAACTGAATCAATAACTCATCTCCTACAGCTAACTCTGCAACAGAGCGAGCGATCGCACCATTTTCTTGTCTAACTACAGCATAACCACGCTGCAACACTGCTTTCGGGTCAAGAGTGACCAACTTTTGGTGTAACATTTCTAAATGTTGGCTAGCTTGCTGCGATCGCCGCTTTGTTGCTTGCAGCAATTGCTGACGTTTCCAAGTTAGCCTTTGCACTTCTTGTTGCACTTGCCGATCTAAGCGTAGATGCCGCAATCGGTTTTGCAAAGCTTGCAGTTGCTTTTCGGCATTTCTTCTAACTTCATATACTGCGTCATATAAAGCATCTACTCGTTGCTGATGTTGCGTATATAAATCTGCTAGCGCTGGTACAACCATCTCTGCCGCAGCAGTAGGCGTATGCACACATGCATCTGCCACTAAATCTGCTAAAGATTCATCTCTTTGATGACCAATACCAGTAATCACAGGTATAGAACAATTAGCGAGCGATCGCACAACTCGTTCATCATTAAAGCAAGCTAATTCCTCAACTGCGCCGCCTCCCCGTGATAAAATTATCACCTCGGCGCGACCATCCCGTTCTACTCGCTCAATTGCTTTAACTATCGATTCCGGTGCTTGCTCACCCTGTACTGTCGCGGGAGAAAATAAAACCTGTAACCCTGGATACCGTTGTTTGAGGGTTCTTTGGATATCACCCCAAGCCGCAGCAGTTGGGGAAGTGATTACAGCGATCGTTTGGGGGTGAGAAGGAAGCGATCGCTTTCTTTCGGGATCGAATAATCCCTCAGACAAAAAGCGGTTTTTTAACTGTTGATAGCGCAACGCCTGCAAACCAACACCAGCAGGTAAAGCTTGCCAAACAGATAGCTGATATTCTCCCCTTTGCGGATAAACTCTCAGACTACCCAAGATAATTAACTGCTCCCCAGGAATAGGTAACTGCGCTAGTTTTGTCAGTTGGCTATTCCACGCCACACACTTAATTCCGGCTGTACCATCGGGATCTTGCAACGTGAAAAATAAGCCACTCCGATGGTGATTAGCGCTGGAAACTTCTCCAGTCACCCAAACTTGTCGCAGTTGATCATCTTGTTCCAACAGCAAGCGGATGTAGTCAGTTAACCCAGTAACCGAAAGCGCAGTATCGGGAATTAAAGAATTGGCAAAATCGTAAGCCATCAAAGATGCAGCAAAAAACCTATTCAAATCCTAGCAAATCCAGGCATTTGCCAGAGTTACATTGCGTTATCAGTTATGGAAGTGTTGCATGGAACGTCTCTACAGGGTTACGTGGTACTAGGATCGAGTTAAACTGTTTTAACTGGTTGGAGCATCCAAAAATGGTTTCAGCAGAACTACTTAGCACGCTGCAAAAACTCAATCGAGCAGACAAACTCTACATTGTGCAGGTTTTAGTTTCAAAATTAACCCAGCAAGAGGCTGAACTGATTAAACCTGAACAATCTTATCCTGTTTGGTCTCCCTATGATGCTTTTGAAGCTGCAAACAAACACAATGCTAGAAGTTTTGCAAGCGACCAAAACTCAAAATCATGACTAGCGGTGAGCAATTTCTTTTTGTCAATGCTGAAGCAACATTAGGGGAAGCTGGCTTTCGCCCGTATATACCTATCGCACTCGTAAATCAACAATGTTCTGCGACAGCATCCGCATTGCTAGATACAGGAGCAACAGTTAATGTCTTACCTTACCAATTAGGTATTGATCTGGGATACATTTGGGAGCGTCAAACAGTAACTTTGAATTTGACGGGAAACTTTGCTCAGTATGATGCTCGAGTTGTAGTAATTCAAGCAACGATTAGTCAGTTTGAGCCTGTACAACTTGTATTTACTTGGACTAAGGCTGTGCAAGTTCCTCTAATTTTGGGGCAAGTTAATTTTTTTATGGAGTTTGATGTTTGTTTTTATCGCTCACAGCTATATTTTGTCGTGAGTCCTAAGAATAAGCCATCGGAATAATAAAGATTTAAATTTTATGCTTTTGCCACTAGAATTTCAATAATTTATTCTTGGGAACAATTCCACTCTTATGCCTTGTTCTGCCACCTTAAATCAACTGGTTGAAATTCTTTTAGCCCAGCCTGTCAATTTATCAGTAGCCGCTTTAGCACAACTAGGTAGCGGTATCCAAACAGACACTCGTATCATCAAGCCAGGTGAAGTGTTTGTGGCTTTGCGAGGTGAAAATTTTGATGGACATGAGTTTGTAGCAACAGCGATCGCTAAAGGTGCTTTAGCTGCAATAGTTGATTTTGACTACGAAAATCCTGATTTTCCGGTATTACAAGTCAAAAATACCCTAGAAGCCTATCAGAAAATTGCCCGTTGGTGGCGCGATCGCTTTGATATTCCAGTAATTGGGGTAACTGGTTCTGTGGGTAAAACTACAACTAAGGAAATAATTGCCGCAGTTTTGGCAACTCATGGGCGAGTTCACAAAACCTATGGCAATTACAATAACGAAATTGGCGTACCGAAAACCCTCCTAGAACTCAGTCCAGAACATGATTACGCTGTGATTGAAATGGCAATGCGAGGTAAGGGACAAATTGCCGAACTTACGCACATCGCTAATCCAACAATCGGAGTAATTACCAATGTCGGGACGGCACATATTGAGTTACTCGGTTCCGAAACCGCGATCGCTCAAGCAAAATGTGAGTTATTAGCCGAAATGCCGAAGGATAAAGTGGCAATTCTCAACTATGATAATCCTTTGTTAATTTCCACAGCGGCTCAAGTTTGGCAAGGGCAAACGATTACTTACGGCTTGTCTGGCGGCGATATCGTAGGGCAGCTAATTGATAATGAAAAGATGACAGTGGCGGGAATCCAGCTACCTTTACCCCTACCTGGCCGTCACAATGCCACAAATTTCTTGGCAGCTTTGGCAGTAGCTAAGGTAGTAGGAATTGATTGGACATCTTTGCAAGCGGGTGTAAATGTTGATATGCCCATAGGGCGATCGCAGCGCTTTGCTTTGCCTAATGATGTAGTCATCTTAGATGAGACTTACAATGCCGCACCGGAAGCTATGTTAGCCGCTTTGCAGTTATTGGCAGACACACCAGGAAAACGCAAGATTGCAGTCTTAGGTGCGATGAAAGAATTGGGAGAGCGATCGCCACAGTTGCACCAACGAGTCGGGGAAACGGTGCAAAAATTGAAATTAGACGGGTTGTTAGTCTTGGTAGATGGACAAGATGCCGAAGCGATCGCCAAAAGTGCTGAAGGTATTCCATCTGAGTGCTTTGCTACCCATGCAGAATTAGTAGCGAGATTAAAGACATTTGTCCAAGAAGGCGATCGTTTATTGTTCAAAGCTGCTCATTCTGTAGGACTAGATCGAGTTGTCAACCAGTTGCGTGCGGAATTTGCTAGCTGAAATTGGTAGTAATCCAAATAATGGGTAATAGATAATGAATAATCGCTAATGGCTAAAGGTGCAATTAGTCATTAGCTTTTTACTGCCCAAAGCGTGTCTGCATCATAATCTCTAGGATTATTTGAACTTTTTGACATTAAAATATATTCGTGTAAATTATAAATTAGTCTAACAATTCTATTTTAGCGCTGGGACTTACAATATGTATAATAGAGAACACAAGTGCTAAGATTTATATCCCACACTATGAATTTAAAAGAATCTGTCAGTTGCGTAAGTACTGTATTCTTTTTTCGCCCTCATCTGTCTCATCCCTTGCTTCAGTTTTTTGACAAAATTAAACCGTATACTTCCGAATGAAGATAGTATACGGTGTGATTAATATTATACTTAATTAAATACTAAACAAGAGTACTTAATAATATAAAATGATACAGTAAATACACTTACTGATTTTTTATATCTATTTCTGTTTGAGGACTTAACTGCTGTTCGCGGCTTGTATTTTGCTGGGTCAGTGCAATCATAGTCAACATCATCACACTTCCTACAGCCAGAGCTACCACAGGACGCTTAAGAAAGACAAAATCTCGTATAATCCTAGCTAAAGGGCTGCTTTGACGACGTAGTGCCGAAGAGACCATCATCTGTTTAAGAGTAAATGGATCGCGGACGTAATGACCGCTTTGACAAACTACAAGTCTTTCTTGGCAATACGGACAACTAAACAAGCCAATGCACGTCTTTAGTGGTTTTGGCGTAGCATTTTTTTGGCAAATTGGGCAAGTAACATAATGATTATCAAAGGTGTGTATATTCATCTACCTTATCCGCCTAGTCCCTTGACTCACTCTATAAACAATGGCTATAGTAAATTCCCGCTCAACACTTAATAGACTCACCTGTGTGGTCTAGCATCAGTTTTTAATTACACATACAGTCTTCTTCGTAATCAGGTTAGTTCAATGACCGCAACACGAGTATAGCTAGATTTAGCGCAGAATGACTCCTCATTGCTGTTGCCCTTTGGTGCTAACCACCAAGTCTACCTACATATACTGTATTGCCTCTACAGTCTTGGAGTTCATACTGACTTGCACTTTACCACTGCTTGTTGACCACTAACTATAATAATTCTCTCCCATTTAACCATTCTCCCCAGGAAAATTTTGCACAGTGGAATTTTTTTTAACTAAAACTTTGTAAATTTTGCCAATCAAGCATACTTGTCTGGTTGCTAAATAATGGCTCACAATGAGAAGTAACAGATAAAAATTTAAATTTTTTCTTACATTTACCTCGCCTCTCAATGACTCTCTTGCCTCCCACGGAACTGAGGAAGCTGACGCAACCACCTGCTTTTCCTTCTCTTTCCACTCGTTTAGCCCGCTTAATTAACCGTTTTCAACCATCCTTAGAAACCGTTGTGCTGCTTTTAGCTATATTAATTGGCGGCGGTACGGGTATGGGTGTCGTTACCTTTCATTATTTGATCCAGCTGATTCACAACCTAATGCTGGAAGATTTGATGGGCATTATTGGTGTCTGGGGTGCGTGGACTTTAGCCTGCGTTCCCACTTTTGGTGGCTTAATTGTCGGATTGATGCGCTGGCGTACGCAAGACTTTGGCCCTGGACTTTCATCTCTAATTGCTGCTTCTCAAGGAAAAGAAATTAAGCAACCACTACGCCCCGTGACCAAGATGATAGCAGCATCAGTTTCTTTGGGAAGTGGTGCTTCTTTGGGACCAGAAGGGCCCAGTGTAGAAATTGGTGCTAATTTTGGTATGTTATTGTCTTTGGTGTTGCAAGTATCTCAAGAGCAACAGCGTTTGCTTTTGGGTGCTGGAGCAGCGGCGGGATTAGCAGCAGGCTTTAATGCTCCCATTGCTGGAGTGTTTTTTGCTCTAGAGGTAGTGATGGGAGCTACTTCTTTTGCTACCTCTGCCGTCAGTGTGGTGCTGTTAGCAGCAGTGGTAGCAGCGTTAATTGCACAAATTGGTTTGGGAGCACAACCTGCTTTTGCTTTACCTGTTTATCATGTCCGCAGCCCTTTGGAATTACCAATTTATTTGGGGTTGGGCTTGGGAGCAAGTTTAGTTTCTCTAGCTTATAAAGAATCGATTCGGTTAGCTAAAGCCTGCTTTGCTGGACAGGTGCCAATTTTTGCATTTTTGGGAAGAATTCCTAGACACATCCATCCAATTATTGGCGGTGTCATAGTTGGTGCAGTAGCTTTGTATTACCCGCAAATCTTGGGCATTGGTTATGGCACTGTACAAGCAATGCTTCAAGATGTGGAATTTTCTCTACCCTTACTAGTTGTACTGCTGATAGCGAAACTGCTGATGACAGCAATTAGCACTGGTAGTGGTTTCGTAGGCGGTTTGTTTGCACCAGCGATGTTTTTGGGTGCTTCTTTTGGCTCAGCTTACGCGAAAATTGTGGCTTTAATTGCTCCAGCAATTGGCGCACAGATGGCTGCTCCCCCAGCTTATGCAATGGTAGGAATGGCAGCAGTTTTGGCTGCTAGTGTCAGAGCACCATTAACTGCAATCTTAATGCTGTTTGAATTAACCCGTGACTACCGCATCGTTTTACCTTTAATGGCGGCGGTGGGTTTGAGTGTCTGGTTGATAGAGCGAATCAAGCCAAATTTTAACTCCAATTCTAATCTTCAACAGATTGGGCTTTCGGAGTTGAAAGACGAGAAGACAGAGATGTTGCAGGAAATTTTAGTAGAAGATGCAATGCTTATTTGTCCGAAGAAATTGCCGACAACGCTTGGAGTATTAGAAGCAGCTAAGGAAATGCTCCGCGATCGCTGCCATAGTGCTTTAGTAATTAATGAAGCCGAGAAATTAGTAGGGATTATTTCTTTAGATGATATTAACCGCAAACTTCGCATTGGGCAAAATTATCAGAATTTGCCAACCGAAATCCAGAGTAATTTATCCAGTCAAACTCTCCTAGATATCTGTACTACTGAAATTCTTTATGCTTGGAGAGATGAACCTTTATCTGAAGCATTAGACCGCATGGCGCTCCGGGGTTTGCATCAGTTACCAGTAGTAGCAAGAGACAACCATGAGCACATTTTAGGTCTACTCGAAAAGGAGCAAATTGCATTAACGTGCAGTTTAGCAGTAACACATCAAGCAATTCACCAATATTTATCAGCGCCACCCATAACAGATGTGGTCACTAATCATTAATCAATAGTCAATTGTCAATAGCCATTATTTGGACTGTTGACTTTGGACTGTTGAACGCCAGTCGCACACCACTTGCTACCCTGAGGGAAGTCACCCTCCGGGTGTCTACAAGCCGGGAAACCAGTCCAACGCAGTGGCTACTCAAGTCGGGAAACCCTTTCGGCAGTTCCTTCTGGGGGAAACCACGCCAGTTCCTACAACGGGGGAAACCCCCCTACCCTTTGGGAACGCTTTTAGCGAACGGGTTCGCAGTTGCTTCAAGTAGGCAAAGCCGCCCAACACACTGCTCACCGCAACGGACTGGCTCCCCAAGGCTGGACTGCCGACGCTCGTACCTCGCTACCCTACGGGTTCGCCAGTTCCTTTATGCCGGGAAACCCGTCCATCGGACTGGCTCACCGCTACGCTAACGCCAGTTCCTTTATCCCGGGAAACCCGTCCATCGGACTGGCTCACCGCTACGCTAACACCGCGGTGCTGGCTTTTCTTAACTATATTATTAAGCAGTGGCTTCTATAGCTTCAGCATCTTCTCTATCTTCTGGATCTACCTGTCTGAGACGAATGTGCTTTTTACCTAAAGTGATGAGAAACTCATCTCCTGGTTTGAGATTCATCTGTTTTGTATAAGCCGAACCTATTAGCAAGTTGCCATTCGATTGCACACTAATTCTATAGCTTGCACTTCGTCCACCACGCCCATTGGCACTAGGTGTGCTATCCAATTGAATGCCTTCAGCATCAATCAGAGCGTTTAAGAACTTCATCATATTGACGCGCTCTATACCATTTTTGGTAACGGTATAGTAACCGCACTTCTTGGCTTTGTCTTCTTTGCTCTCGTTCTCTAGCTCTTTGACTTTTTTGAGCAGATCTTCACCGACTAGGGGTTCAATTTTTTTCTGTTTAGGCATCAACTTAGGTTGAAAACGAATGTTTGAAGTGTTTGAATCGATTTTATTTTAGCTGACATTGAGCTAGTAGGAACAGAATCCTTTAGTTTTTATTTCAGCCTTGCCAAGTATATTACATTCATCAGCAGAATTGTTACTTGATTTCTAATATTGTCAAGAGAATCTATTTTGTAGAATGCTGGCAATAGTGATAACTATATATAGGTTGTGAATTACTGCTAGACTATACTTGTTTAAGTTTTCTAAAGTAGCGCTAAAAAGGTTGTCTACCTACTGATGAGGATAATTGGGGTAAAGAATGATAAGCAAAACTGATCCTTAGTCAAGCTCCAATATCCAAAATTCTTTGACCATTGACCATTAAATATAGACTCAACAACAAAGCTGCTGAGAATGAAACTAACAACGAGAGGACACTACAGTGTGAAGGCTTTGCTTGATTTAAGCTTACAGCCAGAGTATGGTCCTGTATCTGTAAGAGCAATTGCCAATCGCCAAGATATCCCTGCTCCTTACCTAGAAAAATTATTAATAGAAATGCGTCGTGCTGGGTTAGTGAAATCAATTCGTGGCAGCGTTGGTGGATATCAATTGGCACGAGAACCTGTAAAAATCTCTATAGGACAAATTTTAGAGTCAGTAGGTGAAACGATTACTTATTTGCCCCACCATACCCCAACATCAGCACAAGCTGAAGATTGGGTAACATTTACACTTTGGCAGAGACTTAACCAAAAGTTGAAAGAAGCTATATATAGTATTACGCTGGCCGACCTCTATTACGATGCTCGTAGTTGGCAGGCTTCACTAGGAGAAGAAGCTAATTTTGTTGTCTAGCCATTGGTTATTAGTCATTAGTCAATGGTAATCATACAAAGGACAAATGACATCAGCTGTTGTTTTAATCATTGCTGCACTTTTAGATTACTTAATTGGCGATCCCTGGGGTTGGCCTCATCCAGTACAAATTATGGGATGGGGAATTTCTCACTTAACCAAACTGTCTTTAAAATACTGTCATAATTCTCTAACCCAAAGAATAGCTGGAATTGTACTAGGCATCATCTTAGTAATTGCTAGCGGACTTGTTGGCTGGTTAATAATTGAAATTGCTAGATGGATGCATCCGCTATTTGCAATTGTCCTAGAAAGCATTCTCTTAGCTAGTTGTTTTGCTGGTAGAAGTTTGAGAACAGCAGCGGTTACTGTGTTAAAACCTTTAACAGCAGGAAACTTAACAAAAGCTCGCGATACTTTAAGCGATTACGTTGGTCGAGATACCAAAAACCTTTCCGAATCAGAAATTTTGCGGGCCATTTTAGAAACAGTAACGGAGAATGCCACCGATGGAGTAATGGCTCCACTGTTTTATGCAATTGTGGGAGGAATTATTCCATTTGTAGGAGTTGTGCCACTAGCTTTAGCATATAAAGCCAGTAGTACTCTAGATTCAATGGTGGGCTATCGGGAAGCACCCTATACTTATTTGGGGTGGTTTAGTGCCAGGTTAGAAGATTACCTTACATGGCTGCCTTGTCGGTTAACAGTAGTGACGCTGGCATTGTTATCAGGTAAACCCCTTTATGTTTGGCGTATTTGTTGCCGAGATGCTGTTGCTGATCCAAGTCCTAATTCTGGCTGGAGTGAGTGCGCTTATGCTGCGATCTTGGGTGTACAGATGGGTGGTACAAATTGGTATCGCGGCATAGCCAAGCAAAAACCGCTGCTAGGAGATGACATTTATCCCATCACCCCTGTGAGCATTCAGTCTGCTTTGCAATTAACTAGATATTGTTTTTTACTTTGGCTAGGAGTAGCGATCGCTATATTCTTAATACTCCTAAACAGGTAATGATGAATATAGGGCATTGGGGTATTAGTCAAGGGTCAAGAATTCTCCTTGCGCGTCTGTGCGTCTCTTTGTCTCTCTCATCTCCCCGTCGCCTCTAATGTCTGGTATCATGCATTACTCAGGGGTATCGGTCTATGACTATGTCTGTCAAAGTGGTTGAAATTCTCTCATCGGAAGAACTCCGTCGTACTGTAACTCGTCTTGCTTCTCAGATTGTGGAGAGGACACGTGATTTATCTCAACTAGTTTTACTAGGTATTTATACTAGAGGTGCGTTGTTAGCCGAATTATTGGCACGTCAGATTGAGACATTGGAAGGTGTACCTGTAGCGGTGGGTGCATTGGATATTACATTTTATCGGGATGATCTAGATCAAATTGGGTTGCGGACTCCAGCTAAAACTGATATCCCTTTTGACCTTACAGGGAAAACAGTTGTCCTCGTGGATGATGTCATTTTTAAAGGCAGGACTATTCGTGCTGCTTTGAATGCAGTTAACGAGTACGGTAGACCAGAGGTTATCCGTTTAGCTGTTTTGGTAGACAGAGGTCATCGTGAGTTGCCAATTCATCCTGATTTTATTGGTAAGCAGCTGCCCACCGCCAAAGAGGAGATTGTCAGAGTTTACTTACAAGATTGGGATGGAAAAGATGCAGTGGAGTTGATTGCAAATTAACCAATAGTCATTTGTCATTGGTCATTTGTCATAGGTCATTTTTGATTCTCTTTGTCCTCAGTCCCTAATAGACTACCCAGAACGAAGTGGAGGGATTCGACATTCTGGAGCCAATGCTCAACTTTTATGCAGACAACAAGGAATTTATTGACAACCTGCTCTCAGGCGGGTTGCCTACTATTTTACCTGCTGTTGTCAGTTTCTTCTGGTGGCTAATGTGGCGACAACGCCAACGACGCATTCCCCCAGAAACTTTTGCTTTTGAGGCGATCAAGCCTCAAAGTTCAGATTTGATGCAGCGCATTCTAGGTGGAGATGACAAAGATCCCTTGGCAGACCGCAATATATGCTATCAAAGGCGGGTAGGGAATCGTAGCATCCGCCAAGAATTACAGCAGCTGCTAGAAGAACACCGTTGGGTGTTAATTGTCGGACGTAATGGACTTGGGAAAACACGGGAAGCCGCTGAAGTAGCTAAGCATCTTAACCAAACAGGCTGGACGGTGCTTTATCTCAAGCCGAATGAATGGCTGGATGTACCAGCACGTTTGCCAAGTTTAATTGGTGGCGATCGCAAGTTACTGTTTTTCTTAGATGACCTGAATCAGAAAATGCACCGCAGCCACGAGGAAATCTCTCCGGAGGCGGAAAAAAGTTTAGCAGAAAGATTTACAGTTCCTTTACAACAAAGACTTTTAGATACATTGATTAGATACGAGTCATTCTGCGGTAAAGCAGAAATCCGCGTCATTGCTACAGCACGAAATGAAAAGCAACCGGACTTTCCCGGAGAAGCCAACGCCTGGGAAAAACTGCAATGGGAAAAATATCCCAAGCTGTGGCAGCAATTTCAAATTTATGAATTGCCAGAACCAGAGGATCAGGCAATTGTTGAGGTGTTTGAAGCAATGGTCCCTAAAATCAAAATTCGCACTCAGCCAGAACAGTATTCTGAACTTGCAAGGCGCAATGACGCCACCTTTAGAAATGTGGTGGAAAATCTCCAACGTCTTCGCCATGATGGTTTACCTTTAAACTCCAACACTTACCGGGAGAGTTTGGGGAAAACTTGGGAAAATCGCTACCAAGATTCAGTGAAGCGCCACTCTGGTGCTCAGTATATTTACGATGCAGTGGATTTGCTGCGGCAATTCGATATTCCACTGGAAGTTTTTATTGTAGAAGCGACAGCACAAATGTTGGCAGGTGGGAATTGTTGGCAACAGCTATGTTATCGTTGCCAAATTAACGCTGCGCTTAACTTTCTCATTCATGCTGAACGTATTCTGACACCAAGGGATGGCCAAATAGAGGCTAGAGGTAAACACGTAGAAGCTAAAGAATATCTTTTGCCTTTTACCAAATTGATCTTAAAACTGGCAAAGCGACACCCCAAGCAAATGCAGCGCCTACTGCTAAATTTTGGTGTAGAGATGGCGCTAGCCAATTATTACCAGGAAGCTATTGCTTGCTGGGATAAAACAATAGAAATTCAACCCAATTATTATCCAGCTTGGGGCAATCGGGGTATTGTACTGAGTAAATTAGCACGTTTTGCAGAGGCGATCGCATCCTATGACAAAGTTCTAGAAATTAAACCAGATGACTACTTAGCTTGGTATTACCGAGGTAATGTCCTAGATGAAGATGGGCAACACGAACAAGCGATCGCATCTTACGACAAAGCAGTGGCTTTAAAACCAGACTTACATCAAGCTTGGAATAACCGAGGAATTGCGCTGCGAAATTTAGGAAGACATGAAGAAGCATTGTCATCTTATAATCAAGCGCTGGCAATTATCCCCAACTTACACCAGAGTTTAGTTAACCGAGGCAACGCCTTGCGGAACTTGGGGCAATTTGCAGAGGCGGTGGATTCTTACAATCAAGCACTCGCTATTCAACCTCAAGACAATTACAGCTGGTACAGCCGCGGTAATTGCCTCAAGAACTTAGGTAAATTAGAAGCTGCGATCGCATCTTATGACAAAGCACTCGCTATTCAACCCGATGATGAAGCTTGGTATAACCGAGGACATGCCCTCGGTGATTTAGGAAGGTATGAGGATGCGGTAAAATCCTACGAACAGGCACTTACAATCAAACCTGATAAACACGAAGCTTGGTACAATTGCGGCAATGCACTGTTGCATTTAGAAAGGTATGAGGATGCGGTAAAATCCTATGACCAAGCACTGACAATCAAATCCAATAAAGATGAAGCTTGGAATAACCGAGGTAATGCCCTATTTAATTTAGGAAAATATGAAGACGCGATCGCATCCTACGACCAAGCTTTATTAATTCAACCTGACAAACATAAAGCTTGGAAAAATCGGGGCAATGCTCTGTTTAATTTAGGAAAATATGAAGACGCGATCAAATCCTATGACCAAGCTTTATTAATTCAACCCGACAAACACGAAGCTTGGTACAACCGGGGTAATGCTTTACGTAACTTAGGAAATTATAAAGATGCGATCGCATCCTACGACCAAGCCTTAGCAATTAAACCAGACAAACACGAAGCCTGGAATAACCGAGGATTAGCACTGACATGCTTACACCGATACCATGATGCGATCGCATCCTACGACCAAGCTTTAGCAATTAAACCAGACAAACATGAGGCCTGGTACAACAAGGCTTGCTGTTATGGTTTACTAGGAAATGCGGATTTAGCAATTGAGAACTTGCAACAAGTTATCAAACTTCATCCTGATGAATGTCGCCAGATGGCAAAAACTGACGCTGATTTCGACAAGATTAGAGACGACCAACGCTTTGTGACTCTAATCTTCCAATGATTTTGTGGGAACTTCAACAGCTGTGACATCAATTGTGCCAGCTGGAGTAAAGCGGCGAAAATGGCGATTTTGAACTAACAACTGCTCCCCACAGTTAGGACATTGCAACTGGCTGTTATTTAAACCCGTAAATTCATATCGACATACAGGACACTGATCGACAACCAAGTTACGTTGCAACCACCAGCGGAACCCAAAGAACGCAACCACGGGTGCCAATAGCAACAATCCAAAAATAATCAGCAATGAATTAACTAACCAGCCCAAGCCTAAAGATGCCAGCAACCAAAAAACTGCTAACAACGTGAGCCAAGGGCGAAAATTTTCAAGATGCGATGGAAAAGATTTAAGGCTCATTTTTTAAATGTTGTGTTGCTCTCTTTCTAGGATAGCGAGTTTAGGGAAGAGTCAATAAGGGGGATGAGGGAGACAAAAAGACGCGGGGACACGAAGAAAAAATAAATGGCAAGCCCCTGCCTCGTAGTCTTTAAAGTAACTCTTGCAGCCGTTTTTGAAAGGCATCCATGCCAAAAAGTGCGATCGCTTGCGATCTCAGCCAATGTCCATCACAACGTTGGTCAACTCCTGTGAGAATTTCTATACACGCTGTCGCTACAGCATTAGCATCGCGGTGGGGAACTCGCCAGCCTAGGTTGCCATCTTGCAAAGGGTCAGCTGAACCATCATCGTCACCAGATAGCACTGGTATCCCACAAGCCATCGCTTCTAAATAGACAATGCCAAAGCCTTCTTGGGAAGGCATAATGTAGGCATCTGCAAGGCGGTAGTGGGCCATTAATTGTTCTGTGGCAATGAAACCAGCAAAAATCACGCGATCGCTCACACCTAAATCTTTTGCTAGTTGAGCTAATCGTGGTTGATCGTCGCCGCGGCCAATGACTAAGTATTTTACTTCTGGGAAAACCTCGAGAATTTGCGGTAATGCCCGAATTGTGACATCCACACCTTTGTAAATATCCCCTGACCATAGCCGCGCTACAGTCATCAAAACTTTAACATTAGTTAGGCCGTACCGCGCAATCAGTTCTGGCTGCTTGGTTCCAGGTGTAAATTCATTACCATCAATAGCACAAGGCAGTATTTGTACTTGCTGAGGTTTGATAAAATTAGCCGCACAGGCGCGATCGCGACTGTAACGGCTAATCGTCCAAATCCCTGATGCCGATGTGAGTGCGTGACGTTCTCTAGCGTTAAGCGGTTCCCAAACTTCTTTACCGTAAGTTAGGACAGTATAAGGAATCCCCAATGGCTGGCAAAGAGTTTGTATAAGTCTTGCTAACTTGATGTGACCACAAAAAACATGTTGGGGACGTTGTAGCAGCAAACACTTCAGCAGCGCCAACGTCATTTTCAATCGACCAATCTGGGGGGATTGAGTTTTAAAACCATAAAATTTTAAATTTTCCGATTCCCAGGGATTTGAAGAGTTGGGACTATCTCGCAGTACAAATACTTCTGCTTTATAGTCTGTACTCAATTTTTGATAGGCGCGAAAAATATCTTTAACATAGGACTGTATACCACCTTCGTGCACAAAAATTTCTAAGAACACGAATACATGGTTAGTTTTTTGATTAGATTTAGTATTTAGACTGAGATTTTCGCCCACTTTACTGATTAGCGTTGTTGTGTTGGATAGATACGGGCTGAGAGTTTGTGGCTGGAACGATCGCACCGCTTTGCAACCGTTGCCATTTTGTCTAAAATTTCCTCTAAGCTGACTTGAGTTTCCCAGCCAAGATTGGTTTTGGCTTTGCTGGGGTTGGCAATCAGGTGAAAATGTTCATCTAGTCGGAGCAAATTGGTATTGCTCGCTACATGATGCTGCCAATCTAGCCCCACACACTCAAAGGCTGTGGATACCAAATCACCAAAACTGTCCAGTTTACCCGTGCCAATTACGTATTCTTTCGGCTCATCTATTTGTAACATAAGCCACATAGCTTCGACATAATCTCTAGCAAAACCCCAATCGCGTTTAGCATCTAAGTTACCCATTTCTAGAGTGTCGGCTAAACCCAATTTAATTGAGGCGGCTGCTAAAGAAACTTTGCGTGTGACAAACTGAGGCGATCACAAAAGAAATTCATAGTTATATAAAATTCCACTACAGGCAAACAGACCATAGCGTTGTCGATGATGCACTTGCTAAGCTGTTACGCATTTAAGTTGCGTAGTTACTCATGAGGGTTGTCCAGAGTCAAGAGTCAAAAGTCCAAGAAGAGCCTTGACTCTGGAACGCCAGTCGCTTCAAGTCGGGAAACCCGCCCACAGCGCTGGCTCCTCTTGACCCTTGACGACCTAAACAACCAAATATGCAATTTAGACGCGCATTAGTTTAGAGATCCAAAATGCGAAAATTTTTGCAATATAAATTAAGTAATTCTTCTTAGAGGGTGACAAGGCAACTCTAAGCTATGCAGGACAAAAATTTGAGAAGATA